>JBBRLJ010000053.1:0-29759 GCA_038231435.1 Planctomycetota bacterium
CCGGGGGGACAGCGACTCCACCCCGGCAGCCACCCCCCAGTTTTGACGGGGGGCCCCATCGCTCCGCGATGGGGCGGGCGCCGAGGGGCGGTCGGCGGATACAATCGGCGTAGCCGATCCGCCGACGATTTCGTAGCGCAGCGAAGAAATCGAGCCCCGACAAAGCCCGTGGGGTAGGCCCGCAGGGCCGTAGGGGCGAAGCCCCTGAAGAATTAGCCCTTCTCGATTCCCAGCTGGTCCATGCGCTTCTTCAAGGTGATGCGGTTGATGCCGAGGATCTCGGCGGCCTTGAGTTGATTCCCGGCGGTGCGGGCGAGCACTTCGCGGAAGAGCGCGGATTCGATCTCGTCGAGCGCGCGCTGGTGGACTTCTCCGGGATGCTGGTTGACCAGGCGTGCTCCGAGGGCGGCGATCGCGGCATTGAGCGTGGACGGAGCCGGGCCATCGGCCGACGGGTTGATGGATAGGTGCTCAGGACCGATGATGCCGCCCTGGGCGAGCACGGCGGATTCCTCGAGCACGTGCTTGAGCTCGCGGACGTTGCCGGGCCAGCGATGGCGCTTGAGGGACTCCATCGCCTCGCCGGTGATCGCGACCTGGCGCGACAGGCGGGTGGCGATGCGGCCGAGCACGAAGCGCACCAACGCCGGCAGATCGTCGAGACGATCGACCAGCGCCGGCAGATGGATGGTCACCACGCGCAGCCGATAGCCGAGATCCTCTCGGAACGAACCGCTCGCGGCCGCCTTGGCGAGATCGCGGTTGGTGGCGGCGACGATGCGCACGTCGACTTTGATCTCGTCTTCTCCGCCCACGCGGGTGAAGCGCTGGTCCTCGAGGAAGCGCAGCAGCTTGACCTGCGCCGGCGGCGGCAGCTCGCCGATCTCGTCGAGGAACAGCGTGCCCCCGTTCGCAGCCTCGACGCGGCCTATCTTGCGCGTGCGCGCGTCGGTGAAGGCGCCGGGTTCGTGGCCGAACAGTTCGCTCTCGACCAGCCCGTCCGGCAGCGCCCCGCAGTTGACCGCGATGAACGGTTGGTCGCGGCGCGGGCTGAAGCGGTGCAGGGATCTGGCCACCAGCTCCTTGCCGGTGCCGGACTGGCCGGTGATGAGCACGCCCAGGTCGGTACCGGCGGATGCCGCGATGCGGCGGTACACTTCCTGCATCGCCGGCGTCGAGCCGACCAGGGTGTGTTCGGGCTCCGAGCCTGGACTCTGCGGATGGGCCGCGGCCGCGAGCGTATCCTCGCCAAGCGCGCGGCGCACCAGATCGAGGGTACGATCGAGGTCGAGGGGTTTGGGCAGGTAGTCGAAGGCGCCACGGCGCACCGCCTCGACGGCGGTCTCCATGGTCCCATGAGCGGTGGACACCACCACCGGCAGGGACGGATGCTCGACGTGCAGCGCCGCCAGGAGGTCGAGGCCGCTCTCGCCGGGCATGCGCACGTCCGTGATGACCAGGTCGGGACGGTGCCGACGCACGGCGCGCCGGGCAGCTGCGGCGTCGGCCGCCACCTGGACGCGGTAGCCGTGCGAGACGAGCGCCTGCTCGAGCGCCCAACACACGGCCGCGTCGTCGTCTACCACCAGGATGAGCGAGGCGTCGTCGGGCATCGGACGGGCCAGCATGCGGCCTGGATGCGGCGACGGAAGCCTGGTGCGAGCAAGCGCCTGGAACCAGGGGCGGTTGACAGGCGGGAGTGCCGTGGTGTATCAAACCCACACCTGCCGTCCTTGGAGACCCCTCGTGCCCAGCCAGACCCCTCGAATCCCGACCTCCGGCCTCGCGATCGGCATCGGCGCCACGCTCGCCTCTCTGGCGTGGAGCGGAGCGGTACACGCCCAGGATTCGTTCATCGTCGGGCCGCGGGCCCTGGGCATGGGCGGGGCGAACGTCGCGGTCACCGACGACTACACCGCGCAATTCTACAATCCGGGCGCCTTCGGATTCTTCCGCGAGCGCAACGAGACCGGCGAGCGCACCGCGCTCGACAACAACGACATCGGGCGCAAGAGCTGGGGCTTCGGGGTCGATGCCGGCGCCGGCAGCCAGGTGCAAGGCCAGATGGGCCGCTACCTCGATCAGCTCCAGTCGGTCGACTACCAGCGCCTCGGCGCCCAGGGCGTGCAGAACGCCCAGGATGTGCAGGACCTGGTGAAGGTCGCCAACGGGCTCGCGCACGTCAACGACACCGGCAACGCCGTTTCGGGCGAGGCCACCGGCGGCGTCGGATTCCGCTTCCCCAATCCCTTCGGCCGCGGGTCCTTCGGACTCGGAGCGCGCGGCTTCTTCCAGGCCACGGGCAAGGTGCAGAACGTCGATCGCACCAACCTCGGATTCTCGGTGGGCAACCTCGACACCCAGATCACCGCCAGTGGCGCCTCGGGCGACGGCACGGTGCAGGTGTTCACGCCAGCGCAGCAGGCGCAGCTCTCGGGCGCCGGCCTGAGCGCGAATTCGATCCAGGTGCTCGACCTCAATGCCCGTACCCAGGGCGTGACCCCTGCTGAGGCTCAAGGCTTCACCGACCTACTCACCCAGATCGCCGCCACCACTGGTGGCGCCGGCGGCGGACCACTCAGCTCGAACACCACCAGCGTGGTCTTCCGCGGCTTCGGGCTGGGCGAGGTCCCCCTCACCTACGGTCGTTCGATCGGTCCGATGCTCAGCGTCGGCGCCTCCGTGAAGCTGATGGTAGGTCGGGTTTACGGCACTTCGGTGCTGGTGTTCAGCGACAACGCCGACCAGGCGTTCTCGAACATGAACAGCAACTACCGCCAGACCATCAACGTCGGCGTCGACGTCGGCGCCATGCTGCGCCTACCGAAGCTGCAGGTGGGCCTGGTGGGACGAAACCTCAACGCCCCGAATTTCAAGGGGCCGACCGTCAATGGCGTCACCTTCAACGACGTGCGCGTCGATCCCCAGGCGACCCTGGGTGTCGCCTTCATCCCCTTCACAACGCTCGCCATCGAGGCCGACTGCGACCTCAACCCGGCGTCGACCACCCTCGACGGCTACGACACCCAACGGCTGTCCGGCGGCATCGAATGGAATATCGGCCACGTGCTCGCGCTGCGTGCCGGCGCCTTCACCAACCTCTCCGAGAACGACGTGCCCTACGTCGTCACCGGCGGCATCGGACTCAACCTGTTCCTCATCCGCCTCGACATCTCAGCGGGCGCGTCGCCCAAGCGCGAGCAGTTCAACGGGCACCAGTTCCCGAAGGAAGCGCACGCCGCGGTCGGGGTCCAGGTCGACTTCTGATCTGCGCGATGGCGCGCATCGTCGCCGGTCACTCGTCTCGCCATCGCCGCTTCCCATCATCTTACCCCAATCTGTACAGGCGGGCGCGCGTTGACTTCCACGCAGCGGTGATGGGATCGGGACGATGACCGCCACGCCCGTCGAACGTGCCGCGCGTGACGACGGCGCTCCGGTCGCCGAGTTGGCGCGTCACGCGGCGACCTTCCTGGCGAGCGGCTCCTGGAATCGTGAACGACTGGCCGCCATCGCCGCCGAATCCAACCACCTGCCGCCACGCTCCCTGGTCAACGCCAAGGCGCTCGGGCAACCGGACACGGCCGCGATCGTCACCGGTCAGCAGCCGGCCGTCGGAGGCGGCCCCCTCTACACCCTGATCAAGACCGCCCACGCCATCGCCATGGCGCGTGCGTTGTCGGCCGCGGGCACGCCGTCGGTGCCGGTGTTCTGGTGTGCGAGCGAGGATCACGATCTCGGCGAGGCCGGCCATGCCGATCTGATCCGCCGCGATGGCGCGATCACGCGCTACGCCAACACGCTGGGTGGCGGCCGACAGAGCCTGCGCCACCGGCCCGCTCGTCTCTGGTGGGACGGTCTGATGGCCACCTGCCGCGAGCAGCTCGGCCCTGGACTCGGCGCGGATTTCCTCGCCAGTCATGCGCCGATCCACGGCGGCTCGGGCCATGGCGGCGACGACGGTGGCGAAGGAATGGGCGCGTGGCTGTGCCGTCTGCTGCGCTCGGTCTTCGCCGCTCACGGACTCGTCTGCCTGGAAGCGCACACGTTGCGGCCGCTGTGGCCAAATGCCCTGCGGGCGGCTCTCGAGCGTTGGCCCGCGGACGGACTCGCGCGCGTACGCGCGGCAGCGCTCGTGCGCGGAGCAGCCGATGCGTTCGGTGAGCTCCCCGAACCGCCGCTGTTCGCAGATCGTGCGGACGCGCGAGAGAAGCTGACGCGCGAGCAGGCGCTGGAGCTCGCGCGCACGCGTCCGCTCGACCTCAGCCCCGGCGCGCCACTGCGCCCGATCCTGCAGCAGGCCGCGCTGCCTGCGGCGCTGTATGTGGGCGGACCTGGTGAACTCGCCTATCACGCCTTCCTCGGCCCGGTCTACGCAGCCGCTGGCGTGCAGCCGCCGCAGCTGGTGCCGCGCTGTTCGATGGCCCTGGCTCCGTCGTGGTGGACGCGCGCCGTGGCGCGCTGGGGCATCGACCCTGAGCGGATCTACGCCGACTCGGAGCCGCCCTTGCTGCCCGACCCCGGCGATCCGCTCGATGCTCCGCTGGACGTCCTGGACCACGCCATCGCGGACGTCGAACGCGCCGCCGAAGGACGCGAAGCAGTGGCGCTGCGCGCGCGGCGCCTGCGCCGCGACCAGAGACGCCTGCGGGCGGCAATCCAGACTGGCCTGCGCAAGGCCGCGTCGCTACCTCCGTTCGGCCAGGTGCGTGCCTGGCTCTACCCGCGCGGGCAGCCCCAGGAGCGCGTGATGAGCCTGTTCCAGGCGCTCTGGGAGCACGGCCCTGGCGTGGGCGAGGTCCTGGTTGAGGCCGCCGGCAGGCTCACGCCTGGGGAAGCGGGGGTGGTGAGGCTCGACGTACGTCAGGAAGGGCCAGAGACCGGATTCTAGAACTCCAGCATCCGTCTCTTATCCATCCGGCCTGCAAGCCTTCCGGCCTCCCCCGCTGATCCTGCCGCCCCATTGGCGCCGTTGCCCCCTCCCCGCCCAGGCGGTATATATCAGCACGCATGGCCGACGATCCGCTCATCGGCTTCCAGACCGATTCGCTGCGCTTCGAGAAGCTCCTCGGCAAGGGCGCCATGGGGGCGGTCTACCGCGGGGTGCAGCTCGGGCTCGACCGCGCAGTGGCCATCAAGGTGATCTCGCCCCAGCTCGCGGATGATGCCGATTACATCGCGCGCTTCGGCCGCGAGGCCCGCACCATCGGCAAACTCGTCCACCCGAACGTGATCGCCTGCCACGATTTCGGCCCAAGCCCCGGTCCACGTGGCGAGCAGCTGTACCTGATGGTGCTCGAGTTCGTCGATGGCTGGAGCCTCGGCGGGCTCGCGAAGGGCAAACGCCTCGCGGTACGTCAGGTGCTCGAGCTGCACAGCCAGGCCGCCGAGGGTCTCTACGCCGCGCACCAACTCGGCATCGTTCATCGCGACGTCAAGCCCGACAACATCATGGTGACCAAGACCGGCGATGCCAAGCTCGCCGACTTCGGGCTGGCGCGCCAGATGGAGAACGCGCAGCTCACGCAGGCCGGCTCGATCATGGGCAGCCCGGCCTTCATGTCTCCGGAAGCCTGCCGCGGTGAGGAGCCGACGCCGGCTTCAGACATCTACAGCCTCGGCTGCTCAGTCTACCAGACGCTCACCGGCGGGGCCGTCTATCCTTCGAACAGTGCGCTGCAGGTCATGCAGGAGCACTTGAATTCGCCGATCCCCAAGCTGAGTGCCAGCCGCCCCGATCTCGCGGCGCTGCAACCACTGCTCGAGCGCTGCCTGGCCAAGGATCCGAAGAGCCGTTTCCCAGATGCTCACGCGCTCGCCAAGGCCTTGCGCCACGCGGCCACGCAGGTGCCCAAAGACCTCATGGCGGGACGCATGGCGCGCGCCGAGCTGGCCTCGGCCGCAGAACCCGGGACGTCGCAGACCGAGGTCTCGCGCCCGTCACTGGGCAAGCGCGCCGACGCGACGCACGCCACGGAACCCATGTCGCCCGTGGTCAGGCAACGGCGCCGGCTGGTCGTCGGCGTGGTCGGCGCCATCGTCGCGTGCATAGTGGTGCTGGCGGTGGTGGGCAAGAAACCACCGCCATCACCAGCGACGCCCACCGTGCCCACCGTCGCCGTCACGCCAGCCGACGCGCATCCGGCCTCGCCCACTCCAGCCGTCCCCGCTCCCTCGCCCAAGACCGCGCCAGTGGACGCCCACACCGCCGCCATCACCGCGACCTTGGACAACGCCCAGCGTCTCATCCGCGACTCGGATCTGCCGAAGGCCGAAGCAACCCTGCGCGATCTCATGGTCAGCGGCGAGCTCAAGACGCGGAAGAAGGCGCTGCAGGAGGAACTCGACCAGGCTTGGAAGGCGCAGGCCGCCAAGATCGCCCAAGACCTCGATATCCAGGAGCGGTTGATCACGCGCGATACCGCGACGGCGATAGCCGGCCTGGAAGCCCTGCGCGTGCCCGATCACCACCCCGATCTGATCGCGCGGCGCGACAAGCTGCTGGCGCAGGCGCGCGAGCACAAGCCCGTCACGCCGCCGGTCGTCGCCGTCCGTCCGAGCACGCCCGACACCGCGCCCCAGACCGTGAACGAACTGCCCAAGGTGACGCTGCTACGCAACGAGGATCTCGCTCCGCTGCAGCGCGTGCCCGCCGGACACCCCCGCCTGCCCGGAAAGCTCCCGCTCGGGGACCTGCTGCTCGCCTTCAGCCAACCCTTCCAGGAGCGCACCTGCCTGCTGCTGCGCATGCCGGCAAGCCGCGGTGGCGAGGATGGGCTGCTGCTGGTCATCCATGGCGGAACGCTGGGAGAGAAACGCACCCTGCGCGTCGAAACCAGACCGCTCGGGGGCCAGGCGGCGGAGCTGTTGCAGAACGTCACCCTGTCGGGAACGGACTGGGATGTGGTGCCGTTGCGATTCACCGACCATATGCAGGGAATCCGCGAGGTCTTCCTGAGCACCGTTGGAACGGTGCGCGAGCCCTTCTACCTGGCCAAGGCAGCGTTCTGCGCGAACGGTATTCCGGGATGGAACGATCTCGGCCTGGCCGCGGGCACGCTCACCCAGATGGACACCCTACGCAACGGCTCCTTCTTCCACCTGATCGGCGCGATCAAGTCGCGGCGCACGGACTTCCCCCAATACGACCAATGCCGGATCGCCCTGCCCGATGCATTGTTCAAGGACGCGCACGACCAGATCGCCACGCTGCTCTCGTCTCTGGATGCGCGCTTCGCCACCGATCCCGCACATCCAGACCACGAGAAACCCAGCGCCGGCCGCGCGGTGATCCCGTATTCGAACGCCACCGCCGTTCGCTATCTCATCGACAAATCGGGCGGAGAGCGCGGCAAGACCAACGTCTTCTTCCTCCTGCTCTCGACGGCCAAAGCGCCAGAGATCAAGGCGCAGGAAGCGGTCGATTCATTCAAGGATGCCTGCGAGAAGGCTCCGGGGATCCTGCCGGTGCTGGTGCTGAGCTCGAACGCATACGAGGGACCGCTGCGCGCCGAATGGCAGGCGCTGATCGCCGAGATCCGCGCCGGCTTGCCGGGCTTGCCGATCATCGATCTCGCCGAGGTGCCGATCCAGCTCGCCAGGTACGGCGTGCCGATCACGCTGTCGTCGAAGGCCGGTCAGGACGCTCTGCTGGCCGGATTCGAGGCGGGCGTGGCTGAATTGCGCTCGCGCATCGACTTCGTGATCAACCACTTCTGATCGGCTCTATCTCCAGCCGAGCTCCAGCGGAGCTCCACCCGAGGAAAGCGCTCGAACGCCCACCTCGTGGTGCCAGTCAGCGCGCGGCCGCGGCGCGATCGGGCTGCAGTCCGCGCACCAGCAGCAGATCCTCGCAGGCGTCATCGATGGTCGCCAGCTCCTCGGGCCAGGCCGCCTCGCCGGCGCAGTGCGCCGCGAAGCAGTCGTACGGCGTGCCGACCGCCGCGGGCGCGACGAACAGCCGTTCGTCACCACGGCGGGTCGCGCGCAGGTAGGGTCTGCCCTCGCGCGTCGCCGGCTCGCAATACCAGCCCTCGCTGGTCACCAGCATCAGGTGGTCGAGGTGCTCGCGATCATTGCCCTCGCGAGACCAGGTCGCCAGCTCAGCGGCCCAGGTGATGAACAGGTAGGCCGCCCCGCGATCGGCGAAATCGACCTTCATGGATTCGGTGTCGGCGCAGGGGATGTCCTGGACCAGACGGTCGCTGCTCAGCGTCGCGCGTACCACCGGCCGCCCCATCAAGAAGCGCGCGGCGTTGAGATTGTGGATCATCGCGTCCATGAACGGTCCGCCGTTCTTGACGGGATCGGTCGCCCAGGCGTTCCACTTCGGCGACGCGTGCACCCAGTCGCGTTTGTACAGCGCGAGCTTGCCGAGCTCACCGCCCACGAGTACCGCCTTGGCCGCGCGCGCGAACGCGTCGCCGGTACGGCCGTAGATGACCGCGGCCTTGCGCCCGGATCCGGCGACCGCGGCGCGGATGCGGCGAGCGTCCTCTGGCGAGGCGGCCAGCGGCTTGGTCGCGAGCACGTGCTTGCCGGCTTTGAGCGCGGCGATGAAGGGATCGGCGCGCAGCCACGGCGGCATGAACAGCGCGACCGCATCCACGGTGGGATCGGCGATGATGTCCTCGGCCGACGGCGCCACGCGGGCACCGAGCTTGGTGGCCCAGTGATTCGCGCGTTCGGCCGAGGGATCGAAGACTGAGGCCACGCTCAGGCGCGTGCTCGAGGACAGGGACGGCGCCTGCCAGCGCAGAAAATCGCCGCAGCCGATGATACCGAGCTTCATGTCGAACCCTTCGAGGTCTTGGCGTTACTGGCGGATATCTGGGGCTTCTCGGATGCGAGTCCCCTGCCGGAATCGTGGATCGCGAGCAGGCGCTCGATCATGGCGTCGCTCCCAGAACCGATCACCTTGCGCCGTGGATCGGCATCGAACCATGCGAGCGTACGCGCGATGCCGTCGGCGAAGCGGATGGTGGCGTTGAACTCCGGGACGAAACGCTTGATCTTGGCATTGTCGAAGATCGTGCTGACCGCCTTGTCGCCGAGCAGGTTGCCGGTCTCGCCGGGAAACGCCGCGCAGATGTCCTCGCTGGTCATGTGGACGATCCTGGCCTCGGCGCCCACCGCGCGCGCGACCTGCTGGTGGATCTGGTCCCAGGTCAGCAGTTCGTCGCTGGTGATGTGGAAGGCGTGGCCGAGCGACTGCGGATGCGCGAGCAGGCCAACCAGGCCGACTGCGAAATCGTCGGCATGAGTGATGGTCCATAGCGAGCTGCCGTCCCCATGCACGACCACGCGCTTGCCAGCGCGCATGCGTTCGACCAGGGTGTACTCGTTCCACGACGCCAACGGCAGCGGGATGACCGTGTCGTAGGTCAGGGACGGGCGTACGATGGTGGCGGGGAAGCCATCCTCGCGGCAGGCGCGCTGGAGGCGCTCCTCGCAGGCGATCTTGTTGCGCGAGTATTCCCAGAAGGGATTCGCGAGCGGAGTCGATTCGGTGATGACCGGATGCGAGAGCGGCTTCTGGTAGGCCGAGGCCGAGCTGATGAAGATGTATTGCCCGCAGCGCCCGCGGAACAGGCGCAGATCGCGCTCGATATCCCCCGGAGTGAAGGCGATCCACTGCACCACCGCGTCGAACCGGCGCCCGCGCAGAGCCTCCGCGGTGGCGGCCTCGTCGGCGATGTCGGCGGTAATGGTTTCCGCGCCCTCGATCGCCGCGCGGGTGCCGCGGTTGAGCACGTGCAGGCGGATGCCCCGGGCGAGCGCCAGGCGGCTGCACGCCGTACTGATGTTGCCGCTGCCGCCGATGAAGAGCACGTCCATGGCCACCTCCTCGTGCCATGCTGGCGGATGGACGCCGGTTGTCTTCCGCGCCCACGACCCAGATTGTACTTTCATGACCTCAGCTCCAGTTCTGGCCTGGGAACGCGCCTCGTGGCTCGAGGAACGCGTGCTGTGCAACGTCAGCCAGGCCTTCTATCCCCCGGGCTTCGCCTTCATGCGGCATTCGCATGATTATGCCGAGTTCTTCTTCATCGAGCGCGGCCGCGGCATCCACCACCTGGCGGGATCGAGCGATCCGCTGGGGCCGGGCGATCTGGTGTTCATCCACCCGACCACCGAGCACGCACTGGCGGCGACCGGCGATGGCCCGCTGGTGTTCCTGAACATCACCATCGCCCCGGGCGAATTCGCCGCCCTGGCTCGCCGCTATGCATCCAGCGGAGCGGATTGGCCGTGGCGACGCACCGCCCGCCCAACCGTCCGCCACCTCGCCGGGCACGAACTCGATGTCTTCCTCGCCGACGCGCGCGCATTGATGCAGCCCGGCGCCTGCGGCGACCGCCTGCGTGTCGAGGCGTTCCTCATGCATGTCATGGCGCGCGCCCGCGATGCCCAGTCCGCCCGCGCGGATGATGCCCCGCCGCGCATCGCCACCGCGCTCGCAAGGCTCGAGGATGACGCCGAGCTGCTGCGGGGCGGTGTCGCTGCGCTCGCCGAGCGCGCCGGCTGCGGGCGTGCGTGGCTGAGCCGATTGGTGCGCCGCCACCGCGGCATCAGCGCGCGCGAGCTGGTCATGCGTACGCGCCTCGACGCCGCCGCGCGGCGCCTGCGCGCCGGAGACGAGGGCATACCTGCGCTCGCCGACGCCTGCGGCTTCCCCAATCTGAGCAATTTCTACCGCCTCTTCCGCCGCCGTTTCCACTGCACACCGGCGCGCTGGCGTGCTGGCCATGGCGGCGGGTTCGCATGATCGGTTCGCCAGGGCCCGATCGGGACCCCGGAATGCCCGCACAACGACATGGACGCGCTCGCGAGCGTATTGGCCGCCGCTGGGCCCGGCTATGGTCGCACCCATGAACGCATCACCGGTGGACCTCCCCTTCTTGTGGGGCGCCCAATACTACCGCGCTCCGACCCCGGATGCGTCGTGCTGGGCGGGCGACCTGGCGCGCATGCGCGAGCTCGGCTTCACCGACGTGAAGTTCTGGGTCCAATGGCGCTGGTCGGAGCGCGAGCCGCGGCGCTTCGTCTGGGACGACCTCGACCGCCTGATGGATCTCGCCCAGTCCAATCGGCTGCGCGTGACCCTCAACACCATCTTCGACGTCGCGCCGACCTGGCTCTACCGCCAATTCCCGGACGCCAAGCAGATCACCGCGGACGGACGCGTGATCGAGCCCTACGCGCTCGGCCACCGCCAGATCGGTGGAGGTCCCGGTCCATGCTACAACCACCCCGGCGCCCGCGCCGAACGCGAGCGCTTCCTCACCGAGACCGTCGCGCATTTCGCGCCGCATCCAGCGCTCACCATGTGGGACATCTGGAACGAGCCCGAGCAGTGCTTCCCCTCGCGCGATCCGCGCCCGGGAAACTACGTCTGCTATTGCGCGAACTGCCTGTCCGGCTTCATCGCCTGGCTGCGCGACCGCTACGCCTCGCTCGAGGCGCTCAACCAGCGCTGGGGCCGCTGTTATGTGCGGTGGGACGAGGTCGAAGCGCAGCGCGTGCCCGACACCATCGTCGACTGGATCGAATGGCGCGAGTTCCAGCTCGACACCATGGCCGGCGAGGCGCGCTGGCGGCTCGCCGTGGCCGAACGGCTCGATCCCGGCCGGGTGCGCTACCTGCACGTCGTACCCAACACCATGGACTGCTTCAACGCGGTCAGCTGCGTCGATGATTTCGATCTCGCCGGCGATTGCCAGGTGTTCGCTTCGACGATGAACGCCTCGGCGAACTCGACGATCCAGACGCTCTCGGCTGGGCACGGCAAGATCTGCTACAATGTCGAGAGCCACATCGATTTCGGCTCGACCGGCATGCACCAGCGCATGCTCGGCCTCGCCGACCTGCGCCGCGACCTGTTGCCGCAGATAGGCCTGGGCGTGAAGGGCTTCCTGTTCTGGCAGTACCGCGCCGAGACGCTCGGCACCGAGTCGCCGGCGTGGGGACTGGTGCGGCCGGATGGCTCTGATCGCCCGATCACCGAGGGCGCGCGCGTCTTCGGCGCGGCGCTCGCTCCTCGCCAATGGGCGCTGATGCGCGCGCATCCAGGACCAGCGCCGATCGCGATCTGGAAGAGCCGCCAGAACGAGCTCTTCCATCACGCCATCCATGGTGGCTTCGGGCAGCTCGTCGAGGCGGTCGACGGCTACGTCCAGACGCTCTACTGGAGCAGCCACGCCTTCCGCTTCGTCTCCTCGGCGATGCTCGCCGCCAACGCGCACGAGGGCGTGCGCCTGCTGATCATGCCCTCGTGCTATTGGCTGTCGGCCGCCGAGGCGGCCGCCTTGCGCGTGTTCGTCGCGCGCGGAGGCGTGCTGCTCGCCGAGGCGCATCTCGGCGCCTACGACGCCGACGCCGGGCGGCACAGCCAACGCGTGCCCGGCCACGGCCTCGACCAGGCGTGGGGGATCAACGAGATCGATTCCACGTCGTCCTACCACCTGCGACTGCAGCAGATCGAGGCCTTCGCCGGCGAACTCGCGCCCGATGTGCGCAAGGCCTTGAGCGCGGCTGGCGCCAGCGGCGGCCAGTTCTTCCCCATCGACATAACCAGCGGCGGGCGCACCTGGGGCTCGGACCGTTTCGCCCTGCTCGGCGGCGATGATCTGACCATCGAAGGATCGTTCGCCGGACTGCCGTGCATCGCCTCGAAGCAGCTCGGCGAGGGCGCGCTGTTCTATGTCGGTACGCGCTGGGGTCAGGCGACGCGCAAGGATGCCGATGCGCTCCTACCGCTGCTACGCCGCGCGCTCGCACGGGCCGGGGTTTCCCCCATCGCCGATTCCCGCGCCGGCGCGGTGCACATCGACGTGCTGCTCGAGGGACCGTCGCCGCGTTTCCTGGTGGCGGTCAACCGTTCGGCGGACACCCATGAGGCGCGCCTCGCGCTCCCGGGCCGTTGGCGGGGGATCTTCGATGGAGCGGTGATCGCGCCAGGCGCGCCGGTGATCGCCCTGGCGGAGTCGGCGGAGATCTATGAGCCGATGGAGCCAATGGAGCCAATGGAGCCGATGCCCTGAGGCCGGCGCCAGCTGGGGTGGACCGCGGGCTGGCTCATGCTCCGTAGAGCTCCTTCACCCGCGCCTGGAACTCCTCGCTCAGGCGTGTGCCCTCGCGCATCTTCTCTTCGACCGAGGCCGGCCCCGCCATGAGCAGCGCCATGGCTTCCTGCAATTCGCGACCCAAGCGCTGGGCGACCTGGTATTTCTCGGCGTAACCATCGGACGTACCTGGAGTCGCTGGCGCATCCGATGTGCCAGACGCCCCCGTCCCGATGCCCGTCCCTGACCGAGGCGGCGGCGAGGGCGGAGGCACGGGAATGGTCGCGCGGATGTCGCGCAGCGCGTATCCACCTTCGACGGACAGGTCGAAGGTTGGATCGGCAAGGATGTCCGCGAGCGCTGCGACCACCTCGTCGCGCCAGGTTGGATGGGCGCCCATCTTGGCGAGCCAGCGCAATGCCGCGCGGCGGAGGCGATCGTCGTCATGGACCGAGCGCTTGCTGGCCACCAACGAGATCGCCCCGCGCACCAGGGCGATGCCGGGATCGCCGATCTGCTCTAAGGCCTTCGTCAAGGACTTCGCGTTCGCTGGCGTCGGGTCGGCCAGCAATTCGTTGAGAAATCTCGCCGCGACCCGGTCCGACAGCATCGACGCGTCGTCGAGCACGGCGGGCAGGAGCGCGACGAATCCGGCGAAACCGCCGAACGCGTGTTCCACCGCCCGAGGGTCCAGCGCGAACTGCCCCGACCCGCGCGGTGCGCGCTCCTGGTGGATGTGCAGCGCCTCGAGTCGGATCCCGGGATCGCCTGGCCGCAGCGCGGTGGCGAGCAGGAAGCGCAGCAGGCCCTGGTCGGGAACGCCACCTGGCGCATGGATCAACTGGTGCTCGGCGAGCTTCAGCAGCTCGCCCCTTCCAACGTCATCGACGCTCGCGAAACGGCTGGCGACGAAATCCCCGGGTAGCGCATCCCAGCGCGATTCCTCGGGGATGCCGTGGATGGACAGCCGCAGACGGCGCAGGGCCAGGTCGTAGTGGTGGTTGCCGTGCTTGCCGATGGCCTCGAGACCGGCGATGACGCGCTCGCGCCAGCGCGGATGCGCTCCGATCCTGGACACCAGCGTGATCATCGACTCGATGGTGTACGGCCAGTAGTCGCCGGCGGCAGCGGCGAGCAGCACCGCCACCAGCTCGTCGGCGCCACGTTCCTCGGCCTGGATCGCGACGATGGCCTCGTCGTCGACCGAGCCCAGGAACGTCGCCATGAATTCGAAGATGCCGACCTCCTTCATGGTCGCGTGATCGCCGATCAGCGCCGCGAGCCTCGGCAGGAAGTCCGCCACCGATCCGAAGAAACGGCACACGCACGCGACGGTGAAACGGAATGGCCCCTCGCCGCGGCGGTCGCCCTGGTGCTGGTACCAGCGGTGGAGCACCCACCACGCCGCCGCGCGGGTCTCGGCGGTGAATGGGCCGAAGACCACTGACATGACGAAGCGGTGGAGGGCTTCATCACCGCGTGCCTCGAGTTGCTTCTCGGCGTAGCGCAGCAGCGCGGCGCGCGTTGGCGGATCGGCTCCGGCGAAGCGCGCGGGCACGAATCCATCCGGGATCGCCCCGCGGCTGGCGGTTTCCATCAGGCCGTACTGGTTCGTGGTGAAGAGGCCGTTCTCCACCATGTGGGCCACGATATCGATGAGCGCATCCGCCGGCAGGGCGGCCTGCTCCGAGAGCATGGACTGCAGGATGGAGCGTTCGTTGCCGGATGAGCGCGCGGCGCGGGCGATGCGCGGGGCCCATTCCGGACGCAGCCCGCGGCAGAGGATGCGCGCCGCGCGTTCGCGCAGGGTGTCGTCCGTGGTGCTCTCGACGATCCCCAGCAGCGTCTCGCCGAGTTCGGGAGCCGACTCCTTGCGGCGAACAAGAGTCTCGACCAGCTCGCGCTGCACCTCCAGCGGACTCGAACGGATCGGCTCGGCCACCGGGGCGATGACGCCAAGCTCGATGAGCGCATTGCCAGCGGCTATGCGCTCGAGGTCGTCACCCGCCAGCCCCGCGCGCAGCCGGTCCAGATCTCCGAGCGCCAGCGCAGCGCCGAAGGCGAGCTCGCGGTTCGTCGACGCCAACGCCGCGCGGACCAAGTCTTGGTCGACGAGCCCGAGCAGCGCAAGACCTACGGACGCCGCGAGCTTCGTTTCCGGATCGCTTGCGGGATCGGTCGCCGACCCGGCGACGCGGGCCTGGAGCTCGGCGATCAGCTCGCGAGCCAGGTCGCGCGCGTGTCCGAACCTCTCCCTCACCCGCCAGCCGGAGAGGATCAGCGCCGCTTCGGCGCGCATGGCGGGGTCGCCGCCTCGGAACACCCCCGCCACCTGGTCATGCGCCTTCCAATCGCCCAGCCGCAGCCGGGCCAGCCACGCCAGAGCGCGGGTGTCCGCGAACGGCGTGGCCACCTCGATCCCCATCACCACTCGCAGATCGTCACCCGGCGGCAGCGGTGCGGCGGTCATACGCGCCAGGACAGCTTCAGGCCACGGCAGCTGAGGGATCAGCTGGTCCTCGAGCGCGGTGCTCCAGGACTTCCCGCGCAGGAAGCCCTCGAGGACCCGCACCTCGTCGACATGACGGGCGACCGCGATGGCGTGGCGCTGGTAGATGCGCGAGAAGTTTTCGATCTGGTCGGCGTCGAACTCAACCAGCTGCTTGGGGATGGTGAAGCGATCGGTGCCAGCGTCCTTGAGCATGCGCGCGGCGCCGAAGAGCCGCTCCTCGACGATAACGGCTCCGCACGAGCGGCAGAACTTCGCCGCCGGCACCCACTTCACGCACCAGAAGCAGCGCACGTCGCGCCGCACCGCCTTGCCGCAGAAGGAGCACAGATCGCCGGCCTTCCAATCCGGAGGCTGGGCATGGCCGCAGCCGTCGCACACCGCGCGCATGGACTATCCGCGGGTCTTGCGGATCCGGCCCCAGAGCGCTTCCTTGTCGGCCGCGCTCATCGACGCCAGCCGCTTCGGGATCTCGTCCTTGGCCAGGCCTTCGCGTTTGAGATGAACGGCGAGATCGAGCTCGAACGTCGGGACGAACTCGGCGCCGCACTGGCGGCAGAACTTGCCCGGGCCGCTCGACGAGCACCAGTAGCACGAGAGCATCGGCTCCGCCTGCTTGCCGCACGACACGCACAGGTCGCCGCTGTGGTACTCCTTCGGCTGCTTGGTCTTGCAGTGGATGCAGTAGACGGCGTCGGGCGAATCGACCATCACGGTGCCCGAGCCGCCCGAGCCGCCATGGACCGCAGCGGCGCCGTTCGCCCACTGCAGCACCGCGGTCGCCACGCTCTTGGTCACACCGGGAACCAGGTCGACCAGCGTGGCGGCGTCGCCCACGGTCTTGAAGTCGTCGCGCGTGGCGACTCCCGCCTTCGCCAGCTTCTTGAGCAGCGCGGGCGTCAGCCCTTTCGAGGCGAGGATGTTCTTCTCGAGCGTGCTGAAGGCCTTGGCCATGATTCCTCCGTCAAGGATCCAGGTCTACGCGGCGCAGGCGAAACCGCCAGCGCCCGACGTGCCTTGGGTAGGACATTGCGTCGTCTGGGGCCGCCAGGGAGCTCTTCTTGGAACACATTGTCCGGTTGGACAGCGGGTCGAAGACGTCAGGCCCCCAGCGCCTTGCGCTTGTCGATCAGTAGCTGCACGACTGCGGGATCGGCGAGAGTAGAGATGTCGCCGAGGTTGTCGGTCTCCATGGCGGCGATCTTGCGCAGGATGCGACGCATGATCTTCCCAGAGCGTGTCTTCGGCAGGCCGGGGGTGATCAGCAGCTTATCGGGTGTGGCGATCGGCCCGATCTCCTTGCGCACCTGGGCGATCAGGCCCTTGATCAGTTCGGGGCTCTCGTCGTGTCCCGCCTTGAGGATGACGTAGGCGAAGATGCCGGTGCCCTTGATCTCGTGCGGGAAGCCGCAGACCGCGGCCTCGGCGCAGGCGGGATGCGCGACCAGCGCGCTCTCGACCTCGGCGGTGCCCATGCGATGGCCCGAGACGTTGATGACGTCGTCGACACGGCCGGTGATCCAGTAATAGCCGTCGGCGTCGCGCTTGCAGCCGTCGCCGGTGAAATAATACCCGGGGTAGGGCTGGAAATAGGTCTTCAGGAAGCGGTCGTGGTCGCCGTAGATGGTGCGCGCCATGCCCGGCCAGGGCTGCTTGAAGCACAGCACTCCGGAGACTTCGTTGCCCTGGATCTCTTGGCCTTTCTCGTCCATCAGCGCCGGCACCACGCCGAAGAACGGCAGGGTCGCGGACCCGGCCTTCAGATCGGTCGCGCCCGGGAATGGCGTGATCATGATGCCGCCGGTCTCGGTCTGCCAGAAGGTGTCAACGATGGTGCAGCGGCCTTCGCCAACGACCTCGTAGTACCAGCGCCAAGCCTCGGGATTGATCGGCTCGCCGACCGAGCCGAGCACACGCAAGCTCGAGCGGTCGTATTTCTTTGCCAGGGCATCGCCGTCCTTGGCGATGGCGCGGATCGCCGTGGGCGCGGTGTAGAAGATGGTGATCTTGTGGCGCTCGACCATGTCCCAGTAGCGGCCCGAATCCGGGAAGGTCGGGATGCCTTCGAACATAAAGGTGGTCGAGCCGTTGGCGAGCGGGCCGTAGACGACATACGAATGGCCGGTCACCCAGCCGACGTCGGCCGCGCAGCAGTAGATGTCGCCCTCGCGGCAGTCGAACACGTATTTGTGGGTCATGGCGGCGTAGAGCAGGTAACCGCCGGTGGAGTGGGCGATGCCCTTCGGCTTGCCGGTCGAGCCCGAGGTGTAGAGCAGGAACAGCGTGTCCTCGGCGTCCATCGCCTCGGCCGGGCAGTACGGCCGTTCGCGGGCGCAGGCCTCGTCGAGGTACTGGTCGCGGCCGGGCTTCATATCGATCGTGCCGCCGGTGCGGCGCGCCACGAACACGCTGTGCACGCCAGGGCAGTGCGCGAGAGCCTCGTCGGCGGTCTTCTTGAGCGGCACGGTCTTGCGGCCGCGCAGGCCCTCGTCGGCGGTGATCAGGGCCTTGCAGTCGGAATCGAGGATGCGGTCCTTGAGCGCCTCGGCGCTGAAGCCGCCGAACACCACGCTGTGGGTCGCGCCGATGCGCGCGCAGGCGAGCATCGCGTATGCGGCCTCGGGGATCATCGGCATGTATATCGCCACGCGCTCGCCGCGGCGGATGCCGCGCGCCTTGAGCGCGTTGGCCAGCTTGCAGACCTCGCGGTGCAGCTCGCGGTAGGTGATGCGCCGCACCTGGCCGGGTTCGTCAGCCTCCCAGAGGATGGCCACCTGGTCGGCGCGCTTGGCGAGATGGCGGTCGATGCAGTTCTCGCTGACGTTCAGCTGGCCACCCAGGAACCATGAGCTCAGGCCCTCGGGGAACGAACAGTCCATGACCTGATCGAACGGGCGCTTCCAGGTCAGGAAGCGGTTGGCCATGTCCGACCAGAATCCCGACGGATCCTTCACGCTTCGCTCGTAGAGCTTCTGGTATTCAGCCTTGCTCGCGATGTGGGCCCCGGCGCGCACGCGGTCGATGACCGGATAGAGGTCCTTGAGCTGGGGAACGGGGGCGCCGGACATGGGTACTCCTGGTGCTGCTGATGCAGGGGCTGAGGCCGCCGCGCTCGGCGGGTCCTCGACGATAAGGGCGGACGAGGTCGCGAGAAGCTCGCAGGACATGCTGCGTCCCTCCCAGCGGGGCACGGCCAATTCCACCCGGCATCGGGATCCATGCCGCCTGGGCATCCGTGGCAGACGTCTGATGCATGCTGCCCGCAGGCCACCGGCAGGAGCCGCGAGTCCAGTCTGAATGTTTTAATACGTATCACTTGCGGATTTCCTTCCGATCTGGATAGGTGTGCCGCTGCGGCTCGCGCGGAGCCGGGACTTGACGGTCCGGTTCGATCCCACCTCGCCGTCCCACCCTCAAGGACCACCCCATGACCGACCGCCACGCACGCCGCGGCAATGCCCTCGCCCGCCGCCGCGGAATGTCCAAGAACGAACGCCTCGCCGTGATCGCCCTGGTCTTCCTGCTCGTCGCCTGCGTCGGGTGCATCGGTTTCGCGATGCGCTGAGGCCGCAACCGGGCCTTCCTGCGCATCCGCCTGCTGGTGGCGCGCGTATCCATGGCATGACGCCCACGCCCAGCCGCTCCCCCATCATCGCCCTCATCGCGGTCGCATGGGCGTTGGTGCTGGGTGGAAGCCGAGCCGCGGGGGCCGAGGCTGCACTGCGCTCACTGCTCGCCCTCGGCGATTCCTACACCATCGGCCAGAGCGTGCCCGAGGAGCAGCGCTGGCCGGTCCAACTCGCAGCCGCGCTGCGCGCCGTGGGCACGCCCGTTTCCACGCGGATCATCGCCACCACCGGTTGGACGACCGACGAGCTGCTCGTTGGCATCGCATCGGCAGCCCCGAAGGGACCCTACGATCTGGTCACCCTGCAGATCGGCGTTAACGATCAGTTCCGTGGCGGCACCGCCGACACTTACGGAGAGCGCTTCACGGTGGCACTCGCCTCGGCCATCGCCCTCGCGGGCGGACGTCCCTCACGGGTCATCGTCGCCTCGATCCCGGATTGGGGCGTGACCCCCTTCGCGCGTGGACGCGATAGCCACCACATCGCCGCCGCCATCGACGCGTTCAATGCGGTGGCCAAGGCGCGCACCGAAAAAGCCGGAGCCGCGTGGATCGACATCACCCCGATCTCACGGCGCGCCGCCGATGACCACGCACTGATCGCGGCAGACGGCCTGCATCCGGCGGGCTCAATGTACGCCTCATGGGTCGAACACCTGCTGCCCGCAGCACAACGTGCCCTCGGCACTGCCGGCCCTACAGCGAGCCAGGTGCCGCAGGCGCCGTGATGCCTGTCATCGGAGCGATCAGGAAACCAGACGCCACATCGCGACTTCGTCGCAATCGAGGAAGCGGTGGCAGCGCACGCACTCGCCCCAGACCTTTTCTGGAAGGCGCGAGCGGTCGACCTTGGTGAAGCCGAGCTTGGTGAAGAACTCGACCTGGTAGGTCAGGCAGAACATGCGCTCGAGGCCGAGGCGGCGACCTTCCTCGAGGCAACGCGCGACCAGCTCCTTGCCCACGCCCTTGCCTTGCGCGGCTTCGGCCACCGCCAGCGCCTTGAGCTCGGCGATCTTGTCGGTGGCGATGTGCACCGCGGCGCAACCGACGATGCCACCCACCTCTGCCTCGGCGACGATGAAATCACGGACGGTGTCGTAGAGCTCGCTCATCGGCCGCGGCAGCATGAGCTGCTTCGCCGCGAATGCCCCGATCAGAGCGTTCAACCCAGGTACGTCGGTCGGCCGCGCGGGGCGGTAGGCGATGTCGAGTCCAGTGGCCACGGAGGCATTAAACCGCGCTCCGCCGGCGGCGCCATGCTCGGCCGCGCGCCGTCAGAACACCAGGTCGAACGCGGCCCGGCCGTGGATCTCGTGCGTCGCGCCCGGTAGCCGCAGGCTGGCCGTCACGCCTGGGGGCAGATCGACCACCAGCCTGCGGCCATCGCGGCCGACGCGATCCCACGCGACCTCGAGCGGCCCCTGTGGCACGACCACGCGCACACGGCAGTGGTCCAGCGCGTCCAGCGCCGGCCGCAGCACGCAGCGCGCGTAGCCTGGCTGCTCGGCCGACAACCCCATCAGGCCACGATAGGCGAGCCACGGCATCACCGCCGACCAGGCGTGGTTCAACGAATCGTGCAGTTCGCCGCCGAAAGCCTCCCAGGTGGTGGTGGCGCCCCGCGAGAGCATGGGCTCGAAGCGTTGGCGCAGCAGGCGCACCGCCGCCGGCACCATGCCGCAGCCGATCATCGCCTCGGCGATGAAGAAGTACCCGTAGGGCGTGGAGGCTGCGATCTCGGGCCGCTGGTCGGTGGCGATGCACGCGGCGAGCGTGCGCTGGGCATCCTCGCCGGTCAGGACGCCCGTGGTGATCGCGAGCGCGTTGACGATCTGGCTCGACGTTCCGTAGGTCCCATCGGCGAGCCGGCAGTCGGCGATGAGCGAGGTGGATGGATCGCGGAAGGTCGCGCCGATGCGCGCTCGCAGGCGCTCGGCCTGGGCGCCCCAGCGGTCGTCGGCGCCGATGCCACGAGCGACTTCCGACAGACCCTGCAGGGCCTGGAGCCAGAACAGCTGCAGTCCGGCGTTGACGTCGCGGCGGTCGATGGCGGTGCTGTCGCGCGGATGCCAGCCCAGCCCGGGATGATCGAGGAACAGCAGCGCGTCGGGAGCATCGGGATGACGTGCGCGCAGCATCGCGCGTACCCGCTCGACCAGCATCCAGCCGTCGTCGCCCACGCAGGTCTCGAGATCCGCGACGATGCGCGCGATTCCCGGCAGGGTCTCGGCGGCCAGCGCGCGATCACCGGTGAAGCGGAACGCGCGCCGCAGCACCTCGGCCGGCACCAGGCTGTACTCGATCAGGCAGCCGCCCATGCCGAAGAGGCTGGCGTTGACCACCCCCGCGGTCTCGAACTCGTCGATGGCCGCGCGGCAGAGATGGCGCAGATGGCTGAAATCGCCGCTGAGATGCCCGGCGAGGTCGGCGATCCATACGCCGTCGCCCCAGTAGGCCCCGACTTCGCGCGTGTTGCAGTCGTAACACGCGGCCTGGGTATTCAGCACCACGCTGCGCCGGCTGATGTCGTAGACCAGTCCGACCACCTGATCGGAGCAGGCGAAGGCGTCGCGGTACGGCAGGTCGGCATGGCATTCGCGCGCGCGCAGGTCGCGCACCACGATGCGGCCCTCGCCGTCCTTGAGCGATAGCAGGATCCAGCGGAAGCCGTGGAAGCCGAGCAGCCGGCAGCGGTTCAGGCCCGGGCCCAGGCGCATGCGCGCGACGTAGTGCGAACCATTGCGCGTGACCTCGGGGCGATCGTCGACGAAACGCTCGGTGAAGCCGAGATCGACGGTGCAATCGGTCTCGCACTCGATCTCGACCACCAGATCGCCGGCGCAGACGCGGCGCAGGTCGTAGGTGAGCGCCCAGCCCTTGTCGCCGCGCCGGCGATCGAGACGTACCCCGGCCGGGCCGATGCGATCGACCAGGTCGGCGTCCCAGGCCGGCGACCAATGCTCCTGGCTCAGCCGCCGCGCGAGATCCTGGATGAGGAACACCTCGGGATTGCAGCGGTGGATAGCCGGCGGCGCCAGCGGGCGCACGTCGCGCCACGTGAGCGGCGGGACCTGGCGCGGTCGGAAGGTGGTCGCGCGGGCAGGACCTGCGATCAGGCGCGCCGGCGCGGGCAGCGCGGCGGGGACGCCGAGCGCGTAGTCCTCGGAGGCGAAGCGCGCGAGCACCGCCGCGTCGCCATGGCGCATGTCGAGATCCTCGATTGGCTCGCGCGCCCAGGACATTCGTGGCGGCTCGGGATTCAGCAGCCGCAGCGCATAGGCCTTCCAACCCTCGGCGTCGATCAGGCGATGGCCTCCAACCTCGATCGCCACCGCCAAGCCGGGCTGGTCGGACAGCGCCCACTTGGTGATCATGCCGAACCAGCGCACGATGATGAATACCTCGTTGTCGCCTGGACGCAGCCACGACGACAGGTCGATGCTGTCGACGGTGACGATCGGCTTGCGGAAGGGAGCGGGGCCGGCGGCGACAAAGCGCCCGCCGACGTAGAGGCGCCACTGGGTCTCGGCGAACAGGTGGATGAGGGCCGGCTGGCCGATCTGCCACGCCAAGGTGCGCACGAATCCCGCGCAGGCGTTGCGTTGCGGCAGGCCCTCGGCCCACAGCCACGGCACGCCATCGAGCACCTGGGTCACGGGGCCGAGGGTCATGCTGATGACTCCATGTGGATTGCGATGGTCTCGGTCATCGCGATCGATCCAGTTCACGTGCTTCCGCGCCGAAGGCAACCACGGGCGCTCGAGCGACGCAATTCTGGACAGCCCGAGGCACGTGGCGTGGCGCTCGCCATCGCTTCGCGCGTGGCGCCCTTCCCGGTTGAGCGCTCGGCGCCGGGTCCAAGGTGTGCGGCATGATCCGCGCCATCGCCATGATCTTCCTCCTCATGCTCATGGTCTGCGCCGCCAGAGCGGCCGAACTTGCCGTCGAGCCCACCGTGCTCGGCGACGGCGCTCACCGCTATCAATGGGTGCCCGAATGGCTGTCGCTGCCCGAGGGCGTCGTGCTCGGCGGCACCCACGGGTGCGTCGCGGTCGACCGCCAAGATCGCATCTTCGCGAACACCGAGGGCGAATTCGCGGTCATCATCATCAGCGCCGATGGCCACTTCGTGAAGGGCTGGGGCAAGGATTACCGGCACGAGGCCCACGGCATGTGCCTGATCGCCGAGGGCGACCACGAGGTGATCTGGCTCGCGCATTTCGGTCGCCACGAAGTGGTGAAATTCAGCCTCGACGGCGAGGTCCTGCAGACCATCCCGTGGCCGAAGGGCTGCGCGGCCTACGCTAGCGCAGACGAGTACCGGCCCACGGCCGTGGCGGTGTCCGCCTCGGGTGACGTGTACGTGGCTGACGGCTATGGAAAAGGCTGGGTGCACCGCTTCAGCGCCGCTGGCGCGCTCATCCAATCGTGGAACGGCTCGGAGGGTGCCGCCGGAGCGTTCTCTTGTCCGCATGGCATCGGCATCGACGCGCGCACCTCGCCAGAACGCGTGGTGGTCTGCGACCGCGAGAACCATCGCCTGCAACTGTTCAGCCTCGAGGGCGCGTACCTGGGCGTGGTCGATGGGCTCAGGCGGCCATGCAAGGCGATGTTCCACGGCGACGATCTGGTGGTGCCCGACCTGCAAGGCCGCGTGACCATCCTCGACCGTGAGTATCATGTCGTCGCCCAGCTCGGCGATAATCCCGACGCCGCCAAGCGCGCGAACTACGAGGTGCCGCCTGCGCAATGGAAGGACGGCGAGTTCACCGCCCCCCACGGCGCCGCCTGGGACTCGATGGGCAACCTCTACGTCGAGGACTGGAACCGCACCGGACGCATCTCCAAGTTACAGCGCGTCAAGTGATGCGGCGGGGCGCCGTGGGCGTTGCGGCACCCGCCCCGCGCTGTAAGCGAATGAGCTTCATGATGTTCAAATTACGCGCTGGGGATCGCATACCCTGCCGCAGCCCATAGTCTGAAGCCATGGACAAGGACGTCATCGCGAAGCTCAGCCAGACCATCACCCTCGAGCACGGCGAGATGGGAGCCGATGCGACGCCTGTCCCACCGCTCGGCTCAGGCCCGACGGTTGGGGACGTCCCGTCGACCGCCACGGCGGCGGAGCCCGCGAGCGTCCACCCGGGTCTGGCTGCGCTCATGCGCGAGCGTGGACAGGGCCGTCCGCTCAAGGATATCATCGCCGCCTCCACACCAGAGCGGCGCGATGAGCGCATCGACACGCCGAACCAGGTGGTATCGATCGCCATCGGCGCGTGCGGATCGCTCGCTCACGCCCATCGACTCGGCTTCGTCCACCAGGACGTGAAGCCAGGAAACATCTTCGTCGGAGAATTCGGCGAAGTGCAATTGAGCGACTGGCGCAGCGCCATCCGCATGGACGATCCGGCGGAGCGGCGGCGTTGGAGCGCCACGCCGCTCTACATGAGTCCCGAGCAGGCCAATCATCAGCCGACCGATGCCCGCACCGATGTCTACTGCCTGGGTGCCACGCTCTTCGAGATGCTGCTGCTGCGTCCGCCCAACCTGGCGCTCGATGAGGAGACGCTGTGGGCGAAGAAGCGTATCGGCGCGATCGATCGACCGACCGACGACGAGCGGCGGCAGGTGCCGGGCCCGCTCCTGGCCGTGGCCATGAAGGCTCTCGCCGCGGATCCACGAGACCGCTATCAGGATGCCGCCGCGATGCTCAAGGCGTTGCGCGACTACCAGGAGGGCTTGGCGACCAGCGCTGCGCCCGGATCGCTGAACGAGTGGCCCATGCGCTGGTACCGGCGCAATCGCACACTCTTCTGGATGGCGGCGGTAGGGGCGGTGCTGCTGGGCGCCGTATCGTGGATGCTGGCGGTCGAGAAAGCCAAGGAGCGCGCGCAGTGGCGCGTGGTCTACGATGCCGATTTCAAGGGCACGACGGCGAAGGCTCTCGACCGCTCCTGGATCCCCACCGTGTCGGCGAACAGCCACGACCCGTTCACGCCGATCTCGTTCACCTCGGAAGAATTCGCGATCGACGCCAAGGGACTGACCATCCATGGCACCCAGGGCGGCTATGTCGACGTCTCCTACCGCAACGATCTGGTCGGCGATGTCCGTGTGGAGTGGGACTACGCCTGCGATCATCGCAACCTGAATTACAACTGCTACATCGGCGGGTCCAACCGCTGGAACTCGCACATGTTCCACATCGGATCCTGGAACAACCCGGCCTACGCCGCGCTGACCCACGGGGCGGACTACAGCGTCATCGACAGCGATTTCCTCGAGCATCCGCTGGCCGCGGGACACGTATACCGCTTCGCGATGGAGCAGGATCATGGGCGGTTGCGCCTGCTCATCGATGAGCGCGTGATCTTCGATCTCGACAATCCATCCGACATCTACGGCGACCGCTCGAACACCTTCGGCTTCGACGCCGTCGGCATCACCGATCTGCGCATCTCGCACGTGCGGGTGATGCACAAGCCCCTGCCGCAGAGGATTTCGCCGCTCGCGGTGGCCGACAGCTTGCTGCAGATGCGCGACTACCCCAGCGCCGCCCAGCACTACCTCGACATCGAGAATTCCTACCCAGGCACCGAGCTGGCGCACACCGCCCACTTCCGCTACGCCATCAGCTGCCTGCGCGCCGGCGACACTGCCCACGCGGTCGAGCTGCTCGGGCGCCTCGCCTCCCAGGACCAGGACGATCCGCAAACCCCCTACGCATGCTATGAGCTGTTGAACGCCCTCGGGCAGCAGGGTGACAAAAAGGCGATCTCGGAGCTGCTCGAGCGCTTCGGCCACTGGCAGGGCCATCCCGTCCTGCCTCGCGTCATGGCCTGGATCGCGGACAGCCACCTGGGCGAGCTCCAGACGCTGAAGGTCGAGAAGGTCGGCGATCCCGAGCGCAGGCCCGACATCGTCGCGTGCATCAAGATGACCATCGCCGAGCTCCAGGAGTGGGGCCATCGCTACGACGTGGCATGGTGGAAGAACACCTACGCCTTCATCGCCGGCGATGTGCTGCGCTCCATGGGCGATGGTTCGGACGTGATCGCGAATTTTCCCCGCCAGTCCTTGACCTACCAATCGGCCCTGGCCGAGGCGGGGCGCTTCACCGACGTGTTGGAGTTGGCCCCGCCCGGCTCGCCCGCGCGGGCCTGGGCCCTGGTCGGCCTAGGCCGCCACGACGAGGTGCTGGCCGACGCCTTCTACCCTGAGGACATCAAGTGGGAATTGTACGCCCAGCGAGGCGACCTGCCGAAACTGCTGGAGAACCGCGCTCTGGTGCCGAGCCAGTGGGCGAAAACCCTGCTGCTCGCCGGTCGCTATGACGAGGTCATCGATCAAAGCCCCGATCCCAAGACCCTGGCTGCGGCGCTGGTCGCGCTCGGCAGGGCGAAGGAGATCGAGAGCCGCACCAACGACATGATCGCCGTATCGCGCGGGCTGGTCGAACTGCGCGAATACGATCAGCTTACCAGCCGCTTCCCGATCGCGTACGAGAACCTCTACCTGGCGGCGGAGCGGCAGTGGTTCGCCGGTGACCTCGCTGCGGCCGGAAAGCTGCTCGCCGACCTGGACCGCTCCCAGGCACCGCTCGAGATCAGCGACATCATGTTTGGACGCTATGTGTTCCCCGGCGTCATCAAGCTCATCAGTGGCACCTCCACCGATCCGGCCGTCGAGTTCGAGCCGCTGATCGTCCGCTCGCGCGGCTGGTATCAGCAGCAACTCTGGCACCAGCTGTCATACATCGCCGGAAAGATCGACGACCGTCAGTTCCTCGCCCAGCCCGACCACAACCTGGTCGAGGAACGACTGCTGCTCGCCCAGGCGATCGCCAACGACGTGCGCGGCAAGCACGATGAAGCCCTCGCCGCCTACACCAAGTTCGCGGCCCTGCCGTGCTTCCGTCCGTCGTTCCGCGAATGCGACCGCGATTTCGTCACCTGGCGCATCCATGAGTTGACGCCGCGCTAAGGCAACCGCGACGAGGCAGGCCAAGCTTCAGTACTTGCGCACCTTGCCACCCTGGGGCGGCGGCACATTGACCGCGGGCTGATCGGGAATGCTCGCGTCGAGCCGTTCGATGATCTTGCCCAGGTACTGGCGGCGCTTCTCCTTGGCCTCGAGCTCCGCCTTCTTGGCGCGCAGTTCGGCGACCTCTGGCTGCTCGCCGAGGTACTGGGCGATGAAGTCGGCCTCGGCGAGATTGATCATGATCTCCTGCATGTCGACGTCGAGTTTCTCGAGCTCTTCGGCGTACTTGGCGCGGAAACGCTTGAGCACAGCGAGCTTTTGACCGTCGGAGAGCGTGGCGCTGAGTTGCTTCAAGGGCATGCGATCAGCCTAGTCCGCGCCGGGGATTTCCAATCGCGAAGGCGAATCCGGCATGGCGCGCCCGGACGGACCTGGACCGGCTCAGGCGCGAAAACCACCCGGTACGCCCTTGGCGACGACCGCCGCCGCATCATGCGGATGCAGGCTCTCCACGTGTGCGACCTCGATGCGGTAGTCGGCGATGCGGTGATCACCCTCGAGCGCCGACTTGAGGCGCCGGCCGGCGTCCTCGCAGAACATCAGGTTCGCGGCGTTCAGGCGCGCGAATTCCTGCTCGTCCTCGCGCTTGACCGCCGCCTGCACCGGCGTGCCGAGCGCGCGCTCGCAGAGGTCGATGAGCTCGATGAACCCTGGAGCATCGGCGGGATCGGCGACGGCGATGTCGATGGCCGCGTGGCTGCGCTGGCTATGTGGAATCGCCACCAACGAGCGCTCGGAGTCGAGCCATGCCGCCACCTCGGCGGCCGGAATCGAGGCACGGCCGGCGAAATCGTCGCGGAAGCGCTCGGAGGTGAGCTGGCGCGCGAGCGCGGTCGAGCAGGGGCAGGTGCTCGCATAGGCGATGCTCACGCCGAGCGTGAAGCGAAAGCGTCCGTCGCGGTCGTCACGTGTTGAGACCTCGCCACCGATCGACACCGGGTAGGCGCGCCACGCGGCGTTGGCGCTAGCGAGCGCCTGACGCTTCACTAGGTGATCGAAAGCTACGCGCACTGCCGCGCTCGAGCTGGTGCCGAGGTGCGAGCCGAGGAAGGACTGCAGGATGCGCCGGATCACTGTGAAGCCGAGCTCGTCCTCGGCGAGCATCGCCTGCAGCGCGAGATAGAGCCGCGACATGTGGATGCCCCGGGCCTCGGGGTCGTCGAGTCCGACGAAGGCATCGGCCCGCGCAGGCGCGAGCAGCGCCGCGCCCGATGACGGGTCGCGCAACCGTACCGGCACCTCGATGCCGGTCATGCCGACGCGGTCGAGGACGCCGCCGACGCGGCTGCCGCCTAGATGCGCGCTGTCGGTGAGGCGCCCAGACGCGTCCGCCCGGGTGCCGCCGAGACCGATCGCGCGGGCATCGTGGACCATGCTTGATTATTGCCGCGATCGGGCCCTCGACAAGGACCCCGGCAGCCGAACACGCCATCTTCGCGTACAGGGCCGCGCGCAGGATCGGCCTTGGGAATTGAGCCGTCGCATCCAGGATGCTCGGCCATGGACCTGCCCGAGCTGATCCTGGCCAGCACGTCCCGCTACCGGCGGGAGCAGCTCGAGCGACTCGGTCTGCCATTCCGCTCCGTCGCGCCCGCCTGCGACGAGGAGGCCTTGAAGGCACCACTGTCGGCTGCGGGCGCCGCTCCGCGCGTGCTCGCCGAGGCCCTGGCCCTGGCCAAGGCCGAGAGCCTGCGCGCCACGCTGCCCGAGGCGGTGATCATCGGCGGCGATCAGGTCGCGGCGCTCGGGGATACGATCCTCGGCAAGCCCGGCACCGCGGCGCGCGCGCGCGAACAGCTCGCCGCCCTCAATGGCCGCGAGCACGTGCTGGTGACCGCCATCGCGGTCGTCCACCGCGGGCATCTCTGGCGGCACACCGACATCTCGACCCTGCGCATGCGCCAACTCGATCCCGAGCAGATCCACCGCTACGTCGAGCGCGACCATCCGCTCGATTGCGCGGGCTCCTACAAGCTCGAACGCCGCGGCGTGGCCCTCTTCGAACGCATCGTCTGCGAGGACCACTCCGCCATCACCGGCCTACCCCTGATGGCGCTGGCACGCATCCTCGCCGAGATCGGCTACCGAATACCGTAACATTCAGGGGCTCCGCCCCTACGGCCTGGCGGCCTACCCCACGGGCTTTGTCGGGGCTCGATGTCTCCGCTGCGCTGCGACATCGTCGGCGGATGGGCTACGCCCATTGTATCCGCCGACCGCCACTCGGCGCCCGCTTTTTGTTTCAGGGGCTCCGCCCCTACGGCCTTCGGCCTACCCCACGGGCTTTGTCGGGGCTCGATGTCTCCGCTGCGCTGCGACATCGTCGGCGGATGGGCTACGCCCATTGTATCCGCCGACCGCCACTCGGCGCCCGCCCCATCGCGGAGCGATGGGGCCCCCGGCTGTGTATGTTTCAGGGGCTCCGCCCCTACGGCCTTCGGCCTACCCCACGGGCTTTGTCGGGGCTCGATGTCTCCGCTGCGCTGCGACATCGTCGGCGGATGGGCTACGCCCA
>JBBRLJ010000054.1:0-29262 GCA_038231435.1 Planctomycetota bacterium
CGGATCGGCTACGCCGATTGTATCCGCCCACCGCCACTCGGCGCCCGCGCGAGTTTTTCAGGGGCTCCGCCCCTACGGCCTGGCGGCCTACCCCACGGGCTTTGTCGTGGCTCGTTTTCGCCGTGCCGGCGAAAACGTGGGCGGATCGGCTACGCCGATTGTATCCGCCCACCGCCACTCGGCGCCCGCGCGAGTTTTTCAGGGGCTCCGCCCCTACGGCTTGGCGGCCTACCCCACGGGCTTTGTCGGGACTCGTTTTCGCCGTGCCGGCGAAAACGTGGGCGGATCGGCTACGCCGATTGTATCCGCCCACCGCCACTCGGCACCCGCCCCATCGCGGCGCGATGGGGCCCCCGGTTCTCGTGCGGTGTGGGGATGCGTCGGGGCTGGGCGGGTGATCAGCGCGCCGTCGCGCTGCCGAGCGACGCCAGCCCGGGTCCGGTGAGGCGGAAGGTGGTCCAGTCGTCGAGCGGTTTCGCGCCGAGGGACTCGTAGAAGCCGATCGCTGGGGCGTTCCAATCGAGCACCGCCCATTCGAGCCGGCCGCAATCGCGCTGCACGGCGAGGCGCGCGACCGCGGTGATCAGCGCACGTCCGTGGCCGCGGCCGCGGTGTTCGGGCAGCACGAACAGATCCTCGAGATAGATGCCGGGCTTGCCGAGGAAGGTCGAGAAGGTGTGGAAGAACAGCGCGAACCCGACCACGGCACCGAGGTCCTCGGCGATCAGCACCTCGGCGCATGGATTCGGCCCGAAGAGATGCACGCGCAGATCCCCGTCGCTGAAGGTCACCGCGTGCTCGAGGCGTTCGTACTCCGCCAGGGCCCGGATCAGCGCGGCGATGTCGCCGAGGTCGGCGACTCGCGCCGGACGGATGAGGGGAGCGTCCACCTCCTTGGCTTAGCATCGCCCTTCCGCGTGGCCAGCCTGAGCGCTCGGGCTTCCGGATCGGGCATGGCCCTCGAGCTTGACGCTCTTGCATGGAATAGTTGATGGCGTCCGTATCGTGCGGCACCGTGACCACCGAACCGCTCTTCGATCCCAAGGCGACCACCATCCCGGTGCTCCGCTACCTCGTCGCCGTCGCCGACCACGCCCATTTCGGCCGCGCCGCCGCGGCCTGCTCGGTCGCGCAGCCGACGCTGAGCGCCCAGATCGCGCAGTGGGAGCGGCGCATGGGGGTCAGCGTCTTCGAGCGCTCAGGCTCGGCGGCCTCTGGAGTCAAAGTGACCGCCGCGGGCGAGCGCATCGTCGCCGAGGCGCGCGCCACGCTCGCAGCGCTCGCCCGGCTCGAAGGCGCCGTCACCACCGGCAAGCCGCCATTCTATGCGCCAGTGCGCCTGGGCGTGATCCCCACCGTCGGCCCGTACGTGCTGCCACTGCTGTGTCCGGCGATCGAGGCGGCCTTCCCGGATCTCGACCTGCCGATCCAGGAGAACCAGACCGCGACGCTGCTCGAGCTGCTCGACCAGGGTCGCCTCGATGTCCTGCTGCTCGCGGTGCTGCCGGGAATGGAGCGCGGCCACAGCATCGAACCCCTGTACGACGAGCCCTTCCTGCTGGCGCTGCCCGCGGGTCATGCGCTGGCCCGCGCGAAGACCGTGTCCATCCAGGATCTCGCCAAGGAGCGCCTGCTGCTGCTCGACGATGGCCATTGCCTGCGCGACCAGGCCATCGATCTCTGCCGCATCCGCGACGCCGCGACGCGTCCGGGCGCCGACTACCGCGCGACCAGCCTCGAGACCCTGCGCCAGATGGTGGCGTTGGGCATCGGCTGCACCGTGCTGCCCGCGCTCGCCGTCGACTATCCTAACCGCGAAGGCGCCAAGGATCCGAGCGTGGCGATCAGACCGCTCGGAGCCAAGCGCGACTCGCGCACCATCGCCCTGGTGTGGCGTGCCGCGGATCCGCGCGGCGACGCGTATCGCCAACTGCTGCCCGCCATGCGCCGCGCGCTGCCGCGCAAACTGGTGCGAGTCGTCTGAGCGGCGACGCCGCACTCCGCACTCCGCTCGTCACTCTCCTCACCTCCCCCGATACCGCGACGGTGGCACGCCCATGCGCTGCTTGAACTGCGCACTGAACTCGTACGGCGACGGATAGCCGAGCTCGACGGCGATCTCGGCGATCGAGCGCTCGGTGGTCTGCAGCAGCTGGCAGGCGCGGTCCATGCGCCGGCGGATGCGGTACTGCCCGGGCGGTGCGCCAGTGCGACGCAGGAACTCCTTGCGGAACCGTTCGTAATCTAGGCGTTCGCGCCGACAGAACGCGCGCAGGTCGATGCGGCGCGTGGATTCGTCGGCGAGCAGGCGGCAGGCGCGATCGATGCCATCGCCGGCGGAAGCTCCCGGCGCGTTCCCGGAACCATGCTGATCCTGCGCATCCACGGCCAAGCCGGCGACGCGCAGGGACAGCGCCGGCAGATCGCTCTCGGCGGCGCGGGCCAGATCGGCGATCAGGGCGGTGAAACGCGCGACGCGGTTGGGCGATAACCCCCACGACCACACCGGGGGCTCGGCGCGCAGCACCTGCATCGAAGCCAGAGGTTCGTATAGTGAGGTGCCGATGTCCACGAACGCCTCGAGCCAACGGCTGGCCGGATCGAGGGTGGTGGTATGCGGCAGACTCGGCACGCGCACGAAGCACCAGCCCGGGGCCAGCGGCCAACGGCGACCGAGGTGATCGGTGTAGACGCCGATGCCGCGCAGCACGTAGATCAGGGACCAGGTGCGTTGACGGAAGTCGCGCTGGTCGTTGGCGATGCCTGATTTGTCCATGACGCCGCAGCCGATCCGCTGCCAGGAGGGACCTGTGCCCATGGTCCGGTACACGACGCGCGGTGGGGGCAGATTGCTATCTTCCATGAGACGTATGTGTTTCCATTTTCCATATCTGAACGTCCATCCTCCGTATGGGAATCACCAGATCGGCCCCCTACCATGATCGTCGACCATCCACTTTACCTATCCGGAGCCCCCATGCCCACCGCCGCAGCCACGTCCAAGCAGTCCGCCAGGCAGTCAGCCAAGTCGACCGCCAAGCCGATCGCCACGTGGACGGCCGTGCCGAGGAAGGATGAGGCGAGGGACGGCGCCGCCGAAGCCGTCACCGCCAAGGGCGCACTGGTACCGTGGATGAATCCCGAGTGCACCGGCATCAACCGCCTGCCCGGCCGCGCCACCCTGCTGCCGTACGCGACCCCCCAGGACGCCCTAGCCGGCGCCAAGCCGCTGGTGCAGTCGCTCGACGGCCAGTGGCGGTTCCGCCTGGTCGATCGCGTCGAGGACACGCCCGCCGCCTTCGCGCGCCCTGGCTTCGATGCCGCCGCGTGGAAGACCATCGAAGTGCCGGGCAACTGGACGATGCAGGGCTTCGGCCTGCCGCACTACACCAACGTGCGCATGCCCTTCGCGCCGTGTGTGCCGCCGGCGGTGCCCGAGGCCAATCCCACCGGGCTGTACCAGACCACCTTCACCGTGCCGAAGGCATGGTCGAAGCGCCGCGTCGTGCTCCACTTCGGCGGCGTCGAGAGTTGCTTCAGCGTGTGGGTGAACGGCCAGGCCATCGGCTTCGGCAAGGATTCGCGCCTGCCGAGCGAATTCGACATCACCTCGGCGCTGGTCGCCGGGGACAACACCCTCGCGGTGCAGGTCATCAAGTGGTCGGATGCGAGCTACATCGAGGACCAGGACCACTGGTGGCAGGCGGGCATCTACCGTCACGTCTTCATCTACTCGACCGCGGCCTCGCACATCCACGACGTCTACGCCAAGGCCGCCTACGACCACGCCAGCGGCGCCGGGACCCTCGACGTCGAGGTGCGCGGTGGCGGCTTGATCGCCAAGGGTTGGAAGGCCGAGGCGCAGCTCTATGACGCGCGCGGCAAGGCGGTGCTGAAGAAACCGCTGTCTGCCGAAGTCCCGCACGATCTCTTCGGTCACACCGGCCAGCGCGAGCCGATCGCTGTGCTGCAGGCCCAGATCCCGAAGGTCGCGGCGTGGAACGCCGAGACGCCCACGCTCTACACCCTGGTTGTCACCCTGCGCGACGCCGCGGGCGAGGTGGTCGAAGCCACGCGCACGCGCGTCGGGTTCCGCACCATCAAGATCGCCGCGCGCGAGCTGCTGGTGAACGGCAAGATGGTCTACATCCGCGGCGTCAACCGCCACGACCACCACGACCGCACCGGAAAGTTCGTCGACCGCGCGACCATGCTGCGCGATGTCCAGGTGCTCAAGCAGTTCAACTTCAACGCGGTGCGCTGCTCGCACTACCCGAATGATCCGCACTGGCTCGATCTCTGCGACGAGCACGGCCTCTACGTCATCGACGAGACCAATCTCGAGTGCCATCACCATTACAGCATGCTCACGCACGACCCGCGCTACACGCTGGCGTTCGTCGATCGCGGCTCGCGCATGGTGCTGCGCGACCGCAATCATCCCAGCATCATCATGTGGTCGCTGGGCAACGAGAGCGGCTACGGCCCCAACCACGACGCCATGGCTGGATGGATGCGCCACGCCGATCCCACCCGCCCGATCCACTACGAAGGCGCCATCTGCGGTGCGAACTCCGCCTGGGAGCGCGGCCATGCTGGCACCGATGTGGTCTGCCCGATGTACCCGTCGATCGCCGACATCGTCAAGTGGGCGAAGGAGACCAAGGATTGGCGCCCGCTGATCATGTGCGAATACGCCCATGCCATGGGCAACAGCTGCGGCAACCTCAAGGAATACTGGGAGGCGATCGAATCGCACCCTGGCCTGCAGGGCGGCTTCATCTGGGAGATGCTCGACCACGGCATCCGCAAGACCGACGAGCAGGGTCGTGAATTCTGGGCCTATGGCGGCGACTTCGGCGACGTGCCGAATGACGTCAACTTCTGCTGCGATGGTCTCGTCTGGCCCGACCGCACGCCGCACCCCACCATGTGGGAATGCAAGAAGCTGTTTCAGCCGGTGGCGATCGAGGCGGCGGATCTCGCCAACCGCCAGGTCACCATCCGCAGCAAGTACGATTTCATCACCCTCACGCACCTCGCCGGCGCCTGGGAACTGTCGGTCGACGGCACGGTGGTCGAGCGCGGCAACCTGCCCAAGCTCGAGCTGAAGCCGGGCGAGCAGCGCACCATCCAGGTGCCCTGCCGCGCGCGTCAACTCGAGCCCGGTCAGGAATGCCATCTCACCCTGCGCTTCACCGATCGCCGCAATCTGCCGCTCCTGGGCAAGGCCTTCGAGGTCGCCGTCGGTCAGTTCGTGTTGCCGGCATCCTCAATGGGCGCGCGCATGAGCGCGTCGTCCACGCGTGCGCAGCAGCGCACGGCGTTGCGCGTTGAGGACGACCGTCGCGGGCTGCGCATCCTCGGCGACCAGATCGAGATCGCGATCGATCGCGCCACCGCGCGGATGAGTGTCTGGCATGTCGGCGGTGTCGATCTGCTCTCAGCCGGACCCCTCGCCACCATGTGGCGAGCGCCAACCGACAACGACGGCATCAAGGCCTGGGACATGGTCAAGGGCAAGGAAGGCCATTGGAAGAAACCGCTGTCGAAGTGGATGGACGCGGGCTTCGACGCCCTCACCCATCGCGTCGAGTCGCTCTCAGCCAAGGCGACCGCCGATGGCGGCGTACGCGTGAACGCGCGACTGCTGTCGTGGGGAACCGACCGTAAGCAGCCGCTGACCGAAGCGATGGAGATGATCGTCTCCTCTGACGGCGCTATCGCCGTCGAGCACCGCTTCACGGTGGCGAAGGGCCTGCCGGATCTGCCGCGCCTGGGCGTGGCGCTCACCGTTCCGGCCGGATTCGAGGACCTGTCGTGGTTCGGCAATGGCCCGCACGAGAGCTACTGCGACCGCAAGTCCGGGACGCTGGTCGGACGCTGGGAATCCACCGTCGATGCGCAGTACGTCCCGTACGTGATGCCGCAGGAGCACGGCAACAAGACCGAGATCCGCTGGCTGGCGCTGCGCCGGGGCGACGGACGCGGCATTCTGGTCAGCGCCGACGGGCTGATCGAAGGCAAGGCCACGCACTTCAGCGACGAGGTGCAGACCAAGGCGTTCCACACCACCGATCTGGTGCGCTCCGACCAGGTGCACCTGTACCTCGACGTCCGCCAGCGCGGCGTCGGCGGCGCCAGCTGCGGACCCGATACCCTCGAGCAGTACCGGGTGAATCCGGGCTCGTACCGGCTCGCCTACCGGCTCGCGCCATTGGCGGCCGGCGAGGATGCCGCCGTCGCGCATCGTCGGCTTTCCCTGGGCTGATCGGGTTCGATGGGGACGCTTGCGTTAGCCTTGACCGGAGCCGATCCGGTCAGGGCCAGCGCCAGGCACGCGCCCATGGTCAACGCCATGCCGATCAGCTGGACCGGGCGCGGCTGTTCGTCGAGGAACGCCCACGCCAGCGCCACCGTGCACACTGGTCCGACCGAACTGATCACCGCGAAGGCCTGCGGTCCGGCGCGCTTCAAGCCCTCAGCGCACAGGAGCGCCGGCGCCACCGTGCCGAGCAACGCCAAGGCCACGCCGAGCGCCCAGACCGTGCCATCGACGCGAAGATCGCTCGCCGAACACGCCAGTGACGCGTGCGCGAGCACCGCCGCGCACGCTCCGCACATCGCGTTGGCCATGAAGCGCATCGATCCGAGCGCGCGCATCGCCCGCGAACTGGCGACAATGAACACCGCGTAGCTACCTGCGCTCGCACCAACCAGCACGATGCCGAGCCACGCACCCGGCCCGGCGTGGGCCTCGCCGCCACACGCCACCGCTACGCCGACATAGGCCAGCGCCATCGCAGCCATCGTCATGCGCGAGATGCGTTGCTTGAAGACCAGCGCGGAGATCAGGATCACCGCGGTCGGATAGGCGTAGAGCACCATGCGCTCGAGGGCCACGCTGATCAGGCGCAGGCCCTCGAAGTCCAGCCAGCTCGCCAGGTGATAGCCGATCAGGCCGCAGCCCATGGCGCGCAGCCGCTCCATGCGCGGCAGCGGGGTCACGGCGACGCGGTCCTCGCGCCAGGCGATGGCCATGAAGATCGGCAGCGCGAAAGCCATGCGCAGCCCGAGCACCGCGAGCGGCGCGGCGCCATGCGCGAAGGCGATCTTCACCATCACGCCCTTGGATGAGAAGAGCAGCGACCCGAGCGCGGTCAGCATCGCTGCGTGCATGAGTGGAGGAGCGTGCAGGCGTGGAGGACGAGGCATGGGACCACCGGCGTCGGTGCCCGGTTGGTCGAAGCGGGCCCGGCACCAACGAAGGAGGCCCGCTCGTTCGAGCGGGCCTCGCGTGGCACCGGGTGGTGCGTAGCTAGACGACGCTCAGGTGACCTCGGCAAGGCCGAGGTGAAGACGAGCGAGTCGCCAAATGGACATGGAGCCGCGGGACATGTCGGATTTGTATGGCTCGCCTTCTCCGAGACAAGCGTCGAAGCCGAAACGGCTGATTTTACCGATCTTCTAGGCGATGACGACCATGACTCCAAGCAAGTGCTTGCTTTAGATTAAAAGAAAGCATATGCTTTCTTTACCATGGGCCGCCGACCGTTCGTCCGACAGCAGATCCTCGAAGCCGCATTCGACCTCTTCGCGGTCGAGGGTTACGAGGCCGTCAGCACGCGCGACATCGCCAAACGCGCGAAGGTCGGCCCGGCCTCGATGTTCAAGCACTTCCCCACCAAAGAGGATCTCGGCCGCGAGCTCTACCGGGTCGCGCTCGCGCCGATCCTGCGCGCGTTCGCCGAACTCGCCGCGACCAAGCCGGACCCCGAAGCCGCGGTGCGCGAAGCCGTGCTCCTGCTCTACGCCGCCTACGACGAGCGTCCGCGCGCACTCGCGCTGCTGGTCTTCCCGCCGCACGAGATGACGCCGGTCGAGGTCGACCAGGCGAATCCGCACAGCGTGCGCGCCATCCTGCGCCGCCTGATCAAGGGCGACGACGATCTCGCCGCCATCGTCTGGGGCGCGATCACCGGCCCCCTGCAGGACCGCTACCTGCGCCAGCGCAGCGGCGCCATGTCCAAGCACGCCGCCGCGCACGCCCAGCGCGTGCTCGGCATCCTCGGCATCACCACCCCGTCCACCGACTCCGGAGCCACGCCATGAATCCCTTCCGCCCGCGTCAGATCTCCGCGCTCGCCGTCTGCGTCCTCGTCGCCTCGATCATCGCGTCCTGTGCGACGCGACGCGGCGAGGGTGGATCGTCAACGTATTCGCGGACACCGCCTCCGGCATCCTATGATGCGCGACAGGCTGGCGGGACATCCCCACAGCACCCATTCGAGGGCGCTATCGAGGGCTATGAAACGACGAGTCCTCAGCTGGTGCCCACGCCCGCGGGACCGCTGCTGGCACGTGACCTCGGTGACGGCGCCGGCGGCGAGAAACTCGGACGCCGCCAGCCCGGCGATCGCGACGATTCCGACGCCGAGGTGCGCAGCGCCGACAATCCCTTCGTCCGCGTCGACCAGCGCGGCGGCGACGCCTCGACCTTCTCCACCGACGTCGACACCGCGTCGTACACCATGCTGCGCAGCAGCCTGCTGGAGCAACGCCGCCTGCCGGCGCCCGAGTCGGTGCGCATCGAGGAGATGCTGAACACCTTCCATTACGATTATCCGCGGCCTGGCGCACGCGACGAGCATCCGTTCGTCATCAGCACCGACACCGTCGCCTGCCCGTGGAGCCCAGGCCATCGGGTGGTGCGCATCGGCGTCAGTGGACGCGAGATGGATCGCGCTCATCGCCCGCCAGCCAATCTCGTCTTTCTGATCGACACCAGCGGCTCGATGGCCCCGGACAACCGCCTGCCGTTGCTGCTGCGCAGCATGAAGCTGCTGGTCGATCAACTCGATGCGCGCGACCGCGTCTCGATCGTCACCTACGCTGGCGATGCCGGCGTGGCGCTCGAGCCGACCGCTGGCGACGAGCACCGCCGCATCCGCAAGGCGCTCGACAAGCTGCAGTCCGGCGGCAGCACCTACGGTTCCGGCGGCATCCAGGAGGCCTATCGACAGGCACGAGCGCATTTCGATCGTGACGCGGCCAACCGCGTGATCCTCGCCACCGATGGCGACTTCAACGTCGGCGTCACCGACGAGGCCCAGCTCGACGCGCTGGTGCGCGAAGAGGCCCGCGCAGGCATCTTCCTCACCGTGCTCGGTTTCGGCATCGGGCACAGCGACCACCGCCTCGAAAGCCTCGCCGACCACGGCAACGGCATGTACGCCTACATCGACCGCGAGCAGGAGGCCCGCCGGCTGTTCGTCGAGCAGCTGCCGGGCAGCCTGGTGACCATCGCCCAGGACGTGAAGGTGCAGGTCTTCTTCAATCCTGCCGCGGTCTCGAGCTGGCGCCTGATCGGCTACGAGAACCGTCTGCTCAAGCGCGAGGACTTCAACGACGACCGCGTGGACGCCGGTGATATCGGCGCCGGCCACACCGTCACCGCGCTGTACGAGATCGTGCCGAACGGCGAGCCGGCCACGCGCGGTGTCGACGCCAATCCCTTCATCGCATCCGATGGCGGCGATGCGCGCCCCGCTGACCCTGCGCCCGCTTCCTACACCATGCGCGTGCGCCTGCGCTACCAGCCTCCCGGCGGTGGCGATAGTCGGTTGATCGAGACCGACGTATCCAACCGCGCCCGTGCGGACGATGCCGCCCAGCGCGATACCACCTGGGCCATGGCGGTGGCGGCGTTCGGCATGGTGCTGCGCGGGTCCCCCTACCGGGGCTCGTGCGATTACCGCCTGGTCGATGAGCTCGCCCGACAGGGCAAGGGATCGGACGAAGCGCGCGCCGGATTCATGGAGCTGGTGGACGCGGCGCGGGATCTCGAACGGCGCCGGTAGTCTCTCATCGATCTGCACACTCATACTGAGGCAATGCCATGACCATCACCGTACCGTTCACCTGCGCGCTGTTGTCCGTCATCCTGATCTCCGGCTGCGGTGAACGGCCCGCGGCTGCGCAGCTCGAATACGATGGGGCCCAAGCCGAATCACGCGCCAGTGTTTCTGAATCCTTGTTTTCGAGCGATACCGCAGTCATCGGCAACGAGGCGCTGGAGAAGATCCTCGACGGCGTCATCACGCTGAAGGACAAGGCGAAGGTCGCGGTATTGCCGATGGGCCGATGGAATGCAGATGATGCCGGTACCGCCGGCGCGAACATCGATCTGCTGCGCGACCTGCTGTCCGATCGGCGCGTGGTCAGCGTCACCCGGATCCCGTCCATACTCCTTCCGCAGGACAAGATCAGCATCCCCTACATCCGCGAGGCGTGCGCGCGCCTGCAGTGCGATCTCGTGCTCATCTACACGGTCCAATGCCGCATCACCTACGACAGCAACGTCTTCAGGAAGGATAGAGCCACGTCACATGCCACGATTGAGGCCGTGGCCATAGATGTCAGAACCGGCATCGTGCCGTGGACCGACATTGCAGACCATGATCTGGTGATCGAGGAAGGCGCAGCGAATGACCGCCAACTCTGGGAGCAGGCGCGTCTCGCTTCGGTCACCAAGGGCATCGCCCAGATTGGCGGCGACTTCAACGTCTTCCTCACTCACCTGCAGTGAGCACGCCTCGTAATTCGGCGATCATCACGCCCGTGGCGTGACATCGACCAGGCAATCGTCCTTCCCCGTGCTGGTGAACGTCACGCGTTCACCCAGGAACAATGCGATCACCTGCGCGTTGGTGGTCGCGTGCAGGCTCGGGGCGAGCGTGCGGAAGCGTCCGCCCTTGGCTATCGCCAACGGCAGCAGCAACTGATCGGCCAGGTGTTCTCCCACCGGTGCGCTCGCGTCGAGGTAGCGCTGCGCCTCCTTGGCGGCGCGCTTCGCCACCTGCTCGGCCGAGACGCGCAGCTCACCGAAGGCGCTGATGGTCTCGGTGACGTGCTGGTAGGCCATGCTGATGGTGATGACGTTGCCCGGTCCGTCGGCGATGGCCTCGGCCTCGACGCACTCGTCGTACGACCACTTCAGCGCGTGCTTCAACGCCTCGGTCTCGCGCTCCGCGACGTGCGCGGGCAGGTTTGCGATTGTCGCCGTCGCGCGCCGCGAGATCGGCTTGCCGCGCTCGCACAGCTCCAGCGCCCAGGGCGAGACCAACGGCTGGATCTCGGCCACCAGACGGCCGCCACCCGCGGGATGGAAGCCATGACGCTCGAGCGTCAGCGCCACCGTCGCGCCGATGCGCGACAGCGTCGGCAGGAAGGAATCGCGCAGGAATTCGAACGGCGGAGCCAGGGGATTGTGCGTTCCCCCTTCCACCACCACCCGCGACGGGGCCTTCGCCAGGAGCAGGGGCGGCAGCACGGTCTGCAGGACCAGCGACGCCGATCCCGCAGAGCCGATGGCGAAATGGTATTCGCCAGCGCACGGCTCCTGCGGGAAGAATCGCAACGCGCGACTCTGCAACTCGTCGCCTTCCAGCCGGCCATTGCAGACCCGTGCCGCGGCGCGCACCGCCGCCAGGTGCTGCTTCTGCAGCCCGGGCTTGGCGCGGCCAGCGCGGATGTTCTCGATCGTCACCGGGGTCCCGGTGATCGCTGCGAGCGCGAGCGAGGTGCGGAGGATCTGGCCGCCGCCTTCGCCCATGGTGCCGTCGATGGTGAGCATGTGGTCGGTCAGCCTCGCGGTGGCTCGGAGATATCATCACGAAGCACGAGCGTAGGGGTTTCGAGCCACCTTTCGACTTTCGCCAACGCCCTGGCCATGGGCACCGATCTCATGCGCGCTTTGGCCAATTCAATCTCGAGTCGCTCCACGCGACGGCTGTTTCCGCGGTGCCGATGGAAGCGGATCTGCACAGGAAGCAGATCGTCATGCCTCGAAGATTCCCTCCTCAAAGCGGCAACGATTCGAGCACCCTTCTCGACGATCTTTGGGCTATTGAGTACAGTGATGTCGAGTTCCTTGCTGGTGGCGAGTCGGCGGATCATCCCCTCCGCAATCGCCAACGCCGCCACCCGCAAATCGCCGCTCTGCTCAACCCCGCGCTCGACGCGAGGCAATATGTCGCTGAGCTCGCCCATGATCCGGCGATGGGCGCGTCGCTTGCGACGACACGGACGGCAGTGACAGATCTCGACAGAGAGCGGGATCCGCAGCTCTTCATACCAAAAACGCTGCTCGGCGGCGGTTATCGGAAAGGAATTTCCGCATAGCGAGCAACAGTTCACCCACGTACGCCAGTGCGTAGGTGCTGGCCGAGATCGATAGTCCAAGACCAGCAAAGTCGCATTGCACGGAATCGCTTCGGCATCTGAGTATCTGCTCATGTCTTCCTTCCGATTCACGTCCGCGCTCCTCCTGCCCTTTTATCCTCACCCCTTCACGCACACCACCTGCTTCAGGGTGTGCACGATCTCGACCAGGTCCGCCTGGGCGGCCATCACCGCGTCGATGTCCTTGTAGGCCGCCGGCGTCTCGTCGATGACGTCGGCGTCCTTGCGGCACTCCACGCCGGCGGTGGCGGCGATGTGGTCCTCGATCGAGAACGTGCGCTTGGCGGCGCCGCGCGACATCGCGCGGCCGGCTCCGTGGCTGCAGGTCTCAAATGCATCGGCGTTTCCCTTGCCACGGACGATGAAGCTGCGCGCGCCCATCGACCCGGGGATGATGCCCAGGTCGTCCTTACCGGCGCGCACCGCGCCTTTACGCGTCAACCACACGTCCGCGCCGAAATGGTGCTCGCGGCTCACATAGTTGTGATGGCAATTCACGATCTCGATCTCGGCGGTGAACTTCGGCATCCCCGATACGTTGCGGACAGCTTCGACCACGCGCTCCATCATCGCCTGGCGGTTCAGGCGCGCGTAAGCCTGCGCCCAGCTCACTGCCTCGATGTAGTCGGCGAAGTGCTCGGTCCCTTCGGACAGGTAGGCGAGGTCCTTGTCGGGAAGGTCGACGTGGTGCGCGCGCATGTCCTGCTTCGCCAGCTCGATGAAGAACTGGCCGAAGCGGTTGCCGACGCCGCGCGAACCCGAGTGCAGCATGAACCACACGCGGTCCTCGGTATCCAGGCACACCTCGATGAAGTGGTTCCCGGTACCGAGGGTACCGAGGTGGTTGAGCGCGTTGCCGCGGCCAAGCTTGGGGAACTTCGCGCTGATGCGCTCGTACCCGGCCTCGAGGTGCTCCTTCCACAGGTTCTTCACGCGCACCGGCAGCTCGTGCCAGGCGCCGCGGTCGTTGGCTCCGCCGTTGTCGGTGCGGCCATGCGGCACCGCGCGCTCGATGGCATCGCGCACCGCCTTCAGCGATTCCGGCAGGTCCTTCGCGGACATGCTGGTGCGCGCCGCGCACATGCCGCAGCCGATGTCCACGCCCACCGCGGCCGGGATGATCGCGCCCACCGTCGGGATCACCGAGCCGACGGTCGCGCCGATGCCGAAGTGCACGTCGGGCATGGCCGCCACGTGATGATGCACGAACGGCATGCGCGCCACGTTCAAGAGCTGCTTGCGCGCCTCGTCCTCGACGGGCACGCCCTTGGTCCAGGCGTAGATCGGCTTCGCATCGGGAGCCGAGATGAGATCGTAGGTCGGATGGGTCATGGGAGCACCTGAGGGTCTAAGGGTACAGGATACCAGGCATGGCGGATGAAGGCCAGCTTGGGAAACAGAGGAGCGACGAGAGTGGCGAGACGTTTTACTGAGCTATGAGCCATTTCTGACTCCCCGGGGATCGGACCCGGCCCTCCCTTTCGGGCGCTCTACCATGTAGTCTCGCCGGCATTCGCTCCAAAATGAGTTTTGGCATTCGCCGGAAACGGATCGATGGACACCTCCAAGCCATGACGAGTGATGATGGGACGCATGCTCTACCCACTGAGCTACCGCGGATCTTGCACCGCGGACCGGATTCGAACCGGCGACCGTGTAGTCCCACCTGCATTCATGACACGAAGAGGAGAAAGAGCGTGAGAGGAAAGACAGCTCCGGCGACGGCAAGGGATGGCCATGACGGGACAGTTTGGATGTAGTCGTGACCGCATCCGTCGCCGGAGATGTCGAATGCTAAGATGGCATTTACTAAAGAGCGATGCGATCGATCTCGCCGACCCAGTGGCCCGGACCCGATCCACCTTCAGCGAAGGTCGCGATGGTCGAAAACACCTGGTCGCCGAAACCGCCGACGTTCAGGATGTCGGCGCGATCCGGAGCCTGGACCGTGGCGTTCGGCGCCAGGTCCACGCACACCAGCTTGGCCTGCGGGTTGCGGCGACGGAACAGCTCCCACTGGGCGAGCAGTTCCGTACCGCGACCACCCGGGCGCGCGTCGATCCAGGACTCGTTGTCCGAGACCAGAATCACTAGCACTCCCGAGGCCTTGCGGCGGTTCAACTCGGCCAGGGGCGCCGAGCAGTTGGTGCCGCCGCTCGGCAGCGCGGCCAGCGTCTGCGCGTTGGTCATCACCGAATCGCGCGGATTGAGCCGGGCTTCGACCACGTGATCCGAGAACGGCATGACCTCGGCACCGTGGTTGCGCCGCACCACCGCCGCCGCCATCAGCGCAGCGACCTGCAGACAGCTCACCGACGTGGTCGAACCGCGGCGATGGCCGGTGATCGGCGAGCGCATCGAACCCGAGACGTCCGGGCAGACGAACACCCTACCGGCGTAGGACGGTACGTTCTCGGTCGCCGCCTCCATCGCGTCCTGCAACGCCTCGCGAACCTCGGCCGGGATGTCCGGACCGCACATGGTGAACGCCACCATGAGCTGATACGGGAACACCCGCGCCTTGGCGATGAGGTCGCGATCGCGCAGGCGCGCCGCGATGATGCCGGCCATGCCCGGCTCATCGAACACCCCATGGCGGGCGAAGGTGTTCAGATTCATGCGCGTGGTCTGCCAGGACGCGGTGCGCGCGATGGACGTCCATGCCCGCGCTCCCAGCTCCAGGCTGGTCAGCATCTGGAACGGCACGTCCGGGATCGGCAGCGAGCGGTCGGCCTTGTAGGCCTCGAACTCGCGTACGATCCCCGGCAGATCGCCTGCCTCGTACGGCTTGCCGATAAGCCACGCGTACAGCGCCTTGCGCGCTGGAGTCGTCGGTTTCGGGTGGATCATCTTGATCAGATCCGCCAGCGACGGGTCATTGCCCACCGAAGCGGCGAACAGCTGCTCGTCGGACAGGGACTGCATCCACGCGCGCACCAGGCGCTTCGGCGCCGACCCGAGCGACTTCCGCCCGACCACGCCCGAACGCAAGATCTGCACGAAGGTGCGCACCATCTTCGCCGAATCGCAGACCCGGGCGAAGATCTCGCCGAGCATGCGCACGTCGCGCGCGGCGAGCACCGCGCAGAGCAGGGCTGGCATGTCCTTCATGTAACCGACATGGCGGGCATGGATCGCCACGCGCGCCACGAACTCGGTCGGCGCGACGAGCGCCAGCTCGAGCACCGTCGCCAGCTGTGCTTCGGCATCCGCATAGAAGGTGCCGTTCATGCAGCCGGTCGACGCGTACTGGGCGAGCGCATGGCGCGGGTCGAGTGCGTAGGCGCGGCCACCGGCGGCGTTGACCGTGTCGGTCTTCGGGAGCAGCGCGCCAGCCAGCGAACGGAAAAGGGAGGCATTGGCCATGAGGCATTCCTTCAGTCGGGGGACGAAGGGCATATGGCAAGCGGCGTGCCACTGCGGCTGGCGTAGAGGAAATTATACACAAGGCATTATACAGCATATATTTGCATGATTTCCCGTGCCCCGGTCACGACGCTGGAGCAGTGTTTTTCTTAGACAATTAGCGCGTGTTTTATAAATATATCGCATGTCCCATCGCCCTCTCGTCGCCATCGGCCTGCTCGGTCCCACCCTCGACGATGGCATCGGCGCCAAGCGCTGGACCCGCTGGCGCCCGTCGGTGTCCCTGGCGCAGCAACCCGACCTGGCCATCGACCGCTTCGAACTGCTGCATCAGCGCGCGTTCGACCGGCTGGGCGAAATCATCGCCGGGGACATCCGCCAGGTGTCGCCGGACACCGTGGTCAAGCGCCACCACATCGAGTTCACCGATGCCTGGGATTTCCAGGGCGTGTACGCGGCGCTGCATGGATTCGCGCTCGGCTATCCCTTCGCTCCGGATCAGGAGGACTACCTGATCCACATTGCCACCGGCACCCACGTCGCCCAGATCTGCCTGTTCCTGCTGACCGAATCACGGCACTTGCCCGCCCGGCTGGTGCAGACTTCTCCTGGCCGCGGCGGCGACGACAAGGAATCGCGCATCGCTGGAACACACGCGATCATCGATCTCGATCTGTCGAAGTACGACAAGCTCGCCGCGCGCTTCGCCGAGGAGCGTCGCCAGGGCGTGTCGCTGCTGACCTCGGGCATCCCGACCCGCAACGCCGACTTCAGGCGCCTCATCGAGCGGGTCGAGCGGGTGGCGGCCGCGAGTACCGCGCCGATCCTGCTCACCGGCCCAACCGGCGCCGGCAAGACGCTGCTCGCGCGCCGGATCTTCGAGCTGAAGAAGGAACGCAACCAGGTGGACGGGGCCTTCGTCGAGGTCAACTGCGCAACCATCCGCGGCGATGGCGCCATGTCCGCTCTGTTCGGCCACACCAAGGGAGCGTTCACCGGAGCCGCGTCTGACCGCCAGGGCCTGCTCAAGCGCGCCGATGGCGGGCTGCTGTTCCTCGACGAGATCGGCGAACTCGGTCTCGACGAGCAGGCGATGCTGCTGCGCGCCATCGAGGAGAAGACCTTCCTGCCCGTCGGCTCGGACAAGCCGGTACTCTCGGACTTCCAGGTCATCGTCGGGACCAACCGCGATCTCGCGGCGGCGGTGGCAGGCGGGGCGTTCCGTGACGATCTGCTCGCGCGCATCGATCTCTGGTCGTTCCGGCTGCCTTCGCTCGCCGAGCGCCGTGAGGACATCGAGCCCAACCTCGACTACGAGCTCGAACGCTTCGCGCGCGAACATGGCCGCCGCGTCTCGTTCAACGCCGAGGCGCGCGCCCGCTTCGTGGCGTTCGCAACCTCGGTGGATGCGCTGTGGAGTGGCAACTTCCGCGATCTCGCCTGCGCGGTCACCCGCATCGCCACGCTGGCACCCGGCGGGCGCATCACCGTCGACGAGGTCGAGGACGAGATCCGGCGGCTGCGCGCCCGTTGGCGGCAGCCCGTCTCGACCACTGCGGACTCGGTCGTCGAGTTCCTCGGCGCCGCCGGGGCGGCGGCGCTCGACCGCTTCGATCGCGTGCAACTGGCCGACGTCCTGGATGCATGCCGCTCGGCTCCGTCGCTGTCGGAAGCAGGACGCACGCTCTTCGCCGTGTCGCGCGCCGAAAAATCACGCGTCAACGATGCCGATCGGCTCGCCAAGTATCTCGCGCGCTTCGGCCTGTCGTGGAAGGGCCTCGTGCGCCAACGCGAAAGACGAGAGACGCCCGATACCCACTGAGGCGTCCTGGATCGGCGAGCGCCGACCACGACCGAGCCGCATTGGTCCACGCCCGCCGACGCCGCCTTGTGCCCGCCACCCCAGGCGCTGGAATGAGCCATGGCCCAACCGCAGAAGATCGGAATCCTCGGCTCTGGCGACGTCGGCCGCGCGCTGGCGGCGGGATTGTCCGCAGTGGGCCATCCGGTGATGGTCGGTTCGAGGGATCCGGCCAAGATCGATGCGTGGATCGCCAGTTCCGGCGCCAAGGTCTCATCGGGCACGTTCGCGGCCACCGCCGCGTACGCCGAAGTGGCCATCCTGGCGACGCTGTGGAGCGGCACGCAGAACGCGCTGAACCTGGCGAATGCATCCAACCTCGCCGGCAAGGTGCTGATCGACGCCACAAATCCCCTGGTTTTCGTCGCGAACACGCCGCCGGCCCTGGCCATCGGGCATACCGATTCCGGCGGCGAGCAGGTGCAGCGCTGGGTGCCCGGCGCCCGGGTGGTCAAGGCCTTCAACACCGTGGGCAATGCGCACATGGTGAACCCGCGATTCCCCGGCGGCCCTCCGGACATGTTCATCTGCGGAAACGACACGAGCGCCAAGGGCGTCGTCACCACCATCTGCTCCGCCCTCGGCTGGCCTACCATCGACATCGGCGGCATCGATGGATCGCGTCTGCTCGAGCCGTTGTGCATCCTGTGGGTCAAGCACGGGATGAACTCGGGGTCATGGAACCACGCGTTCAAACTGCTCAGACGCTGACGCCGCCGCGACATCCGGCGCCATCTCCATCATCTCAGCCCCAGCGTCTGCGGAGCCCCCAGAGGACATCGTCCATGGCCGACATGTCCCGATCGGCGTCATCGCTTTCTGCCAGATCAACCCAGAGCGCGAGTACACAAAAAAATGCTTCGCTGACGCATCAACCGGCCTGAGCGGTGCAGTCGTCGCGCAAGAATGATGCCCCGCATCGATTGGAGTGACGCACCGTCAACACGGATCCCCTGGTTATAGGGCATCCTTGGACGGTGATCTGATGATGTCCGCGATGGCAGACAGAGCATCAAACACCGCTTGGCGCCGCGCGCACACATCCTGGTGCCGCGCTTTCATCGGTCGGGCCGCGACCATCTCGATCTGCTTGATGATCATCCTGACGACGGCCCTATCCCTTCCCCGCGCTGTCTCGGGCGCGGACGAGACCTGGACACGCGTAGACCTCGATGAGATCGCATCCGTGCAGGCGAAGGTCGAGGAGCACGCGGGCACGTTCACGGTCTCGACCATCCACTATGTGGTCAGGGCCGAGGTCGACGCGCGCTTCACCGCCGAACTCGCCTGCTACCTGGAGCGCTTCGACGCGGCGGCCAACGCCATCCTCGATCTGCCGCCGATGGAGAATCCCGCCCGGGCGGAAGTCACGGTCTACGCCAGCCAGCTCGCCTATCAGCAGCACCTCGGCAAGAACCTGCAATCGCGTGGCCAGTTCGACTGGGTGTTCCCCTACAACGGCGATCGCCCGCGCTACACCATCCAAACTTTCGTGGCGAACCAGCGCGAACGCACCTTCACTTCGTTCTGCCTGCCCATCCTCAATCACGAGGCGACGCACTACCTCCTGCAGCTGCGCGCCGGCCCCAACCACATCCCGAACGCCATCCACGAAGGCGTGGCCACCTACATGCAATCCTGGAACTTCTTCCGTTCGAGCGATTGGAACCGCGGGCACCACGTCTCGGCCTTCCTCGGAGATCTGAAGCGTGCGGTGCTCGGCCGTTCGCTGCCGTCGATCTCCTTGCTCAGCGTGGCCTCGACCTGGGATGTCGACAATTTCGGACCGCTGACCAATACTCGCTACGCGAGCGCCGAGAGCTTCGTCGCGTTCCTGCTCGGCGACTCCGGCCGCAAGCAGTTCTTCTCCCGCTTGCTGCGCGAAGCGCTGCACGGCGGCAACATCCACCGCCTGCTGGTCGAGCGCGCCGGCGCGAGCCTCGAGGAGGATTGGCGCGACAGCCTGGCCCACGCGTTTTCTGGCTGACGGCCTGATCCGTGAGTCTTGAACCGCTCAGGTCTGGATAGCGCCAGCGGCTCATGTCTCATCTGGCTGCTCACCGAGCACGCTCCGCGATATCGACCGCTGAGGTCCGTCGGAAACGAGCCGATTTCGGAGCGCAGGCTCCTCGGCTTGGTGACCTATTGGACGAGCAGCGAGGGATGTCATCCGGCTGCTAGCGAAGCCGAGGCACCAAGCGTCCGAGCCCCATGCGCCTAGAGTCGTGAACCCTGTTCGACCACCGTGGGCATGGCCGGATTCATAAGCATGGTTGTGAGGCGGACATCGGGCTGATGGCCCAGCGCCAGCCCCATGCCTCATTCTCCTCCCAACCCCTTCGAGATCCAACGACCCCGGACGATCACTGTAGCATGTTGAAACCCCTCTCCGTAAAGTACTTCAGTATGATGAGCCGCATCTTCATCGCCGAGGACAACTACAGCGACGCCGTGCTGCTGCGCGAAGCCATGCGCGAGAGCGGCGTGGATGCCAGCTTCGACGTGGTCGAGGATGGCGAGAAGGCCATCGGGCACTTGCGTGCGCTCGAGAAGACGGACGGACCCTATCCCGATCTGATCGTCCTGGACCTCAACTTGCCCCGGATCCGCGGCCATGAGATCCTGCGCTTCATCCGAGAGGAAGCCCAGCTCAAGGATATCAGCACGGTGATCGTGACCTCATCCGGGGCGCCCGCCGACCGCGCCCGCTGCGCCTCGGCGGATGCGTATTACCTCAAGTGCTCGGACTGGGACGATTGCCTCAAACTCGCACAGGACCTGTCGACGTATCTTCCGCAGTGATCGCCATTTCTGCTCTTGGCCCCCTGGGTCGCGGACAGAGTTTCTTGATGCGTGGGAGACCCCGCCCAGGATACTACGCCCATGACGCCAGCCACCGCTCCGATACCTTCTGCTGGATCCTCCGCCGGTGCCGCCGCTCCTGCTACGGAAGCGACCTCCGCTCCAGCCGCGGTGTCCATTTCCGCGACTGAGATTCCCGCCTCCGCCGGAGCGACCGGCACCGCGGCGGTGCCCCCTTGGGAGCGCTCGTTCTTCTACTGCGCGCCAGGCGAGGCGATGACCCTGATCTGGGTGATCCTGCTGCACGTCTCCACCATCGTCGGCCTGTGCCTGCTGCCATGGCCGACATGGCAGGTGCTCGCGATCGCCGGCGGCCTGCTGTTCATCGGCGGCCTCGGCACCACGGTGTGCTACCACCGCGCGCTCACCCATCGCGCGCTGACCCTCAATCCGGTGGTCGAGAACATCCTCATCTTCTTCACCATGCTGAACGGGTCCGGGCGGCCGCTGTCCTGGGTCGCCAACCACCGCCTGCACCACGCCACCAGCGATAGCGACGGCGACATCTCGTCTCCCCGCCAAGGCTTCATGTGGGCGCACCTGCGCTGGCTGTGGCAGGCCGAGCAGGGCAAGCCCGAGCGCTTCTGCAAGGACTTCACCCAGACCCGTTACCGCTTCTGGCACAACGCCCAGATCCCGGTGCTCGCGCTGTCATTCTTCGGCGGCCTGCTCTACGCCGTCAGCGGCGCCCCCTTCCTCGAGGTCATGACCTTGTGGCTGTGGGTCGGACCCATCCGCCTGCTGTGGGCGCTGCACACCCAGTGCACCGTGAACAGCATCTGCCACCTGGGCAAGATCTCACCCGAGCGCGATTCCAGCCTGAACGTCTGGTGGCTGGCGCTCATGCACCTGGGTCATGGTGAGAACTGGCACGCCAATCACCACGGCGACCAGGCCGATCCCCGCCTCGGCAGGGGCTTCTTCCAGCTCGATCTCGGCTGGTGGACCATCCGCACGCTCAAGCTGTGCGGACTGGCTTCCAAGATCCGCGTCCGCTCCGCTTCTGCGAAGTGATTCTGACTGACCTCGCCTGCCGCTCGCGCGCGGCGGATCAGGTGGAGAGGTCGGGATCCAGGGCGAAGCCGCCGTCGAGCCGCACCAGCGTTCCGGTCATGTACGAGGATTCGTCGCAAGCCAGGAAGGCGGCCATACGCGCGGCTTCCAGCGGATCGCCGGCGCGGCCCATGGGGATCGAGGCCGACGCCTGGCTCTGGATCTGCTCGGACGAGTAGAATTTCCGCTCGCCGTCGGTGTCGAACCAGCCGAGCGCCACGCCATTCACGCGGATGCGGTCGCGCACCACGCTGCGCGCGAGATGCTTGACCATGTGGTTGAGCGCGGCCTTGCTCAGCGCGTAGGCGAAGCCGGTGGGATTGACGAATTCGCCCTGGTTGGAGCTGTGGATGACGATCGCGCCGGGCTTGCCGTCGCGCCGCCGCGCGGCGATGAAGCGCTTGGCGAGATCGAAGTTGCCGACCACGTTGACGCGCAGGGTCTTCTCCATCAGCGCGAGGTCGGTGTCCTCGGGCAGCGCCTTCTTCTGGAAGGCGGCGTTGAGCACCAGCACGTCGACGCCGCCGCCGGCCTCGGCCGCGGCCCACATGCGCTCGACATCACCGGCGACACCGAGATCCGCCTTGGCGATCCCAGCTCTGCCACCCGCGCCGCGGATGGCGGATTCGGTTGCGAGCGCGGCCTCGTCGTTGCGCGAATAGTTGATGATGACCTCGGCGCCTTCGCGCGCGAACAGCTCGCAGCAGGCGCGGCCGATGCCCTGGCTGCCGCCAGTAACGAGGATGCGCTGGCCGGTGAAGCGGGTCATGTCGCGGCTCTCGCGGATGGGCGGTCGGACGGGGCAGCGGACGACATGTCCGATGACGGAGGGAATGCTGCCCCCAGGGCGCGCGCGATCAGGTGCTCGCCGCGTCCATGTGCAGCGAGCACCAGGCGCGCGAGCGGCGACGCGGCGTCGAGCTGGCAGTGTTCGACGAGCACCGCAATCGCGCCGCCGCGCGAGTAGCTCGCCCGCACCGCCGCCGTCCCGGCATCGGAGGATCCCGCATAGTCGATCGCCGCGGCGATCGCCGCCGCGTAGGCGCGCGGCTCGCGGCCGTGCTTGAGGCACAGCTGCGCCGGACCGACCAAGCGCTCGCGCGGCCCGAGCTTGCGGGCACTGTCGCGGGCGTTGCGCTCGATCGCATCGTTGAGCGACGCGTCGCGGTACTTGTCCCAGGCGATGCGCTGAAACTGGCGGTGCTCACCGGGCTCGAACGAGAACTCGCCGATCAGGCCGTGCGCGGATTCCTCCATGACGCTGGCATAGAAGGCCCGCAGGCGCGGGTCGTTCGCGGATTCGTGCAGGATGGCGTGGCCGTTGGCGTGGCCGATGTACGAGATGGGGCCGTTGAGCCCATTGAAGGTGTAGAGCTTGCGCGTGAGCTCGTTGGCGAAGCCGGCGCGCGGCTGCAGACCGGGAAAGGACGGCATCGGCGCGCGGAAGGCCTCGGCATCGGCTGGGAGCGTCCACCAATCGTGCATGCGCAGGGCAAGGGGTTCGACCGCCAGGATCGCCGGGTCGGCGACCATGCCGGTGCGCAGCACCTGGGTCTCGACCAAGCCGAAGCCGTGTTCGATGTAGCGGCGGGCATCCTCATCCGCGCCTTCCAGCAGGATCTCGCGGATCGCGCGCGCGGGATGGTCGGCGTTCTCGCAGATCAGCCAATCCAGTGGTCGTCCGCCGCGCGCCGCGAGCAGCGGCTTGAGGAAACGCGCAAGGCCGGCGATGTTCGGCGCGCCTACCGCCGACACCATGATGTCCGCCTGGGCCACATGCGCGCGCACCGCCTCTGGATCAGCCAAGGTATTCGCCGAGAGCACCGGGATGTACTCGGTCGAGCCGTCCTTGCCGGCAATGTCGACGCGGTAACGCCGTTCGCGATTCAGCAGCTCGACCACCGCAGGCGAACCGTCGAGGAAGCGCAGCCGGTAGCCACCGCGGTGCAGCAGCTGGCCGAGGAAGCCACGGCCGATCTTGCCGGCGCCGCAGATCAGGGCGGTCTTGGCCTCAGCCACGGGCTTCTCCCGTGGCGAGCGCTCGTGGCGCCGGCGTACCGGAATCGGGATCGAGCGCGCGTTGGGCCCGCAGGAAGCGCGCGTAGATCTCGGCATAGGCCGCTACCCAGGCCGGATCCGGCTCGACGCGCTGGTATGAGAGCAGCGAGGCCAGGGCGCCATCATCGCGACCGCTGACCTCCATCGCGTGGCGGATCGAGCCGAGCAGCGACAGATCCGCGACCGACATGACATCGATCGGGCGGCCGAGCACCGCGGCGCGGACGCGGTTCCACAGCGCGTTCGCCGAGCCGCCTCCGGCCATCTTGAAGCGCGCGGGCAGGGGCCGTTCGAGCGCCTCGGCGGCCTGCCTGCGGCACATCGCCACGCCTTCGAGCAGCGCGCGGAACATGTGCGCGTCGCCATGGTGCGCGCGCAAGCCGATGAACGCGCCCGACCAGCGGCTGTCCCACAGCGGCGCGCGCTCGCCACCCAGGTATGGCAGGCACAGCAGGCCATCGGCGCCGGGCGGAAGCGCGGCAGCCTCGTCGGTCAGGCGCTCGAGATCGCCGGCGCCGGCGCGCTTGAGCACCGTGCCCATCAGCCACTGAACGCTGCTGCCGCCCGAGATCGAACTCCCGTAGATCGCCCAGCCGGAACCGAGGCGCGTGCGCACCATGCGCGCAGGTGGCTTCGGGCGCGCGGCGGACTCGTAGACGCCGATGATCTCGGAGGTGCCGGCGAGCAGCAGGCCGTCGCCATCGACCGCGAACATGCCATGGAGCGCGGCGTTGGTGTCCTGCAGGCCGACGTGCACCACCGTCGGTGGCAGACCGAAATCCGCCTGCCGTTTAGCGCGCATCGGCTCGGCGCCGGCGGCGTCCAGGCGCGGCAGGTGCGCGGCGCCGATGCCGATGCCGATGAAGCGCAACAAAGGATCCGAGTAGGTGAGCGTCACCTGGTCTACCAGGCTCACCTGGCTGCTCGGGTGGCTCAGGCAGGCGCCTGTGAGGCGCAGGAACACCGCGTCCTGGACCTGCAGATACAGCGCCGGCGCACCACCCTTGGCGAGGTGGTCGTGGATCTTCACCGCCAGCCAATTGGTCGCCGCCAGCATGCAGGTGCCGAGATCCGCCTGCGCACCGCCATCGGCCCAGCGCTTCGCGAACTCGCCCACGCTGTCGCGGCAGGTCGAGTCCATCCAGATCGGGTAATCCTCGCCGATCGGCGCGTCGCCCGCCGCATCCCAGCGCAGCAGGCTCGACACCTGTCCGCACAGGCCCAGATGCAGGCGCTCGACGCGGTGCTCGCGGCACCATACGCCGAGCGCGCGCAGCAGCTCCTCGACCTGGCGCCATTGCTGGGCGAAATCGCAGCGCGCGGAGCCGTCATTGCCGATGCGCACCTCATTGGGCCGGTCCGCGACGATGACGAATGCCGGCGATGGCCGCTCGACGAACACGCCAACGCGGATGCGGCTGGTGCCGAGATCCAGCGCCGCATAGATGGTGGCCGGCTCAGGAGGCATGCGGCCTCACCGAGACGGACATCGTCGCCGGCCTTATCGCCGGATCTATCGCGGACGTCATCGCGGACTTCATCGCGGCAGCTGACGAATCGTGCGCGGCCACGCGCACGACCAGCGCGAAGAGCGGCTCGCGTTCAGACAATCCGCAGGCGGTGGTCAGCAGCGTCGGGAGCGATCCGCCAGCGGCTTCCAGCGGCGACGGCCTGCCCGCGTCGCGGTACGCCGCGGCGGCGACGATGCCGCGCGCGATCGCGGCCGGCTCGATGCCGTGCTTCAGCGCGAGCAGCGCCGGGCCGATGAGCCGGTCGTCGCGGGCCAGCTTGCGCGCGGGATCGGCGGCGTTGCGCTCGATGGGATCGGGGATGGCGGGATCGCGGAACTTTGCCATCGCGCTATCGGCCCAGGTGCGCTGCTCGGCCGGATCGAAGCCGAACTCGGCGACCAGCGCGCGGCCTGCTTCATCGCCAGCCTGGATCGCCAGCGGCACGATCATCGGATCCAGCGCGGCGGCGCTGAGCTCGCGGTGTCCGCGCGCGGCGCCGACGTAGCTGATCACCGCGTTGATGCAATTGTAGGTGTAGATCTTGCGCACCAGCTGGTGTTCGAAGGCGTGCAGCCGCTCGAGATCAGCGAAGTCCGGATGCGCGCCGACGAACGCATCGGCATCGCACGGCAGGCGGAAGAGGTCCTGCGCGCGCACCAGCAGCGGGTGATCGCCCGCGCCGGGTCCGAGACAGGTCTTGAGCACGATCCCCTCGACGAAGCCGACGCGCGCGAGTATGGCGTCGCGCCGAGCCGCGGGCAGCTCGGCCGCCACCGCCGCGCGCAGCACCGCCGCGGCGCGCGAGAGATTCTCGCAGGTGACGATGTCGAGCGGGCGCGACGGATCGCGCGCGAGCAGCGCTGCGGCCAGACGCTTTCCGAGCGCAACGAGGTTGTTGCCGAACACCGCGGTGAAGCACAGCTCGGCGGCGGCGAAATCTGACAGCCAGACGTCGCCATCAACGTGCGCGCAACGCTCGGGAGCGAGGGCGACTCTCACCTTGGACGCCTCGGACGCATCATCTCCGACGCGGCCGAGGACAGCGACCTGGTAGGAACCGGCGCGCTCGAGCGCGGCCAGCAGGGACGCATCGCGATCCACCAGCACGAACGGCCGCCCGGCGCGGGCGCAGAGGTGCGCGGCGAAGCCGCGCCCGGTCTTGCCGGCTCCGAAAATGACCACCGCAGGTGCCGGCATGCCCATTGCTATAAGACATAAGACTGATGATTCAAAATGTTTTTACTAATCGTGTTTTGTCTTGCTAATTAGAGTTTATTTGAAGAATAAAGCCCATGATAAGACATAATATGTCTGATGTTCCAGCGCCTGCCCCCGTGGTCAAGGCGCTGTCCGCGAACGCCAAGGTCGTGCTCGCGCTCAAGGAGTCGATCCTCGGCGGCACCTACCCGCCCAACACCCTCCTCCCCTCCGAGGAGGCGCTGGTCAAGCAGCTCGGCGTCTCGCGCGTGCCGCTGCGTGAGGGCATCAAGCAACTCGAGGCCATCGGCTGGCTCAAGATCGAGCGCGGCAACGGCACGCGCGTGGTGCAGCCGGATTTCAGCGTCATCGAGCCGACCTTGGATTTCCTGTCTCGATTCGAGATCGTGCGCTTCCAGCACCTGCACCAGCTGCGCCGGCTGATCGAGATCGAGAACATCCAGGACGTGGCGCGCGCCCAGCCCACCGGCCTGGTCGGCCGCCTGCGCGACGCCAACGCGCTGATCGAGCGCCAGCACGCCGAACCCGCCGGCTACGTCGACGCCGACGTCGCATTCCACGACCTGCTGGTGGCGGTCTCGCCGAATCCGCTGTTCCCACGGCTGCTCGCCGGCTTCCGCAAATACATGCTGCTCAGTCGGCGGCTGTCGTTCTCGGGACCCGAGGCGGTGCTCGACACGGTGCGCGCCCACGAGGCCATCATCGTCACCATCGAGAACGGCGATCCCGCCGCGGCGAAATCCGCGATGGAAATCCACCTGCAGGTGACTGGGGAACAGCTGCATCTCTGAGAGGCGTTTTCCCCTGACCGCTTCCGACGCCAGCCTGGCTCGCCAGCCTTCATTCGCAGTCCGCATCCGCCATCCGCCATCCGCCGCAGGAATCGCGATGCCCGCCTCCAACTCCGCCGCCCCCCTCGCCGATCTCGTGCTCGACGCCAAGGCGACGCTCGGCGAAGGCCCGCTCTGGGATCCGCGCTCGAAGCGCCTGTACTGGGTCGACATCCTCGCCAGCACGCTGCACTGGTTCGATCCGGCGACCCGGCGCGATGCGTCGGCGCCGGTGGGCAGCCACGTTGGCACGGTGGTGACGCGCGCCAAGGGTGGCGTGATGCTGGCGCTGCGCGACGGTTTCTACACCTTCGATGCCGATGTCGGCGAGCCGCCGGCGTGCGTTGCCAAGCCAGAAGGCCAGGGGACGAACATCCGCTTCAACGACGGCAAATGCGATCCGGCGGGACGCTTCTGGGCGGGCACCCTGGACTACGACGATGCGCCCGGAGCGGGCAGCCTGTGGCGTCTCGGGATCGACGGCGTGCTGACGCGGATGATCGATCATGTGGGATGCTCGAACGGCCTGGCCTGGGACCTCGAGCGCAGACGCTTCTACTACATCGACAGCCCGACCCGCACCGTCGTGGCGTACGAGTACGACCACGGAGCCGGCACCATCGCGCGCCCGCGCGTGGTCGTCCATGCCCAGGCCGACGACGGCTTCCCTGACGGCATGGCCATTGACGTCGAGGGCAAGCTGTGGGTCGCACATTGGGGCGGCGGACAGGTGGTGCGCTGGGACCCGGACACCGGCAAAGCCATCGCGCGCTTCCGCGTGCCGGCCAGCAGGACCACCGCCTGCGCGTTCGCCGGCGAGCGCATGGATCGGCTCTACATCACCTCGGCGAGGGTCGGCCTGAACGCCGATCAGCTCGCCGCCGAGCCGCATGCCGGCGGCCTGTTCGTGATCGATCCCGGAGTCTGCGGACACGGCTTCGCAGCCTACGCCGGCTGACGTCCGCCATCGCCACATCGCCACCAGCTCAATCCAACGTCCTTACCCACCACCAGTCGACCACCGACTGCGCGCCAGCGCGGAGACCCATGACCATCAGGATCGCCATCATCGGCTGCGGCAACATCGCTCCGGCCTACCTCAAGAACCTGCGCGCCTTTCCCGGCATGGAGATCGCCGCGGTCGCAGATCTCGACATCGCTCGCGCCCAGGCGCGCGCCGCGGAATTCGCGGTGAAGCGCGCCTGCACCCCCGACGACGCCCTCGCCGATCCGGCGATCGACCTGATCGTCAACCTCACCATCCCCCAGGCGCACGCGGCGGTCAGCCTGAAGGCGATCGCGGCCGGCAAGCATGTGTATTCCGAGAAGCCGCTCGGCCTCGATCGCGTCGAGGCCGCGAAGATCATCGCCGCCGCTGGCGCTCGCGGCGTGCGCGTCGGCTGCGCGCCGGACACCGTGCTCGGCGCCGGCATTCAGACCTGCCGCAAGCTGGTCGACGATGGCGCCATCGGCCAGCCGGTTGCCGCCACCGCCTTCATGATGTCGCACGGACCCGAGAACTGGCACCCCGATCCGACATTCGTCTACGATCACGGCGGTGGGCCGATGTTCGACATGGGACCTTACTACATCACCGCATTCGCGACCCTGCTCGGCCCGGTCACGCGCGTCAGCGGCAGCGCGCGCATCACTTTTCCGCAGCGCATGATCACCAGCGAACCCAAGCGCGGCACCATGATGACGGTCAAGGTGCCGACGCATGTCGCGGGCACGCTCGAATTCGCCAATGGCGCCGTGGTGACGCTGATCACCAGCTTCGATATCTGGCACCACACCTTGCCCAACATCGAGCTGCACGGCTCCGAGGGCTCGATGAGCATTCCCGATCCCAACGGCTTCGGTGGCACGGTGAAGCTGCGCGGCCGCGACGACGCAGACTGGCGCGAGATCGCGCTCACCCATCCACATGCGGAGAACATGCGCGGCATCGGCGTCGCCGACATGGCCGCCGCGATCGCCGAAAAACGCCCCCACCGTGCCAGTGGCGAGCTCGCCCTGCATGTGGTGGACGTCATGCAGGCCTTGCACGACTCCTCGGACCAGGGCCGTCACATCGTCCTGGGCTCGACCTGCCCGCAGCCGGCCGCCATGCCGGCTATTATCTCAGGGGCGTTGCCCCTACGGCCCTGACGGGCCTACCCCACGGGCTTGGTCGGGCTCGATGTCGCCGGCGAAGCGCCGGCGAAATCGTCGGCGGATGGGCTACGCCCATTGTATCCGCCGACCGCCCTCGGGCGCC
>JBBRLJ010000055.1:0-27969 GCA_038231435.1 Planctomycetota bacterium
GATCTCGCCGGAAGCCGGCGAGATCGTCGGCGGATGGGCTACGCCCATTGTATCCGCCGACCGCCCCTCGGCGCCCGGCGGTTTTCGTTCAGGGGCTTCGCCCCTACGGCCCTGCGGGCCTACCCCACGGGCTTTGTCGGGGCTCGATCTCGCCGGAAGCCGGCGAGATCGTCGGCGGATGGGCTACGCCCATTGTATCCGCCGACCGCCCCTCGGCGCCCGCCCCATCGCTCCGCGATGGGGCCCCCGGGCCTTACGCATGTCCCTTTCCTCGTGTCCCTTTCCTCGTGACGCGAGCGAAGCAAGCATGACGGCCGCCGAGGCCTGGTTTGCGTGAACAATGGGCGTAGCCCATCACGCAAACTTTCTGGCCGCCCGGCGGACAGAAAGAGGGACGACAAAGGCCGTGGGGGCCCGGGGGCGGAGCCCCCGCACCATTAGGCTCTTGCGCACACCACCACCCGGCCGGTGAATGCGCCCATGCGCAGGATCAGCAGCTCGCCGTCGATCACGGCGTCGTCGGGCGCGGCGTTCAACCCATCGATGATGCGCCAATCGCCTGCGGGCAGGCGCACCACGACGCTCTCAGCGGGCGCGTCGGCGAAGGCGTGGGCGACCACCAGCAGGCTCCGTCCGTCCTCGGCCAGGCGCACCACCGCCTGCCAACCGGTCGGGTGGCGGTAGCTGGCGCCGCCGATGCGCTCGATGCGCGAGCTTCCGCGATCGATGATCGGCGCCACGCGCTGGTAGAGCGCCTGCGCCTGCGCGACCACCGCCCACTGCTCGGCGGAGAGCGTGGTGATGTCGCCCGAGATCGCCATGCGCCCGAGAAAGGTCGCCGCCAGGCTGTAGTGCATTCGGCGCGCAGTGTCCGCCGCCTTCAGCACCGCCCAAATCTGCGATTGGCGCGGCAGGATCAGGCGGTGGAGATTCGCCGCCACGATCGGGATCTCGACCAGCTCGTGCGCATCCGAGAACGATGCCTGAGCGGACAGAGCCATGAACGACGGCTCCAGGCGGTGTCCGCCCGAGGCGCAGTTCTCGATCACCAGCTCGGGAAGCTCGGCGCGCAGGCGAGCGAAGAACCGCTGCGTACCTTCGAGGCTCAGGCGCAGGCCCTCGCCAAGCGACTCGGGATGGTCGGCACCGATGCCGATGCATTCGTTGTAGTCGACCTTGATGTAGCCGACGCCGCAGGAACGCAGCAGGCCGATGACGCGCTCGGCGAGGTAGTCGTGCACCCAGGGATCCGCCATGTTCCAGAAGCGCCGGCCAGAGGGCTCGATCGGCACGCCGTCACGCGTCAGCTGGTGCGCTGTCTGATGCCATGCGTCGCTGGTCGGGCCCATGGTCTCGAATTCGAACCACAGACCGGGGATCAACCCGCGCGCGCGGATCTCGGCACAGGTATGGGCCAGACCCTTCGGGAACAGCTTCGGGCTGGGCAGCCAGTCACCTGAGCTCTCGCCCCAGTTGCGGCCTTCCTGCTGATACCAGCCGGCGTCGATGACCAGGAACTTGGTCGCGGTTCCGCGCAGGCGGTCGCTGATCGCCATGAGCAGGTCGTGGCTGGGATTGCCCCAGGTGGTGCAGTATTCATTGCAGACGATCGGCAGCGCAGCCTCGACGGCTGGGAGCCGCTCGAGTCCCCGCCGCTGCACGAGGGTCAGACGCGCGCACAGATCATCGATGTCCCCGTGCGCGCAGGCGAGGATCGCCTCGGGACCGGCGAAGGATTCGCCGGGCGCGAGCCGCTTCATCCAGTGGCCGGATTCGCGGTCGGCGAGGCCTCCCGAGATGTTCACGAAGTCGTCCTTGCGGTAGAGCTCGAGCTGCCACGAGCCCGGCACCGCCAACATGGCGCCCCACATCACCCCGGCCACGGTGTCCTCGACGCCGACGAACGGGAACCAGCCGCGCACCGGCATCGAGCCGGCCTGGCCGAAGCGTTCATTGAGCATGCAGTGCCCGGTCCACGAGCGCTCGAGGTGCAGCGCCTCGAAGGGCACCGCCTCGTGGCGGCCTTCCGATGACCACGCTGAACGGAAACGGTGCGCGTGCAGCCGTTCCGGAGCGTCGTCGGCGGCGACTGGCGAGATGTGTCCGAGCGAGAAGCTGGTGAGCATCTCCAGGGTGACTGGCTGGTCGCCGCCATTGGTCAGCTCGGTGCGCACCGTGAAGGCGTTCTCGGGATCGCGATGTTCGAGACGGTGGGAGACCCGCATGCCCCGCGCGCCGGCGAGCACGGTGGTGATCACGGTAGAGCCACCATTGCGCACCGCCGTCTGCGCCACATGGCGCAGCGCGTGCATCGCCGGCGAGCCGCGCAGCGATCGGCCTTGCGAAAATCCGCCGGAATACGCGTCGCCGACAAGCTTGTAGTGGGCGAGGCCGTCAACGTTCCAGGCCTTGGGCCACGCCGCCGGAGGCAAGCCGCTCTCGCGATGGTCGGGTATGCGTCCGCGCAGCGCGGCAGGGATCAGACACAGACCAACGCGGCCTTCTTCCTCGAGGTAGCGCACCGCGGTATCGCCCAATACGTACTCGGAGAGGATGGCGCCGGGCATGCTGGCCTTTCGCTGTCGCGCGCTCACGATCCTTGGAGCACGTCCAAGACCCTCGCACGCTCCCCAGATGTAGCGCCGGCGTGCGGACGTTCCATCGCGGCGGGCACGCGGATTGCGGGACCTCGCTGGAGCGGGTACGCTACGGTGATGCCCGCCGCCTTCGTCTACCTGATGCGCTGCCGCGACGGATCGCTGTACTGCGGTTGGACGACCGATCCAAAAGCCCGCGAGGCCACCCACAACAGCGGCCGGGGCGCCGCCTACACGCGTTCGCGGCGGCCGGTGCGCCTGGTCTACCTCGAAAGGCTGCGCGACCGCAGCGCCGCGCTCAAGCGCGAATGGGCGATCAAGCAGCTGCCGCGACAAGCAAAGCTGCTGCTGGTCGCGCGCGCGAAGAGCTCTTCCGCGCTCACTGCCGAAAAATCCCAACAGCGGCGCCGCCGTGCCGGCTGACTTCACCGTCAACGCCCGCGGCATCTGGGAATCATTGCCGCTGAGCCGGCGGATGCTGATCCTCAACTCGGTGTGGTGCAGCCGCTGCAAACGCGCGACCACCATCCGCGATTATCGCGGAAACGACCGTCGCGGCCGCCTGTTCCTCCAGGGCAGCTGCCAGCGCTGCGGCAGCGCGGTGGAGCACCAGGTCGAGCAGGACTGAACCGGTAAGACTTACGCCGTCTTCGCGGCGGCTGTGAGCACGGCCTGGGCGCGGGCCTCGCGCGCGGTCTGCTTGCGGTCCTGCCACGGCACGTGCCGGCGCGTGGCGCGCGGGATGCCGGGTCGGTGATAGCCGATGGTGTAGGCGTAGCGGCTCTGGTCGGTGGTGTTCGGCCCGGCGTAGTGGAGCGTCCGGCAGTGGAAAATCACCGCGCCGCCCGCGGCGAGCGGCACCGGCACCGCGGCGCGGGTATCGGCGACCAGGGTTTCGAGCCCGTGCACGCGCACGTCGTTGCCGATCGACTGGTGCTCGAGGATCTCGCCGCGGTGGCTGCCGGGAACGAACCACAGGCAGCCATTCTCGACCGTCGCGCGCTGGAGCGGCATCCAGATGCTCAGGCCGCGCGCGTCGCTCATCGGATCCCAGTAGGCCTCGTCCTGGTGCCAAGGCGTGGTCTTGCCATAGCGGGCGGGTTTCAGGATCGCATGGTCGCCGCCCCAGCGGACCTCCGATATCGGGCCATCGCCGAGCACCTGCCGCGACAGCGCCAGGCCGTTGGCGTGGTAGAGCGTCTCGCGCAGCTCGGGAGCCTTCGCCGACGGGGCGAGGATCTGCGGCAGACCCTCAGGCTTGCCGTCCTCATCGGCGCCGGCGAGGTCGAACTGCTCGCCGCGCTCGCGGCCGGCTCGTGCGGCGAACAGGCGCTCGAAGATCGCGTGCAGGCGCTCCACTTCGTCATCGCCGGTGATGCGCTCGATGCGCAGGAAGCCGTCGCGGTGGAATGCGGCGACCTGCTCGGCGGAGAACTCCACGTCCGCCTGGACGACTTCGCCAGTGGAGACAGCATTGGAGTCGGCGGTGGCGGTGGCGGTCATGGGTGCTCCCGATGCCGGCCATCCTACCGCCTTCCGCGCGCGGGCGCGTACCGCCTTGTGCAGCGGAGAATGCCTTACATCCGCCGTCAGCGCGGGCGGACGGGGGATTCACCACGGTCTATGGAGCGACGCGGGTGGAACTCGCCGCGTTCTGCGCCTCCAACCAGGGCATGTCGCGCGGCGTGGTGCGCGGCACGCCCGGGCGCCAGAATCCTACGATGTAGGCGTAGCGCTGGACCCCCGTGCGGTTGGGACCCGCGTAGTGCAGCGTGCGCACGTGATGGATCACCGCGCCACCCGCCGGCAGCGGCACCGGCACCGCCGCGCGCGTGTCGGCGACCAGCGTCTCGAGACCGTGCACACGCGGATCGCCACCGATCGGCTGGTGCATGAGCACGCCCAGGCGATGGCTGCCCGGCACGAACCACATGCAGCCGTTGTCGACGGTGGCCTCCTGGAGCGCGAGCCAGGTGCTGCAGCTGCGCGCATCCTGCATCGGCACCGGCCAGTACGCCTCGTCCTGGTGCCACGGGGTGGCGGCGCCGTGGCGGGCGGGCTTGAGGATGGCGTGATCGCCACCACGGCCGAGTTCGTCGGCCGGGCCACCGAGCAGCTGAAGCGACGCCGCGCGAGCGTGCTCGTGGAAGCGGCCATGCGCCAGCTCTGGCGCGAGCTTGGAGGGCTCGAGGATCTGCGGCAGGCCCTCGGCCTTGCCGTCCACGTCAACCGCCGAGAGATCGAAATGGGCACCACGCTCACGGCCGGCGCGCTCGGCGAACAGGCGCTCGAGCACCAGGCGCAACCGCGCGACCTCATCGGCGTCGACCAGGCGCGGGATGGCGAGAAAGCCGTCGCGCTCGAAGGCGGTGATCTGTTCGTCAGTCAGGATCGGCGTGGTGGATGGCAGAGCTGGTTCGCGGGCTGCGGCAACGGTCATGGGGGACTCCAGCGCGCATCGTAACCGGAACCTGCCGTGCCGGAGTGCCGATCCATCGCCGGAGAAATGCATACATCGGCCGGGGTCGGGCGTACGATCCGGCCCATGGCGCTCCTCCCGCGCGCGAAATCCCTGCATCACGGCCGCTCGCGCGAGGACGTGCACGGCGATCGCATGCTGCTGCCCGAACTCAGGCATATGGGCTGGGATGCGTGGACGCAGGCGCGGCCCGAGGCGCTCGGCGCCCATGTCCACGCTCGCCACTGGGAGATCTGCTACCTCGCGCGCGGCCACGTCGAATGGTGGGTCGAGGACGAGGTCCATCGCGTCGAGGCCGGCAGCTTCTATCTGACGCGCCCGGGCGAGAACCATGGCGGGGTCGATCGCGTCATGCATGCGTGCGAGCTCTACTGGCTGCAGGTGCGCCTGCCCCCGCAAGGCCGCCTCCCGGGCATGACGGCGCGTGAGGGAGCTGCGATCGGCCGCGCATTCGCGGCCATCCACACGCGGGTCTTTCCCGGTTCGCCGGCAGTGCGCGAGCACTTCGAGCGGCTGCTCGCCGAGCATCGCGATCGTGACGGTGATTCGGTGGTGGCGGCGCGCGCGGCACTGCACCAACTGCTGGTCGAGACGCTGCGCAGCCATGGCCGCCACCATATTGTCCGCGAGCCATCGCCGCCGATCCGCCAAGCGATGGAGCTGCTCACGCGTCGGCTCGACGCATCGATCGCCATGGAGACGGTGGCGCGCGCGGTCGGCCTGGGCCCGAGCCGCTTCCACGAACGCTTCGTCGCCGAGCTCGGCACCACGCCGCTCGAATTCCTGACGCGCCGGCGCATCGAGCGCGCCCAGCAGCTGCTCACCGAAGACGTGCCGATCGCCGAGGTCGCGCGCCAGCTGGGCTTCACGCGCGAGCACTTCAGCCTGGTGTTCCGCAAGGTCCTCGGCAGCACCCCCGCCGCGTGGCGCGACCGTGACCGCGACCAGGATGCCCACGGCGCCGCACCGAGTTAGATGCGTAACCCCGGCGTCGCGCCGCCGCAGCTCGCATCACATCGGGACATCTCTTCTATTTCTACGTATTGACTGGATGAGCAGCGAATGGCTGGAAACGCCCAGCATCTCATCGATGCTCAGGCATGGCCGAAACCATCGCCGCTTCCTCAGGACATGCCCGGGCGATTCCCGACCACGACCGCTGGGGCTGGGCGCGCCAGCTGCTGCGCCTGGCCTGCCCCCATGCTCAACGAACGCTGTTCGCAGACGGCCACGACGGTAGCAACGTCATCGACTACCACCGCCTGTTCCTGGTGCCGTCATCCTCGACCGAGGGCAGCCGGGTGGTGGACGAGGCGACGCGGCGCGAGGTGCCGCTCGCCCGCGGCTCGATCACCCTGCTGCCGTCACGGCGTCGCTACCGCTTCCGTTTCGAGCCCGGACTCCGTCTGGTCGGGTTCCACTTCCGGCTCGAGGCGGTGGCGGGTTACGATGTACTGGGCGATGCCGTGGAGCTCGGACAGCGCCGGGGCGAGCAGGTCGAAACCGACGAGGCCTGGGATGCGCTCGCGCTCGACGGAGCCGGCCGCTGGCTGGCTGCAGAGGGCATCCTGCGACTGCAGCTCGGTCGATCGGTCGCCATCGATTGGGAATCGCTCGGTGCCGCCATCGGCGCGGGACGCATCTGGGAGCCGGTGCTCGCCGCACTCGGTGCGGCTCCAGCGGGCGGCGCCGGCATCGCCGCCCTGGCGCGGCGCGCGCGCATGAGCCGCGAGCACTTTGCGCGCAGCTTCCGCGCACGCTTCGGCCTGAGTCCGCGCGCCTGGCACCTGCGCCAGCTCGCCGTACGCGCCGTCGAGCGCCTGCTCGGCGGCGACGACACGCTCGGCATGGTGGCCGAGGAGTTCGGTTTCTGCGACGCGTTCGCCTTTTCGCGCTTCGTGCGCAGGCAGGTGGGCATGAGCCCTACCCAGTTGCGCGAGCACGGCCCGTTCGGCATGCCCAGGCGGACGTGAGCACGAGCGGTTTCCTAGAGTTTGCCGGAGGCGGCCGCGGCGCGGTATGCGCGCGGGGCGTAGCCGATGCGGCGCTTGAAGCGCAGCGAGAAGTAGAACGGGCTGGCGAAGCCGGTCTGCTGGGCCACGTCCTGGACCGACAACGGCGTTGCGCGCAAGAGCGCACACGCGCGCTCGATGCGACGCTCCTCGAGGAAGCGCTGCGGCGTGGTGCCGAGATGCTGGCGGAATAGGCGCGAAAAATGGGATTTCGAAACGCCCGCCGCTCGCGCCGCCGTGCCGAGATCGATGGGCTCGGCGAGCCGATCGCACATCACTCCGATCGCGCGCTTGAGCCGCTGATCCAGCCGCGAAGAGCCGCGCGACTGGTTCCAGCACCACAGAAACGCGCCCTCGAGCGCGTTCATCGCCAGCAGGTCGCGGTTGGGCAAGCCGCCGAGCGACAATGCCTGGGCCTCGTCGAGGCGCGCGACCACGCGCTCGCGCACCGTCGCTTCGGTCAACCGCAGCAGCGAGATGCCCGGCGCGACCTCTGGCCAATCCATCCACTCCAGCCACTGCGGCCGAGACTGGAACACCGCCCAGATCACTCCCCACGAGGTGCCTGGTGGCGGCCCATAATCGTGCGCCACGCGCGGTGCGATCAGCACGATGTCGCCAGGCACGGCGACGATGGAGCCTGGCATCCTCGCGGTCGACGCTGACCCCGAGGACGTCCAGGCCACGCGGCAGGATCCCGAGAACGTGTACATCACCAGGTGGTCGCGGATGCCGCGCTCACGCCACACCGGCCGACCGCTGTGCTGGTTGTGACCACCATAGATGGGCGTGGCTGCCGGGATGTAATCGTCAGTGCGTCCCATGATAGGATATTATATGTTTGTGGGACGCGCCTGGATGTACAGGTGAAAAAAGCACGGATATAATCCCGATCAGCGCCACCACCCTTCATCACCGAGGCACGATCATGCAGGCAGCTCTCGCGACCATGCAGCCCACCCGGCCATCCCCTCCGGCAACGACTGGCACGCCAGCCGTGGCGAATGGCCATGCCGCCCAGAGTTCGCCCAACATCTCGCCAACGAAGTCGCCAACAAATGACCAGTTGGTCGCCTTCGCCAGAGACGGCTTCCTGTCGTGGGGCCCGTTGCTGGCGGGCTCAGAGATCGAGGCGCTGCGCGCCGAATACGACCGCGTCTTCGCCGAGGCGCACGGCAGCGATACCTACCGCAACCTGTCGGTGGGCGACGAAGCTCGCGCCGACGCGAAGCGCTCGGGACGGCAGATGCTGCAGATCATGCAGATGTGTGAGCGTAGCCTGGCCTTCCGCCGGCTCCTCTACGACGAGCGCATCCTCGCGGTGGTGCGCGCGATCATCGGCCCGAACATCATGCTCTTCCACGACCAGGCACTGTTCAAACCGGCGCGGACCGGCGGCGCGGTGTCCTGGCACCAGGACAACGGCTACTGGAAATGCGCGCCCGCCAATCTCGTCAGCTGCTGGCTCACCCTCGACGACGTCGTCACCGAGAACGGCGCCATGCAGGTGATCCCTGGATCGCACCTCGCGCCCGCCCAGCACGGGCAGGATCCGGGCACCAGCGCACTGCTGCAAGTCCAGGCGATCCCGGTTGAGAAGGCGGTATCGATCCCCCTGCCGGCCGGAGGGTGCATGTTCCATCACTGCCAAACGCTGCATTACACCGCGCCCAACGACACCGAGCGCCAGCGTCGAGCTCTGGCCATCCATTACATGCCGGTCGGAACCACCGACAGCACCGGCAACATCATGCGCGTCAGCTGGGCGCGCCCGCAGGTCTGCTCGTCGATGTGAAGCCGCCGATGCGCCGATGTTCGGATCAGGGCTGGGTCGAATCCGGCGTGGCCGCGGTACCGTCGAAGAACGCCTGGTACTTGGGCCAGCTGTAGTCCGCGATCGCGCGGCCAAGCTTGAGGCCTTCGTCGTTGTCGTATGGGATGTGGTAGCCGCCGAGCGCGCGCGACAGCGCCGCCATCTCGGCCGTCGCCGTGAACGTCGGCAGGGACAGCACCTCTTCCTCGGTCTTGGGCACGCCCTTGGCGGCCACCCCCTCCACCGATTGCATCACGTCCATGTCGCAGCTGGCCTCGGTCAGCAGGCCCGCCTTGCGCCGCTCGACCGCGCCGAAGCGGTCGGAGCCGGTGAAGCGCTCGAGTATGCGCGCCGAGGCTCCGCTCACCGTCGCGTGCCCCGACGGGAAGCCCGGGAACGGCGGGGTGATGAAGGTCGACGGCGAGTACGGACGCCAATCCTCGGCGGGCATGGTCACCACGCCCTTGCACGGTCCGGCCCAACCCTGCACCGTCTGTCCCTTGTAATAGTAGCGCACCAGCGTCCATGGGCGCGAGCTATCGTAGAAGCGCTTCGTCTCCCAGCAGGCGATGAAGCCGTCGAAGCAGATGTTGGCGACTGAGAAGAACAGCTTCACGTCGCGGTCGAGGTCGTACTGGTCGCGACGCGAGACGTCTTCCGCGAAACGCATCCAATGCCCCGACTGGCCGGTGGAGCGCGGACCATCGCGCATGAACTCGACGAGCGCCTTCTGCTCCAAGGTCAGGCCGCGGTTGTATTCCAGGACCTTGTCGACCTCCTTCTTGAGCGCGTCCGATCCGACCTTGGGCGGCCCCGGCGGCCGGAACTGCTCGGCGCTGGTGAGGACGAACGGCTTGACCTTGTACCAATGGGGCGTGAGGAATCCGGGCGTGAGCTTTCCGCCCTTGCCATCGTCGAACACGATCGGCTGCCAGCGGTCGGGATCGACGCAGGTGTCGGCGGTGTTCTTGCACGCGTAGGCGGTGTAGTCGGAATACGGCTTGCCGTCGCTGCCCGCTTCGTCGCCCAGCTGGTTGGCGCCATCGTGGGCACGATAGTCGATGAGTGCCGCGGCGACGGAGTTGCCGATGCCGGTAGGCGTGGCGGTGTCGGTGCTGGTGTCCGCCGGGTCATAGCCCATGGCGACCATGCGCTCGGTCATCCACCCCGCGTCCTCGGGATAGATGAAGAGCAGGCAGCGGTACGCGGCGTAGGCGATCGCCGTCTCCTTGTTCTCGAGTGTGCGCTGCCCTAGCGGACGGCGCAGGGCGCCACCGAGCCTCGTGCCCACGGCCTTCTCATCGTAGGCCGCCCAGGCGTCGTACATCGCGGTCGCGGTGATGGCCATCTCGCGCGAGATGATGGTGGGACGGGCACCGACGCGGTCGACGCGGCGTGCGGCGGCCTCCTCGATGATGTCGATCCAGCGGTAGGCGGCGCTGGCGTGCGGATTCGGAGCTGCGTGGGGAAATGACGCTGGCGCGGCCGATATCGGGGCGGCGAGCGACACGCCCGCGTCCGGTCGAAAGGCAGGGTTCCCGCACCCGCTCACCAGGGCCAGAGCCATGGCGGCAATCGCGGCGACACCGAGTCGTTCTCGCGTGGTGGGGGCATGGCTGACACATGCCGGCATCGTCATGGAAGGACCTCGGTAAGCGGCGAGCGTACAGCAGGAGCGCGACCCGCACGTCGGCTCGCGGAGCCTCGGACCGGGCTCACTCAGCATGACTCCATCGGCCCCTCCATCCGGACAGCCCGGTGAAGGGGTATGGCCTCGATCAGAACTGCACCTGGAACTGGGTCTCGACCACCTGCTCGTCCTGCAGGTCGCGCACGCCGCCGACGCCGTTCGGAGCGCCGCCGTCGAAGCGCGTGTCCTCGACATCCACCTGGAGCTTGAGATTACGCGACAGATACCAGTTCACCCCGACGCCATAGCAGGTCGCCGAATGGACCGACGCGGCGGGATCGGCGAACACGGGGAAGGCCGCGCTGTCGATGTCGAGCCGCGCGATGCGCAGCGCGACTTCCCAGGCTCCGAGGGTGCCGGCCTTCACATCGAAGGGCTGCTTGGGGATGACGCCGGTGTACGACGCGTCCTCGCCGGTGAGCACCCAGCCGGTCTGCACCGCCCAGCCGGTGTTGTGCAGGCTGGTGCGGTTGCCGGCGAGGTTGACCGATTGCCGGGTGGTGACGTATTCTCCCTGGATGCCGAACGGCCCCGCGTACCAGAAGGCCTGCGGGACGAGGCGCCAATGCCAGCCATCGGCGACGACGGTGTTGGCAAGCGTCGGCACAGCGCCCTTGCGGTAGGTGAAGATGTTGCTGGCCAGACCGGGCACCGATTCGCCAGAGGTCTTGTAGACCGGCAGGCTGGTGTTGCCCGCGGTGCCGGAATCCTCCTCGACCGTGCCGGCGATGCCGAAGCCGAGACCCTTGAGCATGCGCTCGCCACCCTTGAACGGGGTGATGAAGACGCGGCCGGCGAAGGCCTTGTCGTCGTTGTTGTCGGTGTCACGGCTGCCCGCGTCGACCGAGCCGTCGAACATGCCGAGGGCGTAATCGAGCTTACCGCCGATCACCGAGCCGAAAGCCTGCACGCCCACATCGCGGTCGGGCAGCAGCTGGGTGGCGAGCGAGCGCTCGATGAACAGCATCTTCGCGTCCGACTGCAGGCGTTCGAGCCCGGTCGGCTCCTTGAACTTGCCGGCCTGGATGACGAATTGGCCGGGAACGATGCGCAGCTGGATGTTGGCGTCCTGCAGCAACGCGTTGCCGGTGGCCAGGTCGGCCATGACGAAATAACCGACGTATTGGCCGAGGCTACCCTCGAACAGCACCCGCATGCGTTTGACGAACAGGCTGTTGTTCTCGGGGCGGTCGTCATCGGTCAGATAGACCTTCGATGCCACCTGTGCGTAGCCGCCGATGTGCAGGGTGTAAGTGTCATCGGCCGAGGCGATGACGAACCCGCCAGGGCCGGCCTTGACCACGCCGAGGGTTTCCGACGCGGCTGGCGCGGCCTGATGCGCCTTCAGGTCGCGCACCTGCTGTTCGAGCGCGTCCATGCGCTTCTGGAGATCGGCGTTGCTCGGCTGGTCCTCGCCCCAGACAGACGCAGAAGCGACGGCGAGCAGGGTGGATACGACGATCAGTGGATGGCGCGACATGGCGACCTTTCGCGATGATTCGGAGGGGTTTCTATGCGGAACCATGGGATTCCGAGTGGAGCGCGCAAGCGCAAGTCCCGCCGCAGCCTGCCGGCGCTGCCTCGCGGCGCGTCAGGCGCCGAAACAGAAACGCATGGCGACCATCAGGCACCATGCGATCAAGGCGCTCAGCGGCAGGGTCAGCACCCAGGCGATAAGGATGTTGATCGCCACGCCCCAACGCACCGCATTGATGCGCTTGCTCGCGCCCGCGCCCATGATGGCCGAACTGATGTTGTGCGTGGTCGAGACCGGAATGCCGAGGTGGCTCGCCGAGAGGATGACTGCGGTGCCGCTGGTCTGGGCCGCGAAGCCCTGCAGGGGTGAAATGCGGATGATCTTCGAGCCCATGGTCTTGATGATGCGTTTGCCGCCAGCCATGGTGCCGAGCGCCATCGCCAGCGCGCACGCGATCACGACCCAGTACGGCACGTCGAACACCTGCTTGCCCTTCTCGTCGTGCGAAGCTGGCAGCAGCCATGATGCGTGGTCCGACATCCATGCGGGCATGGCCGGCAACGCTCCTCCCTGATGCGCGAGGATGAAGGCGCCGAGCGACAGCGTGATCACACCCATGGCCTTCTGCGCGTCGTTCATGCCGTGCGAGATCGCCAGCGTGGCCGCCGAGACCACCTGCATCAGCCGGGCGCCGCGGTTGACGGTGCCAGGGCGCATGCGCCGCACGATCCATAGCAGTCCGATCATCAGCAGGAGCGCGGTGAGGAAGCCGATCACCGGCGCAACCATCAGCGGTACCAGCACCTTCTGGTAGACCCCTTCCCACTTCACGAACGACCAGCCCTTGTGCGCGATCACCGCACCGCAGATGCCGCCGACCAGCGCGTGCGAGGAGCTCGACGGAATCCCGTACCACCAGGTTATCAGGTTCCAGATGCTGGCGCCGAGCAGCGCCGCGAGGATCACCATCTGCGTCACATTCGCGGGATCCGCGATGCCGCCTGCGAGGAACTTCGCCACCGCGGTGCCGAACAGCGCGCCAAGCAGGTTGCAGACCGCCGCCATAAGCACCGCGGCGCGCAGCGACATCACGCCGGTGCCGACGCTGGTGGCGATGGCGTTGGCGGTGTCGTGGAAGCCGTTGATGTAGTCGAACACCAGCGCGGCGACGATCACCAGCACCAGCAGTTCAACCATGTTTGACCGCGATGTTGGTGATCAGTTCGGCGGTCTGGTCGCAGCGGTTGATGGCCTTCTCGAGATCCTCGAGCACCTCGCGCTCGCGCAGGATGGTCTTGGCGTCGATCGACGGATCGTGGAACAGGGTGCTCAACGCGTCGCGGAAGACCCCGTCGCCGTCCTTCTCGATCGCGGCGATACTGCGGCTGGCCTCGACCAGTTCGACGTAGGCGTGCTGGCGCAGCTTGGGCACGATCTCGTTCAGCAGCGCCGTGCATTCGACCAGCTTGTCGATCTGCAGGAGCATCGGCTTGGTCGGCTTCTCGACGCCGAACAGCACGCAGGCGCGCGCGGCGGCGTTGGTCATGTCGAGGATGTCGTCGAGGCGCTTGGACAGGCGCTGCATGTCCTCGCGGTCGATCGGGGTGACGAAGCTGCGCGCGAGCGCGTCGAGCATCTGGTGCACGATCACGTCGCCCTCGTGCTCGATGTCCTGCACCTGCTCGCGGATCCCCTGGGCGGTTGTGGTGCCGTCCTTGTACTTCGCCAGCACCTTGGCGGCGCGGTGGGCGGCTGCTGCCTGGCGCTCCAGGAAGTCGTAGAAGTGGTCCTCCTTGGGGAGGAGGAAGCGCAGGATGGATTGGATCATGGGGCGACAGCCAACCAGGGCCTGGCTGTCGATCAAGGCCTATACCGAAACTCCTCCGGGAACATGGCTTCCAGGAATCGGCGCGCACCCTCGGGCGGTCAGCCCGGGTACCAGATCTTGCGCGGATCCGCGGGTGAGCGCTGGTAGTCCCAAGCGTCATCGATGAGTTTGGCCAGGTCGTAGCGTGGACGCCAGCCGAGCAGGAACCGGGCCTTGGCGTTGTCGAGCCAGGTGGCATGGAACGGCGTGGCCAGGTCAGCCGAGGGCAGGCCGCGAGTGCGCGCGAGGTGCTCGGCGACGCGGCGGTATTCGACCGGCTCGTCCATGCAGATGTTCATCGTCTGCTGGCGCGCCTTGGGATGGTCGAGCGCAAGGACGATGGCCTCGACCAGGTCGGTGACGTGGACGAAATTGCGCTGCAGCGGCTGACCGTTCGGATCGAGCAGCACCGGCACGGTGCCGGCGCGGCGATACGCCGCCGCCTTGGCAGCGCCGACCCAGTCCTTCCAGCGGTCGCCGCCGAAGCAGTCGTCGCCAAAGGACAGCGAGTAGCGGAAGTCGTCCTTCTCCATGATCCACGGCGCACGCAGGCAGCAGCCGTCGAGATCGTACTGCACGTAGTACTGCTCGAGCATCGCCTCCTCGAGCACCTTCGAGAGCGCGTAGCAGCCCTTGTAGGCGCTGTGGCGCTGGGTCTCGGTCACAGGGATCGGATGCGGATAGATGAAGTGCCCTACCGCCGCGTCGCCGCCGATCAGAACGAAGCGCTCGAACTGTTTCGCGCTGCGACACTCCTCGAGCAGCCAGAACAATCCCTTCACGGTGACGTCCATGACGTCCTCGGGGATCTCCTTGCAGGTCGCCAGGTGCACGACATGGGTGACCCCGGCCATCGCCTTCGCCACCGCCGTGCGGTCGCTGATCGAGCCGTGCGCGATCTCGAGGCGTGGGTGCTTCGGCGGCACGCGGTTGTGGCACAAGGCGCGGATGGTGAAGCCCGCGAAGCGCCGCTCGGCGAGCAGGCGCTCGATCAGCACCGTTCCGACTTTGCCGGTCGCTCCGGTGACCAGGATCCTGCCGCGGCGCGAGCCGGCCGCGCGCTGGTCCGGCGCTTTGGCCTTGTTCTTCGCGCCCGTCGATCCGTTGACTCGCTTCGCCATGCCCATCGCCTCCGGTATTCGCGCGCCGCTGGCGGCGGACGCGGCAGTGAAGAATGGACGACGCTACCCGCGCGCCGACCACCGCCATGGTCGGGCGCATACGAGATCTGGTCAGGCGGGGGGAGGCATCGGCGCAGCCGCCACCGTGGCCTTGGCCGCGCCATCAGCATCGACATCGAGTCCGGCCATGCGCCGCACCTGCGGGTACAGGAACTCGCGCAGCAGGATGCGCGCGGTCGCGGCCAGCGGCACCGCGAGCAGCGCGCCCGGCGTGCCGAACAGCGCGCCGAACGAGAAGATCGCGACCACCAGGATGACCGGGTGCATCTCGACTCCATGGCCCATGATCACTGCGATCAGCACCGGCTCGAGCCCCTGCACGACCAGATAGGTCGCGCCGGCCGCCAGGTACTGCCACTGCTCGGCGCCGCTGAGGTAGAGCAGCATGCACACCGGCGCCAGCACCAGCGCCGGCGCGAGCGGGATCGCGGTCGCAAAGCCCATGACCGCCGCGAGCACGAACCAGCTCGGCACCCGTCCGATGGCGAAGCCGATTCCGGCGATGATGCCCAGGATCAGGCAGATCAGCACGCGCCCGCGGAAGAACGCGCCCACCACCTGATTGATCTCAGCGAAGATGCGCAGCGTGCGCTCGCGGTGGGTGAGCGGCACGTGCTCCATGATGGTGCGGCTCACCATCGGCAAGTTGAGCGAGAAGAAGTAGCCGTAGATCGGGATCAGCAACAGCACCAGCAGCCAGAAGCCGATCTTCCCGAAGATGTCGAGCGTCTTGTGCAGCACGCTGCGATCTCCCGCGCGCAGCGTGCGGGAGATGCTCTTGGCCTGCTCCTTCAGCCAGCTCTGGGGATCGAAATCCGGCCCTTCCTCGTCCGCGGCCGATGCCGGGTGATCGCCCGTGGAGTCGGCGGTCGGCACCGCCGGAACGGCGGCGCCATCCACGACTGGCGGGGCCGAGGCCGCAGAGGAGATCAGCCCGCGCGCCACCAGGAAATCGTGGCCCGCCTTGAGGTAGCTCGGATCCGCCTTGCCGTTGCCGTTGATGTCGCGGATCAGCGGTTCGCCTTCTTCCCACTTCCCGTTGCCGTCGACGTCCTTCCACGAGTCTCCAAGCACCGCGCCCTGGTAGAGGATGCGCCCCTCGTGCCACGCCTTGGGTATGCCCACCGCCAGCGTCACCAGCAGCACCAGCGCGCCGGAACCGAACACCAGGCTGGTGGCGAGTCGACGCGACATGCCGCGTCGGGTCATGTAGTTGATCACCGGATCGAGCATGTAGGCGAGGATCAGGCCCACGAGCACGGGCGTCAGAACGCTGGATAGCCGCGTGATCAGCCAGAAGAATGCGACGATGCCGAGGCCTTCGAGCACCACGCGCGCCCAGCGGTGCTGGAGGAGGTCGAGAAAGCCCGGTTTGCTGTCCATGGCGGGGAGTGTGGAGGCATCCGCCCATGGTTCCAGGCGGGCCTTCGGCAGGGCGGCCGCCCGGGATCAGCTCATGGCCGAGCTGCGGCGGCCGGCGACCGCAGGCGTGAGCATGCGCGGGCGGCCTAGCGCGGCGCCGCGCCGCCGCGCTTCCGGTAGCCGCGCGGCGTATCGCCGGCATGCCGGCGGAATACCCGCGTGAACCAGATCGGATTCTGGAAACCCACGGCGGCCGAGACCTCGGCGATCGGCCGACCGGTCATCAGCAGCAGTTCGCGAGCCTGGCTGACGCGCTGCTGCTCGAGGTAGCCCATCGGGGTCATCCCCACCTGCGCGCGGAACAGGTGCGACAGACGCGACGGCGACATATCGCAGACGCGCGCCAGCGCGTCGAGCCGCATCGGCTGTTCGAGGTTCGCGCACAGGTGGTCGAGCGCGCGCTGGATGCGCGGATCCATGCTCGCCTGCGCCGAGTCGGGATTGGCGGCGTCGCACCACAGCAGCAACTGCTCGAGCGCGCTCATGGCCAGCGCAACCCTGCGCTTCAATGGTGCGTGCGACAGGCGCTCGACCTCCTGGAAGAGTGCGACGATACGAGCGCGCTGCTCGCTGCGCGCGAGATCGAGGCGCAGGATGCCCGGCGAGGCCTCGGGCCACGCCAGCCACTCGAACCACGACGCGCGCGGAAAGAAGTACACCCACAGGTGAGTCCAGCGCTTCGTGAGCGGATCGGAATGGTAATCGTGCGCGACCCCGGGCTTGAACAGCAGCAGATGTCCCGGCTCGGCCGTGAAGCGGCGTTCGCCGCGATTGATCCGCCCGCGGCCGTCGACGGTGTAGTTGAGGATCCAGCCATCCATGCCGTGCTCGCGGAACACCGCGCGATCGTCGCTCTCGACGATCTCGGTGCGTCCGGCGACCAGCTCCTTGTGGAAGGAGACCAGCTGGGGTTTCATGGTGTCGCAGGCTGACGGGGGACGGTCATGGTCATGACAAGATCGTATGGTTTTACAGCACGCCGGCATCTTGTCATCAGGCCAGGGACCGGTCTCATGCTCGTGCATTCGCCGATGATGTCCCGGTAACCCACCCAGACCGCTTCAAGCCATGCGTATCGCCCGCCTTCCGGGGCCGCCATCCGTGTAGCATGATCGCAACCCCTTGTACGGAGCCTCCCATGACCGCATCCATCCGCTGGGGCATCCTCGGGCCCGGCTCGATCGCCAAACAGTTCGCCACCGGCCTGACCGTGGTGCCTGGCGCGACCCTGGCCGCGGTCGGTTCGCGCACGCTCGCCTCGGCACAGGCTTTCGCGACCGAGTTCAAGGCGCCCCGCGCCCACGGCTCGTACGCGGCGCTCGCCGCCGATCCCGAGGTCGACGCCATCTACATCGCCACCCCGCACCCGATGCACCGCGCCGCGGCCGCGCTGTGCCTCGAGGCCGGCAAGGCGGTGCTGTGCGAGAAGCCGCTCACCGTGAACGCGCGCGAGGCCGAGGAGCTGGTGGCGATCGCCACGCGCAAGCGCGTGTTCCTCATGGAGGCGATGTGGACGCGCTTCCAGCCGGTGATGTGCCAGGTGCGCGAATGGTTGGCGCAGGACGCGATTGGCGAGCCGCGCATGGTCAGCGCCGATTTCGGCTTCCGCTGCGGCATGGATCCCAAATCGCGCCTGCTCGATCCGGCGCTCGCCGGCGGCGCGCTGCTCGATGTCGGCGTCTACACCGTCGCCTTCGCGGCGATGGTCTTCGGCGGCACGCCCGCGACGGTGATGGCCCAGGCGCACATCGGTGAAACCGGCGTCGACGAGCAGACCGCAGTGGTGGGATCGTGGAGCGGCGGGCGCCTGGCGCTGCTCTCGTGCGCAGTGCGGACCAACACGCCGCACGAGGCCTGGATCCACGGCACCACCGGTCGCATCCACATACCGGGATTCTGGCACGCGCAGGAGGCCACGCTCACCCGCGACGGCAAGCCCGCCGAGACCGCAAAGCTGCCGTTCACCGGCAACGGCTATAATTACCAAGCGATCGAGGTCGCGCGCTGCCTGCGCGAGGGCCTGATCGAGAGCCCGATCATCCCGCACGCGGAAAGCATCGCGATCATGAAGACCATGGACGAGATCCGCCGCCAGATCGGGCTGCGCTATCCCGGTGAAACCGCGGCGCTCTCTGCGCGCTGATTGCGCCCGCTGGATCCACGCCCTCCTTACCAGCCAACGCCCAACACAGGAATCCACATCATGAAGTACGGCACCGTCGATGGCGTCTCCAAGCAGGTCTCGCGCATCGTCCTGGGGACGATGATCATCAACACCAAGGAGCACGAGAAGAGCTGCGCCCTGCTCGACGCCGCGCTCGAGCTCGGCTGCAACACGCTCGATACCGCGCACGGTTACGCCGGAGGCGATAGCGAGCGCGAGATCGGCCTGTGGATGCACGAGCGCGGCAACCGCGAGCGCGTGGTGGTGCTGACCAAGGGATGCCATCCGAACCAGGATCGCAAGCGCGCGACACCGCACGACATCACCACCGACCTGATGGATTCGCTCGCGCGCCTACGCACCAGCTACGTCGACATCTGGGTGCTTCACCGCGACGATACCGACGTCCCGGTCGGGCCGATCGTCGAATGCCTCAATGAACACCACCGCGCCGGGCGCATCCGCGCCTTCGGCGGCTCGAACTGGACGCACGCGCGCCTGCAGGAGGCCAACGACTACGCCAAGGCCAAGGGCCTGCGTCCGTTCACCGCCTCGAGCCCGAACTTCGGCCTCGCCGAGCAGGTGAACGATCCCTGGGGCCCCGGCTGCGCCACCATCAGCGGCCCGCAGCAGGCCGCCGCCCGCGACTGGTACCGCGCGGCGAAGATGCCGGTGTTCGCGTATTCCAGCCTCGGCCGCGGCTTCTTCTCGGGGCGCATGTCGCGCGCCAACTTCGAGACCACGAAATCCCAGCTCGATGGCGCCTGCCAGCATGCCTATTGCCATGAGGTCAACTTCCTGCGCCTCGACCGCGTCGAGAAGCTCGCGAAGGCCAAGGGCCTGAGCGTGCCGCAGGTCGCCACCGCCTGGCTCCTCGCGCAGCCGCTCGAGGTCTACGCGCTGGTCGGCGCGGCCAACCGTGACGAGCTGAAGGCCACCATTGCCGGTTCCGAGATCGCGCTCAGCGCCGCGGAAGTCGCCTGGCTCGACCTGCGCGGCGAGGAGCCAAGGGCGGCGACGGCAACGCGCTGAGAGCGCAATCGGCCGCGGCCGGCTGGCGGGGCCCTCAGCGCGTGCCAGCGGCCCTGTACGCCGCCGCGAACTGCTTGGCGAACTGCCCAAGCGTGGTCGGCGTGGTGGTCTCGGCCGAACGCTTCTGCGTCGGCGCGATCAGGCCGTCGTTGAAGCCTTTGTTCATCTCGATGAACAGCCGCGCCACGTCGGCCGAGATACCCATGCCCTCCATGCCCTTCTGCGCGTCCTCGTACGGGAACTGCACATAGGTCAGGTCGGGCTTATTGATCTCCTTGCCAAGGGTCCGCGCCACGTCTGCCATGGTGTAATCCTTGGCGCCATGCAGCTCGAGCACGGATTTACCGGTGAAATCCAACGCCTGCAGCCGTTTGGCGGCGACCGCTGCGATGTCCTTGGTGGCGATCATCGGGATCTTCACATCGGGCCTCAGCGGGCTGCCGAGGAAGTTCATCGCCTTGACCATGCCGACCGAGGCGAGGTTGTTCTCGAGGAAGTAGCCCGGGCGCAGGAACAACACGTTGGCCGCCAGCGCGCCGAACCGCTCCTCCATCTCATGCAGCGCGCTGACCGGCCCGGCGCCCTCGGCCAGGTGCCCGCCGATAGAACTCAGCGCGACCACATGGGTGGCGCCGCTGGCGGGGATCGCCTGCAGGTACGAATCGGCGATGCGGCGGCAGTAGCCGCGATAGTCGGAGGTGGCGAGATTCGGCGGGATCATCGCGAATACCGCGGTGGCTCCAGAGAGCGCCTTCTTCAGGTACATCGCGTCGTCGAGCGAGCCGATCGCGGTCTCGGCGCCCTTGAACACCTTGAGCTTGCCCGCGTCGCGTCCGAGCACGCGAACGCGCTTACCCGCCGCGAGCAGCGCGTGCGCGAGCTCGTGGCCGATCTTGCCGGTGGCGCCGCTGACGACGTGGAGCTGGTCAGGCATGCGGTTCTCCTGGGCACCGGGATAGCGGCGCGGATGCGCGCGCAATGCCTGGCGAGGGCTTCGGTGCCGCCCGCATGGAGATGGAAGGCCGCATCCATCGACCGACGGCACATCGATGGCGAGGGTGGCGCGGATGGCGCCGCGACGGCGAGCGTTGCCACGGGGATGACCGGTCGATGCTTGGGCCGGGCCATTGCGCGCCGGTGCGGGTTCGATCTCCTAGCGTGATGCCTGCGGATCGCTTCTTGGCAGTCGGGCTCGCGCTGCTGGCGCTGATGCGGATGGCTGCGCTCGGATCGGCTGTCGAGCCGACGGGGCCGGGCGCTGCAGCCACCTCTGCGCTGCCATCCGCCCTCTCGACCGCCAACTCGTCAGCCAGGGCTTTCCTGATCGCGCACCAGCAGCCCGACGGCAGCTGGAACGATGCCGCCTGCGCCGCCGCCGAAGCGGCCTGGAACACCTCGTCGCGCGCTGGCGAGCATCCGTCCAGCACGATGTTCTGCACCTCGCTGTGCGTGCTGGCGCTCGCTTCGCTGCCGGAGCCGAAGGATTCCAGCGACCCGGCGGCGACCCAGGCTATCACCCAGTCGATGGCGCGAGCCGTGGCCTGGCTGCAGGCGGGGCAGGACGAAGCCGGCGCGTTCTCGCCACGCTCGGTCGAGCAGGCCGCGGCCACCGCCGCGTTGGTGGCCGCGGCGCGCGTGCATGTTCCCGGCATCGAGCCCGCAGCCGCGCGCGCGACCGCGGTAGTGCTCGATCGCCAGCGCATGCTCGGCGAACCGCCGCGCACGGCCTGGCCGGAGAGCGCCGCCACTCCGGACCTCATCGGCACCACCGCCGGCTTGTGGTCGTTGCTCGCGCTGACCGGCAATCCCGCGCCGCGCGGCACCTCGATAGACGACTCCGCCTGCTGGCTGACCCAGACCTTCGAGGTGGCGAACTCCGCGATCGTTCCAGATCCGACCATGGGAGGCGACGCTACCGCGCCGACCGCGCTGTTCCCTGAGCGCGTGGCGGTGGCGCCCAACGGCGAACTGACGGTGACCTACAGCGAGGCCGAGGTTCCGGCCACCGCGCTGGCCTGCTTCGAACTCGTGGGCGTCACCGGCCAGGACGATGCGGTGAACGCGCTCGCGGCCGCGGCCGAGCGCGACGAGTTCGGCGGCCTCGAGACGCCCTTTCCCAGCGCCGATGCCACAGCCGATCACGCCGCCGATCCAGCGGCCAAGCACGCCGCCACGAAGACCGTGCACGCGGCGCTCGCGCCGAAAGCGAAAGCAGCGCCACACGATTGGCGGCGGCGCTTCTCCATGGCGACGGCACTGGCGGCGCATCGTCGCGATGGCGAGCTGCGCCTACGCTGGCTCGCCCCCCTCGATGCTTCCGTCCGCGGCGAACAGCGCGCCGACGGTGCGCTCGCGGGCAGCTGGGACGACGACGACGGCAGCGGCAGGATCGAGGCCACGGCCCAGGCGATGCTGATCCTGTCCGCGCTGCATCGCCCCTGGCATGCCCAGTTCAGCCCCAACGCGGTGCTGACCTTCTTCGCCCGCTGCCAAGAGGCCGACGGCAGCTGGAACGAAGCCTCCTACCGCAAGCTGTGCGATGCCGATCCGCCGAGCGCGCCCGACGCTCCTGGCGTGGTCTTCGCTCGGCCCGCGTACACCACGGCGCTGGTGGTCCTGTGCTACCTGGGTGCCGGCTACGACCACATGACGCCGAACAAATTCCGCGTCCGGGTAAAATCCGGCCTCGACTTCCTCGCTGGCATCCAGGCCGGCGACGGATCCTTCGACGCCGATACCGGCACCCACGCGCTCGCGACCATGGCGGTAGCCGAGGCCTACGCCATGACCGGCGACCCGGCGCTCAAGAACGTCGCGCAACGTGGCGTCATCGTGCTGCTGCAGCGCCAGAGACCGCTGCCCGAGAGCACCCGCGCGCTGGCCTGGTGCGACGGCGACGTGGCCGGCCGCTTCGACACCTGGGCGACCACCTGGAGCGTGATGGCGCTCAAGAGCGCGCTGGCCGGGCAACTCGACATCGGCGACGGCATGGGTGGAGCTTCGCATTGGCTGGACCTCTGCTGGAAGGCGGCCAATCCCGCTGGCGAGAAGACCCCGACCGGCGGGGCGCATTTCCCCGCCTCGGTGCGGGTCGGAGCCAAGGGCGTGGAGCGTTGCGACGGGGATGCCACCGAATGGGGGCTCACCTGCGCGGTGTTCCTCGGCCACCGCTTCGATTCCCCGCTCGCGCGCTCGCTGGCGCGCTCGGTGCTGGTCGACGACCTGCCGCTGCTCGAGCATCCAGCGTGGGACCTGCACCGCGGCTACATGGGGACGCTCGGATTGTTCCAGGTCGGCGGTGACGGCTGGGGCCAATGGATGGGCGCGTGGAACCGCCACGCGCTCAGCCAGCCGATGAGCGGATGCGCGACCGGCAGCGTCGATGCCGACGGCTTCGACCACGCCGGCATCCCGCACGGCCGGCTCGGCAGCACCGCCTTCGCGGCGCTGACCCAGGGCATCCTCTACCGCTACCAGCAGGTCGCCTCGCCGAGCCGGCCGGTGTTTCCCCGCAATCCCAAGTGATCGTCGACATCGCGCGCGGCGTGGCCCGTCGCGATTGCGCGTCCTCGTTCACCGCCAATCATACGGCATGCGCACGCCCCCCTCTCGCCTGCTCGTCGCCGCGCTGTTCGCCCTCGCCGCGCCCTCGTGCTGCCCGCCCGCGCGCGAGAGCCAGGGCTCGGCCGCGCCGTCCATGCCCTCCGACATGGCAGAGAGCCTGCGGGCACCGCGCGTGATCGGTCCCGAAGGCGAGATGGGCGCCGTCACCTGGACGGCCGAAGAGCTCGCCAAGCCGATCGCGGCGCACCGCCTGCATGCGACCGAGAGCGAAAGCATGCACCTGATCCACATCGGCGGCGCCGAACCGCCGCACACCCATGACCAGCACGACGTGGTGGTGGTCATGCTCTCGGGGGCGGCGGTGCTGCATCTGGGCGACCGCGCGATGGCGGTGAAACCGGGCGACGTGATGGAGATCCCGCGCGGAGTGCCGCACTGGGCCGAGAACCAGGCGCAAGGCGGCAGCGTCGTCTACGCGGTGTTCACTCCGCCCTACGACGGCACGGATATGCATCCCCTGCCGAAGTGACATGGGCTCCGCGAGCCGAAGCGTGTCGCGAGTCGGCCTGGAAATCGTCGGCGATGGAGGTCGGGGCGGGTACAATGAGCGTTCCCGAGGTCAGCCATGCCACTGCCCAGCCTACCCTCCCTCCACATGCCCAGCAGCGATGGTTCCACGCGATCGACCACGAGCGTGGGCACGCGCGCCGGCCTGATCGGGAAAGTGCTCCTGTGGGTGATCGGCATCCCCCTGCTGATCATGGTCTTCGCCATCGCCGCGATCGGACGAGGGCTTTTCGGAACCCACGGCGCTCGGCCGGCGGGCCCGGGCGACGACGGCACATCCCCGTCCTCCACCCATCAGCAGGGCCCTCTGCACGATGATCAACCCCGCGGCCCCGACCGGGCAGGTCGGGCGAGGCGGGGCGTCGACCTCTGATCGAAGTACCCTGGCGGCAGCGAGCGGGTCCGCAGTTTGGACCTTCCTGACGCGGCTTGCCGCGCTTAGTCTCGCGCATGCAGAGCCCACGCGACCGGCTGCGTTCCTGGCTGCCGCATCTGCTGCTGATCTCGCTCTCGCTCGCGGCGCTGTGGTGGCTGCTGCTGGTGATCGCGCCGATCCGCGAAGCGCTGATCATGGGTGGCGCCCTGGCGCTGCTCACCCATCCGGTGATCTACGCGCCGTTCGATCGTCTGCTGCACCATCTGTTCCCGACCTGGCCGGCGGAATACCGCCGCTACTTCAGCTCGCTGATCTCCACCCTGGCGCTCACCACGCTGCTGGCGTGCTCACTGCTCGTGGTGCTGTGGGCGCTAGTCGGCAACGTCTCAGGGACCCTGCGCATGGCGGTGGGACTGGCCTTCCAGGACCAGCCGCAGATCCACGCGCTGGTCGATCTGGTATCGCAGCGCGCCGGCGCGCTGCTGCTGCTCTACCCCAGCCTGGGGCTGACCCAGGCGGACATCAGCACTGCGGTCGAGGGCTTCTTCGTGCACAGTCACTTCGGACCGGAATTCGTGAAGTTCCTCTTCACCGGCACCGGTGGCCTGATGGTCGAGATCGTGCTCACCCTCACCACGCTCTTCTATCTCTATAGCCAGGGCGCCATGCTCGGGAGCTTCATGCTCAACCACCTGCCATTGACCCCACGCCAGCAGCTCGGACTGCGCCTGCGCTTCCAGCGCACCGTCCAGCACATGCTCGCCGACACCATCGGCAAGGCGGTGGTGATCGGCGTCTCGCTCGGCTGCATCGCCTGGGCCATCGCCGGGTTCAACCTCGTGCTGGTGGCGACGGTGGGGATGTTCGTGGGCCTGATGCCGGTGGTCGGCCACGCCTTCGTGTGGCTGCCGCTCGCCAGTTTGCTCGCGTCCCAGGGCCGCTGGACCGAGGCCTCGTGCCTGGCGATCGCGTCGTTCGCCGCCGCCTGGCTGATCGAGCAGGGTTCCTCGCGCATGGCGCGCGCGCTCGGCACCGACGATGCCTGGCTGAGCTTCCTGCTCTTCCTGAGCGTCATCGGCGGCGCGTTGGGTTATGGGCCGCGAGGACTGATCATCGGTCCGGCCGCGGTGATCACCGTGGTGCTGCTCGCCGAATTCCTGGGTTCGCTGTACGGCAAGGATGCGCAGGCCGAGGCCGCGGAGGCGGAGCTGGAAGCGAAAGTTCCCGGACAGCCATCCGACATGCAGCAGTAGCAGCTAGAGCGTAGCAGGCTAATCCTGCTCATCGGTCGTTCATTGCGCAGAGGATGCCTTTCCAGCCTCCTGCAAAGCGCACAGATCCTGTGCTATTCGACAAGCTCTGCACGACCGCGCAGAAAGTCCACGTTCTCTCGAGCGGCGTAGAAGGTCATGCCCGTAGGATCCGCGGCATGAACTCCACCATCCCACATCCCGCAGGCCTCTTCTCTGGGCGCATGATGGCACGCATGCAACTCGGCTCGTGGGCCACCCGCGACTCGATGACACGAGCGGCGCGCCGCGATGACCGCGTGCGCACGGTACTGATCGCGACCCGCAATCTCGCCATCACCGCGGCGTTCGCCGTCATCGTGACGGTGTGCCTGCGCACCCCCGTCGCCGCCCCGGTGGATGCAGGACTGTTCCCGCCGGTCCCGGTACCCGATCCGGTTCCGCTCGCCGCTGCGGTGCACGGCCAGGCGCAGATGCCGGTACTGCCGCAGCCATCCGCCCAGAAGCCGTCCGTGCTCGAAGCGCCCGCGCCCCGCCCCGCTCCGCCGGAGCTCCGCAAAGACTGTGAGCCCCCGCGCGAAGCGCCGACCACTGCTCCGATGCCCTCGCCGTCAGCTCCAACTCTCGCCCTGCCCGTGGTGCCCGCGTTGCTGCCAGTCACGCTGCCGATCATCCCCCCCATGGCCAGCGATGCGCCGAACACCACCGGGATCCGGGTGATGACCACCGGCTACTGCCCGTGCGAGATCTGCTGCGGCCCGGGCGCCGAAGGCATCACATCGATCCGCCGAGACGTGCATCGCCATCCACGCGGCCTCGCCGTCGATCCCACGCTCATCCCCTATCGGACGGTGCTCACCGTGCCGGGATACGGCACCGCCATGGCGGACGACACCGGCGCGGCCATGCGCCACGATGGCGACGCGGGCGTGGTGCACATCGACCTGCGCTTCCGCACCCACTCCCAGGCCAAGGCCTGGGGCGTGCGCTGGGTCACCATCGAGGTCCCCGATTCGATCCTGGCCGCGACCCTCGCCACGCCTGCCGCCGATCAACCCGGGGATCATGCAGGCGAAGCCGAGTCCAAGCCCGAGCCGAGCATGGCGTCCGAGGGCAAGCACTGACCAGTGCCATGCGCCGCGTGGAACGCCCGCGTGAAATGTCTTCTCTGGCAGGTTGCGGGTGCGAACACCACGCATGCGCATCATGTCTCCGATCGCCGTGGGCTTCCTCTATGCCGCTGGTGTGCTCCGTGCCGCCAGCGCCAACGCAGCGGACGCGCCGGCCCCAGCGCCAGCACCCTCGAAGCCACATGCCGCCTCCCAGTGGAGCCATTCCGGTCGCGCCGGGGCCTTCGTCACCAACGTCTACACCGAAGGCGCAGGAAGCTCGCGCGATCCGGCGATCGGCGGCGCGCGCGAATCGACCGCGTTCTTGCTCACCCTGGACGCGGCACTGCTCTGGCGGGGTGGCCCCGAATCCAGTGAGCAGAACCTACGCTTGCGCTACGGGCGCGTACGCGTCGAAGGCGTCGACTGGATCGAAAACCAGGACGAGGCCCACTACGACGGCGTGGTCCGATACTCGTTCGCGAAACCCCACTTCGTCTATGGAGCATGGGGCACGGACTCGGTGTTCACCAGTCCGGTCGATCACCAGGCGTTCGATCCGGTCACTGCGCGTGTCAGCGCCGGCTATGGGCAATTGTACGAGGGCCTGCTCCTCCAGGCTGATCACGAAGCCAAGGACCATGCCGGCGAGGATCGCCTCGAGGTCCGCCTCGGCGTGCGCGCCCAGAAGCGCTGGAGCCGACACGACACCGCCTTCCAGGATCGCATCGAAGTGGGCCCCGAGGGCTACGCGCGCTACGACCGTCCCATCGACCCGTCCATCCGCTTTTTCGCGCAGTACGAGGTCTTCAGCGAGTTCGACGACATCAAGCACGTGACCCAGCTCGTCACCGCTGGCCTGACCGCGGCGCTCGGCACCTACGTCACGCTCGAGCTTGCGTTCCGCGCCTACTTCGAATCCCATCCACACGAGGCTCCCGCAGGCTCCACGGGCTACGACTCCTGGAGCGTGCGCCAGGATACGCTCATCGGTCTGACGTATTCCTTCTAGGGGCTCCGCCCCTACGGCCTATCGGCCTACCCCACGGGCTTTGTCGGGGCTCGAATTCGCCGGGGGCCGGCCAATTCGTGGGCGGATCGGCTACGCCGATTGTATCCGCCCACCGCCCCTCGGCGCCCGGCTGATGTTCAGGGGCTCCGCCCCTACGGCCCTGGCGGGCCTACCCCACGGGCTTTGTCGGGGCTCGAATTCGCCGGGGGCCGGCGAATTCGTCGGCGGATCGGCTACGCCGATTGTATCCGCCGACCACCCCTCGGCGCCCGCCCCATCGCGGAGCGACGGGGCCCCCGGTTGGATATGGCATCATGTGAAATCTGGGAACTCGGACTCCGGCTCGGGGCGAGCCGA
>JBBRLJ010000056.1:0-27732 GCA_038231435.1 Planctomycetota bacterium
GGGGCGGTGGGCGGATAGAATGGGCGTAGCCCATCCGCCCACGATGTCGCAGCGCAGCGAAGACATCGAGCCCCGACAAAGCCCGTGGGGTAGGCCCGTGAGGGCCGTAGGGGCGGAGCCCCTTAGACAAGAAGCTGCGGGCGCCGAGGGGCGGTGGGCGGATAGAATGGGCGTAGCCCATCCGCCCACGATGTCGCAGCGCAGCGAAGACATCGAGCCCCGACAAAGCCCGTGGGGTAGGCCCGCCAGGGCCGTAGGGGCGAAGCCCCTTCAAGGAAAATGTATCAGCAGATCCTTGCTCATCGTCGGCTCGCCATCGTAGCGGTTGGTCTTCTTCCAGAAGTACAGGTCGAGCGACACCACCTTCCTGGTCGCGTCGGCGGCATGGCGCTCGTTCCAGTCGTCGACCAGCCAGCGCGCGTAGTTCTTGCGCCAGCGCGCGAACTCGACGGTGTAGAGATTCATCAGGTATTTGCGCCAGCGCTCATCGCGGTACATGGCCGAGACCCGCGTCGGCTGGGTGTCGACCGGCGGCTTGGCGGTGAGCAGGTCGACCACGCTGCCGTCGGCGAGCGTCGCGGCCGCAAGATACCAGCCATCGTCGTGCAGCGGCATTGGCGAGAACATGCTCCAGTACTGGTCCAGGCGCGGGATCTCGACGATCCAGTTCTCGCTGGTCGGGAACCATTTGGCGATCCACGCGGTGTCGTTCAGGTGCATGGTCCGCCAGTTCCACAGCAGCACATAGTACAGCAGGAACGCGGCGAGAGCGTCCTGGACGAGTTGTGTTCGCGGTGAGAGCTCGGCGCGCAGCGGTGCCGGGCGCATGAAGAAGACGGCATGCGCCGCCGCGCCGCGGTTCTTCGCGACCCAGCGGTAGGCGCGCGTGCCGACGGCCATCAACGGCGGCAGCCGCAGCAACTGCCCGAGCGGCCACAGCAGCGGCGAATGGCGCATCGCATAGGCGACGCCGTCGAAGCGGACGTGGCGGTCACCGGCGGGACCGACCACCACCCAGGAATCGTGCAAGCGCATGTCCGCTTCGATCGACGGATCCTCCTGGCAGGCACGCACCGTCGGCGAGGGGATCAGCCAGAAGGTCTGGATCAGGCGGATCATGGCCTTGCAGAAGCCGCAATCTCCGTCGTACCACAACTGCAGGCCCGACCAGCGTTGCTGGAAGCGCCGGGCGAGCCCATCCCAGAACAGCGCGGGGAGGAAGGGCAGCCACGCAACCCAGCAGATGTAGGGGAACGGCCCCAGTTCCATGGTGGAGGCGAGGCCGAGGTGGAAGCCGACGAACAGCACCACCGCCAACATCCGCCCCCACTCGCCGGCGCGCTCGGCCAGACGCAACGAGATCAGCGAGAACGCCAATGCCGGCACGAAGAGCAGAAACGGTCCCCAGGCCTCCTGCAAAATGGTGGCGGCGGTCAAGCCCTTGAGCAGTCCGCGGAACTGCAGCAGCCAATGGCCGAAGGGCGTTGCGAACTGATCGATGCTCAAGGCGTAGAACACCGCGGTATGGTCGACGCGCCAATCCTCGTGGGTCTTCAGCGCCGAGGTGAACCAGTAGAGGAAGCACACCTGCAGGATCAGGGCCAGGCTCGAGACGTTGGCGATGCGGGCAGGTGCCGTCGCGACATCGGTCGCGCGCGCGCGATCGACCGACCAGGCCACGCCGAGCGGCAACCACATGCCCCAGAACAGCAGGCAGCGCAGCAGCACGTCACCGCCTTGGAGCACCAGGGGATTGCGCGTCTGCAATGAGACCAGCAGCACCCACGAGAGCACCGTCGCCAGGCGCGTCCGCCATCCGGCGAGCAGCATGATCGCGCAGACGAACGCGCTCGCGAACAGCAGGATCTGCAGCCACGCCGCGCCGCTGGCCATGTGCAGCGAGAAGTGCCATGGGTCGCCGAGGTCCGCCTCGACCTGCTCTGCCCGCGTCAGCAAACCCTGGTCGGTATAGAAGGCGGTGAGCCCCGGCAGCCGGAACCACAGATCGCACAGCACGAGCACGGCGAGCCCGACGCGGAACGCAGCCAGACTACGCATATCGAGTCCGAACAGGATCGTCCCGAGCCGCCGCAACGGTCCGAACAACCCCTCGCCCGGGCGGCGCCCCGCATCGCCCGGACCCGTGTCCGGAGTCGGCACCCCGCATGTCGGCCCCGATTCCGGTTCCAGCGACCCACCCCCGATATCGCACGCCGATCCCTCAGCCATGCGCCGAAGCTAAGCCATTCCCCCCGCAGGAGAAAGCTTGTCGCCAGGATCGCTCATCCCGCTGCTCGACACCCCCTCATCCACGCTGCCCACCTGATTTTTGTGTCGACTGAACCGAGCCGCCGCCAGGCCGGCTCCCACACTTCCCAGATCCCCGCCTCCTGGGGGGCAGCGCGGCGTGAGGCCCCGGTCGGTAGGGGCCGCGCGATGTTGGGGGGCCGTAGCCCCCAACCGAGAGTGATTACCTGCGCTGGCAGTGCGCCGTATGCCCATTACACCCATGGCCATGGCGCCATAATCGGCGCCCATGGAAGTCAGCGGAACGCGTATGGACACCTCAGGCAAGATCCTCTTCAACTGCCCGTCCTGCGGGTATCGCGCGAAGATCCCTGGCAACTACCTCGGCATGTCGATCCGTTGTCCGGGCTGCAACGGCGCCCAGACCGTGGTGAAGCCGACCGACAAGACCGCCGAAGCCACCGGCAAGACGGTGTCGATCACCCGCGTCGCCACCACTCCGCTGCCGTTCACCATGGAAGAGGCCAAGAAGCCGACCGCGCCCAACGCCAACGTGGTCACGCGCACGCCGCTCCCTGGTTCGCTCAACGCGCTGACGCCGCCCTCGACGCCGGCCGGCCAGTCGATGCCCAGCGGAACCAACGCGGCCGATACGTTGCTGTTCGTGTGCACAGCGTGCGCCTATCGCGCGCGCATCCCCAAGACCTACGCCGGTCGCACCATCCTCTGCCCCAAGTGCAGCGCGTCCCAGTCCGCGCCCGCGGCCAACGCCCCGCAGCCGCCCTCGACTGGCGGCACCGTGCGCATCGAGCGCGTCGCGACCACCACGCCCGCGTTCGGCACGCCGGCCCTGCCCGATCAGCTGATGTTCGCGGATTCCAGCCTGAGCGCGCCGGACAAGCCCAAGCCGGCCTCGGCGTCGCTCGAGCTCAGCGAGAAGATCCTCTTCACCTGCGTCTCGTGCGGGATGCGCGCGCGCCTGCCCGCCAAATACGCCGGCAACACCATCAAGTGCCCGAAGTGCTCCAAGCCCGGCACGGTTCCACTGTCGGACATCGTCGAGGCGGCGACCGGCACCACCGTCAGCATCAGCCGCGTCGACATGGCCAGGGCCGACAAGTCTGATAAGGGCATCGGCGGCCTCGCGTCTCCGGCAAAGCGCCCGAGCGGCGAGATCGCCATGCCCCCGGCGGCGCAACCCGCCGCGCAGCAGGCATCGCCCGCTTCACCGTCGGCGAAGCGCGCGAGCGGCGAATTCCAGATCGAATCCGCCGCGCCGGCTGCTTCCACCGCGGACGCCTCGCCGTTCCAGGGCCAGGCGATCCTCGGCGACGCCAAGCCAGCGGCAGGGGACGACGACCTGCTCGAGGATCTGCGCGCGCAGCCCAAGCCCCAGCCAGAGGCCAAAAAGGGCGGAGTGGTCAAGCGACGCGGTTCGAACAACAATCTGCCGGCCCAGGGCGAGCCAGCCAAGGCCCCGGCGCCAGCGGCCAAGCCCGCGCCAACGCCGGCCGCCAAGCCCCAGGCCCAGCAGGTCCCCGCATCGGTCCCTGCGTCGGTCCCTGCGTCGAAAGCCAAGCCGATCCCGATCACCAAGACTCCAGTGCCAAAGACGCCCGCGCCGGGCATCGACAGCATCGACATGGGCGACGATGGGGACGACGCCGAGGCAGCCGCCGATGCGAAGCAGGCGCGTTCGGGAGAGTCGAAGGCGGCCGCGCGCAAGCCGAGCCGCTCAGGTGTCCGCGAAGCCGATGGGGAAACAGCCTCGCGCTCGTCCATGCTGCCGATGGTGCTGATCGGCGCTGTCGTGCTGCTGCTGGCCACCTCCATCGGCTTGTTCATGGCCTGGCATGGCGCCAAGGGAGAGCTCGCCGAGATGTCGACCAAGCTCGACCAGACGGCGAAGAATCTCGACGCCGCGAAGATCCGTTCCGACAAGGCGGACAGCGACAACCTCAAGCTCAAGGGCGACCTCGACGCGCAGAAGAAGGAAGCCGACACGCTCAAGGAGCAGTCGGACAAGCTCGCCGCCGAATCGAAGGAGTTGAAGCAGACGCTCGACACCCAGAAGGCGGACTTCGACAAGAAGGTCGCCGATCTGGAGGCCAAGGTCGCCGAGCAGACGCGCAAGCTCGAGGAAGCCGCACAGGGCTTCACCAAGCCCAAGCCCAAGTAAGGAGAGATGCGCTGGCGAGGCCGGCGTGTCCTCCCTGTCGTGCTTGATCGCTCCTATTTCCTGGCCTTCGGCTTGCGCGCGCCAGGCAGCTCATGCGAGGCTTCCTTGATCACCGCGACTCCGTGGCGTGGCAGCGTCAACGGCCCGCCCGAGGATTTCCCGGTGGTGAGATCGGTGCCACGCGGCGTGCTGGCGAGCGTGACCTCGCCCTCGCCGTGATTGAGGAAGAACCACAGGCGCTTGCCCACCGCTTCGCGTCGCACCGCCTGCACCGCCGCTGGAGCATCCGGCCACAACTTCGACAGGCCGGCGAGCCGGACGAACTCGGGCTGCAGTGCCTTGGCCAAGGCGGTGGTGAGGTACGTGCCGACGTACACGACGTGGCCCGTGCCGACTCGACGCAACGAGATCGCGCAGCTGCCCGCGAGGTGGCGCTCTTTCCAAGTGGCGAACACCTCGGTGCCGCGGGCGCAGGAGAGCTGCTCGAACCAGTTCTCGGAACGCAGCTCGGTGCCGCCCGGCAGCTGGAGCGTCAGCGGGCGAAGATCCGGGCGGTTCTGCTTGCCGTACTCCTCGACGGTGACGCCTGCGAGCGCGCGTAGGCAGCCGGGAAGGGTGTCCGGCACCACGTTGTTGTTCCAGTCGCGGGTCGCGGTGCGCGCGCCGATCACCAGCGTGCCGCCGCGCTCGACGAAGCGCGTCAGATTCGGCACCCAGGCGGGATCGAACACCGCCCAGTGCGGAATGACATAGAGTTTCACGCCCGCGAGATCGTCGGATGGGTGGATGCAGCCGACCGCGTAGCCGGCATCGAACAGCTCCTTGTGCACCTGCCACGAGATGTCGACGTCCGACGGCAGCCCGAGGTGATAGGTGGAATGCGCGTCGGAGACGTGGATGTCCGCGCCCGCCACTGCGGCGTCGACATGCACGTGGGTGCCCATGATCTCGGGGCCGATCGCGCGCAGCTCGGCACCGATGCGCTTGACCTCGTCGAAGCGGCGGCGCGGCACATTGTCGTGGTCGATGATGCCGCACCAGTATTCCTCGGCGCCGAAGCGGCAGGTGCGCCAGCGGAAGTAGAGCAGGGAATCCGCTCCGCGCGCGATCGAGGTGTAGGTCATCGAGCGCAGCTCGCCGGGCTCGGGAGTGTCGTGGAAATACGGGCGCTGCCCGCCCGGGCCGGATTGCTGCTCGGGAACGATGAAATTGCCGGCGTTGGCGCGCGCCCGATCGCACGAGAACGCCTGCCCGGCCGCGCGGGTGGTGTGCTCCCAGTGGAACATCGGGTAGACGTCGTAGCCGAGCACGTCGAGATCCTGCGAGAACAGCCCGCGGTAGTCGACATGCGACATGATGCCGTTGTGGGTTATCCACCACGACGGCTTCTGCGCGCGCAGGATCTCGACCTGGTCGTGCTGGAAGCGCGCGACGCCATCGTACAGGTAGCGGAAGTAGTCGAGGTGGTGCGCGGGATTCGCGTACGCCGGTTTTTCGGGCCGGGGCGTGGGGATGTCCTCGAAGCGATCGTAGGTCTGCGCCCAGAACGCGGTGCCCCAATCGGCGTTGAGCTTGCCGATGTCGCCGGCGAATTTCCGCCGCAGGAACTGCTGGAAGGCGATCTGGCAGCTCGCGCAGTGGCATTCGGAGAAGTGGCAGTTGATCTCGTTGTCGGTCTGCCAGCCCACCACGTGGGTGCTGGCGCGCCAATGCGCGGCCATGTCCTGGGTGATGGCCCGTGAGTACTGGCGGAACACCGGATTCATGTGGCAGGCGTGCTGTCGCGTGCCGTGGATCTGCACCACGCCGTTGACATCGACTCGGCCCAGGTGCGGGTGCTTGAGCGTCAGCCAGCGCGGCGGAGTCGCGGTGGGCGTGCACATGATGGTGCTGATGCCGTGGTCGCCGAGATGGCCGATGGTGTCGTCGAAGAGCGAAAAGTCGAAACGCCCCTCCTCGGGCTCCATCAGATCCCAGGCGAATTCCGCCATGCGCACGATGGTGATGCCGGCGTCGCGCATGCGCTTGGCGTCGTCCTTGCGCGTGGCGGCATCCCAGTGCTCGGGATAATAGACCGCGCCGTACCAGAAACGGTCGAGCTTTGCCGGCCGGCGGTGCGAGAGTTCGGCGTTGCCGAGGGGTGCGATGACGTCGCTGTTGATGGGCATGGGCTTCCTCGGCGTGCTGCGGGCACAGTGCTCTACCTGCACCAGGTGGCGCTGCCAAGCCCCCGACCGTACCGGCCCGTTCGCCGAGAGGGAACCGTGTCCGAGATCGTGTGGGGCACCAAGGGCCATGGGCTCAGATGCCGTTTGCGCCCTTCCGCTACGATCGGTACCGTTCCACCCTAGCGGGCCGTGTCGTCCGCGCGGAGGCTCCATGAGGGCGGCTTTGCGTCTGATACCGGCACCTACTCACCGTGAATACATCCGTGGATACATCCGTGGTTGCGTCCACGGACGCCTCCAGCGCTGGGTCAGTGCCTGTATCGCGACGCTGCTGCTCGCGGCCCCGCTCGGCGCCGCCGAGCGCTCGTTCCCGATGGACTGCTACACCGCGTTGGAGAAGGCCCAGGCCGAGGAGCTCGCGGATTTCTCCGCCGCGCTCGAGGCCAAGGACGGCTCCTTCGAAGCGGATGTCCGCGCCCAGGCCATCGCCCTCGCCAAGAAGCTGGATCCGTCGTTGAAACCCAAGGACGCGGCGAAGAAGCCCATGGCCGCCGAGGACCAACTCTCCGACAAGGCGCTGCGAGACGCCGCCGCGGCGCGCGACAAGGCGCGCGAGGATGCCGAGAAGGCCGACAAGGGCCCGCAGGACCCGAAGTCGCGGGCGTACCCGAAGCCCGAGAACGCCCGCGAACGCCTCGATGCGCTGCGCTTCGAGATGATCGCCGACCAGACGGATTTCGTCGCCGCGCTGAGCCTGGATCCCGATGCCAAGGGTGAAGCAGCACTGCGTCAGGTCATCCTGAAATCCCTTCCGAGCCTGCTCGGGACGCCGAAATGGTCGTGCGAGAGAGCCCTCAAGGAACGCATCGCGGGGCTGTCGTCGATGAAATACGCGCCCTGGACTGGAACCTGGACGACCCGCCTGGGCGAGATGACCATCGAGCAGAACGATGCCGCCGTGACCGGCTCATGGAAACGTGATCCCGCGGCGGCGGTGCCCGACGGCACCTTCACGGGGACCATCAAGGACCGCGTCATGACCGGTGCGTGGAGATCCGATCCCGACCAGGGTACCCTGGTGCTGACGCTCTCGCGCAGCGACGTCTACTGGAAGGGCATCACCAAGCAGAAGTCGGAGACCCACCCGATCGAGGGACAGCGCGTCGGCAGTGGCACTCTCGCCAAGCCAGACGCAGTGGCCAAGCCGGACGCGCCAGCCAAGCCAGAGAAGGCCAAATGACCATACCGCGCACCCCAGGCCCGCTGCGCTTACTCGCTGTGATCGTGGTCATGGCCGCCTGCGGTTTGGCGCGCTCTGCCGAACCGGTGATCGCCGAGAAGGACCTGCTGCCGAACGCCGATCTCAACCTTGAGATGCCGGCGCTCGGCGAGAGCAAGGTGAGCGTCGATACGCATCCCAAGAAGCCGATCATGGTGGCGATGCAGGCGCACCTGCCGTCGAACTACGACCGCAAGCGCGCCCACCCGGTGCTGTGCGTCTATCGCGGGTGGAACGGCAGCGGCTCGGCGTTTTCTGAATGGAACAAGGTCGTCGACGGGCAGAACTTCATCACCCTCACCGTCGACTATGGCGCGGCCGGGAACGATCCCGATTTCCACAACATGCTCTACGCATTGAAGGTGCTCGAGAAGGCGACCGCGATAGATCGCACGTCGCTGGTGCTGGCCGCCGACGGCGGCGGCGCCTACATGGTCGCGAGCATGCTCGCCAACGATCGCGCCTTCTGCGCCTTCGCGCTGCTCAGCGGCGGAGACGCGTTCGACGGCCGCGCTCTCGCGGGGCGTCCGCTGCTGGTGATCGCCAATTCCGAGGACAACGGCACCGACCAGGGTCAGACGCTCACCCGTTACGAGCGCGAACTCGCGCTCTACGACGCGGCGCGCAAGGGCGGCGGCAGTGCCGAGCTGATCATCATGCAGCATTTCTGGGCCTGGCAGGATACCTACGGCGTGCGCATCCGGGATTGGCTGCACCAGGCGGTACCGAGTCCCGAGATCAGGCACGCCTATTGGATCGACCGCCTGGTGGCGACGAGCGACAACCAGGATCGGCAGCAATGGGCTTGGCAAAAGCTCGCCGATACCTGGGTCGAGCTGCCGCATTCTGCGGCTGCGCGCAAGCAGCTGAACGCTCCGCTCAAATAGCGCTCGCCGCTGAACGGCTGGGAGTTCGGGGAAGCGGTCGGCTACCGACGGTAGTCCACGGCAGATCGCCCGGTACGAAAACCGCGTCGTTCAGACACTCTTGCGGCGACCCGAAACCTTCGCCAGTTTGCGGCTGTCGCCAGGAGGGGCGTGCTCTTCGCGGGCGTAGGCGATGAAATCGGTGACCGGCACCTCGATGCCGGCGGCCTTGGCGAGCGTGGCGATCTGGCCGCGGTGATAGGTGCCGTGCAGCACCACGTGGCGCAGGATGTCCGAGAGCGCGTCGGCCTGCGGCTGGCCCTTGGTGTTGTGGAACGTCACCACGCGCTCAAGCTCGCCATCGACCAGATCTTCGAGGAAGGTGCGCCAGCGCCGTTCGACGTCGACGAGCATCGCGCCAGCTTCCTCGATGGGGTAGATCGACCACAGCGCCAGGCGGTTGTAATCCTCGCCGATGACGCGGGCCAGCCACATCTGCTTGGTGACGACGAGATGGCTCCAGATGCTGAGCGTCTCGTGCACCGGGGTGAATGAGGTCAGGCATTCCTGCATGCGTCCGTTCGCCCACGCCTCGTACGCGAATTGGCGCGAGAGCTCGGCGCTGCGTACGCGCGCGGCATCGGTCTTCTTCTGTGCACTCGTCTGTGCGCTCCCAGGGGAAGGATGGGTTCCGTCGGACGCGTTGGATTTGTGACCGGTGGCCATGGCGCTGCTCCGAGTGCACGGTACCCGCCCGCGGGCTCGGGTGGAAGTGGCTTCCGGTGGAAGCGGTGACGACGGAAGAGGTGGAGCTGACATGGGGCGACGGACTCCGTCCAAACGCCCTCCGAGGCGCCGTCGGAATCAGACCAGGGTAGGCGTGCCGAGGGGAGTCGGGGTCGAGTTCGGATGGTCGTTCGCCGGCCGTCGCAGATAACCGGCGATGAACTCGACGAGCAGCAGGTAGTCGCCGAAGTAGATCGGCTTCACTGCGTAATGGACGGCGCCCAGGCGCAGCGACTCGTCGCGGTCGAGCCGGCGACTGGATCCGCTGAGCACCACCGCGGGGATGCGCTTGGACTGCCGGCGCAGGTACTGCAGGACCGCGCGCCCGTCGAGGCGTGGCAGCCCGAGATCGATGATCGCGAGATGCGGGATGGGCGCGTCCGCGTATTCACCCTCACGGCCCAGGTAGCGCAGGGCGGCGACGCCGTCGGATACGCTGCGCAGCTGGATATCGGGAGCCGCGGTGCGGAAGGCCTCGCGCAGCAACTCGACATCGCCGGGTCCGTCGTCGACCACGAGCACGGTCTTGAGCGGTTGCTGCAACGTCGGAGTGGCGGGGTCGGTCACACCGGAATGATACTGGCCGAGCTTGGACCCGAACCAGCTTCCAGGTCGGGCTTCGACAATGCTTCCAGGCATGGCGCTGGTGGGCGATCGTTTGTGATCGGCACGATCGGAGCCGATCGAAACCGATTGAAGGATTGGCCTCGCTAGTGGATGCGTTGGCCGGGTTTCGCCCCCGAATCCGGCGACAGCAGGAAGATCTCCTGTTCGCCGAGACCCGCCGCCAGCGCCATGCCCTCGGACACTCCGAAGGACATCTTGCGCGGCTCCAGGTTGGCGACGAAGACGATCAGGCGACCGACCAGCTGCTCGGGCTTGTAGGCGCTCTTGATGCCGGCGAAGACCGTGCGTTTCTCGCTGCCACCGAGGCCCAGTGTCAGCTTGATGATCTTCTTCGCCTTGGGCACGTCCTCGGCCGCGAGCACCTCGGCGACGCGCAGGTCGACCTTCGAGAAATGATCGAAATCGATGACCGGCGCCAACGGTTCCTCGAGCAGCGCGGCGGAGTCGCTCTCGGGTTGGACGTCCTCGAGGGGTACCGAGATCTCGACCTCGTCAGCGGGGACGGTCAGTGGCGTCGGGAAGCGCGCCGGCGATTTGGCTGCGGGCGGTGTCGCGGCTCCGGACTTGGCGACAGCGACCGCTGGCGGTGATCCCTTTGCTGGGGACGCTGGGGACGCTTGGGATTCCTTGCTGGAATCGATCATGGCGGTGACCTTTGCCGCATCGACGCGGTCGAGCATGCGGGTGAATTCAGCGACGCGATTGCCGACCACGACGGTCTCGGCGTCGCTCCAACGCGATATCGGCGCGTCGAGCAATCGGCCTGCCTGTTCGGCGAGGCGCGGCAGCACCGGCGCGAGGAACACCGCGAGTTGGCGGAAACAGTTGAGTGACACCGTGCAGACCTCGGCCAGCCGGGCGCCCTTCGCGGGGTCCTTCTTCAGCGCCCACGGCGCGGCCTGCTCGACATAGGCGTTCGCGTTGTCTGCCAGCGCCATGATTCGGCGCATCGCCTGGTTGAAATCGCCCTCTTCATAGGCCTGGGCGATCGCGGGCGCTTCGGCGGCCCCGGCGGCGAACAGGCCGCCGTCGTCCGGATAGACAGCGGACAGAGCGGTGATGAAGCGCGCGGTGCGGCTGGCGAGATTCACCACCTTGCCGACCAGATCGCTGTTCACCTTGTCGACGAACTCGCCGAGATTGAGGTCGAGATCCTCGGCTTTCGCGGTCAGCTTCGAGGCGTAGTAATAGCGCAGGTACGCGGGATCGAGATGATCTGCATAGGCACGCGCGCGCACGAAGGTGCCCTTGCTCTTCGACATCTTCTCGCCGGCAACGGTGAGGAAGCCGTGGATGTGCACCTGCTTGGGCAGGGCGTATCCGGCGCTCTTCAACAGCGCCGGCCAGAACAACGTGTGGAAATACGCGATGTCCTTGCCGATGAAGTGGTGGATCTCGCAGGACGGATCCTTCCACCAGCGCGAGGAGTCGCCACCAATGGCCGCGCACCAGTCCTCGGTCGCGGCGATATAGCCGATCGGCGCGTCGAGCCAGACGTAGAAGTAGTTGCCCGGCGCGTCGGGGATCTCGAAGCCGAAGTACGGCGCTGGCCGGCTCACGTCCCAATCGCGCAGCTCGTCGCTCAGGAAGGTGTTCTTCAGCCACTTCGCCATGTCCGGGTGGAGCGCGCCGGACTGCGTCCACTGGTTGAGGAAGCCATGGAACGGCTCGAGATGCACGAAGTAGTGGCGCGCGGTGCGCAGCTCTGGTTTCGCCCCCGAGAGCGTGCTCACCGGATCGATGAGGTCCGTCGGGCTGTAGGCGGTACCGCACTTCTCGCAGCTGTCGCCGTACTGGTCGGGCGAGCGGCAGGCGGGGTTCGGGCAGGTGCCCTTGACGAAGCGATCGGCGAGGAAGGTTCCCGCCTTCGGATCGAACAACTGGGTGACGTCGCGCTCGACGACCTTGCCGTCGGCGCGCAGAGCCGCCCAGAAGGCGTTCACCAGCTTCTGGTTCGAGGCGCTGTCCGTCGAGCCGTAATGGTCGAAGCGGATATCGAAAGCTGCGAAGTCGTCCTGGTGGGCCTTCGCCATGTCGCGGATGATGTCCTGCTCGCTACGCCCTTCCTGGCGGGCGCGGATCATGGTGGCGGTGCCGTGGGTGTCGTCGGCGCAGATGTAGACGCACTCATTCCCCGCCAGGCGCTGGTAGCGCACCCAGATGTCGGTCTGCAGGTACTCGACGAGATGCCCTATGTGGATGTGGCCATTCACGTAGGGCAGGGCAGAGGTGACGAGCAGCCGACGGGCCATGGGAGGGGCCGACGGTGGGGAGGGGGGTCTGCGGTGCAAGTGCCGGGCCCACAGACATGATCAGCGGGATTCTCAGGGCCGGGCTGCCGCTTCGGCATCCGCGGCTGGACTCGCGGGTGCCATGCTGCCGTCGTTGCCTCCATCGACGGAGCGATACTGCAAGAGGGCATCTGTCGCACGGGACTCATTTTTTGTCACATGAGCCACATGCCAGACGTAACCACCTATAATAGCTGCGGTTAAGCTAAGGGCTAATGGCAGCGAGGCTGCGGCTGCATGGCGGGTGGGGGTAGTGGGCATGGGCTCCTCCTGGGCGATCGATGGGCTGCGCCGGACCAGGCCCATTATCCCCACCACCGCTGGGAATTGCGCTGCTGGCTAGGCAAACCTTCGGCAGGGAGCTGGTTAGGGCACTCCCGCATCGGCGTTTCATCGCCGTTTCTTACCACCGTTGCCACAGGCCTTTAAATCCGGACCAACGATGGGTGCGAGGATCGACATTTATCTTGCGCCATGGGCGAATGCTGTACCCTTCGCCCCTCCACCCACGTACGGGTCTTTCGGATCCGGACCTCTGGGGGCCGCAGCACGGGCACAAGCCCGCCCGCGCTGTGAGGTTGCATCCCGCGCGCCCCTCAAGGGTGTAGCGGTAGCAGAGCGACCAGGTCACTCGGGCCCACAGCAGCCAACGTTTCGCGTGCGCGGACTCCGCGCGCTCGAGACGAAAAAGGCTGACACGGCGCACCCCGCTCACGCGGGGACAGGCGTCGCGGGAGAGAGAGCATGAAAGAGAAGATCAAGATCCGCCTCGAGGCGTACGATCACCGTATCCTCGACAAGGCAGCGCAAGACATCGTCGACACGGCGAAGCGCACGGGCGCTAAGGTCGCCGGCCCCGTGCCGATGCCGACCAAGATCGAGCGTTTCACGGTGCAGCGCTCGCCGCACATCGACAAGAAATCGCGTGAGCAGTTCGAGCTCCGCACCCACGCCCGCATCATCGAGATCCTCGAGCCCACCGCGAAGACCAACGACGTCTTCTCGAAGGTCGATGTTCCAGCCGGCGTCGACATCACCATCAAGCAGACGGTGAGGTAAGCCATGGCAACCCACGTCGCTCCGCTGCGCGCGTCTTCATCGGCGATGAACACCCAGCACAAGATCCTCTACGGCACCAAGGTCGGCATGACCCGCGTGTTCGACGGCGACATCGTCGTCCCGGTCACCGTCATCCAGGTGCTCCCGAACGAGGTCGTCGAGATCAAGACCACCGAGAAGCACGGCCATGCCGCGCTCAAGGTCGCGGTCGGCGAGAAGCGGCGCAAGCCGACCAAGCCGCTCGCGGGCGAATTCAAGAAGGCCGACGTGGCGCCCCGCCGCTTCATGCGCGAGGTCCCCGTGGTCTCGGCCGGAGCCGAGGCCAAGGTCGGCGCGAAGATCACCGTTTCCGCGCTCGATACCGCCAAGCTCGTCGACATCATCGGCATCATCAAGGGCCGTGGCTTCGCGGGCGTGATGAAGCGCCACAACTTCAAGGGTCACAAGATGACCCACGGCTCGATGTCGCATCGCGGTCCGGGCTCGATCGGCTGCCGCATGGATCCGGGCCGCGTTTTCCCGGGCATGCGCATGGCGGGCCACTGGGGCAACGAGCAGGTCACGATCAAGAACCTCAAGATCGTCTCGATCGATGCCGACCAGCACCTGGTCGTCATCAAGGGCGCGATTCCCGGTCCCAACGGCGGCCTCGTCGCCATCAAGCAGGCGGGCTGAGGTCATGACTTCCACAGCAAAGAAGGCAGCCATGGCCAAGATCACTGTCTATAACGCCAAGGGCGCGAAGACCGGCGAAATCGAACTCGATCCGGCCAAGCTCGACAAGACCGTCCGCAAGGGACTGCTGAAGGAGGCGCTCATCGCTTTCCTCGCCAGCCAGCGCCAGGGCACGCACAAGACCAAGGACCGCGGCGAAGTCGCCGGCGGCGGCAAGAAGCCGTGGGCCCAGAAGGGCACCGGCCGCGCCCGCCAGGGTTCGACCCGCTCCCCGCAGTGGGTCGGCGGTGGACGCGCCCATGGTCCGATCCCGCGCGACTACGCCTACCAGCTCCCCGACAGCAGCCGCCGCGCCGCGCTGATGTCGTCGATGCGCTGGCAGCTCGAGCAGGGCAAGATCTTCGCGGTCGAGGGTTTCGATGACGTCAAGAAGCCCCAGACCAAGGTGGTCGCCGGCTTCCTGGCCAAGATCGGCCTCGGCGGCAAGGGCACCCTGCTGGTGAGCGAAAACAACCAGCCGAACCTGTGGCTGTCGACGCGCAACCTCGCCAAGGTCACCGTCGCCGAGCGCCGCAACCTCAGCGCCGGCTCGGTGCTCAAGCACGCCAACATCATCTTCACCAAGGGCGCGCTCGACGCCCTCGTCAAATCGCTGGAAGGGTGAAGGATCTCGCATGAATCCCTACGAAATCGTCAAGCGTCCGCTCGTGACCGAGAAGTCGGTGCATCTGCAGAACAAGATCGGGTCCTACACTTTCGAAGTGCACCCGAACGCCAACAAGACCCAGATCAAGGAGGCCGTCGAGGCGCTCTTCAAGGTCAAGGTGGTCGCCGTCAACACCATGAACTGCCGCGGCAAGCCGCGCCGCATGCGCACCAAGCTGCCCGGCATGACCGCCGCCTGGAAGAAGGCCGTCATCCGTTTGGTCGAAGGCCAGAAGATCGAGGGAGTCTGACATGGGTTTCCGCTCACTGAGCAATTCATCCGCTGGCGCGCGCCACGCGACCATCCCCGACTTTGCCGAGATCACCAAGGGCAAGCCAGAGAAGTCGTTGTGCGTGCGTCTCAAGTACCACGCCGGGCGCAACAACCAGGGCCGCATCACCGTCCGCCACAAGGGTGGCCGCCACGATCGCCAATACCGCCTGGTCGACTTCAAGCGCTCGCGCTTGGACATCCAGGGCACCATCTCGGCGATCGAATACGATCCGAACCGCAACTGCCGCATCGCGCTGGTCCAGTACACCGACGGCTCCAAGGGCTACATCCTCGCGGCCAAGGGCCTCGGGGTCGGCTCGAAGGTGCAGAGCTACAGCGCCCAGGGCGAGCCGAACGTCGGCAACGCCATGCCGCTGCGCTGGATTCCGCAGGGCATCGAAGTCCACAACGTCGAGCTGCAGCCCGGCAAGGGCGGTCAGCTCGCGCGCTCGGCCGGCGCGATCGCGCGCCTGATGGCCGTCGACGGCGACTACGCCATCCTCTCGATGCCCTCGGGCGAACTGCGCCGCGTCCACGCGGACTGCCGCGCGACCATCGGCGAGGTCGGCAACGGCGAAGCCAACATCCGCTCGATCGGCAAGGCCGGCCGCAATCGCTGGCTGGGCATCCGCCCGACGGTGCGGGGCAACGCCATGAATCCGGTCGCGCATCCGCTGGGTGGTGGTGAAGGCCACACCAACGGCGGTCGTCAGCACTGCTCGCCGTGGGGCCTGGTCGACGGTCTCAAGACGCGCAAGCGCAAGAACCGGAACAACGTCTTCATCATCCGCCGCCGCGACGGCAAGACCTTCAACAAGCAGAAATAACCATGAGCCGTTCCTCTCGCAAGGGTCCGTACCTCGATCTGAAGCTGCTTGCCAAGATCGAGAAGCAGAAGCAGTCCGGAGCCCGCCAGCCCATCAAGACCTGGGCCCGCGCCTGCACCGTGGTGCCCGATTTCATCGGCCACACCTTCTCGGTGCACAATGGCAAGACCTTCAATCAGGTGTTCATCACCGACAACATGGTCGGGCACAAGCTCGGCGAGTTCGCAGTCACGCGCACCTTCCGCGGCCACGGCGGCGAGAAGAAGGTCAAGGAAGGAGCGGCTCCCGCACCATGAACGATGCCAACAGATTCAAGGCGATCACGCGCAACGCGCGCATCAGCCCCCGCAAGGCGCGCCTCAGCGTGGGCCTCATCCGCGGTAAGCGCGTCGAGGACGCGCTCAACATGCTCTCCTTCCAGGCGCGCCGCGGCAGCGTGATGGTCAAGAAGACCCTCGAGAGCGCGGTGGCCAATGCCGCGAGCGTCGGCGGCGTCGATCCGATGGATCTGACGATCGTGGACGCCCGCGTCGACAGCGGCTTTACCATCAAGCGCTTCCGTCCGGCCGCCAAGGGTCGCGCGGCGAGCAGGTACAAGCGCTGCAGCCACATCACCATCGCCGTAGCCAAGATCTAGGACACTTATGGGCCACAAGATCAATCCCCTCGGCTTCCGCATCGGCATCACCGAGCCTCACCGCTCGACCTGGTACGCGAAGGGCAAGCGCTACTCGCAGCTGGTCATGCAGGACCACAAGATCCGTGAGTACCTCAAGGAGCGCTTCGCTGCGGCCGCGGTCGAGAAGATCCAGGTCGAGCGCAAGGCCGACCGCGTGGTCATCACCCTGCATGCCGGCCGTCCCGGCGTGATCATCGGCAAGCGTGGCGCCGAGATCGATTCGCTGACCAAGATCCTCGAGGGCATCACCCAGACCGGCGTCAAGGTCAACATCCAGGAAGTGCGCAAGCCGGACATCGCGGCGCAGCTGGTCGCCGAGAACGTCGCCGAGCAGCTGGTGCGGCGTGGTTCCTTCCGCCGCGCCATGAAGCGCGCGGTCGAGAACGCCATGCGCGAAGGCGCCAAGGGCTGCAACGTCAAGATCAGCGGGCGCCTCGGCGGCGCCGAGATCGCGCGCGTCGAGCACGACATGCAGGGCAGCGTGCCGCTCAACAGCCTCAACACCAAGATCGACTACGGCTACGCCCTCGCCAAGACCACCTATGGCGTCATCGGCGTGCGCGTGTGGGTCAACCATGGCAAGTACATCGACATCCAGGAAGCCGCCGACGCCCGGGCCTCGAACGAGCGCTGAGCCGACGATCTCCAGAACAAGCTATCCGAACGAGCCATAAGAGAACCCCATGCCACTCCTCCCATCACGCGTCAAGTACCGCAAGCAGCACACCCGCGGCTTCAAGCTCAACCACACCGCGACGCGCGGCAACAAGCTGGCCTTCGGTGACTACGGCATCCAGGTGCTGACCGGCGGCGAGATCAGCGCGCGCCAGATCGAGGCCGCTCGCGTCACCGCCGGCCACTATCTCGGCCGCGTCGGCAAGATGTGGATCCGCATCTTCCCGCACATGCCCGTGACCAAGCACGCCGCCGAGAGCCGCATGGGTTCCGGCAAGGGCGAAGTGAACTACTGGGCCGCCCATGTCGACGCCGGCACCGTGCTCTTCGAGTTCGCTGGCATCACCGAGGAAATGGCGCGCGAAGCGCTCCGCCGCCAGGCGTTCAAGCTGCCGCTGCGCACGCGCATGATCAAGCGCGACGTCAACGACGGCTGATCGCCCTCGAACCACCACCTCTCATTCCTGACCCAGTCATTCCGAAAGCAGCCATGAAGAAGTCCGAACTCACCAAGATGCGCGAGAAGACCGCCGAGGAGCTCACTGGCATGGCCAAGGAGCTGCGCGAGACCCTGCTCAAGGGCCGTTTCGCCGCCGCCCTCGAAGGCAAGGGCATGGGCATCAAGACGCGCGGCATGCGCCGCCAGATCGCCCGCATCGAATCGATGCTCAGTCAGCGCGCGCACGGGGCTCCCGCCGCCGCTCCGGCCGTTAAGGCAGACGCCAAGGCCAAGAAGGCCTCCGCTCCGCGCAAGCCGGCTGGCACCAAGCCCGCCGCGAAGTCGGCCGCTCCGAAGAAGTCCTCCGCTGACGCCGCTGAGAAGAAGAAGGCCTGATCACCATGACCACCACCACTCCAGCCAAAGACCAGTCCAAGGGCCAGTCGGCCGGCGAGAAGCCGGTCGAGACGCGCGGCAACCTCAAGCAGGTGATCGGCGTCGTCGCCTCCGACAAGATGAACAAGACCCGCGTGGTCACGGTGACCGAGCAGTACCGCCACCCGCAGTACGGCAAGTACCTCAAGCGCACACAGAAGTTCCACGTCCATGACGAGAAGAACGACAGCAAGCAGGGCGACAAAGTTCTCATCATCGAGACCCGTCCGTTGTCGAAGACCAAGCGCTGGCGCCTGATGCAGGTGCTCGAGCGCGCGATCTGAGCCGGTTCCGCACCATCGATACGAATACGAAGAAGAAGGCACTCACATGATCCAGATGCAGACTTGGCTCGACGTGGCCGACAACAGCGGCGCGAAGCGCGCGATGTGCATCAAGGTGCTCGGCGGCTCGAAGCGCCGGTACGCCTCGGTGGGCGACGTCATCGTCGTCGCCATCAAGAAGGCAATCCCCACCAGCGAGGTGAAGCAGAAGGCGGTCGTGAAGGCCGTGATCGTGCGCACCGCGTTCCCTATCCGCCGCGAAGACGGCAGCTACGTGCGCTTCGACAACAACGCCGTGGTGCTGCTCGACAAGGATCTCAATCCCGTCGGCACGCGCATCTTCGGGCCCGTCGCCCGCGAGCTGCGTTCGCGCAACTTCATGAAGATCGTCTCGCTCGCTCCCGAAGTGGTCTGAGCAGAACATCCATCAGATTATCGTAGATAGAGAAACGAGACAGACATGCCCAGCAAAGTGAAACTCCCGAAGCCGGACAAGAAGCCGAAGTGCCATGTGCGCAGCGGCGACAAGGTGATCCTGCTCAGCGGCTCGAACCGCGGCAAGACCGGCACCATCATCAAGGTCTTCCCGGCGACCCAGCGCGCGCTGGTCGACGGCGAGGCCGCGCACTACGAGACCCGCCATGTGAAGGCGAATCCGCAGGCGAACGTCGAAGGCGGACGCATCAAGCGCCTGCGCCCGGTCCATGTCAGCAAGCTGGCCCTCGTCGATCCGACCACCAACAAGGCCGTCCGCGTCAAGCACGAGCGCACCGACAAGGGCATGGTCCGCGTCGCCAAGGGCAGCGGCCACCGCTTCGTCGAGGCCGCCTCCAACGCTCCGGCCAAGGCCTGAGTCGCTCAGACGCTCGAAGATAGATAGAAGTTAGAAGAAGAAGAACGGAACACCCATGGTTACCACCACCCTGCAGAAGACCACCCGGGAGCTCTACAAGGAGCGTCTGCCCGAGATCCTGAAGAAGCACGGCATCGCGAACAAGCTCGCCGGCCCGAAGATCGACAAGGTCGCCTTGTCGATGGGCGTCGGCCGCGCGATCGCGGATGGCCAGATCCTGAACGTGGTGACCGATCACCTCAGTCTCATCGCCGGCCAGAAGGCCGTGGTGACGAAGGCGAAGAAGGCGGTCGCGAACTTCCGCAGCCGCATCGGCGTGAAGATCGGCTGCCACGTCACCCTGCGCGGTGAGCGCATGTGGTCGTTCCTGGACAAGCTGATCAACCTCGCCGTCCCCCGCATCAAGGACTTCCGCGGCTTGAACGCGAAGTCCTTCGATGGCCGCGGCAACTACAACATGGGTTTGCGTGAGCAGGCGCTCTTCCATGAAGTCGTGCTCGAGAAGCTCGAGCACAACCAGGGTCTCAACATCACCATCTGCATCAAGAATTCCAACGACTCGATCTCGTTCGATCTGCTGAAGGCGCTGAACATGCCCTTCCGCGCCGCGCCCGTGGACGGCAAGCCCGAAGCCGCGCCCGTCAAAGCGTCCATCAAGTAAGCCCCAGCAACCCAGGCACCACGGACCACACCCATGGCAAAGACCAGCCTCGTCCACAAGAATCTCCAGCGCCAGAAGATGGTGGAGAAGTTCAAGGATCAGCGCGCAGTGCTGCGCGTCCGCTCCAAGGACCTCAAGCTCTCCCTCGAGGAGCGCATGGAGGCGCGCGCGGCGCTCTCGCTGCTGCCCGTCAACAGCTCGCCCACGCGCGTGCGCAATCGCTGCCAGATGACTGGCCGCAGCCGCGCCTACCTGCGCAAGTTCGGCGTCTGCCGCAACGCGCTGCGCTTGCTCGCCCATCAGGGCGCGCTGCCCGGCGTCACGAAAGCCAGCTGGTAAGACGAGGGCGCCAGCCCTCGGCGATCACGAACGAGAACGAACGAGAACGAAGAAGAAGCGAAACCCTATGTCCTGCACCGACCCCATCGCCGACATGCTGACCGTGATCCGTAACGGCCTCGCCGCCAACAAGGGCACCGTCACGATCAAGCACTCGAACATCAAGCTCGGCATCTGCCAAGTCTTGAAGGACGAGGGTTACATCAGCCGCATCGACGTCATGGACACCAAGCCCGCCAAGACCATCCAGGTCGGGCTGAAGTACGGTCCGGGCGGGGAAGCGGTCATCCACAACGTCGTCCGCGTCAGCACCCCCGGCCATCGCCAGTACAAAGGCGGTGCCGAACTGAAGCCCATCCTCCGCGGCATGGGCATCTCGATCATCTCGACGTCGAAGGGCATCCTCTCCGATCGCGTCTGCCGCAAGCAGAAGCTCGGCGGCGAAGTCCTCTGCATCGTCAAGTGATCGCCCGCGCGAACCATCGAACCCGCACCCTGACCTCCGGAATAAGCCATGAGTAGAATCGGCAAGCTGCCTCTCGAACTGCCCCAGGGCGTCCAGGCCTCCGTCACCGGCCAATCGCTGGCGGTCAAGGGACCCAAGGGAACGCTGACGTTGCCCCTGGTGGACGGCATCAAGGCGACCGTCACCGGCAACAAGGTGGTGTTCGAGCGTTCCGGCGACACCAAGCCGCTGCGCGCCATGCACGGCACCACCCGCGCCCTCGCGCGCAATGCCGTCGAGGGTGTCACCAAGGGTTACAGCAAGAGTCTCGAGATCATCGGCGTCGGCTATCGCGCGACCCTGCAGGGCAAGAAGCTGGCGCTCAATGTCGGCTTCGCCAACACCATCGAAGTCGCCATCCCGGACAACGTCACGGTCGCGGTCCCCGACGCGACGCACATCAATGTCACCGGACTCGACAAGAACGCCGTCGGCCAGTTGGCCGCGAACATCCGCGCCGTGCGCAAGCCCGAGCCTTACAAGGGCAAGGGCATCCGCTACATCGGCGAGTTCGTGCGCAAGAAGGCCGGCAAGTCGGCGACCGCGGGCGCCGCGGCTCCGAAGAAGTAATCAGAACGCCGTCGGTACGAATTCAGCACCTAGATTGAGCAAGGGACATCGGTCATGGACAACATCAAAGCCAAGTGGCAGGCGATCGCGACGAAGAAGCAGCGCATCCGCAAGCGCGTGCATGGCGATACCGATCGTCCCCGCCTGTCGGTATACCGCAGCGAGCAGCACTTCTACGGCCAGATCATCGACGACATCCAGGGCAAGACCCTGTTCGCCGCGAGCACGATCGCCAAGGACCTCAAGGCCAAGCTCAAGGACCTCAAGCCGCAGGACGCGGCCAAGGTGGTCGGCGAGTCGTTGGCCGAGAAGGCCGTGGCCGCGGGCGTGACCAAGGTGGTCTTCGACCGCAATGGCCGCCGCTATGGCGGACGCCTCCAGGCCTTCGCCGAGGGCGCTCGCGGCAAGGGATTGCAATTCTAGGCTTTACGACTACCCTTTTCCCCCCTTCGTCCGCACGGACTGGGGCGGCAATCGGCATTCAGACCCAACTGTTGTAATCACAAGGATATAGGCTCATGCAGAAGCGCGGTGGAACGAGCGGTGGAGCCCCTGGCCAAGGTGCCCCTGGTGGACCAGGCGGCGGCCAGGGCGGTCAAGGCGACCGTCGCGGCGGCGATCGTCGGGGCGGAGCTCCGCAGCAGCGCGAATCGCGCAGCAAGCTCTACAGCGAGGATGTCGTCAAGATCAACCGCTGCGCCAAGGTGGTGAAGGGCGGCAAGCGTTTCAGCTTTGCGGCTTTCGTCGTCCTCGGCGACGGCAAGGGCAAGGTCGGCTTCGGCAAGGGCAAGGCGAAGGAAGTCGCCAGCTCGATCGATAAGGCCGTCCGCGACGGCGAGAAGACCGTCAAGCCGTATCCGATCGTTGGCGGCACTATTCCGCACGAGGTCGAGGGTCGTTTCGGCAGCGCCAAGGTGCGCCTGCTGCCCGCGTCGCCCGGAACCGGCGTCATCGCGGGACGCAGCGTCCGCGCGGTGCTCGAGAAGGCCGGCGTGCACGACATCCTGACCAAGTGCTACGGGAATCACAATCCCGTGAATCTCATCCGCGCGACTCTGGACGCCCTGTCCAAGCTGCGCACCAAGGACCAGTACCAGCAGTTGCGGGGAGTCCAGCTGTGAGCCGCCTGAACGACATCCTCAGCACCGATACCGGGCGCCAGAGCCGCCGTCGCGTCGGACGCGGCCTCGGCAGCGGCCTCGGCAAGACCGGCGGCCGTGGCTCCAAGGGCGAAGGTTCACGCACCGGCGGCAAGAACCGTGGTCCGTTGTTCGAAGGCGGCCAGTTCCCGTTCTGGATGCGCCTGCCCAAACGCGGCTTCTCGAACCATGAGCACAAGATCCGCTACCAGACCGTCGATATCGCCAAGGCGATCGCACGCGTGAAGGGCAAGGAGCTCACCATCGAGGCCTTGGTCGAAGCCGGTCTCATCGGCGAGGGCACCCGCGTCAAGCTCGTCGGTGGTCCCAAGGGCGCAGGCAAGCTCGACAAGGCCGTCAATGTCGTCGTCAATCGCGTTTCCGGTCCGGTCAAGGCCGCGATCGAATCCGCGGGCGGCAAGGTGACCGAGACCGATCTCGCCGTCGAGAACGCCAGCGAGCCGGCCAAGGCGCCGAAGAAGAAGAAGTAACCGCACCAGGATGGCCGACAAAGATCTCACCGAAAGCCCGGTCAAGGAACTCGCTCGGAGGTTCCTCATCACCTTCCTGTTGGGAGTGGTGGTCTATCGGCTCGGCACGTTCGTGCCCATCCCCGGAATCGACGCCAACGAGCTCGCCAAGCTGGTCGAGGACAAGGGCGGCGACAACAACGGCCTCGGCTCGCTGCTGCGCTACGCCAACATGTTCAACGGCGGCGCCATCGCCAACGCCTCGATCTTCGGACTCGGCATCACGCCTTACATTAGCGCGAGCATCATCCTCCAGCTGCTCGCGTTCAGCATCCCCTCGCTCAAGCAGCTGCAGAAGGAAGGGGAGTCCGGCCGGCGCAAGATCAACCAGTACACGCGCTACGCCACGTTCCTCATCTGCATCGTCCAGGCCGCGATCGCCGCGGTGGCGGCCCTGCGCTTCAGCGACGGCAACCACGTCATCGTCTCCGACACCGGACATCCGACGTTCTTCATCGTCCAGAGCATCGTCGTCATCACCACCGGCAGCATGCTGCTGCTGTGGCTGGCCGAGCAGATCACCCGCCATGGCATCGGCAACGGCGTCTCGGTCATCATCATGATCGGCATCCTCGCGTACCTGCCCAGCGCGTTCGAGGGGTTCAATGGCGATCTGCCGAAGTACCTCGGCGTGTTCCTCGCGGCGATGGTGATCATCGCATCCATCGTGGTGGTCGTGCAGGCGGTGCGCCGCATCAACCTCGAGCAGCAGCGCCGCGTTCAGGGCAACAAGGTTTACGGCGGCGCCCAGACGACCCTCCCGCTGAAGCTCAACCAGGCCAACGTGATCCCGGTCATCTTCGCCTCGCCGGTGATGATGGTGCTGGGCGTGCTCGCCAGCAAGTTCGGTAGCTCGTTCGGCCTCGACCAGCTCTTCGCCTACGGGGAGCCCGGCCACCGCTATCTGTTCGCCGGCCTGATCATCGCCTTCACCTATTTCTACATCTCGGTCACCTTCGATCTCTTCGACCTCTCGAACCACTTCAAGCAGGCCGGCTTCTTCGTGCGCGGCATCCGCCCGGGCAAGAACACCGTCGACCATCTCGCCGCCATCCTCAAGCGCATCACCTTCGTCGGCGCGGTGTTCCTCGCCCTGATTGCGATCCTGCCCGAGTTGATCGGCAAGTCGACGTTCGGTCTCAGCGGCAAGGGCGCCACCGTGCTGCTCGGCGGCACCGGCTTGATGATCGTGGTCGGCGTCTCGCTCGACGTCATGCAGAAGGTCGCGGCATTCTTCTTGGCTCACCAGTATCGCGGCCTCGGTGGCGGCGATGGCGGCGCGGCGCTCGCGGCTCCGCGCAAATCAGGGAAGCGGTTCTGATCCATGGCCAAGGAAGAGAACATCCGACTGGAAGCCAAGGTGAAGGAGAGCCTTCCCAACGCCCGCTTCAAGGTGCTCCTGCCGAACGGGCACGAGGTGCTCGCCCACATCTCGGGCAAGATCCGCATGCACTACATCCGCATCCTGCCCGGCGACACCGTGACCATCGAGATGTCGCCCTACGACCTGACCCGCGGCCGCATCGTCTACCGCGAAGCCTGACTCTCCGATCCACCTTCACAGCCGATACGCACAGGTACTCATCATGAAAGTCGCCGCCTCAGTCCGCCGCCGTTGCGAGAATTGCAAGATCGTCCGTCGCAAGGGCCGTGTCCGCATCATCTGCTCGGACCCCAACCACAAGCAGCGCCAGGGCTGAGCCCGGCACCACCTTTCGTACCCCTGAACAGGTAAACGACCATGCCCCGTATCCTCGGCGTCGACATCCCGAACAACAAGAAGGTCCCGTACTCGCTCGCCGCGCTGTACGGCATCGGCTTGCACCGCGCCAACGAGATCTGCGAGAAGAACGGTATCGACGTGCACAAGCGCGCGTATCAGTTGACCGAGGAGGAACTCGGCAAGATCACTGGCTACATCGAGAACAATTTCGTGGTCGAGGGCAACCTCCGCCGCGAGATCCAGGCGAACGTCTCGCGTTTCAAGGAGATCGGCTGCTACCGCGGCTATCGCCACGCGCGCAGCCTGCCTTGCCGCGGCCAGCGCACGCGCACCAATTCACGCACCCGCAAGGGCAAGAAGAAGACCGTCGCGAACAAGAAGATCCTCCGCAAATAACTTTCTGTCGGGGGGCTACGGCCCCCCGACAACGGCCTCCGGCCTGCCCCCCAGGAAACAGGGAGCAGGGGTTGGAGGCGGGGCAAGACTCAGACAACAGACTGACAACGAGAACGACACATGGCCTACACGAAGAAGAAGATCAAGAAGACCGTCCGCTCGGGGATCGTCCACATCAACGCCACCTTCAACAACACCATCATCGCGGTCACCGACGCGAATGGCGAAGTGGCTTGCTGGGAATCCGCCGGTTCGATCGGCTACAAGGGCAGCCGCAAGAGCACCCCGTTCGCCGCTCAGCTGGCGATGGAGCGCGCTGGCGACAAAGCCATGAAGCTCGGCCTCAAGGAGGCGGAAGTCCGCGTCCGCGGGCCCGGGGCCGGTCGCGAGAGCGCCATCCGCGCGCTCGTGAACAGCGGTATCGTCGTCAAGGCTATCGTCGACGTCACCCCTCTGCCCCACAACGGTTGCCGCCCGCGCAAGAAGCGCCGCGTCTAGCTTTCGGTTGGGGGCTACGGCCCCCCAACATCGGCCTCCGGCCTGCCCCCAGACAGCGGGAGCAGGGGCTTCAAAACCTTCAGAACGAACATCCTTGGAGTAATCTCATGCGTATTCGCTGGCGCGGCTTCGAACTCCCCACCCGTGTCGAGAAGACCGACGGTTCGGGCCTTCCCAATTATGCGAAATTCCACGCCGAACCATTCGAGCGCGGCTTCGCGACCACCATCGGCAACGGCCTGCGCCGCGTGCTGCTCTCGTCGATCCAGGGCGCCTCGGTGCGCTCGATCCGCATCCAGGGCGCCAACAACGAGTTCACCTCGCTCGACGGCGTGATGGAGGACGTGACCCATATCATCCTCAACATCAAGCGCCTGCGCCTGCGCTTGCACAGCGACGAGAACGTCGTCATCCGCCTCGAGAAGTCGAACGCGGGCCCGGTCACCGCCGGCGACATCACGCCCCACCAGGACGTCGAGGTCATCAATCCCGAACTCGTGATCGCCACGCTCACCAAGGACGTGCGCTTCGTGCTCGAGATGGACGTCGGCAGCGGCCGCGGCTTCGTACCCGCCGAATCGCAGCGCATCGATGGCACGCCGCTCGGCACCATCGCCATCGACTCGATCTACTCGCCCGTGCAGCGCTGCGCCTTCCATGTCGCCAGCACCCGCCTGGGCAAGCGCACGGATTTCGAGGCGCTCGACCTCGAGGTCTGGACCGACGGCTCGATCACCCCCGAACTCGCCCTGGTCGAGGCCACCAACATCCTGCGCAAGCACCTGAATCCGTTCGTGAAGTACTTCGAGATCGGCCGCGACTTCGAGGGCACTGGCTCCACCGACCTCATCATCGAGGGCGACGGCGAGCGCACCGCGATGCTGGCCAAGCAGATCTCGTCGATCGATCTCAGCGTCCGCACCGAGAACGCGCTGCGCGCCGCCAACATCAAGCTCGTCGCCGATCTGGTGCAGATGGACGAGCCCGAGGTCGCGGCCATCCGCAATCTCGGCAAGATCGCCACCAAGGAGCTGAAGAAGAAGCTGGCCGACCGCGGCCTCTCCTTCGGCATGCGCCTCGCCTCCAAGGCGGAAGCTTGAGACCGGGGTCGGGGGCTCGGCCCCCGACCCGTTGATTGGTTACAACAGCCCGCACGCGCGGGGAATTAGGAACGAGAGAATCTTATGCGCCACAAGATCGACCATCGGAAACTCGGACGCACCTCGGCGCATCGCCTGGCGATGCTGCGCAACATGGTGTGTTCGCTGATCGAGCACGGGCGCATCACCACGACCATTCCCAAGGCGAAGGAGGCGCGCCGCTACGCCGAGAAGTGCATCACCATCGGCAAGAAGGCCGCCGCGGCGACCGAGCCGGCGAAGAAGCTGCACTACCGGCGCCAGGCGATGACCGCCCTGCACGACGTCAGCGCCGTGAAGAAGCTCGTCGAGGAGGTCGCCCCGACCTACAAGGATCGCAAGGGCGGCTACACCCGCGTCCTGCGCGCCGGCTTCCGTCTCGGCGATCATTCGCCGATCGCGATCTTCGAGCTCGTCTGACGTCATTGGCCCAGCGCGGCTTTGCCGCGCGCTCGCTTTGCTCGCATGTCCGCCTGCGGCGGACGGGCCCAGTCTACCTGGGGGGCACTTGCCCCCACTCCGCTCGTCCCTCGTTCCCCCCGCTCGCGCACTACGCCGACGAGCGTGCTTGCGGCACGCCGCCCCGATGCGCGGGGCGGCTCGGCTGCGCCTCGCCATCTGCTGGCGCTCACAGTGTGCTTACTAACGGTGCCTTCGGATGTCGATCACGACGTCCAGCGGCGGCGCAGTGGCCGGGTGTCATGGCGATCTGCTGAGCAGGTCGATGGGATCGATGAGTACGACGCATCGAGCTGACTGTCGAGCTGGGCTATCATGGGCGCTGCGCAACTGGCTCTGCGCTTCGGCCCAGGACAGGAGCGGTTCGCGCTTGCTAGGAAGCGAGAACGGCGGCGCGCTGAAGATCAGCGGGAAGAGAGTGGAGA
>JBBRLJ010000057.1:0-27487 GCA_038231435.1 Planctomycetota bacterium
GCCCCTACGGCCCTGCGGGCCTACCCCACGGGCTTTGTCGGGGCTCGATGTCTCCGCTGCGCTGCGACATCGTCGGCGGATCGGCTGCGCCGATTATATCCGCCGACCGCCCCTCGGCGCCCGCCCCATCGCGGGGCGATGGGGCCCCCGTCCAACCCGGCGGCGCAGCCGCCCGGCCGCCGAGTCCTGGTCTGCGTGAATAATGGGCGCAGCCCATCACGCAGATTTTCTGTCCGCCCGGCGGACAGAAAAAAGGACGACAAAGGCCGTGGGGGGCCGGGGGCAGAGCCCCCGCACATCAAGCCCGCGCGAAGGCGCGGGTCTCGGAATGGGCGGGCAGGTAGATGGTTACGGTGGTGCCGTTGCCGGACCCACTGTCGAGCTTCATGACTCCGTCGTGCTGGCGTACGATGCGGCTGACCAGGCTCAGGCCCAGGCCAGTGCCTTGGCTCTTGGTGCTGAAGAAGGGCGCGAACACCCGCTCGTGCAATTCGGCGGGGATGCCGCAGCCGTTATCGGTCACGGTGAGCTCGATGGCCTCCGCGCCTAGGGGATTGTCCTGGGGGGCCGAACGCGCGACGCAGCGCACGTGCGGACGCTCGACCAGTAGTACCGCGTCGATGCTGTTGTTGACCAGGTTGGAGAGCACCTGGCGCAGCTGATCGCCGTCGGCGTACGCGGCCGGGCAACCCCGCTCGACGATGGCCTCGAGCTGGAAACCGACCGGAAGATCGCGGCGGCGGCGGCTCAGGGCCTCGAGCTCCGAGAATGCCGGCTCGATGCGCGTCTGGTTGCGGTCGGGCGCGCGCAGGCGCGACAGCGCGAGGAAGTCGCCGACGATGCGCGCGAGCCGGTCCGACTCGTCGATCATGATGCGCGCGAGCGCGGCGGCGTCGGCCTGGCCTAGCTTCTGGCAGATGTCCGCGAGCTCCTGGGCGCAGCCGCGCAGGCTGGTGAGCGGATTGCGCACCTCGTGCGCGATGCCCGCGGCCATCTCGCCCAGCTGTGCGAGATGCTCCGACCGGCGCGCGTTGTCCTCGAGGATGCGCAGTCGTGTCTCGTCGGCGACCAAGAGCGTGCGCCCGATGCGCCTGCCTCCGCGTCCGATCAAGTCGGTGGCGCGCAGCATCAGCTGTCGCTGGTTGATGCCCTGGTAGCGCTCAGAGACGCGGCCCGGCTCGCGGACCAGTTCGAGCACCTCGGGGATTCCGCCCAGGATGCGCGCCACCGGATCCCCTTGCACGCCCTCGGGCAGGCCGAGCAGGCGCACCGCCTCGGCATTGGCATAGGCTATGGTGCCTTGCAGATCGACCGCGAGCACGCCCTCGCCGAGTTGATCGAGCAGTTCGCCGGTGAACAACCGCTGCTCCAGCACGCGCACCGCCAGCAGCTGGCCGAGCAGGTCGACGAGGAACAGCGCGGCGATCTGCACCGCGAGAAATCCGAGGATACGATGGGTGTCGACCAAGCTCGGCACGCTGGCGATGAATTCCTTGGAGAACGGATGCCAATCGGCGACATAGAGGATGGCATTGCCGGCCATCACCAGGCTCGCGAGCGCCGGGATGACGAAGCGCGCGACGCCGGGGATCTCGAGGTTTCCGATCAGCACCACCGCGAACAGCAGCACCATGCCGAGCGACGCGACGCCGCCGGTGTAGTAGACCAGCAGGCCGATCCACAGCAGATCGAACACCAGGTGCAGCGACAACTGCCAGGGCTGGCGGACCAGGCCGACCGAGAAGATCAGCACCCCCGAGACCGCGGCCACTCCGAACAGCATCCAGTGCAGCGTGTCGACGACGTCGCGGATCAGCTCCGGCTTGCGACCCTCGAACCCGAACACCACGATGCCCAACGCGATCGACAGCAGCAGCAGCCGCAGCAACCCCACGCGCCGCGCCTGCGGCCGAAGCGCCGCCCCCGGCTGATCCCACGCCAGGGTCTGCTTGTTCCGTATCTCGGTCGTCCCACGCGCCATTAGGCCTACCTACTCATGCGTGATGCGGCGATACTTACGCGGATCGTCAAGCAGCGCGAAGCGCCTGCTCCCAGCCCTTCCTGACCCCTGGCTCCTGGGGGGCAGGCCGGAGGCCGATGTTGGGGAGCCGTAGCCCCCAAACGAAGAGCCCCCCAACTAAGAGAGCTGCTTCTGGAGCTCGAGGATCGGGTAGAAGATCGCGAGCACGACCACGCCGACCACTGCGCCCATGATCACGAGCATGATCGGCTCGATCAAGCTGGTCAGTGATTCGACGGTCGCGTGCACCTGCTGATCGTAGAAGTCCGAGATCTTTCCGAGCAGCTGCTCGAGCGCGCCGGACTTCTCGCCGATGCCCATCATCTTCACGACCATCGGCGGGAACACCCACGAGGTAGCCAGGTAGGTGGTCAGGCTTTCGCCGCGGCGCACCGTTTCGCGGGTGGCCAGCAGCACTTCCTCGATGACCACGTTGCCGGCGGTGGAAGCGACGATCTCGAGCGCCTGGAGGAGCGGCACGCCAGAGCTCAGCAGCGTGCCGAAGGTGCGCGCGAAACGGCTGATCGCGACTTTCTGCATCAGCGGGCCGAACACCGGCATCTTGAGCATCACCGTGTCCTTGACCCGCTGACCGGGCTTGGTCTTCATCGCCATGATGTAGGCGATGATGGCGACGACGATGATGACGAGCACGGTGAGCAGGTTGTGGGTCAGCCAATTGGACACGCCGAGCACCAAGCGCGTGATCGCCGGCAGCGTGGCGTGCAACGAGGTGAACATCTTCTCGAACTTCGGCACCACGCCGATCAGCAGGTAGCCGGTGATGCTGAGGATCAGCGCGAGGGAGATGACCGGGTAGGTCATGGCCGACTTGATCTCGCTCTTCAAGGCCTCGGCGGCCTCGAGAAAGTCTGACAAGCGGTTCAGGATGATGTCGAGCTGGCCGGACGCCTCGCCAGCCTTCACCATGTTGATGTAGATGCCCGGGAAGATGCGCGGGAACTTCGCCATCGCTTCCGAGATCTCGGTACCGCCACGCACCAGGTCGGCGCACTCTTGAAGGCCGAAGCCGAAGCCTTTGTTGGTCTCCTTGGTCTGGTCGGCAAGGATTTCGAACGACTCGAGCAGGGGGATGCCGGCGCCGATCATGGTCGCGAGCTGGCGGGTGAAGAGCGAGAGCTCGGCGGTCTTGGCGCTACGGGACGGGGGGCCGAAGAGTCCACGTGAGGCGACCACCTGGTCGACGCGCGATACGTTCATGCTCTGCGACTTCAGCTTGGTCATCGCCTCGTCGCGCGAACCCGCCTCGAGGCGGCCTTTCACTTCCTTGCCGGTGGCGTCCTTCGCCACGTAGGTGTACTGGAATTTTGTGGGCACGTCTGAACCCCCTGGTGCCAGCTAGTATGGATCAAAAGCCACGAGTCCACAAGGAGCTCATTGGCCAGCGGTGGAGGCTTTGGCCACACACGGCCCGCAGAACCTCCTGGTAAGGGCGCGCAGCGGGACGGGGATGGCGCCGGCCGCCGTTTCGCGAGCATGCCCCGGTGCCCACGCCGCTCCCATACGTGACCATCGACCCCCGTCAGAAGCACCGCGCGCTGCGCGGACACTGCTGGGTCTTCCGCAGCGAGTTCGGACCGATCACCGGCGAGCCTGGAGATGGCGAGCCCATCGAGGTGCGCGATCGGCAGGGACGCGTGCTCGGCGTCGGCCTTTACAGCGCGCGCTCGCAGATCGCCATCCGCCTGCTCACCCGCGACTCCGGGGTGGCGCTCGATCGCGAGTTCTTCCGCCAGCGCCTGCGCCAGGCGATCGCGCTGCGAGACCGCATCATGCCCGGCCGTCCGGCGCGGCGGCTGGTCAGCAGCGAGGCCGACCTCCTGCCCGGCTTGATCGTCGACCAGTACGGCAGCTCGCTGGTGGTCCAGGCGACCACCGCCGGCATGGATGCGCGTCTCGCCATGTGGGTCGAGCTGCTCGCCTCGGAAGTGCATCCCGAGCAGATCGTCGAACGAAACGATCTTTCGGTACGTCGCCACGAGGGCCTGCCCGAACGGACGGGCGTGCTGCTGGGGCCGGCCGAGACGCGCCTGCGCGTGCGCATGGGCCGCTGTGACATCGAGATCGATCTGCTGGATCCGCACAAGACCGGCTCGTACCTCGATCAGCAGCTCAACCACGAGGCCTGCGCGCGCTGGACCGCACCTGGCGCGCGGGTGCTCGATTGCTTCAGCCACCTCGCGGGCTTCGGCATCCACGCGCTGCTCGCCGGTGCGCGCGAAGCGGTGGCGGTGGACAGCGCCGAGGCCTCGATCGCCGGAGCGCGGCGCGCGGCCGAGCTCGCCGGCGTCGGCGATCGCCTGGTCACGCATTGCGCCAATGCCTTCGACCACCTGCGCTCCGCCGACGACGCGCGCGAACGCTACGACCTGGTGATCCTCGATCCGCCCTCATTCACGCGCAGCAAGGATACGGTCGACGGAGCCCTGCGCGGATACAAGGAGATCCACCTGCGCGGCCTGCAGCGCCTCGGCCCGGGCGGAACCCTGGTGACCTTCTCGTGTTCGCACCACATCCCGGCCGAGATGTTCGTCGATAATGTCCTCGATGCCGCGATCGACGCGCGCAAGACGCTGCGCCTGGTCGAACGCCTCGCCGCCAGCCCCGACCATCCGGTGCTGCCCGCTATCCCAGAGACGGAATACCTGAAGGGCTTCGTGTTCGAGGTGGTGTGAGGGCGGTGCGGTTTCTTCCCAAAACACCACACACCAGATACTTCACCTAGCCACCAGCGTGATCGCCCCCTCGGGACATGCCTGGACACATAGTCCGCACGCGTGGCAGGCGTCCGCGCGGGCCGCCACCGCCTGCTTGCCGCCGTGCGCGAACAGCTTCACCCGCGCGAGGAAACCCATGCCGTCCTTCTCCGGGGTGGAGAGCGCGCGCACATCGAAGACCTGGTACGGACAGACGCGCACGCAATCGGCCTTGGCTTCGCAGCGCGATCTGTCGATCACCGGCACGGTGATGCCGGGCTGGTCGGCGCACGGCGTGCTCGGATCGGCCATGCGCGATCCTAGACTCCGACGGCGGCCTCGTCCACGGCCGGTTCGGCGCATGCGCCGTCGGCCTGCTCGCGCCGCGCCGAGCGCGTCTCGGCGGCCGCCGCGCGCACCACGCTCCATTCGCCCTGGTGCCATTCGAGCGACGACATGCTGTCGACCCAATCGCCGGAATTCAGGTACTGCACGCTGGCGGCGCCATGGGGGTCGGGGCGGATGGTACGGTGGTTCGGGAAGTGGATGTGGCCAGTGACGATGGTGTCGAATCCACGCTCGGCGGCGATGCGCGCGCAGGTGTCCTCGTAGCGCGCGATGTGCGCGAGCGCTTTCTTGAAACGCTTGACGAAACGCACCAGCGACGGCGGCCTGGCGCCGATGCCACGCCCGATCTCGGTGGCTCGGCGATCGATGCCGCGCAGCGCATGGTACACCACGCAGCCGATCGAACGCAGCAGCCGCGGCGTCTTCATGGTCTCCTCGATAGCGTCGCCGTGCACGATCCAGGTGCGCTTGCCGGCGAGGGTGCGCTCGAGCGCGTCGACCAGGTGCAGATTGCCGGAGCGGTACAGCGAGAACGGCCGTAGCACCTCGTCGTGGTTGCCAGTGACGTAATAGACCGGCACGCCCGCGTCGGCGAATGCCAGGATCCGACGTACCACTTCGCCATGGGATTCTGGCCAATAGCCCTTGTGGATCTCGCGCAGGTCGAGGATGTCGCCGTTGAGCACCAGTTCGCTGGGACTGATGCCGTCGAGGTAGCGGACCAGGGATTCGGCCTTGCAGGATCGGGTGCCGAGATGGACGTCGGAGAGCACCACCAGATCCACCGCGCGACGCCGCTCGCCGAGCGGCTGCATGGCAGCTGGCGTGAAGGCCCGCGCCATGGCCAGGAAGCCCTCGATCGCGCGGGCTCCTGCTTGGCGACTGCGCGCGGTGTCGTTGGCCGCCTGTCCACCGGCTTCTGATGAGGCCTCATCGGCGGCGATGGCATCCATGGCAGACACGGCACACATGGCAGATGCGGTTCGCATGCGTCGGTCTCCGGGCCCGGTAGGAGCCGGCAGTCTAGCGACGAGCATCGCCAAATCCGCAGAAATCTGCGCTCGGAGGACGCTCGGAGACCGAACGTTGCATGCGGGTTGGGTAGGCGTTGCTGAGAACGAGGACTAGGGCGCGGCGAGATCGACGCGGTGCTCCGTCCCCGCCACCGTGACACGATCGCCGGCGAAAAGCTTTCGTCCGGGACGAGCCTCGGCCTCGCCATTGACCTTGGCGATGCCTGAACGTGCCATCGCCTTCGCTTCACCGCCGCTGCCCGCCGCTTGGATCTTCTTGAGGAACTGGGCGAGCGTGATGTAGGGCCGGCCGTCGCCGGCGACCTGGGGCGTCGGCGACTTGGCTGGATCGCTCGCGGTCGCCGCGTCGCCTGCTTCCTGCGCCGGTCCTGTCGTCAGCTTGAGCGCCTGCTTGAGCGCCTGCTTCTGCTGGTGCTTGAGCGGATGCTTCACGGCGTGCCGCGGCTGGCCCTTGCCGAGCGGATGGTCGGGCCGATTCGGTGCGTCGCTCATGCCCACGCGTCCAGGTAGCCCTTCACGCCCAGCCAGCCTTCGCGCGGCACTTGCGCGCCCTTGACCTGGACCACTGCCGCGCCGGCGAGCGCGCCGATCTTCCCGCATTCGATCAGCGGCAGCCCACGCAGATGGCCCGCCAGGAATCCTGCGGCCCAGCAATCGCCGGCCCCGGTGGTGTCGATGGCCTCGACCATCTCGGCGGCGACGTGCACGCGCTCGGAGCCCCGCGCCATCAGCGCACCGTCCTTGCCGAGCTTGACCACCGCCACCGGGACGCGGCTGGCGAACTCGGCCAGGGCGGCCTCGGCTCCGGCGGGATTCCACACCTTCGCTTCGTCCTGGTTGGCGAACACCAGATCGACGAAGCCGTCGAGGAGCTCGGCGATCACCGCGCGATTCGCCTGGATCACCTCGAACGAGGCGAGATCGAGCGCGAGCTCGCAGCCGGCCTCCTTGGCCGCGCGCGCCACCGCGCGAGTCAGCGTCTGGTTGAACAGGGTGTAGCCCTCGAGCATCACCAGCTTCGCGCCGGCGAAGGTCTTCGGCGTGAAGAACGCCGGGTCGAGCGCCGCGGCCGCGCCCAGGCAGGTGCGCATGGTGCGCTCGGCATCGGGGGTCACCAGGCTGAGCACGCGGCCGGTGGGTAGCTCGGGATGATCGATCAGGCGCGGCTCGCAGCCCTGGGCCTTGAGCGCGCCACGGTAGAACTCGGCATAGTCATCGCCACCGCACGAGCCGATGAAGGCGCTGCGGATGCCGAGATTGGCTGCGCCTACGGTGGTATTCGAGGCAGCTCCGCCAGCCGCCATCACCGGAGTGATGTCGCCGCGCTCGATGATCCCCGCGATCACGCTCGCATCGACCAGCTGCATGCCACCCTTCACGCCCTCGACGTGCTTGGCCAGGAACTTCTCGTTCACCGTCACCACCAGGTCGACCAGGGGTGAACCCACTCCGATCAGCTCGGGCATGGCCACGGCCTGGGGGACGCCTGGAACCAGCGTGTCCGGACCGGCGGAGGCGGCGGAGGAATCGACGGATACAGGGGCTGCGTCCATGGGCGGCGGAGGATAGGCGTGGAGGGGCGTGGAGGAATGGCGAAAGCGCTCCGACGCCTGCGCCCGATCAGCCCGGGCGACCTACCTCACACACCCCCTACCCTCGGCGCCCACGCTACTTGGGGCCATTGCCTGCGCTGGTAGCGTGCGCGGATGCGCCTGATCACCGTCGCCCGTCCCGCCGGCCTCGCCCTGTGTCTGGGATGCCTCGCGCTGTGCTGCGGACTCTCCCCAGCGGTCGCCGTCGCCGAAGACCTCGACGAAGCCAAGATCCTGGCCGCCGCCCGCGGCGCCGACGACCTCTACCAGCGCCACCTCGTCGAACTGTCCACCCGCCTGCAGTCGGATTCGCTCGACGATCGCCTGCTCGCCATCGGCACCCTCGGCCGTCTCGACGATCCGGATTGCGTGCCGCTGCTGCTGCCGTTCATCGAATCGACCAAGTCGACGCCCGAGATCGTGGCCGCTGCCGCAGCGCTCGGCCATCTCGGCAACATCGCCGCCTCGCCTGGCCTGCGCAACCTGCTCGCCAACGACAACGATCCCGAGGTGCGCATCGCAGCGCTCAACGCCATGGATCAGCTCAAGGCGAGCCAGGCGGCCGACTACGTGCCCAAGGTCAAGGATCCGGAACCCACGCTCAACGGCAGCGCGCTGACCAACCTCGGTACCCTCGCCCACCAGCCCGCCGCCGAGACCCTCGCGTTCGCGCTCGCCCACGATTCGCGCGCGGTGATCCGCCGCATGTGCGCGATCGGTCTCGGCAAGATGGGCGACCGCCTGCAGGGGCCCAATCTCCAAGACGCCCTCGGTGACTCCGACCCCGGCGTGCGCCGTTACGCCGCAGAGGCGCTGGTGAAGCTGAACTACACGCCCGCCATCCCCTACCTGCTGATGGCCATGGAAGGCAACATCGCCGGCGGCCACATCAACCGCTGCTTGCAGCTGCTCTCGAAACAGGATTTCGGCTTCGACTGGCGCGCCAACGAGCTCGCACGCAAGGAAGCGGTCGAGCGGGGCTTCAAATGGTGGACTGACAACGCCGGCGAGCTCGCGCACTGAGACGTGCGCGAGTCGCGCGCTGCGTGCGCGCGACCGGCAGGCTTCCTGTGCCGGCTGCGCCGCCACCCGGGCTGCGCCCGGCGCCGCTGCGCGGCGGGAAGCCTTCTAGGCGGGGGGATCGGGGACGATCCCCCCGCTCCGTTCGCCTACGCGGAGCGCTACGGCTCACCCCCCCCCTTGGTGCTTCGATACACTGTTATCGGCGCGCCGCTGCGCGCTCGTGCTGCGGCGGCTTCTGGCGGCTGCGCCGCCGCGCGGCCTTCGGCCGCGCCTCCACGCTGTGCGTGGGAAGCCTTGAGTCCGATCCGGCTCCGGCCGGGCAGCAGCGAACGCCGCGCGCAGGCGCGGGCGGCAGCAGGGCGAGAAAAGCATTGCCTGGAAGCGCTTTCAGGGAAAGACATCTGTCCTTTTCGCACCGTCCCCTGGACGGCCTTTTCCACGGACATTCCTTCGGAGAACCCATGCCCGCCAAGCCCATCCTCAACGTCGCCCTGGTCGGATATTCCTTCATGGGCCGGACCCATTCCAACGCCTACCAGCAGGTGAACCGCTTCTTCGCGGACTGCCCGTACGACGTGCGCCGCAAGGTGCTGATCGGGCGTTCGCAAGGTCCGTTGGAAGAGGCCGCGCGCACCTGGGGCTGGGAAGAGACTGCGACCGACTTGAACATCATCCTCGGCCGCGAGGACATCCACCTCGTCGACATCGGCACGCCGAATGACAGCCACCACGATCTCTCGATCGCCGCGCTCAAGGCCGGCAAGCACGTGCTCTGCGAGAAGCCGCTGGCGATGAACGTCGCCCAGGCGGTGGAGATGGCCCAGGTGGCCGCGAAGGCCAAGCGGCCCGACGGCAAGCCGGCGCGCACCGGCCTGTGGCACAACTACCGCCGCACCCCCTCCGCCTCGACCGCCGCGGCGCTGATCCGCGACGGCAAGCTCGGCGAGATCCGCCACGTGCGCGCGGTCTACCTGCAGGACTGGCTCACCGACGCATCCTGCCCGGCGACCTGGCGCATGACCGCGAAGACCTGCGGCTCGGGCGCGCATGGCGATCTCAACGCGCATCTGATCGACATGACGCGTTTCCTCACCGGCCTCGAATTCGACGAGGTCGTGGCCATGGAGCAGACCTTCATCAAGAAGCGCAAGGCCGCCAGCGATGGCGGCAAGCACCGCACCAATAAGGCCGGCAAGGGCGGCATGATCACTGTCGACGTCGACGACGCATTCCTGTTCCTGGCTAAGCTCTCGAAAGGCGCGGTCGCCAGCTTCGAGGCGACCCGTGCCGCGGCTGGGCGCAAGAACTACAACCGCATCGAGGTCAACGGCACCAAGGGCTCGATCGTGTGGAACTTCGAGCGCATGAACGAGCTCGAATACTTCAGCTTCGAGGATGAGCCGCGCGCGCAGGGCTTCCGCACCATCATGTGCATGAATGGCGGCGCCCATCCCTACGCCGGCAGCTACTGGCCCGATGGCCACATCATCGGCTACGAGCACACCTTCACCAACCACCTCTACGATTTCCTGGTCGCGCTGAAGACCGGCAAGCCGTTCCGCCCCGATTTCGCCGACGGCGTCGCCAATCAGGAAGTGCTCGACGCCTCGCTCGAATCCGCGAAGGCCGGCAAGTGGATCACGGTGCCGCGCTCGCAGAAATTCGCCAAGGCGGCCGAGCCGCTGCGCGTCCAGGCCAAGAGCGCGGGAATCGCCGGCTGATCGCCGGCGGTTTCCGCGTCATGGTTTTCCGGTTGTCGGTGGACAGCTGGAAACGAGAGAGCCAGCGCTCGATCCACCCCGACATCACACCCATCAACCGTACACTGAGGTCCATATCATGATCAAAGGTCCCGGCATCTTCCTCGCCCAATTCATGGGCGACCAGGCTCCCTTCAACTCCTTCGACTCGATCTGCAAGTGGGCCGGCTCGCTCGGCTACAAGGGCGTGCAGATCCCGAGCTGGGATGCGCGCTGCATCGACCTGAAGAAGGCCGCCGAGAGCAAGGCCTACTGCGACGACTTCAAGGGCACCGCGAAGAAGCACGGCCTGGAGGTCAGCGAGCTCGCCACCCATCTGCAGGGCCAGCTGGTGGCCGTGCACCCGGCGTACGACGAGCAGTTCGACGGCTTCGCGCCAAAGGAAGTTCATGGCAAGCCCGCCGCGCGCACCGCCTGGGCGGTCGAGCAACTGAAGCTCGCGCTGCGCGCCTCGAAGAACCTCGGCCTGAACGCCATGCCCAGCTTCACCGGCGCGTTCCTCTGGCACACCATGTATCCGTGGCCGCAGCGTCCAGCCGGCCTGGTGGACGAAGGCTTCGCCGAGCTCGCCCGCCGCTGGCTGCCGATCCTCGATGAAGCGGACAAGAACGGCGTCGATGTCGCCTGGGAAGTCCATCCCGGCGAGGACGTCCACGATGGCGCCACATTCGAGCTCATGCTCAAGCATGTGAAGAACCACGCGCGCGCTTGCATCCTCTACGATCCCAGCCACTTCGTGCTGCAGCAGCTGGATTACTGCGAGTACATCGACCTCTACCACGACCGCATCAAGTGCTTCCACGTCAAGGACGCCGAGTTCCGCCCGAACGGCCGCACCGGCGTGTACGGCGGCTATCAGAACTGGAAGGACCGCGCGGGCCGCTTCCGCTCGACTGGCGATGGCCAGGTCGACTTCTCGCGCATCTTCACCCTGCTCACCAAGTACAATTACCAGGGCTGGGCCACCATCGAGTGGGAATGCTGCTTCAAGGATCCCGAGCAGGGCGCGCGCGAGGGCGCGCCGTTCATCGCCAAGCACCTGATCACCCCGGCTAAGAAGGCGTTCGACGACTTCGCCGGATCGAAACCCGACAAGGCGCAGCTCCAGCGCATCCTCGGCATCGGCGATGCGGCCGGTGGCAAGGCAGCGAAGAAGTAGCCGAGCGCCACGGCGAGTTCGCGACGGGCGGCGGGACATCCCGCCGCCCGTTTCGTTTGCCCACCTGTTGGTGGCGGCATGGGCTGGCGTCCGTATCCGCTGGAGCGCACCTGCCCGCGCGCACACTACGCTGGTGCCCGCCCTGTCCCCGATCCGCATCGACGCGCTCGCGCTCGCGCGCGAGCGCAGGCTGCCACTCACGGCGAGCCTGACCCACCTCGTCGACGTCGCGATCGACGGCTCGTACCGCTACCCGCGCCACCGCCACGATCACTACGAGGCGATCGTGGTGAACGTCGGCGTCTATCGGTGCGAGCTCAATGGCGAGACCATCGCGCTGGATCCTGGCCGGGCGCTGCTGGTCAAGCCGGGCGACTGGCACGAGGACCGCCTCGACGGCCTGGTGCGCTATACCGGCATCGGCTTCCGACTCTCCGGCGGGGGTCGGGGCGCCAGCGTGGCGCTGATCAACCGGGATGCGCCGCAGTCGGCCCAGGTCGCGCGCCTCGATGCGGCCGCCCTGGCCGTGCTCGAGCGACTGCGCGCCGAGGCCGGCGAGGACACTCTAGCGGCCGGAGGCATCCGCGACGCCCTGCTGGCGGAATTCTTCTGGCGCCTGGCGCGCGCGCTGCCGCGCGAGGTCCTGGCGAAGCCGTTCCGCGAACGTTCAGACGAGGACACCTTCGTGGGCCGGCTGCAGCGGCTGTTCGACGAACGTCTCGATGTCGTGCTGCCGGTCCCGGCGATGGCGGCGGCGGTGGGCATGAGCCCGTCGTCGTTCACTAGGTGCTGCCGCGCGACGCTCGGCGTCTCGCCGGCGCGCGCCGCTCGCAATCATCGCCTCGATCAGGCCCGGCTGCTGATCGAGATGACGGGCATGACGGTGAAGGAGGCGGCTGAACGCCTCGGCTTCGCCGACCAGTTCCATTTCTCGCGCGCCTTCAAGCGCCGCCATGGCAGGCCTCCGTCGGCGGTGCGCTGAGCGCGTCCACGCCACCTCGTAGCGGAGGATCTCGATGCGACAGCCCTCGGCTGCGATCGCCATCCGGTCCGGAGGACCTTGCCATGGCCGTCGCGTATGGGCCATGCATCCTTCGCCCTCGATCCGCGCTGAACACCGCGCTTTCCACGTGCATGGCGATGCACGTGAGCAGAGTCCCCATGCACCCGGGGAATGATCATGCCCTTCGCCGATCGCAGCCTGGAAGACATCCGCAAGGAGGTCGCCGCCTTCGCCGACGAACGCGACTGGGAGCAGTTCCGCTGAGTTAAGCCATTGGCAGTGAGAAACCGAGTGGCTGTCTAAACTGACGACATCCGCTGCTTGGCTAGGTTGGCTCATGGCGGAAGGGGAAAGTCCTCCGCGACCCAAGTCACCATGCCGTTGGGCCTGTTCCTGAAACTTCCCCACCAGAGGGACTTGGGAGGGACGAACATTCTTCCTGACCACCTCCGCAGCAATTCCTGCAGGCTGGAGGCCAACACAACATGCTTCAATGGATCCTTCGCTCCGTCGAATCGATCGTGCTGAAACCACACGATCGATCCGTCCCGTTCGTTTACACAAAGATAATCGCCGTTCCCTTCCTCCATGATCGGCCACCAATGCCGATATTGCGATATGAGATCAAGTCCGACTTTTCGACCGCAACTGCGAAAATAGGCCATGGGGTCACCCCCTTCGTCACGCAACCAATTCGCAATTTCGTCGATGGATTCGATCTTCGCCTTCGAGGATTGCTCGTATCCCATGATCGAAAAACTTCCGTAATTGTCACTGTTGCCATCGGACCAGGAAAACGTCAGTCCATCGTGCTGAGTCGCATAGAAATCGTGAAGATAGCTCCTCGTTTCAACCTTCAGGCTGGGGTCAGGATCCGCACGCTCGTCAATTACGGCGTACCCTCGCTCTGCATCCCATTTTTTGACTGCGTTCAGTGACGAGAGGTCGATGACCATGCTTCCCCTGATGATGAACGTATGTTATTTCAAGTACGGCCGTAGGGCAGCCGATTTGCTCATATCCGTTCGAAGCTGGCAGCGGCTCAATTCGTGGCACTCTTTGGCCATGACTTTCACCGACCGCAGCCTCGAAGACATCCGCCGCGAGGTCGCCGCCTTCGCCGACGAACGCGACTGGGAGCAGTTCCATTCGCCGCGCAACCTCCTGCTCGCCCTGGTCGGCGAGGTTGGCGAGGCCGCCGAGATCCTGCGTTGGCAGGGCGATGCCTCGCCAGCGATTCCGGCGGACAAGGCCGAGGACTGGGCGGATGAGCTCGCCGATGTGCTGACCCTGCTGGTGCGCCTGGCCGATCGCAGCGGCGTCGACCTGACCACTGCCTTCGCGCGCAAGCTCGAGAAGGCGCGGCGGAAGTATCCGGTCGACGGCTTCAAGGGCTCATCGCGCAAGTACGACGAACCCTGAACGCCGGGCGATCGGGTCAGAGCATCCGCGGGGTGGCCTGCCGGGGACGATGGTCGTAGCGCGCGTTGGGCGCCTCGAGCAGAGCGCGCTGCGCCGGGGTCAGGTCCGGATACCGGTCCGCGTCGTAGTACCGCGCCGACCACGAAATCGACCGTGGACTGTATTTGTAGAAAACCGTGCGCCGCTCGTGCCGGGCGCGCCACGGCAGCGCGCCATGGGTCATCGCCTCGCTGAAGATGATCGCCGTACCGGCCTTGCCGGTCACTGGCGTGACGCACGGATGGCGCCGCTCCAGATCCAGCCACTGCCTCGGGAAGGGGAAGTTGGCCTTATGGCTGCCCGGCACCGCGCCGAAGCCGCCGTCGCCGGGGTCAACGTCGTGCAGGTTGTAGGCGACGACGATCAGCCCGCAGCGGATGCGCCCGTCCTTGTGCGCATAGAAGAAGCACTCGTCGAATGGCGCGGCGCCGCCATGCAGCGTGGCGCCGATCGGGCTGGTGCCGCTGCGGATGATGTCGGCGTAATCGTGATCGAGGCGTGGGTCTGGGCCGACGAGTTCCCTCACGTGCGGAAACACCCGCGGGTTGTCCAGCAGCTCGCGGTACGGCCGGCCCCAGCCGAGCAGGCTGGATTCCCCCATGAAGCGGTGCTGCGACGCCTCGGGATCGACCTCGTCGGCGATACGCTGATCGAGGATCCCGTTGAGCGCCGACAACTGCCCGGCGTCGAGCGCGCCGGGGACGACCAGGTAGCCGTTGAGGTCGAACAGGTAGCGCTCCTCGGCGGTCATCTCGCGAGGGGTGTCGTTCTGAGAGATGAGCGTCGAGGTGGACGACGTTTCCTGCAGGCTGTCGGTGATCATGACTGCGATTATGCCGTGTGTCTGGCAGAATCCTGCTGTAAGCATACATAATCGTGCACGACCCTGATTTTGTCGTCGGCCTCATCAACGACCGCAAGGCCGTGCCCTCGTTCGCGATCGGGCACTGGCATGGTCCCCATGCCTGGACGTCGTGGGTCATGGATTGGTTCGGATATCCCGGCAGCGCCGGCAGGGTCGCCGTGGATGGGCGCGAAGGGCCGACCTTCGCCCGCGCGAGCCACACCTGGCACATCTACGCGCCGCGGGTCGCGTACTGGCACAGCGACCAGGCGGACATCGGGCCGACCTACGACTCGCTATGGTTCTTCTGGGATTTCACCAAGCCGTGGCCGCCACTGGCAGCGCGACCCTTCACCGTGCTGCTCGATCCCGATGAGCGGATCGGTCGGCATGTCAGCGCCATGGCGGAGTTGGCGCAGCACCAGGAGCCCGGCTCGGAGGTGATCGTGCGCGGGCACGCGTTGGCCATCTTTGGCGAAATCCTCGCCGCCTCGATGCGGGGACATCGCGGCACGCCCGACGATCCCTGGCCGGTGCGCCCGCCCGGATCGACTCCGGGGCGCGGAGATCTCCTGCGGCTCCAGGTCGAGCACGAGGTGATGCGCCGGCTGTCGCGGCCGCCGACGCTCGAGGAACTCGCCGAGCGCCTGCACGTGTCGGTATCCTCGCTCGCGCATTCCTTCAAGGCCGAGACCGGCGAGACCGTGATGGAGCGCGTACGCTGGGTGCGGGTGCGCGAAGCGCGGCGCCTGCTCGCACGACCCGACGCGACGGTGAAGTCGGTGGCGCGGCTGCTCGGATTCAGTTCCGCGTTCCACCTCTCGAAGGTCTTCACCGGCATCACCGGGATGACGCCATCGGAATTCATGAGGCGGCAGCGCCGCTAGGGCCTCTCACCAGGACCCGGCGGGGGTGTGGGAGCAGGCGGAGCATTCAGAACGTTGGGAGCAGCCGGGCGGGGTGGCTTTTGCGGCGCCGGCTCGGGTCGCACCAAGGGGCCATTATACCGGCACGCCACCACCACCCCCTCGCGCAGCCAGGCCTCGGCGCAGTCCGCGGCCTTCGCGACCATCGCATCGGCCTCGCGACGCTCGCCGGGGCTGAAGCCACCGAGAACGAACGCCACCTGCTCGCCGCCCGGCGGCAGCGGGCCCATGCCCAGGCGCAGGCGTGGATAGTGGTTGCCGATCTTGGCCTCGATGTCGCGCAGTCCATTGTGGCCGCCGGCACTGCCGTCTGCGCGCAGCCGCAGGTGACCGAGCGCGAGATTCAGATCGTCGACCACCACCAGCAGGTCGCTCACCGGCGCCTTGAAGAACGCCAGGATCGCCTGCGCGGCGTCGCCACTGACGTTCACGAAGGTCTGTGGCTTCACCAGCAGCGCCTTGTCGTCGCCGCCGACCGGCGCCATCTCCGGCGGCATCCGCCATTCGCTGACCAGCGAACTCCACTTCCGGCTCCACGCGCCACTGGCGTGGCGCCGGGCGAGTTCGTCCACCACCGCGAAGCCGAGGTTGTGCCGCGTGCCGTCGTACGTCGCGCCAGGATTGCCGATGCCGAGGATGCAGCGCATGGAGACGAGTGTCGCGACGCCAGCCACGGCGCAACGGCATCAAGGGGCACCGCCCCTACGGCCTTCGGCCTCCCCACTATGTACTCGCAGGTCTAGGTAGTGATCTTTGGCCTTCCCCGAAAGGCCTTCCATGCGCACTTCCCTCCAGCTCGCTCTCCTCGTACTCGCCCTCGTCTCGCGCGCATCCGCACTGGACGTCGGCCGAACCGCGCCGGCGCTTGGCGACGTGGAATGGGTGAAGGGCGGGCCGATCGATCTCGGCGATGCGGGCACAAAGGCCAAGGGAATGACCGTGGTCGAGATGTGGGCGACCTGGTGCGCTCCCTGCCGGCAGAGCATCCCTCACCTCACCGAACTCCAGGCGAAGCATCCCGGTATCGCCTTCGCGGGCCTGACCAGCGAGGATGCCGAGACGGTGAAGTCGTTCGTGGAGAAGAAGGGCGCCGAGATGGTCTACCACGTTGGCATCGTCACCGACGCCACCTGGAACACCTACATGGAGGACGTCGAGGGTCCTCCACGCGCCTACCTGGTGGACGCCGCCGGCACGGTGCTATGGGCGGGGCACCCCATGGCGCTCGACCCGGTTCTCGACCAGGTCGAGGACGGCACCTTCGACGCGGCCAAGGCCAAGCGCATCGCCGTGCTCGAGAAGGCCCTCGACGAGCGGATGCAGCGCATGACCGAGGAGACCTACGACGCGGCCACCCCCGAACTCATCGCCGAGACCGTCGAGATCCTCGCGCTCGACCCCTTCGACGACAAGGCCATCCAGGTACGCATGCGCATCTCGGAGCACACCCGCGACCGCGCCTTGATGCGCGCCACCTTCGCCACGATGCCGGTCGAGCGCATGACCGCTGACCGCGCGAACGCCTATGCGTGGAAGCTGGCCACGGACGAAAACCTCGCGAACCGCAACCTCGATCTCGCCTGGGCCTTCGCCCAGCGCGCGGTAGCTGCCGATCCTGCCAACGCCTCGTGCGTCGATACCCAAGCGCGCGTGCTCTATGATCTCGGGCTCATCGACCGCGCCATCGCGACCGAGGAGCGCGCGGTGGCGCTCGACGCTTCCGACACCGGGTATGTCGAGACGCTCGGGTTCTATCGGCAGGTGAAGAGGCAGGTGAAGGAGCAGATGCAGGAGCTCTCGGGCACCCTGCCCGCAACGGCGGGCGGCACCGCTCCCTGAGCGTTCCTGCCGAGTCGACGGGGCGGGACTCGCCTATCTCGGACGGGGCGCGATGCCCGGTGTGATCCAGGCTGCGAGATCCGCAGGGATCGGAGCCTGCATCGCCAGACGGCCTCCGGCCGGGTGGGGGATGTCGAGCGTCCAGGCGTGCAGGGCGTGGCGACGCAGCGCCGAGGGATCGTTCGGCTTGGCGTTGAGCGGCCACTGCGCGGCGCGTCCGTAGATGCCATCGGCCAGCACCGGGTGGCCGAGGTCGGCGAGATGCACGCGGATCTGGTGGGTGCGTCCGGTGCGTGGTCGTGCCTCGAGCGCCGAGTATCCATCCTTGCGCTCGAGCACGACGAAGCTGGTGTAGGCCTCCTTGGCGCCTTCGGTCTCGGCCGCGAATGGAGCGCGCTTGCGGAAATCGCGACGGTGCTTGCCGATCCACTTGCTGTTCTCGAGGAAGTCCGCGCGCGGCATGCCCGCAACCAGGGCGAGGTAGCGCTTGGCCACATCGCGCGCCTTGAAGGCCGCCTGGAGGAAAGTCAGCGCCTCGGGCGTGCGCGCCACGCAGATCAGCCCGCTGGTGTCGGCATCGAGGCGGTGGACGATGCCAGGGCGCCAGGCTTCGCCGCCCATCGGATGCGTGCCGTAGCGGCCGAGCAGGGCGTTGACCATGGTGCCGCGGATGTTGCCGATCGCCGGATGCACGACCATGCCGGCGGGCTTGTCGACGATCAGCAGGTGCTCGTCCTCATGGAGGATGGTCAGCGGGATGTCCTCGGCCACCGCGTCCATGGGTTCGACATCGGGCACTTCGAGGACCACCGACTCGCCACCCTTGAGGAACCGCCCCGCCTTGACGTCGCCGGGAGACACCGAGCAGTGGCCGTCCTTGATCAGCCGCGAGATCAGGCTGCGCGTGCATCCCTCGAGCCTGGACTCCAACCACACGTCCAGGCGTTGGCCAGCGGCCTCGTTCGGAACCATCAGTTCATGCAGCATGGGATGGTTGTGGCGAGCGCTTCACGGACGCAATTGGCAGAACATGCGAGACGGGGATGTGCGGCCTGCGGCGAGCGGCGTGTGGCGTGTGGCGTGTGGCGAAGAGTGCCGCGAGCACGGCCGGACCATACGGGGGATATTCTCGATGTCCCCCGCACCCCGCACGTCCGTCATCCGCGCCTCGCACGCCGCACGTCCGATGGAAAGGCCGCATAGGCTGCCCGGTGAACCATTTGGCGTGGCTGCGACTAGGCCTAGCATCCTCGCGGAGCTTCCATGCCCAGACCGTCAATGACTCCCGCGGCCGGCGAACGCATGCTGCGCTACGTCGGCGACCGCGTGCGCTTCTCGCTGACGCTCGATGGCCTCGACGGATCGGGGGATGGCTGGAAGGCCCTGCTGCGCACCAATATCGGGCGCGCCCAGGCGGCGCGGAACGAGATCATCGCCACGCTCGGGGGCGCGCACACTTTCGCCGGATCGTCGTGGCGCGACATCCCGCTCATCCGCCAGGGTTCGTCGTGGGTGCTCGACCTGCCCCTCACCGAGGTCGGCTGGTTCCGCGCCAAGCCGTACGCCGTCGACCCGGACGGCAAGCAGCACTGGGCGGATGGCGACGACATCGGCATCAGCGTCCACCCAGATTGCTACCGCACCGCGAACACCATCTACTGCGCCTTCGTGCGCATGTTCGGCGACGCCAAGAATGCCCGCGGCACGCGCTTCGCGCCGCTCGACGATCAGCTCGCGGTGCTCGACAAGCACGGCTACACCGTGATACCGCCCTCGGGCAAGCTGCGCGACCTCGCGCTCCAGATGCCGCACATCGTCTCGACGCTTGGCTGCCGCATCATCCACCTGCTGCCTCTCTGCGCGACGCCGACCACCTACGCGCGCTTCGGTCGCTTCGGCAGCCCGTACGCCTGCCAGGATCTCACCGCCATCGACCCAGCGCTCGCAGTCTTCGACAAGCGCACCACCGTGGTCGACCAATTCCGCGAGGTCACCTTTGCCGCGCACCTGCGGGGCGCGCGCGTATTCCTCGACGTGGTGGTGAACCACACCGGCTGGGGCTCCTGGCTGCAGAACGAGCACCCTGAATGGTTCAAGCGCGGCCCGGACGGGACGTTCCACAGTCCGGGAGCCTGGGGCAACACCTGGGAGGATCTGGTCGAACTCGACAACCGCTTCCCGGCCCTGTGGGAGGAATTCGCCGAGTCGTTCCTGACCTGGTGCCGACGCGGCGTCGATGGCTTCCGTTGCGACGCGGGTTACATGGTGCCGCTGCCGGCATGGCAGTACGTCACCTCACGCGTTCGCCAAGAGTTCCCCGATACCGTGTTCCTGCTCGAGGGCCTTGGCGGCGCGTGGGAGAGTACCGCATCGCTGCTCACCGCGGGCGGCATGCAATGGGCGTATTCAGAGCTGTTCCAGAACTACACCGGGCCCGAGGTCTCATCGTACATCGACCACTGCATCACCCAGGGCCGCCGGCTCGGCGTGCTGGTGCACTACAGCGAGACCCACGACAACGACCGCCTGGCCAAGAAGGGCCGCGCCTGGTCGCTGATGCGCAACCGCCTCGCGGCGCTGACCTGCCAGAGCGGCGCGTTCGGCTTCACCTGCGGCGTCGAATGGCTGGCGAACGAGAAGCTCGAGGTGCACCAGAACCGCGGCCTGAATTGGGGCGCCACCGACAACATCGTCGACGAGCTCAGTCAGGTCACCCGCCTGGTCTCCGACCACCCCTGCTTCGTCGATGGCGCGGTGCTCGAGCGCCTCAGTGCCAGCGACGCGCAGGTGCTGGCGCTCGCGCGCGCCTCGGCTGATGGCCTCGACCAGGTGCTGGTGCTCGCCAACACCGATCCGGCGGTGGCCGGTTCGGCGACCATCTCCCTCGATGCCTACCGGCGCCTGGGCGAACCGACCATCGATCTGCTCGGGCAGAAGCTGCCCGCGATCGCGCGCGGCGAGGCCCAGCTCTCGTTCACCCTGCCGGCGGCCTCGGTGTACTGCCTGTCGGCCCAGGCCGAGCCGCGTGGGCTGTCTGGCGAAGCCTACCGCTGGACGCGGGCGCAAGCCGCGTGGGCCTATGCGATGCTGCGCGAAGCCGAGCCCGAGGAACACCTCGGACCGTGCGATTGGCGCACCCTGGCGACCTGGGTGAAGGCGGATCCGGTGCGCTTCCTCTCCGCGATCCAGCACCTCGACCTGCGCCTCGCGCGCATGGGCCTGCTCGAGGCGCTGCAGCAGGCGTGCGAACGCCAGGAACTGCCGCGGGTCGCGCGCTGGGGCCTATCGGATCTCAATCGCGTGCTGCTGGTCCCGCCCGAGCACTGGCTGCTGGTCCGCGACAAGGTGCCGTTCAGCGCCACCCTGCGCATCGCCGGCGGCGCGCGGCGTCACGCCCGCTCGCTGCTGGTCGACGAAGGCCACATCGCCTGCTTCCCGGCGGCTGAAGATGCCGGCGACGCAGAGCTCATGCTCGAGCGCTTCACCGACGAAGGCCGCCAAGTCACCGGCGCGATCCGTTTCCTGGCCGAGCGCCCGCAACCGATCGCCACGCGGCCGCAGAGCGGCATGGCGCTCTTGACCAACGGTATCGGCGGCATGGCGCGCCTCGCCGTGGATCTCGGCACGATCACTTCGAAATACGATTGCCTGCTCGGCGCCAATCTGCACCCGAGCGCACCAAGCGACCGCCACGTGCTCGCCAAGCGGGTACGGGTGTGGGTGAACGCTGACGGCTTCATCACCCCGCTCGATGGGGACAACCTCGCGTCGTTCGAAGACGGCCCGCCGGCCTCGTGGACGTTCGTCGCCGCCGCTGGCGATGGCCAGACTGTGCAGATCCGGCTCGAGGTCGACATGCTCGAAGGCCGCAACGCCACGGTGCTGCGCTTCTCGCGTGGATTGGACGCGCCGCTGTGGGGCACGGATCTGCCGGACCATTGCGATGTGCGCCTGGTGGTGCGCGTGGACATCGAGGATCGCTCGTTCCATGCCGAGACGCGGCGCAATCCGGGCAGCGAAAGCCATTTCGCCGAGCATACGGCGGGGCTCGCCGACCGCGCCGGGTTCGTGTTCTCCCCGGCCGCCGACCGCTCCCTGCGGGTTTGGGCCGATCGCGGCCGCTACAGCCATGAAGGCGAATGGACCGAGGGAATCCCGCATCCCATCGAAGGCAGCCGCGGGCTGCCGGCCTCCGGGGACGCGTACAGCCCGGGCTGGTTCGAGCTGCCGCTCGGCCGCGGCGCGGCGGTGACGCTGGTCGCCTGCGCCGATCGCACCGACCCCGACCAGGAAACGATCGATGAGTTCTCGAGCGCGCGCACGCGCCGCAACATCGCGGCGATCGAGCGCGCGAAATTCCCCACCGACGACGTGTTTGGCCTGGATCTCGCGCTCGCCTCGCAGGCCTATGTCGTCCGCCGCGATGGCGGACGCACGGTCATCGCCGGCTATCCCTGGTTCCTCGATTGGGGTCGCGACACGCTGATCGCCGCGCGCGGGTTGCTCTCGGTAGGCATGGCCGACGACGTCGCGCGCATCCTCGGCACCTTCGGCCGCTTCGAGGACCGCGGCACGCTGCCGAACATGCTCAATGGCGACGACGCCTCGAATCGCGACACCGTCGACGCGCCGCTGTGGTACGCGATCGTCTGCGAGGAGCTCGCCGCGTCCGCCGGAGACACGGTCTACGACCTGCCGGTCGACGCCAGCGGGCGCGACTTGCGCCACGTGCTGCGCTCGATCGCCATCGGATACCTCCAGGGCACCGCGAACGGGATCCGCGTCGATACGCCCTCGGCATTGGTGTGGAGCCCCCCTCATTTCACCTGGATGGACACCAATTATCCGGCCTGCACCCCGCGCGAAGGCTACGCGATCGAGATCCAGGTGCTGTGGATCCGCCTGCTGCGCCAGCTCGAACGGCTGCGCATCGAGCCGCACCAGGAGCCCTGGTGGGCGCTCGCCGACCGCGCGCAGAATTCGCTCGGCCGCTACTGGCTCGAGGATCGCGGCTACTACGGCGACCTGCTCATCGCCCCGCCCGGCACGCCGGCGGCGAAAGCGGTGCTCGACAACGCGCTGCGCTCGAACCATCTCTTCGCGGTCAGCCTTGGCGTGGTCACCGGCGAGCGTGCCCGCCGCTGCACGGCCGCCGCGCTGCGCTTCCTGGTCGTGCCCGGGGCGCTGCGCAGCCTCGCGCCGCTGCCGGTGTCACCGCCACTGCCCATCCACGGCGGCGACGGACGTCTGCTCAACAATCCCTCGGAACCCTACTGGGGCCATTACGAGGGCGATGAGGACACTGCGCGCAAGCCCGCGTACCACAACGGCACCGCCTGGACATGGACCTTCCCGGTTTTCTGCGAAGCCCTGGCGCGCGCGTGGGACTTCTCGCCCGCGGCGCTCGCCGCGGCGAAGGCCTACCTCGGCAGCCAGGACCGCCTGCTTTCGGAGGGATGCATCGGCCAGCTGCCCGAATTGGTAGACGGCAGCGCGCCGCACGCCCAGCGCGGCTGCGACGCCCAGGCCTGGGGCGTGACCGAGGCGCTGCGGGTATGGAAGCTGCTGGGATCGCGGTAGGATACCCGGACATGGCAGCGGCGAACGTCTCGGTCACCATCACCAACAGCGGCGTCGTCCAGGACTGGCCGGAAGGCTTCGCCAACGCCCTGCCCAGCGAGCCCTGGCTGGTGGTGCACTGCTACCCCAAGCAGGAGAAGAAGCTGATCGGCGCGTTGCGCGACAAGCGCATACCCGGCTGCATCTTCTTTCAACGCCGCGTCCGCCACTATCCCGGCAAGGGCAAGCAGACCAGCCTGGTACCGCTGCTCGGCGGCTATGTGTTCGTCTCGACCGGCATCGAACGCAAGGACGACATCTACGCCACGCGGCGCGTGGTGCGCATCATCGACGTCTCGCAGCCGAAAGAGCTCGCCCGCGATCTCGGCAACCTCTGTGCGCTGATGAATCGCGCCACCACCGAGCTGGTGGTGAGGCCCGAGATCGTGCCGGGCAAGCGCATCGCCATCACCGAAGGCGTCTTCGCCGGCTGCTCGGGCGTGGTGGCCCGCCGCCAGAACCAGCTCGAACTGGTGGTGAACATCGAGCTGCTGGGCACCTCGGTATCCGTCACCCTACCCGCTGAAATGGCCGAGCTCGCTACCTCCTGATCTATGATGTCGAGCAGCGCGCAGCGCCGGCTTCCATCCCCTCCTACCGCTGGCTTCCTGGGGGGCAGGCGGCGTAAGGCCCCGGTCGGTAGGGGCAGCGCGATGTTGGGGGGCCGTAGGCCCCAACTAAAAGCCCCAACTAAGAGCTCTTGTGGAGCCCGCATTCCTTCTTCGTCGCGTCCTCCCACCACCAGCGGCCCTCGCGCTCGTGCTGGCTCGGCACGATCGGGCGGGTGCAGGGCTCGCAGCCGATCGAGACGAAACCTCGGGCGTGGAGCTCGTTGAAGGGCAGCTCGAGCGCGCGGATCGTCGTCCACACCTCGTCGCGGCTGGTGTTGGCGAGCGGATTGAACTTCATCAGCTCGGCCCCGTCCTTGCCGGTGAACGAGCCATCGACCTGGACGACCGGTACCGCGCTGCGGGTCGGACTCTGGTCGCGGCGCTGGCCGGTGATCCAGGCGGCGAGCCCGCGCAGCTGCCGGCGCAGCGGCTCGACCTTGCGGATGCCGCAGCACTCCTGATGGCCGTCCTGGTAGAAGCTGAACATGCCCTTGGCGCGTACCATCCGCTCCACCGCCTCGGCCTCGGGGAAGCAGTACTCGATGCGCAGCTTGAAGAATTCCTCCACCTTGGCGAAGAAGCGGTAGGTCTCGGGATGCAGGCGGCCGGTATCCAGACTGAAGACCCGGAACGGCTGGCCGGTCTGGCGCGCCAGCTCGAGCAGCACCACGTCCTCGGCGCCGCTGAAGCTGATCGCGCAGTCGTTCTTGTACTGCATGAGCGCGCTGCCGATGATCTCGACCGGCGAGGCGTTGGCCAAATGCTGCTGGAGGTCTTCGATCATCGTGCTCTCACGTGCGAACTTTGACCCACACGTGCGGAGTGCGACGTGCGGCGACAGAGGACGATAGTGAGGCTATGCCCGGGGTCGTGGCTTCAATTCGCAATGCTCCGCACACCACGGTGTCAGGATGCGGTTGTCAGACGCTGCGCCCCGCACACCGCACGACCGCTGTTCTACAGCAGATTTTCGCCCTGTTCCCCAGCCACGCCCTCGAGCGAGGTGCGCAGCCGACGCAGAGCGTGGAACATGCGGCTGCGTAGCGTGCCCAGGCTGATGCCGCCGAGGATCGCCGAGGCCTCGTCGTAGTTCTTCTCCTGGAAGATGATCAGCTCGATGATTTCCCGGTAGATCTGCGGCAGCTCGGCGAGGGCCTTGGCGAGATGCTGATTCGATTCGCGGCTGGCGAGAGCGGTCTCGATCGCCACCCCGGGCGAGCCGGTGTTCACCGCCACGCTGTCGTTCTCGTCGTCGTGGTCGAGATCGCTGAACGAGACCATGACCTTGCGGTTGCGCGACTGCAGGTAGTCGATCGCGGCATTGCGCGCGATGGTGTAGAACCAGGTGGTGAACCGGCGCTTGATGTCGAAGCGGTCCACGTGCTCGAAGACGCGCATGAACACGTCCTGGGCGATGCAGGCGGATTCCTCGTAATTGCGCGTGATCTGGTAGATGTAGGCGAGGATCGGACGCTGGTAGCGCTGGTAGAGGATTTCGAAGGCCGAGAAATCGCCGTCCTGGCAGCGTGCCACCAGGGTCTCGTCGCTCTCCTCGCCTGGAGGTGTCAGCACGCGTGTAGAGTAGGAGCGCGCGAGTTCATCGCCAGCCCCCTGGATCTTTTCACCCAGGGATGACGCCTCGAATGCCGCACAGGTTCAACGCGGCTTGGGGAGTACCGTAGCCTCTATCAGGATGCCGTCGCCCGGCCGCACCGGCTCGCGGAAAGCCAGCCGCCGCGTTTCGGCGATGAACGGCACGCCGCCATCGTCGGTCAGGACCAGGTCGCGCACGTCGAGGATCTCGGCGCCCGTATCGCGTTTGATGGTGCACTGGGCGACCACCGGGCCGCTCAGCCCGAACAGGCAGCGCGCCAACCATACCGCGTCGGCGGCCGCTCCCCACTGGGTCACGCCCATCATCAGCGGCGCGCCGGGGAAATGCCCGGGGACGAAGGGATGGTCGGTCGGGTAGACGTAGGAGCAGACGATCTTGCCGGTGGCCTTGTCCGCCGAGACCAGCCGGTCGATGAAACGGATTCGCGCGTCCTTCCAGGTGAACAGCGCGGGGTCGATGGCGGTGCCCTGGATGCCGCCGGCGAACGGCTTCACCGGCGCCGAGGCGATGTCGCTGAGCTTCGCGGCGCCCGACATGACCTCGGCCTCGAGGATGGTGCGGCCATTGGCCTCGGCGCGGGTGGCGTACTGGGTGAACCCGCTGCGTTGGCGGGTGATCGAGGCATGCCCGATGACCTCGTCGTCGATGCCGGGCAGGAAGCTGTAGGCGATCTTGCTGATCATGCTGAAGACGCTGACCTGGCCGAGCGGCGCCAGCTGCTCGTACATCAGGCACACGCCGGTGAGCGCCATCAACTCAGCCAGGAATGGCTCGGCCCAGCACGGCTGGCCATGCGCGTCGCGGCGCGTGAGGATGGTGCGCCCACGGGTGTCGTCGCGGCCGATGCGCGTGCGCGAGCGCGAGACGGTGCGCTCGTGGTTGGTCCACACCTCGTCGACGTACAGGTTGACGCCGCGGTGCGGCAGGTAGCCCTTCAGGGCCTCATTGTCGAGGGTCAGTTCAGGCATCGCGACACCTTGGAGATCTTCCCCGGCAGCTCAAGGATGATCGCCGCCCACCGTGGCTTCCGCCGAGGATTGCCGCGCGGTCGACGCATCAAGGTGCTGCCAACATCCCGGCGATCACCCGCGGATACAGCTCGCGCTCGGCCTCCTGGACGCGTCGCTGGAGCGTCTCGGCGGTATCGTCCGCGAGCACGGGCACCTCGGTCCGACCGAGCACCGGCCCACTATCGTAGTCGCCGGTGACCAGGTGGACGGTGCAACCGCTGCGTCCGACCCCCGCGGCGAGCACCGCCTGATGGACGCGCAAACCGTACATGCCCTTGCCCCCGAAGTCGGGCAGCAAGCTCGGATGGATGTTGACCGTCTTGCCGACGAAGTCGGCGGGCGGATCCCAGAAGCGCAGCCAGCCGCACATCGCCACCCACTGCGCGCCATGCGCTCGCAGCGAGGCCGTCACCTCGTCTTGGGCAGACGCCACCACCACCGGATGCCCATGGGCCCGCGCCAAGGCGATGCCGCCAGCATCGGCGCGCGACGCCACCACCACCGCGACCTCGGCGTAGAGCGACCCAGCCGCGATCGCCCGCGCGAGGTTGTCGTAGGTCGTGCCCGAGCCCGACAACAAGATGCCCAATCGCGCCGTGGCCATGATGCGCGGAGTGTACGCCCCCCACCGAAAACGGCCCGCCAGAAAACCTCCCGGCCAAGTCGAAGACGGAGACCGCCTACCGACAACCGGAAGCACTAGGACTCGGCGGCCAAGCGGCTGTGCCGCCTCATGGGACGGGGGCCCCATCGCCCCGCGATGGGGCGGGCGCCGAGGGGCGGTCGGCGGATACAATCGGCGTAGCCGATCCGCCGACGATGTCGCAGCGAAGCGGAGACATCGAGCCCCGACAAAGCCCGTGGGGTAGGCCGCAAGGCCGTAGGGGCGAAGCCCCTGAAAAAAAA
>JBBRLJ010000058.1:0-27218 GCA_038231435.1 Planctomycetota bacterium
GCGGGCGGCTACCGCCGACCCGGCCGCCGAGTCCTGGTGTGCGTGAATAATGGGCGAAGCCCATCACGCAAACTTCTTGGCCGCCTGGCGGCCAAGAAGAAGGATGACAAAGGCCGTGGGGGCCCGGGGGCAAAGCCCCCGCACAAAATGCCGCCCACCGCCCTTCGGCGCCCGCCCCGTCGCGGAGCGACGGGTCCCTGGGTATAGGTCTCAAGGGTCCCCATAGCGCCGCGGGTGGCGACCGTCTCCTCGGCCGCCGAGTCCTGGTTTGCGTGAATAATGGGCGAAGCCCACCACGCAAACTTCTTGGCCGCCTGGCGGCCAAGAAGAAGGATGACAAAGGCCGTGGGGGCCCGGGGGCAAAGCCCCCGCACAATAAGCTTCAGCCGTAGGCGCCGGAGGGGAGGAATCCCAGCAGGCGCTTGAGTCGCGGATTCGCGTCGGCGTAGACGTGCTCGGGCATCTGGTAGTTCATGAACGGATGGTATTTGTGGCCGATCAGGCGGCGGGCGTAGCTGACCTGGGTCACGTAGCGAGTCTTGCTGCTGGTGTTGGGGCCGCCGCGGTGCCAGACCTGATTGTTGAACATCACCACGCTGCCGGCCGGAGCCAGGTTGTGCTGGATGAGCGCTTCCCACTTGGTGCCCTTCAGGTCGCTGGGGCAGCTGGCGCCGAAGAGGTGCGAGCGCGGGATGGTCTCGGTGCCGCCGATCGCGACCTCGTCGACGTCGATGAGATAGTAGTTGGCGGTGAACAGCAGTACCGGCAGGCGGATGTTGGTCGGCGGCTCACCGTCCATGACCAGCATGTGCGGCGCATCGTCCTGGTGCCACATCGAGATGCCCTGCCCGGGCATGGTGATGAAGGAGTTGTTGTGGATGACGTGGCAGTCGCTGGCGATCAACGCCTCGGCGAAGGTCGCGATCGGCTCCATGTCGAAGAGGCGCAGGTTGGCGCGGCTCTTCTCGAACATGCGCGGGCGCAGTTCAGCGTAGGTATCGGTCTTGCGATGCTCGCCGATCTGCTCGTCGAGGTCGCGGCGGAGCTCGGCGCACCAGTCTGGCGGAATGACGCTGGGGATGACCAGGTAGCCATCGCGGTGGAACTGCTCGATCCAGACGGCGAGTTGCTCGGGGCTGGCCTTCTCTCCGGCCCAGTAGCGCGGGCGGGTCGGCAATGCCGTCGGGGGAGGGTCGTCGGTGCGGGTGGCGGTGGCAGTGGTCATAGGGGTCTTCCAGATGGTGTGGCGGGGGTTTTCGCGGGGCTTCCGGCGCTGCCGGCATGCGGTACATGATGGATACCCGATCCGGGGTGGGCGCCAGCCGCGCCAGCCCTCCGGGATCGGCGGAGAGGCCGCAGGAATCGACATGGCCATCGATGCCGCTGATCCCATTGACGCCACCAGCTTCGTCACCCTCGACGAGCTCCAGCCGCGGGTCGATCTGGCTGCCTGCTACCATCGGCTTGGTCCAGAGCGCTACCGGTACCGGGTGCCCGGGCAGCATTTCCTGCTGGTGACCGCCGGGCGCATCGACGCCACCACGCCTTCGGGCCGCACCGAGGGACGCACCGGCGACCTGCTGTGCTTTCCAGCCGCCGATCTCAACGAGTACGGCATGGATGAACCGACCGATTATTACGAGGCGCACATCCGCTTCGCGCCGCCGCCGCGTCATCGTCACGCGGTGTGGCTCGACGAGGTCGGGCCGGTGCCGCTACGCGTCCGCCTCGGTGATGGCTACGAGCGCATGCGCCGGATCTTCGATACCCTGTGCTGCGAGCTGCCGCTGAGCGGCGCGGTGCACCGCGCGCGAGTCGTCGGCGCGGTGTGGGACATGCTGGGTGTGATCGCGGAATCGGTGCGCCCAGCGAAGGGAAACACAGGGGGCGCTGCGCCGATGCTCGACGTCTGGCAGCGCTCGCGCATGCGCCTGGCCTCGGACCTCGGCGGCAAGCTCGAGATCCGCGCGATCGCGGTCGAGTGCGACATGTCGGTCGACCATTTCATTCGCGGCTTCCGCCGCCGCTTCGGCATCAGCCCGGGGCATTACCGCGCGCAGCAGAAGCTGCGCCACGCCGCGCATCGCCTGCGCGCCGGCGACGAGCCGATCAAGGCGCTCGCCCACGAGCTCGGCTTCGCCGACGCCTACTCGTTCACCCGCGCCTTCCGCAAGTACCTCGGCGTCCTGCCCTCGGATCTGCGCTCCGGCCGCGCCATCCCATCCGCCGAGCAGCCGCCCGATCAGGGCCTGATGACGGTCAACGCCCACATCCTCCCGCCGGATGCCGGCACCGACATCTACGCCGAGTGCACGCCTGTCAGTTGGGGGGCTACGGCCCCCCAACATCGCGCTCCGCGCTGCCCCCCAGGAAGCCAGACGACATGAAGGCTGGGAAGGCTTTCGAGATCTCACGCGGTCACGCGTGTTTTAAAACCAGCATGGAGTCGCCATAGCTGAAGAAGCGGTAGCGCTCGGCGATGGCGATGGCGTACAGCTCGTGTAGGCGTTCGATGCCGGTCAGGCACGACACCAGCATCAGCAGGCTCGAGCGTGGCAGGTGGAAATTGGTCAGCAGGCCGTCGATCGCGCCGAGCGTGGACGGTGGATGCAGGAAGATGCCAGTCCAGCCGCTGAATGGCGCGAGCCCACCCGGCTGGGCGGCGGCGGTCTCAAGCGTGCGCACCACGGTGGTGCCGACCGCGATGACGCGTCCGCCTGCGGCGCGGCACGAGGTGATGGCGTCGACGGTCTCCCGCGGGCACGCGCAGCGCTCGCTGTGGATGCGGAAATCCTCGATCTCGATGGTGTCGACCGGCTTGAAGGTTCCGGGTCCGATCGAGAGGTCGACGCGCGCCAGGCCGACGCCCATCGCCGAGAGACAAGCGAGCAGCTCGGTGGTGAGATGCAGGCCGGCGGTAGGCGCGGCCACTGCTCCCACCGCGTCGGCGAATACCGTCTGATAGCGGTCGCGGTCGCCAGCGCAGTCGGGGCGCATGATGTACGGTGGCAGCGGCACGTGCCCGATGCGCTCGGCCAAGGCCATCACGTCGGTACCCGGGGGGAACTCGACGGTACGCGTGCCGTCATCATGCACCGCGAGCACGGTGGCGAACGAGCCCTTGGGCAAGCCGCCGGGAAAGGTCAGCTCGGTATCCTCGTGCACGCGGCCGCGCACCAGGGCGCGCCACAGGATGCTGGCGTCCGCCTGGGTGCCATGGTCCTGCTCGGGATGGATGAGCAGCACCTCGATCTCGCCGCCTGTGGCCTTGTGGCCGAATAGCCGCGCGGGAAACACCTTGGTGCGGTTCACCACCAGCAGGTCGCCGCGGCGCAGCAGCGAGGGCAGGTCGCGCACGTGGCGGTGGCTCGGCGCCGCGTCGCCATCGGCGACGAGCATGCGTGCGGCATCGCGCGGCTCGATCGGCTCCTGGGCGATGAGTTCGGGGGGCAGGTCGTAATCGAAGAGGCGGGTCTGCATCGCTGGGGATCGGGCTATGTCATCTTGGCGATGAGCGCCGGGCGGAAGGTTGGATCTTGCGTCACGGCATCGTCGAACCGCAGACGCGCGGTGGCTTCGTCGCCACGCGCACGCGCGGCCATGCCGCGGTAGAACGCGAGCTCCGCGCGCAGGCGCCGCGGCTGCGGCGCGGCCGAGGCGGCCGCGCGCTCGAGCAGGCGTTCGCCGGGCGTTGGATCATCGCCATTGCGGAACGCCATCATCACCTGGAACTGCCCGGCCTGGAGCAGCGCGGGCGCGAAGCTGGGCGAGATCTCGAGTGCTCGCGCGAGCGCCGAGCGCGCCGCGTCGAAGCAGTCGCCCTTCTCGAGCACCGACGGCACCGCGCGGCTGGCGGCGATCAGCGCCCCGGCCTGCAGCGTCAGCAGCGCGGGGTCATCCGGATGTGCCGCGAGGGCGGCTTCGGCCAACGCGATCGCCTGCGCCGCGTCGCCGCCTTCGAGCACGTGATGGACGGCATCCACCCACTTTCCGGATTCCGACGGCGTGATCGTGGCGGCGAGCGTGCTGGCTGCGTCGCGGTCGCGCACGATCGCGCTCGGCTTGACGTGCTGCCAGCCGGGTTGGCCGAGATCGGCGAGCCCCGCCCACACGCGCAGGATGGCGTAGCGCGGCGTGCCCCAGACCTGCGGGATGCGCGTGATCCACGCCGGCATCTCGTCCTCCATGACCGCGATGGTCTCGCCGAGCGTGCGTCCAGCGTCGTGATGGCGCTTCACCTGCTCGAGGAAGTAGCGGCAGATGCGCTCGAGGGTCGCGAGCTCTGCCTCGTGCGCGACCGGTCCGTGGCCGGGCGACACGTGGGCCGCACCGAAGGCGCGCACCTCGTCGAGCGCGGCCAGCCAGGCATGGTTTTCGAGGCCCTCGCGCTGGCTCGGCTGGCCGAAGATCGGGAAGCTGCCGGTCATCACCGTGTCGCCAGAGACCAGCACGCGTTCGCGCTCGCACCACACCAGCGTCGGATCGGCGGTCTCGGCGTCCTTGCCCAGGCGCAGCGACAGCTCGAGGCCACCCAGGTCGAGGGTAGTGGAGTCGTCGGCGAACAGCGTCGGCTGGAGCGGATCCGGCCCGAGCTCGAAGCCGCGGCTGGCGAGGAAGCCCTTCTGGCGCGGCGCGCGCTCGACCATCGCCGTGGCGGTGCGGCGGCTGGCCACCAGCGTGGCGCCGGCGTCGGCGAACACCGCGTTGCCGCTGGTGTGGTCCCAGTGGTAGTGGGTGTTCACCGCGTACAGGATCGGCTTGGCGAAGGCCGTCTCGATGGCGGCGCGCAGCCGGCGCGCGAGTGCATGGTTGACCTGGGTGTCGATCACCGCAAGGCCACGCTCGCCGACGAACACCGTCGAGTTGACGATGTTGCGCCAGATGAAGGCGTGTTCGGTGATGCGTTCGAGCGAGCCGTAGACGCGCGGCGCGAAGGGGTTCTCGGGAGGTGAGCCGGGCTTCGGGTTCACGGCTTCAGCCGCCCGCCTCGGCCAGCACTTCCTCGGCGATGACCAGCGGCACGTGCGGCATGCGCACCATCAGCGCGATGGCGTCGGATGGCCGGCAATCGACGGTGATCTCGCGGCCGTCGGCGGCGGCGAGCAGCAGCTCGGCGTAGAAGGTGCCCTCGCGCAGGTCGACGATGCGCACCTCGCGGCATTCGGCCTTCAGCTGGTCGAGCAGCGAGACGAACAGGTCGTGGGTGAGGGGGCGCGGAAAGCTCTGGCCCTTGATCGCGCGATCGATGGCCATGGCCTCGAGCGGGCCGATGACGATGGGGATGCGGCGGCTGCCGTCGCGCTCCGAGACGAAGATCACTTGCTGGCTCTCGTCGATCAGGATCTGCGACAGGTAGCAGGGGCGGAGGGCCATCGTTGGGGCATCATAGCCGTGTATCGCGGGCATCCAGAGGTCTTCGAAACGGCTCAGGCGTCGGGAGCCGGTGCCACCACGACGCCGTCGACCAGTGCGGCGATGTCGGCGGGGCCGATGCGGGCGACGTCGGCTCGCATGGCGTTCGCCGCTCCGGCGGCGGCGGCGTAGCGCAGCTGCTGCTCGAGGGTCTGGCCGCTCAGGCGCGCGTGGGCGAGCGCGGCGAGGTAGCAGTCGCCGCTCCCCACGGGGTTGACCTGGCGCACGGTGGGCGGCGTAACGCGGAAGCGCCCCTCGGGGTGGCGAACGTGGATGCTGGCCGCGCCATCGGTGAGGTGCAGCTCGGGACAGCCGAGCCAGTGGCGGCCGTCCTCGCCGTATTCCTGGCGGTTCGGCTTGGCGAGTCCCGGGGGATGCGCCGCGGCCAGCGCGGCGTCCATCGCCGGTCCGTAGGCGTCGATCCAGCACGGCACCCGGGCCTGGTGGCAGGCATCGAGGATCAGCCGGAACAGGTCGTTGCAGGTCGGGTCGGGCACGCTGCCGCCGACGATGCACAGATCCATGCCCGCGAGCAGCCGGCGGGTATGTGTCACCAGCGCTCCGATCTCGGCGGCATCGACGGCGAATCCGCCCTCGAGCACCGAGGTGTTGCCGCCGCGCGCGTCATCGATGCACAGGAAACCGATGCGCGTGCGCGCTGCCGTGGCCACGAACGCGGGCTCCATGCCATCTCGGGCGACCAGATCGGTGAGCAGCGCTCCGCTCGTGCCGCCCGCGAAGCCACTGGCCACCACGCGGTGCCCGTGGCGCGCCAGCACCCGTCCGACATTCAGCCCCTTGCCGCCCGCCGCCGCCTCGAAGCGCTCGATCCTGGTCACGGCCCCCGGCTCGACCCGCGCCCGGGAGAGGTGGTCGAGCATCGTATTCGCGGTGATGGTGAGGATGGCAGACACGATAGATGTTCTCTGTTCGGAACTGCTCCGGGCTTTCCTCTTTCCGCTCTGCGCTGGATCGCCTCAGCGATTCAGGATGTCCGCGTTCGGCCGCTGATCGGTGAAGATCGGCGCGTCGTGCAGGATGGCGTTGTCGGGCGCCTTGGTCTCGTCGAGGAAATCCTTGTCGCCGACCAGCGCCTCGCCGCCGTGCTTGGTCACCTCGCGGGCGGCCACCACGCTGGTGAGGTAGGTCTCGCGCGCGTAGAGCACCCAGTCGATCTCGCGCAGCGCGATCGCGTCCTGGTCGGTTTCTCGCTCGTCCCAGTTGCACGGCATCTTGCCGCCGCGCTCCTTCTGCGCCCACGCTACGACCGCGCGTCGGGCGGCCTTGATCGCATCCTTGTCGCTGCTGTTGCGGAAGGTGATGCTCTTGAGTGCAGTGGGGCTGGGCGTGAGCTTGCTGGCGAAGGTCGGATCGGGTCCCTCGATGACCGAGGCGTCGACCAGCGAGGTCGCCCAGTCGTTGTCGTCCTTGGTGTGGCGCAACAGGTACTGGCGGCTGACGTTCTTGCCGGCCGCGACCTCGGGGAAGAGCACGAAGGACTTGAGGCGTTCCCAGCGTTCGTCGCCGGCGCCCTTGGGCTCGAGCGGCTTGCGGCTCGCGACCACGATGTTGTTGCGCGGGTCGGCGAGATTGAAGTCGCCCGCGGTCTCCCACACGCTCAGCACCGGGAAGTTGATGACGCTGACCAGCCCGGCCGCGCGGAATGAGCGGATGGCGCCGCCGAGCACGCGGTGCTTCTCGCCCTCGATGGTGTTGTCCGGCCCGCTGGTGCCGTAGCTGCCGATGACGTTGGCGAGCAGGATGCCGTCGTCATCGAGCACGCGCGCGCAATCGAGGAAGAACTCGCGCGTCATCAGGTGCGACGGGATGGTCGATCCGGCAGTGTACGCATCCAGGATGAGGACGTCGTACGACGGCTCTTTGCGCTCGCCATGGAAGTGGATGAACTGGCGGGCGTCGCCGATCTTGAACTGTAGGCGCGGCTCGCCGTCGGCGCGCTTCTGCTCGGACAGCCAGCGGATCAGCGGGAAATGGTCGCGCACCATCTCCACGACCTTGCGGTCGATGTCGACGACGGTGATGGCGGCGTTCGGGAAATGGTGCGCCAGCACCGCGATGCCGGCGCCGGAACCCAGGCCCACCACCAGGATGCGCGCATTGGCCTGGCGCGGATCGGTGCCGGCGGCGGCGACCAGCTTGTTGTTCATCAGGATCGACAGCGGGAACAGGCGCACGTACGGTGAATTGCTCACCGTGCCCGGGTCCGGCGTCCAGGTGAACGGCCAGATCTTCGCCGGCGGGGCCATCTCCGGACGCGTCGCCGGCACCAGGTGCGCCAGGCGCGGATCCTTGAGATCGACCAGCTCCTGCCAGGTCGGGTGCAGGCAGACGCCGCCCTCGACCTTGTCGAAGAAGCGCAGCTGCAGGTAGTTTTCCGACGGGCTCGCGACCCAGGTCATGCTGGTGTAGGCGCTGTCGCGGTGGTCGAGCACCTCCTGGTCGGCGGCCATGCGCTTGGAATCGAGGCGGTATTGGTTGTCGCGGAAGCAGAACCCGAGCGTCGCCGCGACCGCGAACAGCAGCAGGCCGAGGAGCTTCCAGCTCATGCCACCGCTCCGGTGGCCGCTGTTCCCGATCCCGTCCCTGGAGCTGCCGACGATGCGGGCGCCGGCGCGGCCATGGTGGCCTCGACGCGCACGAATAGGTGGATGAGGCCGAGGGTACCGAGGATCAGGCCCATCACCATCAGGTTGCTGGTCAGCTGGAACTTCTCGAGCAGCACGTAGTCGGTGACCAGGATGCCCAGGACATTGCCAAGCGAGCCGACGGCATAGAGCGTGCCGGTGGTGCGGCCGACGTGCGCGGCATTGGTGAACACCAGCTTGACCAGCATCGGCGACACCGATCCGAGCAGCAGCGAGGGCGGCAGGAACAGCACGAGCGCGCCGATGAGCACGCCCCAGCGCGCGGTCTGGATCGGCTCGCTGAGGGTGTGGCTGAAGCTCAGCCCGTACCAGGTCATCAGGCAGTAGAAGGCGCCGGCGGCGAGGACCACCCAGGCGAGTGGCAGGTTGGAGCGTGACTTGTCGGCGATGCGTCCGCCCACCACGTAGCCGATCGACAAGCTGAGGATGAAGACCGAGATGATCGCCGCCCACACGTCGATGGACGAGCCGAATACCGGCTGCAGCAGCCGTCCGCCGAGGATCTCGAGCGCCATCATGCAGAAGCCGCAGATGATCGACGTCAGGTACAGCGAGAAGATGCGCATGCGGCTCTCCAGGAAGGCGCGAACAGTAGCCCTGCCTGCGCCCACGGGAAGGGGCGAGGGCGGGGAACGTCCGTGGTCCGTGATCGGACCGCAACCGCCGGTGGTCCGTGGTGCGTCGTCGGACAGCTGGCTTGCTCCGTGACATTACGGTTCGGGGGCCCCGCGTCGACGACGGACGTTCTCCCTAGTGCGCTAGCCCGCGCTCACGCGGCCCGGTGCCCAGCTGGTCCGATACGCCCACCTTGATCTCGAAGTCCTCGACCATGCGGCGGATCTTCAATTCCTTCGAGGCCACGCCGTCGGGGGCGAAGAGGTAGCGGACCTGGGTGTTGCCCTGGTGCGTGGTGACGATCAGGAAACCATCGTCGTTGCGCCGCTTGTCGGTGACGATGATGAAAGGATCGCGGCACAGCCGGTCGAGGAGGATGCGCTCGTCGTCCTTGAGCTGGCTCGGCTCGAGGCGCGTGTCGCAGCCCGCGCTGAGCGCGAGCGCGAGGATCAGCGCGCCCAGGGTGGCGCCGAGCGTTGGCGCGCGGGTCACGGAATGGGTGGAGGGCACCATGGCCGCGGCATCATGAGTCGGGCCGGACACATCTCCACCTGGAATCAGGGGCGGGAAGCGGGCGGGCTTATGGAGATGTCGGGCAGTCCGCTCAAGGGCAGTCCGGCATCGCTCCAGCTCGGAGCGCCGTCGAGCACGACCACCACATGCGCGGGATCGCGCGGGCGGGCAGACACCAGCGCGAGCGCTCGCCGTTCGGAGCGCAGCCAGGTCTCGACGCCGGTGCCGGTGGTCACGGTGATGCGTCGGCTATCCCAAGACGCCGGCAACGGCAATCCGTCGGCGACCAGATCGGCGAGCACGCGGTTCGAGCGCGGGTTGCCGATCAGCACCAGGTGGTAGCCGCGCCAGGAGCGCGGGTCGAACGCGGTGTCGTCGATGCGCCGCGGCAGGCCGTGCGCGTGTGCAGCCCAGGCGACGGTGAAGCGCTGCGCGAGATCGTGGTTGTCCGCTTGCGCCGCCGCGTGCTCGCGGGTGCCGACCACGATCACGAACGGGCCCTCGGCGTACCGGGTCATGCGCGTGGACAGCGCCGGCAGGATCGCGGCTCGATCGATGGCGGCGCGTGCGACGAACGCTGGCGCTGGCGCGGGGATCCAGAACGAGGCCTCGTCGGGGCTGGGCGGGGCATCGCCAAGGATCGCGCGTTCGCGCCAGGCGCGGAATCCGGCGTTGCCGTCGCCGCTGGCGCGGATGCGGATGCCGTTGGGCGGAAGCGGTGCGTCCGTGGGCAGCAGCGGATCGACCAGGTCGACGCTCGCGACGCGCTCGGGGCACAGGCAGGCCAGCCGTACCGCCGCCGCCGCGCCTCGGCCTTGGCCCACCAGGGCCACGCGTGCCGGCGCGCCGGGCTTCACCGGCTGGCGCAGGCGCGATTCGGCGCGCAGCACCGCGATGTCGTCCCAAGCGAGATCACCGGCCGGATAGCATTCGATCAGCTCGATGCCGGCCGCGGCGGCCGCCGGCAGCCATTGCCAAGGCGGTAGGGGCCAGGCCGATTTCCTCGGCGCCGAGGTCGAGCCCGCGAAGACGTACGCTTGTCCGACCATCGCGCTCGGGCGGTGATGACGTTCGGGCTGCACGCTGTCGTCGGTGGGATCGCGGAAGGCGATCGTCCCCGCATCTGCATCTGCATCGGCGGCGCGCTTCCCGGATTCCCAGCCGCGCAGCAGATCGAGGATCCCCGCCAACCCCCGGCAGGTGCCCGCGCTCACTCCCGCCGCCACCAGCTCCTGGCCCTGCTCGGCCCACAGCCACGGCAGTGGATCGCGCTCACCGCGGCTCGACATGCCATGGACGGTGCGGTCGAGTTCGCGGGCGAGCGCGCGTGGCAGCTGGATCGTGCGGGTGATGCGCTCGATGCGGGTGCGGCTGGGGTTGGCGAGCGTGATCGAGAGCAGCGCCGGTTCCTCGGCATGCGCTGGATCGATGGCGTCGGGAGCGAGCACCAGCGACACACCGTCGCGTAGTTGCCCCAGGTGCGCGAGGGGTTCCTCGGCGGTCGCGAGCACCCTGCCGCCATGCTCGAGCGAGGCCTGGAGGATGTACGGCCCGGCGTCGTGGTCGACGCTTGAGACGTCGCGCTCGATGCGGCAGCGGAGCAACAACGGCGGACGCAGCAGGTCGTCGCACCACGCCAGACGTAGCGGACCCGGAGCGATGGCTTCCTCGGCGCCAGGCGCCCGCGCGGCGAGCGCGCAGCCGAGGATCACGGCCAGGAGCATCGCCCAGGACGCGCGGCGGAACCGCATCACCGTTCCAGGCTCGCCGCGAGGATGCCCGGGTAGAGTTCCTGGTAGGCGACGTAGTTCCCGGCGATCGCGCCGATGCGTTCGAGCAGCTCCGCTGACAACGGTTTGATCACCCGACCCGGCACGCCGGCCACGAGATGCCCGTCCGGGACCGTCATGCCCTCGGGCACCACGCAGCCGGCGGCCACCAGCACGCGCGCGCCGATGCGCGCGCCATCGAGCACCCGGCAGCCCATGCCGAGCAGACTGCCATCGCCGACCACGCACGCGTGCGCGATCGCTCCATGCCCAAGGCTGACCTCGTCGCCCAGCACGCACGCAGCCGCACGGCTGACATGCAGCACACAGGTGTCCTGGACATTGCAGCGCGCCCCGAGCGCGACGTGGTTGATGTCCCCCCGCAGCACCGCCCCGAACCATACCGAGCAATCCGCCCCGAACCTGACATCCCCGACCAACGTCGCATTCGGCGCCAGGAACCGCGGCATCTGCGGCGTCCTCCCCGCGACGGTGACGATGGTCGGCATGCGGGCGGAGTCTGTCCACGCCAGCCCACGGGCAATGCGCGGCGGGAGGCTAATCGATGGACGTCACGCGCGCCGCAGGCCGCGCCCAGCCCTCACATCCCGTTTCTTCGTGGGGGGCAGGCCGGAGGCCGATGTTGGGGGGCCGTAGCCCCCCAACAAAAAGGCGCCACGCGTACTAGCCGCGTGGCGCCTCCTCACAGGGCGCACCTTTGCACCCGGGCGAGAAAATTCGGATGTCGCTCAGGCCTTGGGAGCAGCGGTCTCGGCCGGAACGGCGACGACGTCGACGTAGCGGTTGCGGAAGCGCACGATGCCCTCTTTGAGGGCGAAGATCGTGTAGTCGCGGCCGGTGGCGGTGCCAAAGCCCGACTTGAACTTCGAGCCGCACTGGCGGACGATGATCGATCCGGCGCTGACGGTCTGGCCGCCGTAGGCCTTGATGCCACGGCGCTGCGCATTCGAATCGCGACCGTTCTGCGTGGAGCCGGTACCCATCTTGTGGGCCATAGATCACCTCTGGGTGCTGGGGCAGGCCTGGCCTGCGCCCTGATCGGTTGACGATCGTGTTGACTGGACTGGGGAAAGCGGAGCGCGGAAGGGTAGGGATCGAGGTCCCTTTGGCAAGGATCAGGTGGGCAGCGGAGGCTCCAAGCGGGGCCAGGACGCTCTGCCAAGCCACGGCGAGGGGGGCAGGAGGGCTCCGGCCCCCGGGACGGGGCTGACGTCCGTCGTCCGTGGTCGTCGTCCAGGCAGTCCGGCGGTCTCCGGGGCCTTCTTCGCGTTTCTGGTTGTCGCGGTCGGCTGTCGACGACGGACGACGGACCAGATCAGCGATCATGGATGACGGAGGATCTTCCCCACATCCCGTACGCAGCCCTTCCGCTAGCCGATGCGCGATACGGCGTAGACTCCGGCCCATGAACAGGCCGATGACGATCGTGGTGATGTCCCTGCTCGCGGTCATCGCCGGTTTCCTGTTCCTCGCCCTGCTCAGCTACGGTGCCAACCAGGTGATGGCCGCCAGTCCGGCGGGTACCAACCTGATGGGTCTCGGAGGCGCATGGATCGCCCACAGCCTGATCAGCTTCTGGGGCATCGTCGCCTTCTACATCCCGGCGGTGCTGGTCGGCTACGCCATCGGCATGTGGCGCGAATACGATCTCGCCTTCCTCGGCCGCCGGCTCACCGGCGCACTGCTGCTCCTGCCGGCGCTGTGCGGGATCGTGCATCTCCTGCCGGTGTCCCGCCTGAGCGAGTCGATGCTGATCCAATGGGACCAGGTCCAGCTCAAGGGCCTGGGTGGCAGCCTCGGCTACCTGCTCTGCGGTCCGGCCTCGCGCGACGTCGACCCCGCCTATCCGGGCGGATTGCTGGTGCGCTGGCTCGAGGTGCCGGGCGCGGTGGTGGTGCTGCTCGCGCTCGCCACGCTCGCGCTCTTGCTGATGGATCTCGGCCTCGGGCGCTGGCTGCGCCGGCTGTGGGCGATGGTGCGCAATTCCACGCTGCGCCGTTCGGTCGAGGTGGTCGAGCCCGACCGCTTCCACAGCGAGCCGTACGTCCCCCAGCAGGCGATCCCCCGCGCCAAGAACCGTTCGACGACCTCGATGCACGAGATCACCCGCCGCATTGCCGACGAGCAGGCCCTGCCGCCCGACGCGCAGCAGCTGGTCGAGAAGATCCGCAACCACCGCAAGGCGCTCGAGAACCGCGGCGCTTCCGGTGAAGTCGACGCCGACGCCGATGGCGATGCCGATGCAGCCGAGCCGCCGTCCGAGGAATCCGAAGAGGCAGACGCGCCGGTCGCAGCCGCCGTCGCGCCCACGCCCGCGCGCGTGGAATCACCCGCGGGTGAGGAGCCGACGTCGTCCGCTCCCGCGTCCAAGCCGCAGCCGCGCCCCGCGCCCGTGCCGCCGAAACCGCGCAAGCGCAAGGAAGCCAGCCAGGACGGCGAATACGTGCTGCCGCCGGTCGATCTGCTCGACGAGCCCGCGCTGCGCCGCGATGCCGAGCACGAGCACGAGAAATCCCAGACCGCGCGCATGATCGAGGAGGTGTTCTCGCACTTCAACATCAGCGTGCAGGTGGTGGCGGCCACGCGCGGGCCAGTGGTCACGCAGTACGAGATCAGCCTGCTCGACCAGGCGATGCGCGTCAGCAAGGTCGAGGGCTTCGAGAAGGACCTGGCGATGAAGCTGGGCACCGAGGGCATCCGCATCGTCGCGCCGCTGCCGAACAAGCGCACCATCGGCGTCGAGGTACCGAATCGCGTCAAGGAACAGGTGGTGATGCGCGACCTGGTCGACGATTTCGACCCAGAGAGCATGGCGCTGCCGGTGATTCTGGGACGCGACGTGGTCGGCAACGCGCTGATCGCCGATCTCGCCAAGATGCCGCACCTGCTGGTGGCCGGCGCCACCGGCATGGGCAAGTCGGTGTGCATGAACGCCATGATCTGCTCGATCCTCCTGTTCAAGGGGCCCGAGCACGTACGCTTCATCATGATCGATCCGAAGATGGTCGAGCTCGCCGGCTACGAGGACATCCCGCATCTGCTGTCGGCGCCGATCACCGACATGACCAAGGCCCACGCCGCGCTCGAATGGGCATGCCGCACCATGGACGCGCGCTATGACGCGCTGCGCCAGGTCGGCGTGCGCGACATCAAGGGCTACAACGAGCTGGGCGAGGCCGAGATCCGCCTGCGCCTGGGCAAGAAGGACCTCAAGCTCGAGGACCTCGAGCACGACGAGGCGCGCATGTGCTACATCGTCGTGCTGGTCGACGAGTACGCCGACCTGATGATGGTGAACAAAGAGGTCGAGAAATCGATCGTCCGCCTCGCCGCGAAGAGCCGCGCCTGCGGCATCCACGTCATCCTCACCACCCAGCGCCCGTCCGCCGACGTGGTCACCGGATTGATCAAGTCGAACCTGCCCTCGCGCATCTGCTTCCGCGTGGTCGACAAGTCGAACAGCCGCGTGGTGCTCGACGTCTCGGGTGCCGAGAACCTGCTCGGCAAGGGCGACATGCTGTTCCTCCAGCCCGGCACCTCGCAGCCGATCCGCGGCCAGGGCGTGTGGCTCAAGGACAGCGAGATCAACGCCATCGTCTCGCACGCCAAGCAGCAGGGCACCCCGGTCTACGAGGAAGACGTCATCAACGTCGGCGCGGTCGCGCATCTCGACGGCAACGGCAATGTTGGCGCCGCTGGCGGCGGCGAATGGCTGAAAGACCGCCAGTTCCACGAGTCGGTGCAGGCGATGTACCGCTACAACCGCTCCGGCGCCGACTTCTTCCGCCGCAAGTGCAACATCGGCTACAACAAGGCGACGTCCTACGTCGAGAGCCTCGAGGACCTCGGCTTCCTCGGCCCGCAGAAGGGCACCGCCCCGCGCGAGATCCTCAAGACCTGGGACGACTGGATCGAGCTGCTCAAGGGCAATGGGCTCACCTGGGCGGAAGAGGACGACCTCTACCATAACCCCGTAGAGCTCCGCTCCTAGCGAGCTGCGGCCGTTCTCGCGGTCGATGCCGGCGTTGGCTCACCACTCGCGGTACTCGCGATAGATGACTACCGCTTCGCGCTCGCCGCCTCGGCCTCGTCCGCGATAACGGTCCTCGCTGAGCGACGGACGGTTGTCTCAGCGACTCCCCGCGGTGGCGGCCTGCACGGATTGCAGGCGGTGATGGGCGTCGAACTGGGCGGTGATCTGGGCGCCAGAGGGATCGGTCGCGACCACCGAGGTGCCGGGTTTCTCGTACGGCCATTCGAGCCACTGCATGTAGCCCTTGAAGGCGGTGAGGTGATCGGTGATCGGCAGGCCCATCAGCGCCTGGGTGAACACCGAGACCGCCTTCGCCGCGTCCACCTGCTGCCGCCGCGCCAGGCGGCCATCGGGATCCATCAGGATCAACCACACCGCGCCGCCGCCACCCGCGCTCTCCCCTGAGTACGGCGCGCGGTAGTAGGCGCCGGCGCCGAACAGGCCCGCGGCGATCATGGCCAGGTCCTGGGCGCTGACGTTCTTGGTCGCGAGCTCGGGCGAGGTCAGCTCGTCGACACCGTTGTCGGCGCCGATGGCGCGCAGCTTTGCCGCCGCCTTGAGGTGCGCGGCGGGGATACCCGAGGCGTTGTTGGCCCACGACCACAGCCAGGTCTTCGAGGCGTCGGACTCGGTGCCGAGTACCTGGGTCGAGAACGATAGGAACTCGCCGAAGAAGATCGTGCCCGAGGGTAGGTCGAAGCTCCATTGGCGCTCGCCCACCGCGTCCTGCAAGTACTGCTGCTTGTGGTAGCTGGCCACGATGTGCTGATTCAGGAGGTTGCGGAGCTTCGGGTGCATGCACCGCGATGGTAATCGCCGCCGATCATACCTGGCACGGTAATCCCAAGCGGCATCACCTCGCGAACCGCACGCCGGCCCCGGTGTGCCGCTCACGCGCCCAGCCGCCTGCCGATGCAGGGCCTGGCCGCCGGACCTAAACCGTGCATCCGCAAGCAGGTATTCCCTTTGCACCCCCGTCAGCCCCGGGGACATTCCCCGCGCGCATGGGCAAGCTGTCGGCATCCGAGATCTCGGCCCTGCTGGCCGCGCTGGGCACCCTGCTTCTGAGCGCGCGCGTGCTCGGCGAACTGGCGCGCCGGATCGGCCAGCCGGCGGTGCTCGGCGAGATCATCGCCGGCATCCTGCTCGGACCGACGGTGCTCGGGCGCCTTGCGCCCGACGCGATGGCGATGTTCTTCCCCCGTCCGGGCGTGGGCGCCGACGCTGATCGCCTGAGCAACGTCATGACCGCCCTCACCGGCTTCACCAACGTGGCGGTGGTGCTGTTCCTGCTGGTCGCCGGCCTCGAGGTGCACCTGTCGACGGTCTACCGCCAGGGCCGCGCGGCGCTGGCGGTGAGCCTCTCGGGCATCGTGCTGCCGTTCGCCATCGGCTTCGCCGCCGCCTGGTGGATGCCGGGATTCCTCAACCACGCCGAGGTCCGCAACGACCTCGCCTTCGCGCTGTTCCTCGCCACCGCGATGGCGATCTCGGCCCTGCCGGTGATCGCCAAGACGCTGATGGACCTCGATCTCTACCGCACCGACCTGGGCATGGTGGTGATGGCGGCGGCGATCGTCCAGGATGTCGTCGGCTGGATCATCTTCGCCATCGTCCTGGGCATGATGGGCACCGGCGGATCCCACTCGTCGATCGGCTCCACCATCTTCCTGACCGTCGGCTTCGCGGTGGGCATGATGACGGCCGGCCGCTGGCTGATCAACCGCGCGCTGCCGTGGGTGCATGCCCACACCAGCTGGCCGGGCGGCATCCTCGGACTGGTGCTGGTGCTGACCTTCTTCGGCGCGGCGTTCACCGAATGGTGCGGCATCCACGCGATCTTCGGCGCCTTCATGGTCGGCGTCGCGGTCGGCGACTCGCGGCACCTGCAGGAGCGCACCCGCCGCGTCATCGAGCAGTTCGTGTCGTTCGTGTTCGCGCCGATCTTCTTCGCCTCGATCGGCCTGAAGGTCGATTTCATCGCCCACTTCGATTGGAAGCTCGACCTGTTCGTGATCGTCATCGCCTGCGCGGGCAAGATCCTCGGTTGCGGATTCGGCGCCGCCGCCAGCGGCATGGCCACGCGCGAGGCCTGGGCCACCGGCTTCGCGATGAACGCGCGCGGCGCCATGGAGATCATCCTCGGCACGCTCGCGCTCGAGTTCGGGGTCATCGACAAGCGCCTGTTCGTGGCGCTGGTGCTGATGGCCCTGACCACCTCGCTGATGAGCGGCCCGGTGATGCAGCGCATCCTCGCGCGCCCGAAGCCCAAGCGCATCACCGACTACCTTTCCTCCAAGACCTTCCAGCTGCGCCTGCAGTCCAGCGATTCGATCGGCGCCGTCGCCGAGCTGTCGCGCCTGCTCGCGCCCACCGCCGGGCTCGACGCCGGAGCCGTGGCCGCGGCGGTGAACGCGCGCGAGGAGATGATGTCGACCTGCATCGGCGATTCGCTGGCGGTGCCGCACGCGCGCCTGCCGAACCTCGCCGCCCCGCTGGTGGCGGTGGGCATGTCGACCGGCGGCGTGCGCTTCGGCGACGACGCCATCGCCCACATCGTCGTGCTGGTGCTGACCCCCGAGAACGACGACGGCGCCCAGCTCGAACTGCTCGCCGACTTCGCACGCACCTTCCGCCACGCTGATACCCGCACCGGCGCGCTGAAGGCGGGTGGTTACACCGAGTTCGTCGGCGTGGTCAAAACCGCGCACTGATTTGTGCGGGGGCTTCGGCTGTCAGTTGGGGGGCTACGGCCCCCCAACATCGCGCTCCGCGCTGCCCCCCAAGAAGCAGGGAGCAGCGGGGTTTGGGCCCAGTCGCGGACTCTGGGCTGGGTCCTTTCTGCTCTGGGCTGGCTGTCGCTTGGCGCTTTCTGCTTTCCGCCCTGTGCCCATTGGGTCCAAACGGCCCCATCTCGTCCTTGACCGTCACCGCCGGGTAATAGGGTCCATTATAACCCTAGGGCCGATAGCCAGCGGAGGTCGCCATGTTCTTCCATCTCTCCCTTCCCGGATTCCATGCCGCCGTCCATCAGGGGGCGGATCCGGCGCTGCGTGGGCGGCCGGTGGCGGTGGCGGTGGATTCGAGCGAGCAGGCACCGCTGTTCGCGGTCTCGCTCGAGGGCCGGTCGCAGGGGGTGTGGCCGGGCATGCGCGCGGCGGCGGCGCGGCGGCGCTGTCCGGGATTGACCGTGGTCACGCCCGAGCCCCAGCTCTACCGCCGCGCGCAGCGGGCTGTGGCCCAGCTGTGCGGCGGCTACACGCCGTGCGTCGGTGGGCGCGCCGGTCGCTTCGACGGTGATCTCGCCGGCACCGAGCAGCTGTGGCGCTCGCGCCTGCGTCCCGGGCTGGACGTGCGCGACCCGCTCGAGCAGGCGATCGCGATCGCGCGCGAGCTGGTGCGCCAGGCCGGCGAGCGGTTGCACATGCATGCGTTCTGCGGCGTGGGCGAGCGTCTGGGGGTCGCACGGCTGGCCGCGCGCCTGGCGCGCGAGCCGGCGTACGCGCGCGCGGGGGTGGTGGGGATCTCGCCACGCCACGAACGCCAGCTCCTCGATCCGCTGCCGATCTCGTGGGTGTCCGATTGCCCGCGCGAAACCCTGCGCCAGCTCGCCGACTGCGGCGTCGCCAGCATCGGCGATGCGCGCGCCCTGGGTGCCGAGCACCTGCGCCAGCTCGCCGGCGACGACGCCGAGACGTTGATCGCCGCGCTCACCGGCGAGCACGAGCCGGTGGTGCCCGAACTCGCCGATCCCGAGCCCGAGGTCGCGGTCGCCAGCCATTGCGGCGCCGCCGGAGCCGGGCCCGAGCGCGTCGGCGTGCTGCTCGCCAAGCTCGCGCGCGAGCTCGGCTTCGCGCTGCGCGGCCGCAACCTCGCCTGCACCACCCTGTCCTTCGAGGGCCGCCATCTCGACGGCCGGGGCGTCAGCGTCGTCCACCACGCGCGCCGCCAGCTGCGCCACGACGATGAGCTCGCCGCCGCGGCCATCGAGCTCGGCGCCAAGCGCGCGCGGCGCGTGCACTGGGAGCGCCTGTCGCTGGTCGCGACCGGGCTGTGCGCCGCCGAGGAGCAGCTCGAACTGTTCGCCCCGCAGAAGCACCACCGTCTCGAAGGCGCGCGCGATCTGCTCCGCCACCGTTTCGGCGGCGAGATGGTCGCACACGCCGCCGCCGGCTGAACGCCCCGGCCGTCGTCGCGCGTGGGCGATTGACGACGACGGACCACGGGCGAAGGCAGGGTCCGGCGTCCGTCGTGTCGTCCATCGTCGTCCATCGTCGACATCGACGACATGATTCCGCTGATCGTGAGATGTGCGTTCCGCTGCCGTCTACGACGGACGACGGACCACGAACCATCGATGCCCTGCAATCCGCAGTTCCCTCCAGGGGCTCCCCGTCGATTAGCAGGGAGGACGCTGGCGCGCCCGCGGCGCGATGCCGCCGGAATGCGAAAAGCCTCGGCAAATGCGGTATTTCAACCATCGACACCGATCAAGCGCACATTGGCACCATCCTTGCGATAGGTGACTCCAGAAAGAGGAGATCCCCATGCGCCACCGCACCAGCCCCCGCGCCATCGGTTTCGACCTCGGCCTGACCTCGAGCCAGACCGCCGGACCGCGCGGACAGGATGAGCTCGGGCCGATCATGGTCTCCACCTTCTACTCCGGCGTGCTCGGCAAGCGCACCGCGCGCCCGGCCGCCCCGGCCGCGCGTCCCCGCACTGACGCGGCCGGGGCGTGAACACCATGGCACCAGTCTCAACCGCATCGACATCGGCGTCGACGGCGTCCCCGTTCACCGCCAGCGAGATCGCGACCTGGAGGAAGCTGTTGATCCTTCGGCGCGCGCAGCTGGTCGGTGATATCGAGGACCTGGTCCACGACGCGCTCGACGTCGAAACCATGCATCCGTCGTCGAACCATCTCGCCGAGGGCGGCTCGGATGCCGACCTGCAGGTGACCAGCCTGGGCCTGGCCGACGACGACCAAGCCATCGTCCAGCTGATCGACCGCGCCCTGGCGAAGATCGACGGCGAGTCGCCGCTGCCCTACGGTGTCTGCGAATACACCCGCGAGCCGATTGCGCGCGAACGCCTCGAACTCATCCCCTGGACGCCTCTGTCGATCGAGGGCGCCACCCATCTCGAAGAGAACTACCTCACGCTGGACGACCTGTCGGCCGAGTAAGTGGATTGGAGTAAGTGGATTGGAGTAAGTGGATTGGACATCGGATCGGTATCGGACTGGATTGGATTGGATTGGATTGGAAGTGGGACTGGGAGTGGAGTGGAGTGGAGTGGATGGCGGTCTCAGTGGAGCGAGCCGTCTCGGTAGTGGAAAGTGGAGTGGATAGTGGAATGGACTGTGGAGTGGAGTGGAATCGAGTGGAGTGGATCTGATTGGTTCGGCATCCATCCGGATGTCCGGAGCGGCCCCAGGTGAGCTCTCGGATTCCCCCCTCGACCAGAGGGGGGATGTCCACAGCGCGAGGATCCCATGACACCGTCGATCAACATCCGCTTCATCCATAACGACGACAACTGGCGCGTGATGTGCCACGCATCGAGCGGACGCTGCGACATCTGGAAGAACGGCACCTTCGTGCGTTCAGCCACCTACGTCCCGCGGCGCGGCCTCGCCGATCACGAGGGCATTCCCGAGGTGGTTCCGGCGCTGCTCGATCGGCTGGTGAAGCACGACGCCGACATCGAGATCGCTCAGCGCATCTCCAACTGACCAGGGCGAAAGCCCACGGTCGAGCCGGTGCAGCCGAGCGCCTCATGCGCAGGAGACTCGCGGCGGTGAAACGTCACGCCGGAGCGGTGAGCGCCCGCGGAACGATGGACGAGACAAGGAAAACAAAGAAACCGACGACCACAGGTCGTCGGTTTCTTCGATGGTGCGCTATGCGAGGCTCGCGCCTCGCGGCCGCTCAGCGCTGCGTGCCGTTGTTCAGCGGACTGTTGTTGAACGAGCCGTTGTTCAGCGTGCCGGAGTCGGTGCCGGTATCGGTGGTGTCGGTCGGCGCCTCGGCGGGATGCTCGGAACGCGCCTTGGCGGCGGGCTTCTTTGACGACTTGCTGCTCGGCTTGTCCTCGGACTTCGAATCCTCGGTCGGCTTGCCGGCATCGCGGCGCTGGGCCGCCTTCTTCTCGCGCTGGCGTTCATCCGATTCGTCGCCGCGCGTGTTCGCGGTCGGCTTGTCCGCCTTCTTGGCTGGCTTACCGGTCTTGCCATTGGCCGGAGAGGTCTCGTCGACCGGAGCCGGCTCCACCGTCTTGGGAGCGTTGTGCGCTTTGCCGAAGGTGTCCTGCTTGCCGGGAGCGGGCATGTGCGCGGGCGCCGGATTGAAGCCGCCCGTCGCGGGCGCGGCGGGAAAGGCGGGCGCGGGCGCTGGGGCGGTGGCGAAGCGCGGATCGGCGGGCGGCTGGTTCAACGTGCCAGGGGCGGGCAGCGCGGCGGGCGCGGCGGCCTGCATCTTCGCCAGCGTGGTGTTGCTGGTGGCGGCGGCCGCGACGGCGTAACCGTTGGCGCCGAGCTGGTTGTGCAGCTTGGCCAGGCAGCCCTCGGAACAGGCGCCGACCAGCACCGGCTGGCCGGCGGAATTGGCGACCTCGACCGGCTGCTTCGATGGATCGACGGCGTTGCCATCGAACACACACACGCTGTTCGAGGGCTTACGCACCAAGGCGCCGAACGCGCCGTCATCGGCGGCCGACAAGACGGTGACGGAACCGGTGAACAGGGCGCAGCAGAGGATGAGGTGGCGCATGTGGCTCCTGAATCGAAGAGGTGAGTCGTGGTACGGTGCAGCCCCGGCCTTGCGACCGGGGCTGCGATGGTACTCCCATGGGGATTCGAACCCCAGTTCACTGGCTGAGAACCAGTTGTCCTAGGCCTCTAGACGATGGGAGCCTATGATGAACGAGGCGGGATTATTCGCCGGAACCGGGGAAGTCAACGCAGGGGATTGGAAGATGGGCAGAGCGGCGCCAGGTCCGTCGTCGAACAGCCTGAACGTGGCAGTCGGGGCCGGATCAAAGGCGCGGCCAAGAGGAGATTGCTCGTGCAACGACGATTGGCCGCAACGCCGGAGCCGGCCCCGACTGCCACGTTCAGGCAGGGCCCTTGGGGAGGCCGAGCAGGGTGTGGGAGGTGGGGGCTTGGCGCTGGGGATCGGCATCGCACAGGGTCAGCGCCATCTTGAGCATCGGCAGCAGGGCCTGGGTGGTCTCGCGCTCGTCGCAGATGACAAACTGCGCGCCGGCGCTGCGCAGCAATTCGACCTGTGCCTCGTACGGGCTGCGCGCGATGATGATCAGCTCGGGATCGAGCGCGCGCAGGCGCGCGGTCACCAGCGCCGAGGCGTCGGCGATCGGGAAGGTCAGGACCACCAGGCTCGGGCGATGACCGATCGCGGGCAGCCAATCGTCCATGTCCTCGATGCGGCCGAGGTGGCAGCGCACGCCCGGGGTGTCTTCCCACGGACGCAGCAGGTGGCGGTTGCGATCGACCAGCAGCAGGGGGTGCCCCTGGTCGCGCAGCGCCTCGACCACGGTGTTGCCGACCGGGCCCAGTCCCGCGACCACGATGGTGTTGCCGGTCTCGGTCACGTCCTCGAGCGGGCTGCGCGGCAGGAAGCGCAGCGAGAAGGTGATCAGCAGCGGGGTCAAGACCAGCGACAGGCAGGTCACCGACACCACCAGCTTGTAGAGATCGCGATCGTCGGGGTCTGAACTGTGGCCGAAAGCGGTGGCGGCGAGCACGAAGCTGAACTCGCCGAGCTGCGCGGTCATGATGCCGCCGCCGATCGCGGTGCGCCGGGTCATGCCCGCGAGCTGCAGTGCCAGCGCCGACAGCGTGGCCTTCACCACCACGCACACCACCAGCGCGAGCCCGACCTTCAGCGGATGCGCGCCCACGTAATCCGGATCGAAGAGCACGCCCATCGAGGCGAAGAAGATGATCGCCATCAGCCCCTGCAGCGGGCGGGTGCTGGTCTCGATGGCGTTGCGGTGCTCGTCGCCGCCCAGCGCCAGGCCCGCGCAGAACGCGCCCACCGCCGAGCCGAGGCCCGCGGATTCGGTGAGGAAGGCCGCGCCGAGCGCGAAGATCACCGCGAACGCCACTTCCAGTTCGGGCAGCGACAGCGCGCGCACGCGCGCGAGCAGTGCGGTGGCCAGCACCCGCCGCGTCAGCACGGTCAGGCCCAGGCACACCGTCATCGCCCCCAACATGCCCCAAGGCGACGGCGGATGCCCGCGCGACGGCAGCACCAGAGCCAGGATCGCCAGCAGCGGCGCCAGGAAGAGATCCTGGCCGAGCAGCATGCCGATCACCGTCTGGCCCTCGGGGCGGTTGCGCAGGCGGCGTTCCTCGAGCGCGCGCAGGACCAGCAGCGTCGAGGACATGGTCAGGCAGCAGCCGACCGCGAACGAGCGTGCCAGGTCGAGCCCCAGCGCCTTGGCCGCGAACGTCCCCACCACCAGGGTCAGGCCCATCTGCACCAGCGAGCTGACCACCACTTGGCGCAGCCGCCGGCGCATGCCCGGCAGGTCGAGCTCGAGCCCGAGCGAGAACAGCAGCAGCGTGGCGCCGACTTCGGCCATCGGCTGCAGGGTCTCGGGCCTGACCGTCGAGAGGATGCGCCAATCGCGGCCGTAATGCTGCCCGAGCCACGCCGCGATCGCGCCGGTGAGCAGGTACGCGGCCAGCGCACCCACTTTCAGACGACTGGTCAGCAGCACCAACGGCAGGCCGATGGTGAGCAGGATGAGGATGGCGCCGACCGCTCCGTGGCCCATGCAGGGAAGGTAGGGGGACGTGGAGCGGGCGCTATCGGGGAGGAGGGGACGACGGAGGACGGTGGAGGACTGGCGGAGAACTGGCCGGGAAGGCTAGAAAGCTGGAAGGCTGGAAAGCTCGAGAGCTCGAAGACGCGCGGCGCACACGCGAAGGGATCTCCGTGTGCTCTTCGAGCATTCGGGCTTTCCAGGCTTCTCGCCTTCTCACATTCTGGCCTTCCCGCCTTCCCGCCTCTCCCGTGGTCTTGTCCGCCTGTGGCCCCGCCCACCCTGCGCTGTCTTTTCCCCCCGTCCGCGTACGACCAGGGCATGCAGCCACTGCTGCTCGATCTGGTCAAGAAGAGCGCCGACTACCTCGCCGCGCACGGCGTCACCAATGCGCGGCGCGAGGCGGAGTGGATCTTCGCCGAGAGCCTCGCGCTGACGCGGCTCGACCTGTACACGCGCTTCGACATGCCGCTCGACGATGCCGAGGTGGTGCGCCTGCGCGCGCTGGTCAGCCGGCGCGGCAAACGCGAGCCGCTGGCGTACGTGCTCGGTAACCAGGAGTTCCACGGGCTTCGCCTCGAAGTCGGCCCCGGAGTACTGGTGCCGCGCCCGGAGACCGAGGAACTGGTCGATCTGGTCATGGCGGCGCTGCCCGCCGCATCGCCCGCATCCACATCCACATCCACATCCGCAACCGCAACCGCGTCGTCGCTGGCGGTCGCGGCGCCGTACCGTGTCCTCGATGTCGGCACCGGATCGGGGGCTATCGCCCTCGCGCTCAAGAAGGCCCGCCCCGATCTCGTCGTCGAGGCCACCGACTGTTCCGAGGCGGCGCTCGCCTTCGCCCGCCGCAACGCCGGCACCGCCGGGCTCGAGATCGCCTTCGCCATCGATCACCTGGCGCGCGGCCGCACCGGCGTGTTCGACGCCGTGGTCGCCAACCTGCCCTACGTGGGCGAGGACGAGCGCGCCGACTGCGACCCCGAACTCGCCTTCGAGCCCCAGGACGCGCTCTTCGCCGGCCGCGACGGCCTGGCGCTGATCGCCGAATTGGTGGCCGACGCGCCGCGCCTGCTCGCTCGCTCCGCCACCGGCGGCACGCTGTGGCTCGAGCATGGCTGGAAACAGGGCCCGGCCATCGTCGCGATCTGCGCCCGCCATGGCCTGGCCTGCACGATCGTGAAAGACGGCGCCGGTAAAGACCGCTTCGCGCGCATCCAGGTCATGGCCACCGCATCGTCTCCGACCCTGGCCGCGCCCGAGCCCGCATGAGCACCGAACGCACCTCGGCGGTGGCGTCCGCGCTGACCATGATCGCGCTGCTCGCCGCGATCTGCGCGTCCGCCCTCGCCCGCCATCCCCCCGCCCGCGAACCCGCCCGCCTGCCCGCTGCCGCCTGCGCGCCATGGATGGCCGACGCCCTCCCCGGCGTGGGCCGCAAGACCCGCGACGCCGCCGCCGCTGCGATCCGCTCCGGGGACCTGGCGAAACTCCCTCCGGCCGCACGGACGAGAGCCCGCGAGTGGTTCGATTTCTGAGGCGTTTACGCCGCTGCATCCGCTGCATCCGCGGTATTCGCGATGAAAAAGGCCACCCGGCCGTCCGACGTAACGACCAGCCAGCCATGGCGTTGACATTCCCGCCCTCGCCTTACGGTTTTCGCCCACAACGCGGGGTAGAGCAGTCTGGTAGCTCGTCGGGCTCATAACCCGAAGGTCGGAGGTTCAAATCCTTCCCCCGCAACCAAGTGAAAGCCCACCGGAAACGGTGGGCCTTCTTGTTATGTGGGACAGCCGGTCGGACACCGCCAATTTGCGCGGATTCTGCCGGGGTTTCCGCTCAAGCCGCGTTCTCTGTTCAGGTACGACCGACCGCAGGAGCGGGTCGTATGCGAACGATTTCGCCCAGATTCTCTGATTCTCTGGCAGAGAATCGGGCCGGGTTAACGGCCGCGTCCAGCCCGGACCACCAGGTTGTGGATGCTCATGCAGAACGGACATGCGACGGAGCGCCCCTCAATGGGGGCGAAGTCGTCACACGGGCATCACCCTTCGTCGCCGTCTACCTGGCGGATCGCCGAGCCGCGGGAGAGGATGTTACGATGAGCGACGGCGAGTACGACGATCCGAACACGTTGGAAGCTGCCCGTACATGAGGGCGTTGTAGGACTCGCCAGTGGCAGACGCTGTCTGGTCTGCTCTGAACGTGCGTCCCTTATGAAGCGTAGCTCACCTTCGGCATGCACTTCCAGCTTCTCGTCGGTTGGCGATGCCTTGAGGTCGTTCTCTGTCGCCACTACGCTTTTCATCAGTAGATCGGCCAACGCTAAGAAGCCTTCCCAATCGTTTGGTTTAACCAGAAAACTTTCGCTGGAAATCGCTGTGGCTTTGTTGAGGGCGGCATATTCCTTCTCGCAATGGGGAAGTCTAGAGCTCACGGCGTGACGTCTGCATTGGGGCTGGGCCGTGCCTCACCGCCTTTGGCACCAGGAACCACGCAACATGCGCCGTCACGGACAGCGACTGGCCATGCATTCCACACCACCGACGCAATAAGCAGCGCGCTTCCCGTCCAGTGAACCGCAGCGATATCGAGAGCAAACTTACCGACCAGAACCAACCCCCCGGCCAATCCTGCAAGAAGTGCAGGTCCATAGCCGTGACGATGGCGCGCTCCCCAAGCCAGCATGACCACCGCTCCCACCATCAGCAGGGCGGTCAAAGGGAGTTGCACACTGCGTTGTGCCAAAGTTCCCAACCCAAGAGATCCGAGAGCCGCCACGTAGGTAGGCCAACAAGCTGGGCAGGCCACCGCTGGAAGCATGGCTGCGGCAATGCCGGGCACCGCCGCTAGGCTACCAAGCCAACCATCTCGGTTGCCACGACCGGGTGCTGCGTCAACCAATGCCGCATGCAGCAACTCGGCCGGTGGCGCGACATCTCGTCCGCCGTTCGCCCCGCGATACAGCCGGCAACAGGGGGCATCCGTTGGGGGCTGACCAGCCACATCCCGACCATCGACGAGCACGGTCGGTGATCCGAACCGTATCGCATAACCGGGAGTGCCTGCTGCCGATCGTTCCCACTCCTGCCAAGATGGCACTTGGCCGAGGCGTGCGAGTGCCGCGCCTAACCGATCACGGGCAATCGGCGCATTGGGGCAATCATGGTCAAAAATCAATTCCATGCGCTGCGAGGTAGCCATGAGAATCACCGGCCTTTACGTTGGGTTTTGGGATAAACCACCGAGGGTATTTTCATTCCTCGCGACGGTTGTGCGAGGGCCTCGAGGATGGGACACGCCTGCGCTAAACCTCGACCGGTGCAGGAGGCGATATGCTGCACCAATAATCTGCGCATGCGTTGCAGCAGCGCGATCTTCCCTTCAATGACGGCA
>JBBRLJ010000059.1:0-27130 GCA_038231435.1 Planctomycetota bacterium
TCGCGCAGCTGCTCGCGCGTCATCGCGTCGACCTGCTTGAAGAGGTCCTCGAACTGCTTGGCCGTGTCGCTCTGAAGCTGTCCGATGCCCTCCTGGACCGCAGCCACGCTGCGGTCGACGGCTGCCACATGCTCACCCGTCGCCCTCAGCTGAAGCGCGGCTTCCGCGCTCCGGGCTTCTAGGGCTTCCAGGTTGCTGCGGACGTTGTCGGCCGCGACTAGGCGCGCCTGCAGCTCGTCTCGCGAGCGTTCGAGGTCGACGACGACGTCATGCAGATCCTGCAGCTCTCGGGCCTGCGCTGTGTTCTCCAGCCGCAGCGCCGCGACCTCGGCCGCGACCTCGGCGCGGAAGGCTTCCTTCAGCCGCGCGGCCGCACCGGGCGAGAGAGCCTCGAGCGCCTTCATCTCGGCCGACGGCTCCGTGGCCTGCTTGGCGGCCTGATCGCCGCGCCAGCGACCGAAAAACTCCCGCAGCGTGGTGTGGGAGCCCCGACCGAGATCGGTTGCCACCAGGCGATAGCTGGGCCGGTGCCCACGGGCCGCCACTCGGGAGCAGGACGCGGCGAACTCGTCGTAGGTGATCGTCATATGGTAGCACTACATAGCGCTACATCGCTACATTACAACAATGCCCTATAAGAGTATTTTACGGGCATAACGGCTTGCAATTCTCCTAATGAGCATGTAGCGTTCGGCGTGGACCTGATTCCAACCAAGAATGCTACAGAGCCCGAATCGGCTCGGGCCCTGGCCCGGCACGAATTGCTGATCGAGGATTGGCTGGTCGCTCTCCATGCCCAGGCGGCAGCCGGACAACTATCGGCCCTGACGGTCACGGCCTACGGCCGGTGGATCCGGCCCTGGCAAGCCTACCTGAAGCAAGTCGAGCCCGGCCAGCCAACGCCGGCCACCGTCGAGCGCTTCATCATCAGTCATCGGATCGACCGAAGCCCGGCCTCGGCGAACGGGGTCCTGCACGCGATCAAGAGCTGCTACAGCTGGGCCGAGACCCAGGACCGTTATCCGGCGATCGCGCGCTCCGTCCGCGCGCTCCGAATCGATCTCAGCGGCCCATTGCCAATCCTCGACATCCACCAGGTCGCAGAGGTTGCGCGACTCGCACGTCATCCCGAACGCAGGACGCTATCGCCGGAGCTCTCGCAGCTCGGCTCACTGCGGAACGAAGCGCTGATCCGCTGCCTCTACGCAGCAGGCGTGCGCCTCGTTTCCATGGTGCGGGCGGATGTCGTCGACTGCCGCCTCGAGGAATCACCTCCCGCGCTCGTGCACCAGCCAAAGGGACATCGCGGGAAGGACGCGCGCGCGCACCTGCCGCCGTTGGCGGCCGACAGTCTTCGCGCGTACCTGGCGAAGCGGCAATCGCTCGGCGTCGACTCGCCGGCGTTATGGATCGGCATTCATCCCAAGCTCGGCAGTCGCATGGATACGAAGTCACTCCGGAGAATCATCGTGGCTGGATTCGAGCGCGCTGGTCTCGTCCAACGTGGCGCCGATGGACACATCGTGAACCCGAGAATCATCTCAGCCCAATGCTTGCGCCGCTCGGCGACAACGCAGGTCGTCGAGCATGTCGGCATCGAAGCCGGGCAAGTCTTTGCCGGCCACGCCTCCATCGACACGACGCGCAAATCCTATGCTCGCGTGAATGCGCACCGCATTCTGCGCGAAGCGAGCCAGCACCTGGATCTTCCGCCATGAGCCATCAGGGAGTGCCCTCCGGCGCATCGACATCCGCTTCGTCGTCGGCGATTCCGAAGTGCTCCTGCCACTCCTCCGGGGTGATCCCGGTTTTGATGAATTCCCGCAAGGGGCCCGGCACATTCGGCATCGCGTCCTGCAGGAGGACCCCGCTCGCCCAGCTATCAAGCTGGGCATCGGTCACCAGAACCTCCAGGGCGTTCTCTTTGCCAGTCAGCGTCGAGAGTCTCGTGATCAGCATGGAAGATCCTTTGATTTCGGGGTTGTGGCCCATCGCCTCACGTTCGAGGCGTAACCAGAACCCCAGGCTTCCAAACATCAGCGTTTGGTTCCATGACCGCCTCTAGACGGAGCTCAATCCCACGGCCCGTGGTAAAAGCATCCGAAATCCGCACGCGAGCGGAGACGCTCATGAAGTACATGGGCTACACCCTGCGCAAAGGTGCTCCTGGCAAGAAGGCGAAGCCGCTCATTCCCGAATTGATGAGAGCGTTCGGGGTCTCCCGACGCACCGTAGCTCGTGCGCTCAACTCCATGCAGCGTCGCCCTGCTGCGGCGCGCGCAGCAGGGGTCGGCGGGTATGGCGACCTGCTAGCAAAGGCTCATGCTCAAGCGAAAACCTCACCACAGGCCGCGGTCCGAGATGTCGACACCGAGCTTCAGCGCGCACTCTTGGACTGGCTTACGCGCTCATTGAAGAAGCGGACGGATTCGACCGAATTGGCCAAGGTTCTCCTTGGAATACTCCGCGACACAAAGTAGCTAACTCCGACAGTCCACCTAAACCGAGGATCCTTGTGGTATAGTTGGAGAGCACAGCGGATCATAGAGGATCGCCATACACCCAACCGCGGAGCCCTGGATTCCCTTGTCTGATATCGCTAAGCACTTGTCAGTTTCGCTGGCGTAAGCGGTATCGACGACCAAGCGATTAGTCTGCTCGCTGCCGGATTCGCCAAAGGCGAGCCTGGTAAACTGGCCGTGCCTTACCTGAAGCGCGACCCGGCATGACCACCCGCAGCCGCGCCCATGTGGTTTCCTCGTACACCATCGTCAAAGGGACGATGGTCGAGGAGGCTTACGCGGCATGTCGGCTGTGGGATCTCGTTCAGACCAGCGATGAAAATCTCAGCCGCCTGCGCAATTCGCCAGAGATTCCCGCGAAAAGCGGTGAGCGTCAAGGCGGCACAGCTCAAAAGAGCAAGAGCTCCCTCGCCCGCTCCAGCGCGAGGACCTCTTCGCCGCCACGCACCACGTCGTCATCGAGCGCCCCAGCGTCGCGGAATTCACGGTGCTCCTCGGCCGAGAGGATGTGGCCCAACGGCCCCAGGCGGCGGACTGATCCGAACCACGCCGCGAGTTCGTGCCGCTCAAAGATCTCTCGAATCTGGGTGGCGAAGGATGGAATCTCCTCGGCGATCTCGCCATGCCCGTGTGAGTAGCGCAGCGCATTGAGGAACTTCTCGCCGACGAGATAGCCGATCGCTTTCTCGACGCCGAACTGCTCACGGATCCCCTCGGCAGCGGCGCATTGATCGATCCAGGTATCGCGGAATCTGGACACACTGCCAGAATCGGAGAGTCAATGCCGGTGGAGGTGATCATGATTCTCGCCTCTCCAGCCCGCACCTTCTCCGCCTTGCGCTCTGCGTTCTTCTCAGAGCGATTCCCCACTAGATCGTGGTCGGCACCGTGGCTGCCTCAATGCGGTAGAAGTCATAGGCCGAACCCTGATAGGCCGGGGCGGTCACGGTGTGGGCTGGATCGAGAACGATCCAGATGTTGGTGCCGCCTGGGGGAGCCGAATGCAGGTCGACTGACTTTACGGGTGTATCGAAGAAGGAATGGGTGCCGTCACCGGTATCGGACGCCGTGAGCGTGCCCGAAGTCACTAGAGGACCAGTGGCGGAGCCGGTATGGATTTCCCAAGGCACGCTGAGGTTTCCTGTATGCGCCGCACCGAACTGCACCTCGGCGCGGAAAGTGAGTATTCGCCCTGTCGAGGACCAGGCGTAATCATTGGAGCCACTGGCGCCCGCGACCGGCTGGAGAGACACCAAGCCCTGCGTCGGATTCGGCGGCGGGGTAACACCACCGCCACCACCACCGCCTCCACCCCCAATACCGCAACCCGCGATGGCCCCGATCAGTGAAACCAAGGTGAGGGAGCGAGCGATTGGGTGCATGGTCATGGTCCGAGTGTTACAGGCGATGCGGGGCGGATTCAATCCGACATTTCAGATGTTGCAAGACGACAGCTATTCGTCCCAGGACGAACGGTGGCGGTCTCGCCGCAGCAGCTGCCGTTTCCGGTCGTGGTGAACCTGCCGGGGACGCGGCATCGGGAGACGGATGCGCTTCATCAGCTCCAGCTGGGAATTCGGTTTGGCCATGTCGGGCTCCTGTTGGCGGTTCACCAGATTGTGACGCCAACCGGACCCGCCGGCATCACTTCCGTCCGTGACGACGTCTCGATATTCTCATCGACCAGGCCACGATGCGCGCTGACGACGTCGCCAGCGATAAGGAATCCACCTCCCGCAATCGGGCACAGCTGTCCCTCGGAGAGCAGGGGGCGCGTCCGTCGATAGAACTCAACCAGCGCCTGGTACAGGCTCATGTCCGGTGGATAGAGCATCGGCATCTGCAGCTCGAAGCGGCGCACTTCTCGCGCGACAAGCGCGCGTCCCGACCGGTCCCGATCAATCTGTAAACGCGAATGGCGAAAGTCTGCGTACAGGCCTTCGGAGTAGGAGTGACCCCAGTCCAGCCGCTCATAGCGACTCGTTGGAGCCGAAATTATTCGGTATGCCCGAACGTGCTGTCTGAGGAGGTGTGGTGTTCTCATGTCGGATCCGTGGTTGGCAGGTGGGTGATCGCTGCTGGAGCCGATCCCCATTCCTGCCGGACCAGGTTCGTGACGGGGCGCACGGTGAAGCCGGCGATCCCATTTACTGATGCACGGCGTCGGAGCGGCGTGGATCAAGTGGTCGCTCCTCACGCGAATGCGCGAATGAGCGCCCGCAGCCTCAAATCCAGCACGGCTCACCGCGGATCGGACCCGCCCCTAAGGGGGTAGCCAAGCAATCGCCACTTGCGCGTCACTTCCTGTTGGGTCTATATGGACTCCATGCGCGCCCTCGCCGTTAGCCCAGGACCGAGCTTCCCTCGGCCGCTCCTTATCGCGGTACCAGCTGGCTTCCCCTCGCCGGCCGAGGATTTCATTGAGGGCCAGCTCGACCTGAACACGTACCTCGTAAAAAATAAAATCGCGACCTTCTATGTGCGCGTGTCGGGAGAATCGATGCTGCCCGACATCCACCCGAAGGACATTCTCGTCGTCGATCGCTCACTCAACGCGCGAGACCTTTCCGTGGTCATTGCCCTCGTCGACGGCGAGCTGGTCTGCAAGCGACTGCGCCTCGACGCCGGCGGCGCCGCGCTCGTGGCCGACAATCCAAGCTTCCCAAAGCCGGAGGCACCCACAGCGTCGCTCGAGATCTGGGGCGTAGTCACCGCGGTGATTCACAGAGTTTGAAATATGACGCTCCTCGCCTTGGTCGATGGAAATAATTTCTACGTGTCGGTCGAACGGGTTTTTAATCCGAAGCTCATCGGCAAGCCGGTCGTCGTGCTCAGCTCGAATGACGGGAATGTGGTCGCCCGTAGTGACGAAGCGAAAGCCCTCGGTGTTGCGATGGGGGAGCCATTCCACGAGCTGAAAGCGCGTCAGAAGCAGCACCCGATAATCTGGCTCAGCTCGAATTTCACATTATACGGAGATCTGTCGGCGCGCATGCACGCCATCAGCGCGAGCTACGCGAAGGCAATCGAGGTGTATTCGATCGACGAGGCGTTCCTGGACGTGGAGGGGGGGCAGGACCCCGTTGCAGATGGACGGGCCTTGCGGTTTCAGACGAAACAATGGTGCGGACTACCCGTCTCGGTCGGAATCGCCGAGACGAAGACCTTGGCGAAGGTTGCCAATCGCATCGCCAAGAAGGTCCCGCATCACCAAGGGGTCTACTGGCTGCAACCAGGCCCGGAGCGGGAGCGCATCCTCGAGACGATGGAGCTCGAAGACGTCTGGGGCATCGCATCAGGCCTCGGCCGGCGCCTACAGGGCCTCGGGATCAAGAATCCAAAACAGCTACGGGACAGTGATCCCCTGCTCATCCAGCGGCACCTGGGCGTTGTCGGGCAGCGAATCGTCTACGAACTGCGCGGAGAGAGCTGTCTGTCGCTCGACGTCGTTCCACATCAGCGGAAAACTCTGTGCGTGTCGCGCACCTTCGGTACCGCCACTTTCCACCAGCGCGATCTCATTGAAGCCGTCGCTGCGTTCACGTCCCGGGCTGCTGAAAAGCTCCGCCACGAGGGGCTCGTCGCCTCACGAATACAGGTGTTCATGCACAACAGCCGATTCCGGCTGGCCGAAGCGCCCATCATGCATGGTGGCGCTGCGGCTCTCCCGCAGCCGACCAGCTGCACCACAGAGTTACTTGGCTATGCGACAGCCATCGTCCGCGCCGTATTCCGCGAGAAAGTGCGGTACACCAGCGCTGGCGTGATGCTTCTCGAACTCTCACCTGCGAATGAGGCGGGGCAGCTATCCTTGACCGACCAGCGCGATCGATCGCGCGACGCTGGGGTGATGTCACTGCTCGACCAGGTGAATGCCCGCTGGAAGGGGGCTCTGATGCCGGCTGCAATGGGCTTTGACCGTCGCTGGACCCCAAGGGCCGAGAATCGCTCACCGCGATGGACGACCAGCTGGAGCGAAATACCGATCGTGAAATAATTTGGGCAGGAGGAATCTGAACGGGAGCCGTTCTGCTCGTGCAGTGAACCCCAAGCATGATGGCCTATTTCAAAACCGTCACGGAAGGCCTTACAGGGCAAGCAGAGCGACCGGCGCGGCCGGAGCTAAGGGGACACACGCCCTACCCCAGAGACAAGGCCTGCGAACTGGTCATCGGCGCGCCCCGGCGGCTGCAGGTCGAACGTGGATTCTCACCACGAGCAGATACGCTGCCCATGCAGGGGAACGCTATGTGTGGTCGCTATGACAGCCTCGCGGATCTGAATGTCGCAGCGGATGCCTTCGCCGCCGAGCTCTCCTTCGATCGCACGTCATGGACGGCAACCTCGGACGTCAGGCCCACGACGCGGCAACCAGTCCTTCTCGCTGACAAGACGGTCGTGTTGGCGCGGTGGGGATGGAAGCCAATCTGGATGAAGAGCGGTGTTCTCATCAACTCCAAGTCTGAGGAGGCTGCCACAAAGCGGACGTTCTCGAAGGCATTCGCAACCCGACGGTGTGTCGTGATTGCGAGCGCCTTTTACGAATGGCGGTCAGAGGCGGGAAAGAAGATTCGCGTGCGCTTTACGCTGCGCGGAACCCCCTGTGTCGCCATGGCCGGTATATGGGCAGATGAGGCAACCGAAGGAGGTGCGGAACAGGAACGAAAGTTTGTCATCATGACGACACGGCCAAATGCGCTCGTCGAACCGGTCCACAACCGCATGCCCGTGCTGCTGAAGCATCAACAGGTGGGGGAGTGGTTGAACCCACAGACTCCCGCCGAGCACGTTACCGCTCTCTGTGATCCCATCGCTGCGTCTGCCATGGAATCCATCGACGCCCCGGAGGTCAAAGGGCCCAAGGGTCGCATTTCGGTGGCATGAATCAGGAGATCGCGAAGGTCCTGGCTCGATGACGCAACTCAACATTTTCACGCGCAAGGTCAACCACGAGTCCGATGTGTGCTCGCTTGTGATGAATGGCTATCCGTGCACCGCGGTCGTTGCTGCGCGCGGCATCTGCACGTACCACGCCCAGCAGCTGCGCGCCAACGGTCGGTATGAGGAATTCGCATTACCTCCGATCACGGGCCAAAGACGCCGTCATGAGATCGTGCTAAAGCCGCCTGCGGAACTTCGGGACGGCGTGTGTCGGGTCGCGGTCAACGGCACCAGCTGTGAATCGCCCGCACAGCGTCGCGGTCTATGCAGTACGCATTACGCCGGGATCTGGCAGCGCGACGATCTAAACCTGGAAGACTTTTGCGCGCAAACTAAGCCGCGAGAGTTTCGCCGACGCAAAGTCGTGATGGCGGGTGTCTGTCGGGTCCGCGAAGGGGGCGCCGACTGCCAACACTCACCACACGCGCGAGGCCTTTGCAAACGTCACTACGCCTGGCTCCGCGAGAACTCACCGCACGACTTTAATGCGATCGCAGAGCCGGATCCGGGCCAGAGGCGTTGGGCACTGCGCCGCGATCCCAAATCGGGTCGATGCAGGGCTGAAGAAAACAGCATTGGGTGCGGTGCCATTGCCTTCACGAGAGGGCTCTGCAAACACCACCTGAACGTGCTTCGGTCTAAGCCTGCTCTGCTCGAGCAGATTGCCTTATCTCCGAAACAAAGGCGGACGAAGGCCTATACCAAGAAGGTTTCGTTTTCACCCGTCGAATGCATCGTCATCGACGACGGTACGCCCTGTCGTGAGCCTGCTTCTCGGCGAGGACTGTGCCAACGCCATCGAAAGGCGATTTGGACCAGCAAAGCCTACGCGCTCGAGGACTTCGAGTTGCCGGAAAAGGAGTTCGTCCTGCGGCCGAAGTCGGATGCGGAATCTGTCGATGGCCTCTGCCGTGCCGTCGTCAACGAGGCGCTCTGCGCGCACCTCCCGAACACCCGTGGGCTTTGCCGAATGCACTATCGGCTCGCGGAGCGTCTCGGGCTCACCGAGCAATTCTCAAAAATCGGCAGAGCGGTCGCGGCATCCAGGGTCCAGGTCTATCTGGACAAAAACATCATCATCGACTACCTCGATCAGGTCTCTGGCCTATCCAGTGCTAACGCAGCATCATTGACCGTGATGGATGCGATACATTGTGGGCGACTGGTCGGCTGTATCAGCACAGACGCGATTAAAAGTGCCTACAACCGGCTGCGGCATCGTCTCACCCGGCGGCCCGACGAAGGCGGGATTGGATGCACTGAAGAGGAGGCCGAGGCCAAGGCCCAAGCAGCCATCGGCAGACTCCTTAAATCCCTTAAGCATTGGCGGATCGTTTCGCTCGACGCCGTGGCATTTCTCAATGCCTTTCGGAACCCTGGGGGACTTTCCTTAGAGGATGCCCTGGAATGGATGACGTACCAGGTTGCGCGGGCGAAGCCGGCGGGCCCCATACATTTCATCACGCGCGACGCGGACTTTGAAGAGGGGCTCCACCCTGCCGCCCTTCTAAAAGAAATCGATCGACAGCGTACAGGGGGCTAATTCGACCCAGTTCCGCAGCTGGAGAGTTCGCCCACATCCTGTTGTAGCGGCAATCCCCCATTCACTCGTGAAGTAACCGCTGCGCCTCAACTGGAGTCGCTGCTCCACCATCGTTAGAGAGGCGAGCAACGCGTCGCTCGTGCTGAGCATCGCAAGCGAGCCAGCCACGGCGCCACTCCCTCCAAAAACTGTCTTCAGTTTCCGGAGAGTACGCCACCCAGTTATATGGATTGCCCTTTAGTGGGAGTGGGGGCTTTTGCAGATATGCGCCCATACCATCGAAGAACGCTCGCCCTCTCATCCGACGGCTCCTGTTCCTAGTATACGCTGAGAATTAGCCCGGGGATGGACTACCTGGTGGGCCGAGATCCCGATGTACAGTAAGCGTGCTATGCCGTGGCTTTCACCGAGGACAACCGCGGCCTTGGTGGATGACTGAAAGTATCCTTCTGGCTGAGCTAGAAGTTGCGTCGCGAATCGGACGATGCCCTCACTCGGTTGAACCGGGAGGTCCGTTCGCTGCTCGACGATCATTCGGAGCCTCATCGCCGAGGCCTTCGTGGCGAGTGACGTTGCAAACTGGGTTTCGATGAAACTCCAGGCCGCGGCGCTGAAGCGATGGCCTACCATGAACCGCGGGGCGTTCGGAACTTCCAGATGGAGGGCGCGACCGTCGGCCGCGTCGATGTGGCTTGTCGACTCCATGAAACCGAGGACATCCGTCGATCCCGTACGGATCGGCTCGACCAAGGCGATGATCGCTCCAGACTTCGCCATCGTTGGCGAACACCTCGATCGCAGACCGGTCGACGAAGATCCTCAGGCTCAGCTCGCCGCATGGAGCCATGATGACTGATGAGATCCCTGCCACTCCTCCTCCAGACAGATCCCGATCGGTCGAGAGCCGACGCGTGGCGGGCTCATAGGCCACCACCGTCCGCTGCGCGCCATCCTCCGAGCGGCGAGCCATCACCACGATCCGCGACGCGGAGGTGCGCGTCAGGTCGATGACGATTTCGAGTTCGACACTGTCGCCGGCGGCCTCGGGCCACGCATATTCGCCGCCGATGCGCGCGACGGGGAAATGCGTGACGGCTCCGCGCAGGCGAGCCAGTTCCGCCACCGGATGGGAGCGTACCCGCCCCCGCGGATCGATCGACAGGACCCGTGGGACTGACATCGCGCAGGCCCAGCCGCGCTCCGTGGTCGGGATCGGCGTGCCGAAGCGATGCATCCAGCCGATGACGATGCGCCTGCCATCCTCGTCGAGGAACGTTTGCGCGGCGTAGAAATCGGGCCCGGCGTCGAGCTCCTGGTGCCGTTCGGTGGTGAAGCGCGCGGATCCGTGGGCGAATTCGCCGATCAGCGCCACCACCTTGGGCCGATCCACGCCGCATGGCGAGACGATCAGCACGTGGCGGCCGTCGAGCGGAAACAGGTCCGGACATTCCCACATCGATCCGAGCGTTCCGTCGCTGCTCGCGGCCACGCCGAGATAGTCCCAGGCGAGCAGGTCCGCCGAGCGGTAGACGACGGCCTTGCCGATGCCGTCGCGTCCGGTGCCGAGGACCATGTACCAGTGGTCCCCATGCCGCCAGACTTTCGGGTCGCGAGCATCGTCGCTGCCGTCGACGGGAGAGGTGGCGATGACGGGATTGCGCGGGTGCTTGTCGAAATGAATGCCATCCAGGCTGGTGGCGATGTTCTGGGTCTCCTTCGGCGCTCCGCCTTCGACGTGGCCGGTATAGACGAGCGTCAGGACGCCGTCGTGGTCGACCGCGCTGCCCGAGAAGCAGCCGCCGTGGGTGGGATGCTCGTCGTACGCCTCGCTCGGCGCCAGCGCGATGGGCAGGTGCCGCCAGTGCACCAGATCATCGCTCGCCAGGTGCCCCCAATGCATCGGGCCCCATGCCGCGGAGTACGGATGATGCTGGTAGAAGAGATGGTACTCGCCCCGGAACCTGATCAGGCCATTGGGATCGTTGAGCCATCCCGACGGCGCCATGGCGTGGTAGGCGAGGCGGTGTGGGCAGGAACTCGCCAGGGGGATCCTTGCGCGGAGCGCATCCTCGGCGCGGGCGAGGGCATCCTGGTGGGGGGCATTCCCGCTCGGCAACGCGGCTGGCTGTGGATCAGGGCGCATGGGTCCTCCTTGATGCCTGCATGAATACGCCAGCGAGGTGATGATCGCAATGGACGTAGCCATCGCCGACCTGTACTTTTGCGACATGACCCTGCCGATGGCTCCCGTCACTACCATGCGCCGACGTGGGCCCGGCCATTGGCCCGAGGCCGTGGACTTCACCTACGCCTTCTCAGCAGAGGGACACGACCTGCCGCTGAGACTGTCCCTGCTCGAGAGCGGCATCTTCATCCTCGACCGCGATCGGCATTTCGAGCATCCGACTCCGGATTTCGACCGCGTGTTCATGTTCGCCGAGGGCTGGTGTCGCGTCACTATCGCTGGAGCGGTGCGGCGCCTGCGCCCTGGGACCATCTACCTGCTACCGGCGGAGCTGTCCTTCTCGGTGGATTACCGTGCCGGCAGCCGGCTCTACTATCATCACGTCCGACTCCTGGATGCACTCGGCCTGCCGGTGTTCAGCCGCGCGCGCGACCTCTGCGCGCTGACGCATGACGGCTTTCTGGCGGACCTGGTCACGCCCTACGGGGACGATTCGCCGGTCGGAGTCGCGCGCTGGCAATCGGCGCTCTTCGCCAGCGTGATGCGCATGGCCGAGCCGTTCCTCGCAGACCTGGTCGACGCCGCGACGCGCGCGCATCCGTTCGCCGAGCTGATGGCCTACGTGCGCTCGGAACGCCGCGCCACCTTGTCGGTGCGCGAGCTCGCTCGGCGCTACCACGCCTCGCCAGGAGCATTGTCAAAGCGCTTCAGCCGCGCCATCGGCAGGCCGCTCAAGGACCATCTGATCGACGAGCTCATCCAGCATGCGCGTCGCCTGCTCGGCCACGGCGACCAGAGCGTGAAGCAGATCGCGGCGGAACTCGGGTACGCGGACACCTTCTACTTCAATCGCATCTTCCGCCGCCGCACCGGGCACACGCCGACGACCTACCGGGCATTGTCGCGCTCGCGGTAGGCGCCCGGGTGGGACTGGGATGTCATGTCGCCGCTGGCGTACCGTTTCATCGCCGTCGGGACCTGGCACCATCCGGTTCCGCTCTTCCGTCCGCACCACTCCGCACCTCGGCGATCGCCGCGAGCACCCACCATGCGTCCAAGCCCACGAATGGTCCTCATCACCTGCGTCCTGGCGTCGCTGCTGCCGGGTTGCGGAGGCCCCTCACCCGCGGACCAACGACCGGTCGCGCGCGCCCCGGAGGCGGCCATCGCCCAGACGCCAGCCACTCCGCCCACGCCGGTGGTCACCGCGCCAAAGATCACCGCGGTGGCTGCGCCTCGCGTCGAGCCCGCGCCTCGCGAGACCGTCGGCGGCGGCACCATCGACCAACCAGCGATCGGTCCCGCGCCGTCGTTCGCCGTCGGCGGCACTGGATTCGTGCTGGTGAAGAACTGGAACTTCGGCACCGATGCGGCCAGCACCATCACCCGCACCCAGGACCTGAGCGAGCACTTCCAGTTCCACGACCAGTTCGGGACCATCGGCAACGGCACCAACTACGGCGCGCTGATGGTGGCCCCGAGCGAGGAGCTCTCGCTGAAGCACCTCGAGCAGCCGATCGAAGGCCGCGACACCGATGGCAAGCCGATCCGCGAATTCACCGCCGGCTCGATGAAGACCTTCCTGGTGCCGCTGCATGGTGCCACCGAGTGCCTGCCCACCCGGCACGACGTCGGCTGCGGCTCCTTCCAGGCCAAGTGGAAACTGCCGAAGGGCGGCTCGCGCCTGGGGCAGGACATCCTGTGGGAGACGCGCGTGCGCTACGTGACGCCGCCGTACTTCTGGTTCGCCATCTGGACCGCGGGCAATAAGTGGGACCGGGGCGCCGAGATCGACGTAGTCGAGAGCTTTGGCTACGACAACGGCGGCGGCAATACCAACTACGACGGCCGATTCTGGCACGTCGGCATCGTCGGCGGCCGCGAGGACGAGACGTACGGCAACTGGCAGCAGAGCATGGCGAAGATGGGCGTGGCCAGCTTCGACGCCACCGCGTACCACACCTGGACGATGCTCTATAAGGCCGACGACTCGATCGCCATCCACATGGACGGCATCCTGGTGCAGACCGGCTTCAGTCATTGGACGCTGAAGACGGCGGAAAACGGCGAGCCCCTCGACCTGGGCTTCCTCTTCGACGGCGGCTGGGGCCACACCGGCGTCCAGAGCGTCAACAAACCGCTGCCCGCCTCGGCGTTCACCGGCACCTTCTACGAATGGGATTACAGCCGCGTCTACCTGCGTCCGGCTACTCCGGCTACTCCGGCGACGCCCTGAAGAGGCAGCTTCGCGGGCCGATGAGCAACGAGCGCATCTCTCATCGCGGATCCGCGCGCTCGACTAGTTCCGACACGGTACGCGAGGTTCTGGGAACGATAATGAAGGCACAGCGGCTGGCGGGATGAGTCCCCGCCAGCCGCGCGACTCTGACATCACTGTGCCTATTACTTCTTCGCTTCGACGGGCTTCGCCTCCTCGAGGGTGACGATGCGGCGGCCTTCATTCTCGGTGTACGAGATGGTGACGCGGTCGCCGACCTTGAGCTTGGAGATCTGCTCGAGGCGGGGTTTGGAATTGCCGTCCTTGAAATAGGCGCGGTAGTCGTTGGTCTCGTCGGAACCGTCCTCCTTGACGGTGACTGAGTGCTTCGCGGTATCGACGGCGGTCACGGTGCCGGTCGCGGTGGCCTGCTCGACCTTGGCGGCGGCGGTCTTCTCGTGCTCCTTGGCCGGCTTGTCGCCCTCGGCGGCGGAGATGCCGCCGCAGATGACGAGCGCGAGGCTGGCTGCGAGGAGGGGTTTGACGACGCGGGCGCGGCTGGCGAAGAGGGGGGCAGTCATGGTGTATCCTTTGTTGGTGGTGAGCGGGTGTCTGTCGGAGCGGGAGCGGACTGTACAGGCGACTCGGGCGCGATGCTGGGCAGGGCCATGACTACCTCGGTGGCGGAGGCGTCCGCAGGGCTGGCCGCCAGGTCGATCGAGCGCACGTACCCGGGATCGGCGTAGCTGCGGCCGAGCGCCTTCGGGCCGAGGGGGATGCGCATGCTGGAATAATGCTTCGCGTGATCCTTGGCGGTCTCCACACGCAGCACGTAGCGGCCCGAGAGCAGGTCGAGTCCCTTCCATTTCCGGGGAATGCGCAAGCGTCCGGTATCGCCTTGGATGATGGTGGCGCCGGTGACCGCGTCCACGTCCTGCGCGAGTTCCGCCGGCGAGGACAGCGCGTGCCAGACGGTGAGATCCTTGAAGTACTTCTTGTCGCGGCTGAAGCACCACAGCGTGCGCACGAAGCGCCCGTCGACGTCCTCGATCCACAGGACGCTCATCGGCTGGTCCTTGGTGGTGCGCATGCCAGGAGCGGTGTGCGCCTGGAGTTCGATGCTGGTCGGCACATCGGCGCCTGGTGCGCGCAGACCCGCCTGCACGAGCAGGGCCGCGCACCAACAGCGCAACGCCAGCGGACTGCGCGTCGGTCGATGCGTCATCCCGGCACCAGCTCGCGTCATCGGACTTTCCATCGGCGTCTCCAAGGACTCTTTTATCGGTCGCTTCATCGATCCATTCATCGGTTGATGACGAGCAGGAACACCCATGCGCATCCTCCCACGAGGGTAGCCATGGCGAGCCGGCGGCGGCGCTGGGATACCCAGGTGATTCCCATCGCCAAGCCGGTGAGCGTGCTGAAGAGCAGCGAGATCGCCGCCGCATCCATCAGGCGACGTTGCCCCCAGCTGGCGTATTTGCCGGTGTGCAATTCGGCGAGGGCAGATCCCAAGGCGCGGCGATCGCAGCGTTCGCTCCAACGCTGGTGGATGCGATCGACGGTGACGCTGCGCGTCCACCAGACCGAGGCCACCACCAGTTGGACCCGCGGCGCCTGCATGTCATCTGGATCGACGCCGGTCTCGGGTGTGCCGCCGAGGCTCCTGGCGAACCACAGCGCCAATCCCGCGCGATCGAGCGGTGCGCCGCTGGGTAGCTGATGCCAGCGCGTGACCGTCACCGTGCCCGCGGGCAAGGCGACGATGGCTTCCACCAGATCCGCGCCGTCGTCGGCCTGGGCGATCAGCGCATCGCCGGCGTCCTCCAAGCGTGGCACCGTCGCCACCGCCATGCGTGGACGCAGCCAATCGGCGAGCGTCGCATGGTTCGTGAGCATGGCGGTGGGCGCCACCAGTCGCGGTGCCTCCGTATCCGCGTCCGGGCCGCGCAGTTCGCCGACCAGACCGGTCAGGGCGAAGAAGGCGATCGCGAACGAGGCGAACAGCGACGCGTAGAGGTGCAAGGTGCGCACCAGCGCCGGCAGGCCCTTCGTGCGGTAGGTGGCCCTGCGCAGGCGAGAGCCAGCCCAGCGCATGCGATAGTCGGCCCAGCTCACGGCGCTTCCAGATCGCGCCAGCCCGCAGAGCGGATCTCCTCGACCCCGTCGACCTCGGCGCGCAGCACCAGCATCTCGGCGCGCGCCTCGCCGCAGGCCATGAGCGCGGCGTCGGTGGGCAGGAAGACCGCGGCCTTGGTCAGCGCTTCGGTCGCGCTCGCCTTGCCTCCAGCGGAAATGGCCACGGTGGCGCCGAGGAGATCGTCCGACGCGGGATCGCCGGTGCGTGGGTCGATGAGATGCGAGACCGGCCGATCACCGATCATCCACGAACGGCGGTAGTCACCCGACGTCGAGCACGAAAGCCCAGCTCGCGGCGCCTCGAGCGCTGTCCAGACGGCATCTCCGAGGAGCGGATGTTGCACACCGATGCGCCATGGCCGTCCGCTCGGCGAGCGTCCCCGACACGAAGTCTCGCCGCCGATCTGCACCAGGATGTCCTCGGCCCCAGCCGCGCGCAGCAGCTGATCGACCTCGTCGACCAGGACGCCCTTGGCGACGCCGCCGAGATCGAATTCGCGGCGTAGTCCCGCACAGCTCATGGTGCCGTCGGCCATGCCGATACCGATGCCGATTCCCGCCAGCCCGGTATGGGACAGGCAGAACGCGATCTCTCCCGGATCCGGCCAGCGCTGGTCGCGCACCGCGCGCCGCCACAGCGACACCAGCGCGCCGGCGCTCGCATCGCAGCTGCCGCGGCTCAGGCGATGCGCCTCGACGGCGGCGCGCAGGCACCGGCTCAGCGACGGGGTCAAGTGGAAGCCGTGCTGGATCGGCGCGGCGTTCAGCCGCGACAGTTCGCTCGTCGGTGCGAAGAAGCTGAGGTGTCGCTCCGCGTCGAGAAGATGGCGCCAGCAGGCGTCGAGCACCACCGGATCCACCCCACGGACGGCGATGCGTGCGGGAATGCCGTGATAGAGGGGCTGGCGTTGGTCGCTCCACGCTCCCGGCGGGGACATGCGCGAGGACGCCAGTCCATCGGATCGGTGGTCGGGGAACGCACCGTTTGCAGCGTTGCGCACGACGCCCGCGAAAACGGCCGAGCCGATAACCATGGATCCCCCGGGTGCTTGTCTGAATTACTGGGAATCTGTACACCGATCTCTGGCCTACCGCCGCGATGCGCTGCCACGATGCCCGCCCAGGACGGCTTCCTTGGCCTGCGCCCCTTTTCATGAGGTATCATTACCATGGAGAATGAGCACGCTGCGCGACGCCTTGGCGCGGACCCTGCCGGCCCAGGCCTACTTGCGGCCTCGGGGCGAGGATCCTGCGTCCTCTCGTATACCGCCCGTTGATGAGTCGACACCCACGTCCGACCGTTCCGGGATCTCCGACCGGCTGCAGCAGCTCGGCTACCCATTCCCCCATCGCGCCCGCATCGACGTCGGCAGGCAATTGGGCGTCGGCGCGACTGCGCGGGTGTTCGCAGCCCACGACCAGGACCTGGAGCGTCCGATCGCGGTCAAGATGCTGGTCGCCGATGGCCGGCCGTCCGCCGAGGCGGTGAGCGGGTTCATCGAGGAAGCGCGCATCACGGCGTCGCTCCAGCATCCCAATGTGTTGCCCGTGCACGAGGTCGAGGTCAACGCCAGCGGACAGATGTTCTTCACCATGAAGCGTGTCGATGGACGATCGCTCGGCTCGGTCCTCGCGATATCGACTGCGGAGTCACGCCAGCCTCCGCTCGACGACATCAACACCATGGTCAACATCTTCATCGGTGTGGGCCAGGCGTTGGCCTACGCCCACCAGCGGCGCATCATCCATCAGGATGTCAAGCCTGACAACATCATGCTCGGTGAGTTCGGCGAGGTGCTGCTGGTCGATTGGGGTAGCGCCAAGCGTCTCGACCATCCCGGGGCCGAGGTCTATGGGACTCCGCTCTACATGAGCCCCGAGCAGGCGCGAGGGGAAGGAGCCGACGAACGCAGCGACATCTATTGTCTCGGCTCCAGCCTCTTCCACGCGCTCACCCTGCGCTTGTCCACATGGTCAGAGGACGGCGACGAGTTCTGGGCGCGCAAGCGCGCTGGCGTGGTCGATGTTCCAACCGCCAAAGAACGCGCGGTGATGCCGCCAGCGCTTCTGGCGATCGCGATGAAGTCGCTGGCGGCGAGCCCCGACGACCGCTATCAACGAGCCACCGATCTGGTCGAGGATCTTCGCCGCTACCAGGCGGGTCTCGCGGTCACGGCTTTGCGCGAGTCCCTGCCACAGCGCGCGCGACGCTGGCATCGCCGCAATGCGCGGACGTTCTGGGCCTGGACCGCCGCCGCCCTGGTGGTGCTCGCGCTCGCAGGCGCGCTCTACGGCGAGCGGCTCACCGACCTGGCGCGCTGGGGGGCTCCGCGCGCTGAGCTGTTCGCGGCAGCGTCGTGGCCGATGCGATGGGACGTGGTCAGTGGCGGCTTCCACACCGAGTCAGGCAGGGTGGTGAGCGAAGGCGATTACAATGTCCTCACCCTGCGTGAACCGATCCAAGGCGCTGCCGCCATCGAATACGATGGCGAGATCCTCGCGGGACATGCGGCCGGCGACGTGTCGCTCATGTGGTCGCGTGGAATCGATGACAAGGGCCAAGGTCTCGGCCACCTGGTGGATGGTTTCGTCATCCAGTTCGGCGCTTGGGACGGCGCCTTCAGCGGGATCGCTCTCGGCATCGAGCCACGCGAGACGGTGGCCCAATGCGACTTCCGTCCCACCGTCGCCAGGCCGTTCCACGCACGAGTCGAGATCGAGGACAACCGCATCCGCATGCTGATCGATGGTCGCGAGATCTGCGGGTGGACGGATCCCTTCCCCGTGGAAGGGGGGTATCTGTCATTGTTCGCGATCGGGCCTGGAAAGGCCTATGGCAATCTTCGCATCTATCAGCGCGAGGTTCCAGCGCGGGTTTCAGCAGTGGCCATCGGCGATGAGGCGGCGCGCGGGAAAGCCTACGATATCGCGGCAGCGGCGTACCAGCGCATCGTCGCCTCGCATCCGGACGATGCGCTGGGGCGCGAGGCGTTGTACAAGCAGGGACTCTGCCGCTGGCGCCAGGGGCACCCTGACGAGGCGCTCGCCCTCTGGCAGCCGGTGGTATCGGGACCCTACGCGGAGCGAGTCAGGCTGCATCGCCTCGAGCGCGCCTTCGACGAGGGCCACCACGAGGAGATCTTCGCGCGGCTGCCAGAGCTCTACCGCTCAGCCGATGCGGCCGACAGGAGCCAGATCGCCCTGCAATGGGGACGTTGGATCGATCGCCTGCGCCGTGATGGCCGGATGGAGCTGGTCGCGCGCTTCCTCGACTTGCATGACGCGATCATGCCCGGCCAGTCCATCGCTGATCACAGCGCGGCGGAGTCGTTGTTCAGGCTTGGCAGAGGTGATGAACTGATGCGCCGCTATCCATGGGAGCGCTACCTGTGCGCCTCGGTCTTGAATGAGCGCGGTGAATATGATCGCGTGATCCGCGAGTACCCCGATCAGCAATGGCCGCGCGTTCTCGCCGGATTCTCGGGCGCGCTGTGGGACGGCATGGGGCCCGAAGTCGCTGATGGCCTGGGCAATGAGGCCATGTGGATGCGTGGCCGTGGCGAGGAGATGCTCAAGAAGACCCAGGTGTCCATCTTGATCCGCGCCCATGCGCTGAATGCCCTCGGCCGCTATGAGGAATCGCTCGCGGTCCAGCGCGAGGATCCCAAGTGGCTTGAAAAGGAGCCGAGCGGAGCCGGCGCGACCATCTATTCGCTGATCTCCCTCGGACGTTCCGCCGAAGCGGCCGCCATGTCCGAGGAAGGACGCCAGTCGGTTGCGATCGCCAGCGGACAGGTCGCCGCGCTGGCCGAGGATCCGTCGCCATACACCAGGAATTGGGCCCGGACGATCCTCGCGATCCAGGCGCGCGCGGCGGGCGATCGCGAGCATTGGCGATCGCTCCTGCCCGAGCGCCTGAAGCCCATCAAGAGCGACGTGTCCGTGGTGCTGGATCAGTGGCTGTTCTGTCCTCTGATCACCGGCATCGACACGGGCGATTTCACGGACTTCGATGCATGCTGCGCCGAGCTTTCCCGTAACTGCCGATTTCAGCATCGACAGCGACCGTCGCTGATCGCGCGTTTCATCCGCGGGGAATGCGACGAGGACGGCCTCAGGCATGAACCGTGCGAGCTCTACGGCGAGGTCGACCTCGCGATGGGGCGAGCGCTGCGAGCGGAGCGCAAGCAGGATCGCGACGCCGCCCTGGCAGCTTGGCGGGATTTCGCGGCCCATCCATCCGGACAAAGGAATCCTCAATTCGATGGTGGGAGGGATGCGTTCGTGGCGTGGAGGATCGCGGAATTGGCCAAGAAATAGCACAGCGGGCATGGGCCGTGCAGCTCAATCACGTCTCGAACTCAGCTGACCGTTGGTTTCCACGGCTCGTGTCCTATCCTGGCCTTATCTTACCCGCAGATCCCATCCGCCTGTTGCGTACCCTCGCGCTCGCCCTCGTCGTGCTCGGCCGGGTCTGCGCCGCCGATGCTCCGCCTGAGATCGCCGATCCGTTCGGGCTCGGGCCGCGCCTGGCGCTGCTCGAGCATCTTCGCACCGAGTTCAAGCTCGCGCCTGCGGCCGATGCGACCTACGAACAACTGGTTGAGCTGTACTGGGTCGAGGAGCTCAAACGCCATCCGCGCCAGGACGCCGCTGATTCGCTCGGGGATCCCGCCGGAGTCGATGAGGACGCGCTGGCGCGCGATCGTGTGAGCCGCCTGCGCGAAGCCCTCAAGCACGAGTTCCATTCCCAGGCGGCGCCCGAGGCGACCGAGGAAGAACTCGCCACGACGCTGCGCACGCTGCGCGACCAGCGGCGGAACGAGGCGATCGCGGATGGCGCCGTGCAGAACACGCACGGCGCCTCGACTCCACCGGTGAAGGCGTCTCCTGGAGAAGCGGGAACGGGGTCCAAGCGCCCAGAAACGACCGAGAAGCCGCTCGACGTCGCGGCATCGACCCCGGCGGACAGCGCGGCGGCGGATCTCATCGGCGGCTGGCGCGCGCGCGTGCTCGAGACCTGGCAGCGGATGAAGGCCATACCCGCCGACGTCCCCACCGCGTGGCCGCCGACGATGGCGGAGATCGCCAAGCTCATCGGCGCCTACCGGATCCGCCGTGGGACCGGGCCGGACGAGTACAGCGATCGTCCGCCCGCCTTCGAGCAGGGCATGCAGGTCTGGATCCAGCGGACCCGACTCGAAGGCGGATCCGGAGCCTATATCCCGACCCAGGTCACCCGCTGGATGCCAGCCCTCTGGATCCCAGAGGACACGGTCTGGACCTGGGAACATCCCGCCCGTTACCGCTGGGCGCGCGAATCGGAGCCGTACTCACTGCTGGTCCAGCTGCTGATCGCCGGCCCGGGCCTGAGCGCTGAGCGTCAGAAGATTTGGAAGGAACGGCGCAAGGCATTGACCGAGGCCGCTGGTGATCCCCTCGGAGACCAGGCATTCGTCGACGTCTGCGCGACGGCCGCGAAGGAGGGCGGCTTCCCGGACGCCCTTCCCTATGTCGAGCGGATCTCACTGCGCATCGAAGCCACGTTCAAGCAGATCGATTTGGGCTCGTCGCACTACGAAACGGCCCAGGATCTGGTCCGCGGCAACGCCGAGGACGCGAAGGCCGCGAGCCTGGCCGCCGAGTGGCGCGCGCGACTCGAGCAGCTGTCGCAGCAGATGCTGGCGCTCGACCTCGATCGTCGCCAGAAGCTCGAAGCGCTGCTGGCATCGATGCCAGGGAAGTGAGGAGAAGCGAGCGTAGGCGACGCCCCGCGTCCGAGCCACGAGTCGTACGCTGCTCGAATCCAGGTACCGCGAGCCGCCACCTGGGCACCCGCGCGCCGGCGCTTGCATCGCAGCAGCGATGACGCCCATCCCCGCGCGGCAGGGCAACATTGCAGGCAATCCCGCTCGGCCGAGGATGTCCGCGCCCATGTCCATGCGCCAGCCAAAGCATCGCGCCATCCTCGAGACCCTGCAGCACGAGATCATCGCCGGAGACTTCGTCTCTGGGCGGCTGCCGAGCGAGGCGGCCTTGTGCGCGCGCTTCGCCGCCTCACGCCCCACCGTGGCGCGCGCTCTCGACGGTCTGCGCGAGCATGGGCTCATCGAGCGCCGGGCAGGCGCAGGCACCTTCCTGCGCCGGCTCGAGGCCCTCCACGGCGGGTTCTTCGGCCTGATCGGGGCCGGCCTCGGCCATACCGAGGTCCTCGGCCCGATCGGCGCCGAGATCGCCCGCGCCTCGCTCCCGCTGCGTTACCGCCTGATCCTCGGCGAGTCTGGAACCGGCGAGCGGCATGCCCAGAAGCTGTGCCGTGAATTCCAAGCCCGCGGCGTCGCCGGGGTGTTCCTGGCACCGTTGGAGCTGGCGGAGCGTCGCGAGGCGGTGAACCGCCGGATGGTCGGCGCCTTCCGCGCGGCCGGGATCCCGGTCGTGCTCATCGACCGGGATCTGCTCGAATTCCCGGAACGCAGCGATCTCGACCTGGTGGCGGTCGACGACGTGCGCGCCGGATTCCGGCTCGCGTCCCATCTCCTGCGCCGTGGTTGCCGCAGTCTCGCCTTCGTCGCGCGGCCCCAGTGGCCATCGACGACCGACCTGCGCCTGATCGGCTGCCGCGAGGCGGCGATCAGGGCCGGGGTGCCGCTCCTCGCGCGAGCCGGTGACCCGGCAGATCCCGCGTTCATCGCCGCCCTGCGACGCGATTGCCGCTGCGACGGAGTGATCTGTTCCAACGACCAGACCGCCGCGCTGCTGGTGCGGGTCCTGGGTCGCGCGGTGCCCACCGATATCCTGGTGGGCGGCTTCGACGACGTGCGCTTGGCGGTGCCCTCCCCCATCCCGCTCACGACCATGCGCATACCGTTCATGGAGATCGGCGCGATGGCGGTGCGGACCATGCTGATGCGCATCCGTGAGCCCGATCTGCCGCCACGGCAGATCCTGCTCGATGCGCAGCTGGTCGTCCGCCGTTCGAGCGGCGTCCGAACCGCCGCGATGAGCAGCGGAAGCGCTCGCCTCGGGGCATCGCGGCCCCGGCGTCGGGCTCCCCACCTGTCATGACAACTCGTCAGGCCGGGCGCTTCCTGGCGCCTCGCGACGATAGGATCGAGGCATGGAGGTCGCCATGCCCGCTCGTTCCGCCGCCGCCTTGGCGATTCCAGGTCATGGTGAATCCCTGGATCAGTCGCTCCGCAGGATCGGCGCGTCCAGGGTCCTGGTGTTCGGCGACCTGTGCCTCGACGCGTACTGGGAGATCGATGCGCGCGGCAAGGAGCGGTCGATCGAGACCGGTCTGCCCGTCCAGGCGGTCGCCAGCCAGCGTTACAGCCTCGGCGGAGCCGCCAACGTCGCGGCGAACGCGAAGGCGCTTGGCGCTGCCTGGGTGGGCGTGGTCGGCGCCATCGGCGATGATGGTTTCGGATGGGAGCTGAGGCGGCTCCTCGCGGCCCACGGCATCGACAGCGGCAACGTCGTCGATGGCGGCGCGGATTGGAACACCCAGGTCTACGCCAAACCGCTGCTCGAAAGCGTGGAGCTGCCCCGCCTCGATTTCGGCAGCCGCCTCACCCCGGAGGTGACGGCGCGACTGTTGGCGCAGCTGGAGGCAGCCGTCGGGGGAGCGGATGCGGTCGTGATCAATCAGCAGGTGAGATCCGGCCTCGAGGACGGCGCCATGGTGGGGAGACTGGATGAAGTGATCGCAGCCCATCCGCGCGTCGTGTTCGTGGTCGACGCGCGCGATAGCGGTGGCTCCTTCCGCAATGCCGTGCTCAAGCTCAACGCCGCCGAAGCCGCGCGGCAGGTCGACGGTATCGCCGTCGGCGGGACGATCCCGCTCGAGCAGACCCACCGGCACGCCACGGTGCTGGCCGGGCGGACCGCCCGTCCGGTGTTCGTGACCCGTGGTGAACGCGGCATGGTGGTCGCCCACGGCGAGGTGGTCATCGACGTGCCGGGAATCCAGGTCTCCTCGGCCATCGATCCGGTGGGAGCCGGCGACACCGTCGCCGCGGCGATCGCCGCCGCGCTCGGCGGAGGATGCCTGCCAGAGGCGGCTGCGCGGATCGCCAACGTCGCCGCCTCGATCACCGTGCGCAAACTGCGCACCACCGGCACCGCGACTCCGGCCGAGATCCGCCAGGTGGGCGAGACACCCGACCACGTGTGGTTCCCCGATATCGCCGACGACGCCAGGTTCGCCACGTGCATCCCGGGATCATCCATCGAGATCGTGCGCGCGCTCGCGCCCGGCCGGCCGATCCGCCACGCCATCTTCGACCACGACGGTACGCTCTCCACCCTGCGCCAGGGATGGGAGGCGGTGATGGAGCCGATGATGGTGCGCGCCATCCTCGGCGAGCGCCTCGCGACCGCTGATGCGCGGCTCATCGCGCGCGCTGGCGACGAGGTGCGCACCTTCATCGATCGCACCACCGGCATCCAGACGCTGGTGCAGATGCAGGGCCTGGTGGAGCTGGTGCGCGAATTCGGCTGCGTGCCGCGCGAGCGCATTCTCGACCACATCGATTACAAGGCGCTCTACAACGACGCGCTGATGGCGATGGTGCGCGACCGCGCCAGGCGGTTGGCGAATGGCGAGCTCGGATCCGAGGACTTCCAGATCAAGAACGCCCGCCGGCTGCTCGAGCGCCTGCGCGCGGCTGGAGTCGTGCTCCATCTCGCCAGCGGCACCGACCAGCGAGACCTCTCTGCCGAGGCTGAAGCCATGGGCTACGCGCACCTGTTCGACGGCATCCACGGCGCGGTCGGCGATGTCGCGATCGAGGCGAAGCGCGATGTCATGGACCGGATCCTGCGCCTGCATGGCGATGCGGGCTTCGTGGTCTTCGGCGACGGCCCGGTCGAGATCCGCGAGGGCCGGCGCCGCGGCGCGGTCTGCGTCGGAGTCGCCTCCGATGAGTTGCGCCGGTTCGGCGTCGACGCCGCGAAGCGGCGCCGCCTCATCCGCGCCGGCGCCGACGTGATCGTAGGCGACTACAGCCAGCTCGACATCCTGCTGCGACACATTGGCATCACCTGATCGATGCCCCAACCTCCGATGCGAGGCCCATGAAAGAAATGACCATGTCCACCTTTGGCCCCAAGATCCTCACGCCCGAGCAGATGCGCGCCGAACGCGATCGGCTCCACGGGCTTGGACGTATGTTGGTCTTCACCAACGGCTGCTTCGACATCCTCCACCGTGGCCATGTCAGCTACCTCGGGTTCGCGCGCGAGCAGGGCGACGCCCTGGTGGTGGGCCTCAACACCGACCGTTCGGTCAAGACCAACAAGGGCGACCTGCGGCCGGTGAACCCGCAGGAGGACCGCGCCTGGGTGCTCGGCAGCCTGCGCTGCGTCGACTACATCGTCTATTTCGACGACCGCGAACCGCGCGAGCTGATCGCGCGGATCCTGCCACACGTGCTGGTGAAGGGGAAGGACTGGGCGCACCACGTCAGCGGCCGCGACATCGTCGAGTCCAATGGTGGCCGCGTGGTGCTCGCCGACCTGGTAGCGGGCCGCAGCACCACCGGCACGATCGAACGCATCGTCGCCGCGTATTCCGGGAAACCGGCAGGTGGTAACGCCTCGGCGCCGCTCGCGTCATCCGCCACGCCCAGCCTGAAGGCGGCCCCATGAAGGGGCCGATCGTCGTCACCGGCGCGGCCGGCTTCATCGGCCGCAACCTGATCGCTGAACTCAACCGCCGCGGGCGGTCGGACATCGTCGCGGTCGACCGCCTCGGCTCTGACGAGCGCTGGAGCAACTTGGTTGGCCTGGCCTTCGATGAGCTGCTCGACGCGGATCGCTTCCTCGCAGACGCCATCGTCGATCGCGCGGCTCCGGCGGGAACGGTGATCCATCTCGGCGCCTGCAGCGCGACCACCGAGCGCGACGCCGGATTCCTGCTGCGCAACAATTACGACTACACCCGGGCGTTGTGCGATTGGAGCCAGCGCCGTGGCGCGCGCTTCGTCTATGCCTCGAGCGCCGCTACCTACGGCGACGGCTCGCGCGGCTACAGCGACGACGATGCCGTGACGCCGACCCTCGAGCCACTCAACATGTACGGCTACTCGAAGCATCTTTTCGATCTGTGGGCATTGCGCGGCGGAGCGCTGCGCGGCATCGCTGGAGTTAAGTACTTCAATGTCTACGGGCCGTTCGAGGACCATAAGCAGGACATGCGCTCGGTGATCTGCACATCGCACGCGCGCATCCTCGCCGGCGACGGCATCGAGCTGTTCAAATCGTACCGTCCTGATTACCAGGATGGTCAGCAGCGCCGCGATTTCGTGTACGTGCGCGATGCCATCGCGGTCACGCTCTTCCTCGCCGGCGATGGCGCGCCATCCGGACTGTTCAATTGCGGCACCGGCGTGGCCAGGTCATGGCACGACCTGGCGCTGTCGCTGTACGCCGCGCTCGGCCTGCCGGCGCGGATCCGCATGGTCGACATGCCTGAATCGCTCAAAGAGAAGTACCAGTACTTCACCCAGGCCGATATGGGCAAGCTGCGCCGCGCCGGCTATGTTCAGCCTTTCACCTCGCTCGAGGACGGTGTGCGCGACTATGTGCTCTCGCACCTCGGAGCGGCGCCCGCGTCGGGAGCGGCGTGAACGCCACCTGCTCCTGAACGACGGTCGTCAGTCCACTCGATCGGCTATGTCTGCTCCTCGGCCGCACATCAATCAGGATCGATGGAGTGACCTTCGAAATCAGAGAGGTGCTTCGCTGCCTCGGTCCGAATTTTCACGAGATGCCCAGCCCAATGTGAATAGAAGGAATCACGTTTTGCCGCCTCATTGGCGGTAGAGATGTCCTGGTCCAACTTTTCCAGGCGAGCACGTAGGCATTTGCCCAGTCCCGCTGCAACCTCGGCATCCATCCGAGTGAGTTTGGCAGACACTCTCTTCGATGAAGGTTTCCGTTCTGTTACCTGGTCTGGACCTGTGTCAGCCTGATCCTCAGGGATCTCGTCGAGTTCGTCATCGCTGGCCTTGGTTCCCACGCTCTTCCCTTATATGTCCGTTGTGGTCATAGTGCTCGGGACTGCGTTGGTCGCAATCACCCAGAAGCCGCCGCGAGCTTGAAGCGGTGATGCCATACCCCGTTGTCGCCGATGCGGATCTGAGCACATCGAAGGAGGATGTCCCGCTCCAGGGGCTCCTCCTGATCGGCCGGTAACGAGGAGTGATCCAGCCACATAAACATCGGGTCGGTCCGAGCCATCACGTCGATGGTCTGAGTCGTGATGCTAGAGGTTTACGAAGGAATGGTCCGGTGATCTCTCATCAACTCGCATGCTTTTAGACGGTGATTGGTCACGATTGCTTCATGGAGCCGCATCAAGGATCGGTGCAATACACGCATGCGCTCCTGAGTCGGGTTTAGACTGCGGACCTCTAGGATCACTCCAACCAAAGGAAATCAGGCTCTGCGTCACTTTGTGTGGGTACTTCTCAGATCCAGTTTTCCCGCGATGAGATACGCCATGAGGATGAACGTCTCGTGGTTCCGGTATCCACGCGCCTTTCGTTTGGCCGCTTGGACGAGGCTGGCCAGGGCTTCCA
>JBBRLJ010000060.1:0-26810 GCA_038231435.1 Planctomycetota bacterium
AAGGTCATCAAAAGGATGGCCTACGGGTACAGAGATGACGCCTACTTCTTCCTTCGCATAAGGGCAGCCTTTCCCGGAAAAGCGTGAAGAACCAAACTTTTTGGCCCGCAGGGACAAAAAGAAGGACGACAAAGGCCGTGGGTCCGGGGGCGGAGTCCCCGTACTTCAAGCATCGTCTTCGAGAGCTTCGCACTCGACGCCGGGCGAGATGCCCTCGATGCGCGTCCATTTGCGCAGGCCACCGCAGATGACCAAGGCGTCCTCCTGCGTCAATCCACGCTTCACCACTGCCTCGCCCTGGCTGTGGGCTTCGTACGCAACCATCTCGGCGACTTCGACGCTGAGCCCCGCCGAGCGCTGCAGCGCGAAGATGACGACATCGAATGGCGTGGCATCGTCGTTGAACAGCAGCACCTTCCAGCCGCGATCGGGGCTGACGTCCTTCTCCGGCACCACGCGTGGCGCTGGTATGGTCTCGGTATCGGGCATCCCCGAGGTCAGCGCGGAGCGAGCCACAGCGGTGGCACCCGGGCCGGAGCCGCGATGGTGAGGATCCAGACCGCGACAGCGGCGCTGGGCCCGCACTTCGCTTCGGTGTCCGCATCCACTGGCAGGGGGGTCGCTCGGCTCCATGCCGACATGGTTTGCGCCAGGTCCTTGGGCGCAGCAGCGAAATGCCAAGCGGTGAACGCCCACAGCAGGCGCTCGTCCGCGGTCTTCAGCAGTTGGGCCTGCTCGACGAAGTAGAGCTTGGGGTCGACGGTTGGATTCTTGCCGGCGAGGGCATCGAAGTACCACGACCACATGTCGCTCTTGAGCGCTCCGCGCACCAGCACCGGGTTCTGGGGTCGGGTCTTCGCCGGAAACAGCGACAAGCCGAATGCCTGCCAGACCGCGGCCTTGCCATCGACCATGTAGGAGTCCTTGGATTCGGCCAAGGCGCTTTCGGGCAACTCGTCGGCGTCGAGCAGCGTCACCAGAGCCAACGACCGGCCGAGCGGACTCCGGCCCCGGAAATCCTTGCTCTGGTCGATCAGCCAGGCACGGGACTTTGCAGCTGCTGTGACCACTGCGGCGTCCTTCGGATACGCCTGCAGCGCGAGAGTCATCAGCGCAGTGGCGGCGAGCGGGTCGGCGCCAGGGAAGGTGCCCTCGGGCTTCTGGGTGGCGACGATGGCGGTCTGCGCCGCCACCAGTTGAGCGACATCCGCCCCGAGCCCGCCGACGAGGACGCCGGCGTTGTCGCGGCGCCAGGCGAGCCGCTTCTGGTCGCCGACCGGCGCCGCCACGATCGCCGGAGGCGGAATTTCCTGCGGCAAGATCGATCCGAGTTGCGGAGGAGGCAGATCCGCGAGCGGCATGGCGGGCACGATCAGGGCGCGGAACACCACCACGCAGACCAGCAGGAATCCCGCCAGGGTCACGGCGCTGCGCCCCGAGTTGAAGATCGCATCGTCGCGATTGCCCTTCTTGGTCGTTTCGATCGAGCCCATCACCTGGGCGAGCTTCACCTCGAGCTTGGCACCGCAGGCGCGGCAGAAGCGCGTACCGAGGGGATTGTTGTTGGAGCAGGTCGGGCAGACGATCATGGCTGGTCCGTTCGGGCTACAGGGTCAGGGCGTCGCTGTAGACGATGCGGTTGCCCGCCCGCACTTCGATGCTCACGGATCCGGTGAGCGCGGTATCGATGGCGATCAGGCTGGCGTTGCGCGTGATCTTGTCCGCCGCGACGTCGACTCCATTGAGCTTCACGATGATCGCGCTCTTCGGCACCATGCCCAGGTCGTTCGAGAGCTGAAATGCGATCAGTCCCTTGCGGCAGCGCGCTTTCGAGGCGCGCGGCGCCAGCGTCGCATCGGTCATGCCGGCCTTCGCCAGTTCGGCCACGTCGCCTTCCTGGTTGAGGATGGCGCTGCGCATCGGACCAAGCGCGGTGGGTGGCATCTTCGGCAAAAGGAGCTTGGCTAGATCCATGCGGCCGGCGTCGAAGCAGCGGCGCGCGAGCCCGGCGATGTCCACGCCGGAGTCCTGGGCGGCGGCGGCCTGGACCTGGAGCTCGAGCAGTTTCTCGGGCGAGCTCGATGGGTTGATCCCCAGGACGACAGCGTCGAGCTGTGCGGCGCGCTCACGGGCCATGCCCGCGAGCGAATGCGCGATCGCCTGCAGTTTCTTCTTGTCGGTGACCTGCTGCGCCAGGCCTTGCAGGCGGGGCAGATCGCATGCGGGATCGAGCGCGCCAGCGACGAATTCGAGGGCACGACCCTCGGGGTGCGAGGGCATCAGTAAGGCGAGCACGCCGGCCGCCTCGCGCACCAGGACCGGATCTTGCACGCGCAGCGCTGCCTGCAGCTGGGCCACGTACGTCATCACCAGGACCGAGTAGTGCGGGGCCGAATCCTTCGGCAGCACGATGGAGGCGGGCGGCGAACCCTTGATCAGCTCGGTCAGCGCCTTCAGCAGAACGCCGTCGGCGCCGGCGATCTCAGGAGCGCCCTCGTGCTTGCGCGCGATCAGGCTCAGCGCTTCGGCGGTGCGCACCAGCTGCTGCTGTTCGCCCTTGGTCTTGCGCTCGAGCGTCTCGAGGCGCGCGTAGTCCGGGTCCTTGGCGATGTCGATGTCGAGCAGCACGGCGGCGGGCTCGTTGGGCAGCGCGCGGGCAGCCGAGGAGGCTCGGCTCTTCGCGGCTTCGGCGTTCCCCTCCATCAAGCGCGAGCGCGCGGTGCCGATATCGCTTATGCCGGTCCAGCGGTTCCACGAGCTCATGGCGAGCGTGATGCCGATGATCAGCAGGATCGCCGCGAGCAGCAGCTGCGCGAAGCCGAGGTTGCGGGTTCCGATGCGATCGATCATGGGAATTCCGCGATGCGCCCGCGCAGCGCCGCCGCGGGCATGGGCCCCCGCGCGACGCTGTCGGTGGAATGGGCGGTGGTGACGACGTAGACGTGGTTCTCGGGGACCACCAGGCGTCCTTCGTCGGGATGGCTGGCGAGGGGGCCGCTGCGCTTGTAGGGCGAGCCATTCACCAGCAGCTGGCCGCCGACGATTTCGACCGTGTCGCCGGGGATGGCCGCGACGTAGCCGAAACCGTTGCCGTTGGTGGATTCGCCCTTGGTCAGCCGATAGCAGACCGCTTGGCCTTGGCTGAGCTGACGGACCGGCACGTTCTGCTCGAGCGAGTAGGTCTTGTAGTGCTCGACGTCCGGAACGTCGATCTCGCTGTAGTCGGGTGCCATGCTGGCCCGCGACAGCAGCGGCAGGAGGAAAGTCGCCGCGAGCCAGATCGCGACGATCAGCACGACGTAGACCAGGAGCTGCTTGAGGAGGTCCATGGTGCGTATATCCCATTGAGGAGGTTGGGGTAAAGCCGTACCAGCCTTGAATAGGGCTCCGTGGTTGAACCACCCTAGGAAGGGATTCACGGGCGCCAGGCTTGGATGAGGCGCCGGCCAGCACCTCGGCGCCATTGCAGGACGGTGCACCGAGGCCAGGATCCGGCCCATGTCGTATCCAACCCATGGCGACCAGAGCCTGTTCCTGGTGCTGTCTGGCCCGAGCGGCGCCGGCAAGAGCACGCTGATCACCAGCTTCCTGAAGTCGCACCCGGATTTCGTGCGCTGCATCAGTGTGACCACCAGGGCGCCCCGTCCGGGAGAGCGCGACGGCATCGACTACTTCTTCGCCTCCACAGACCGCTTCAAGGAGATGGTCCTCGACGGCGCGTTCATCGAGCACGCCCAGGTGTTCGGTCAGCACAGCTACGGCACGCCGCGCAGTTTCGTCGCCGAGAATTTCGCGGCCGGCCGCAACGTGGTGAAGGATGTCGACGTCCAGGGCGCGATCCAGATCCGCCGCTCGTTCCCCGCGGCCGTGCAGGTCTTCGTCGTTCCCCCGAGCCGCGAAGAGATCGAGCGCCGCCTGCGCGCGCGCGGCACCGAAGGCGAGGAAGCCATCCGCCGGCGCATGGCTGAAGCCCAGATCGAATTGATGCAGTGGGCCGAGTACGACTACCTGGTGCTCAACGACAAGCTCGACGCCGCCGTCGCCGATCTCTCAGCCGTCGTCCGCGCCGAACAGATCAAAGCCCCCGGCCGCGGCGTCCACCGCGTCTAACTGTCAGTTGGGGGGCTACGTCCCCCAACATCGCGCTCCGCGCTGCCCCCAGAAAGCGGGGAGCAGGGTGGGTAGCGGCTCGCGTATCGCGCCTCGCAGAAGAAAGTTTTCTGGCTTCCTGGGGGGCAGGCCGGAGGCCGATGTTGGGGGGCCGTAGCCCCCCCAACCGATAGCAAGTAGCCCCCCAACAAAAAGTCAGTGGGGGCCCTTCGCGACCTGCTCGCCGCAACGGCCCCCGCTGGCGGAGAAGGTGCGTTCAACCTGGGTACCGTCGAACGTGAACAGCGGGCGGTACCATTCGCTGATGCCGGTCGAGCTGGCAGGCATGTAGTGGCAGATGAAGGCGCGCCGCATGCGGTCGGCGCTGGTATTGGGATACGATCCGTGGATCAGCGAGCCGCCGAAGAACAGGATGTCACCGGCCTTCAAGTCGACCGGGATTTCGGCGAGCCCCGCCGGCGGGCGCACGAAGTGGTCGCTGAAGGAGAGGGCCTTGTCGGCCTGTTCGGGGCAGTAGATGCCGTGGGTATGCGATCCCGGGACCACGACCATGCCCCCGTTGCCGCGATCCGCGTCCTCGAGCGCCGTCCACGCGGCGATGCAGGTGCTGGGTTGGACGTCGAGGTAGAAGTTGTCCTGGTGCAGCGCCTGCCCGCGCGCGCCCGGCGGCTTGAAGTAATACATGCTCTGCGCGGCGATCGGTTCCTCGCCCAGGATGGCCGCGAGCGCGTCGCCGACGCGTCGGTCGAGCATGTAGCGCGTCGCCAGGGGGCCGACATCGAGGTGCGCCTGGCGATGGGGATGCATCATGCGCGGCAGCCGGGCGAGCGGATCGGTCGCGGCGGCGTTGGCATCGGGTTCGAACATGCCAGGGACCGCCCCGCGCCTGGCCTGAGCCATGAACACGGCGTTGAGCAAAGCGACCTCCTCGCGTTCGAGCACCCCACGGGCGATGGCGAAACCGTCACGAGCGAACTCCTCGGCCAAGGTCGAGAGTACGGAATCGCTGCGAGCCGGGCTGTCGATGGCGGCGATGGGCATGGACGTCTGCATGCACCGAGCGTAGCGGCCCTGGGCACGGATTGGAATTGCGGCAACCCCTGAAAACCTCTACGATCTTCCTGGGCCATGACGACCGCGCGCATCCGAGCACCTGCCTCCCCGGTCTCGGCGCGGGCTCAGATCCCCGTCGCTGCCCACGCGCCCGGCGGCCCACGAGGAGCAGCCCCGACGATCGCTGACGGGCGGGTCGAAACCGGCTGGCGGTGGGTCGCGAAATGCGTCACCGGCTATTTCGACGAGGGGCCGGCGTACGCGTGCTGGCGCAGCAAGGGCACGCCCGATTGGCTGCTCACCTACACCATCGGCGGGCTCGGTCGCTACGGCCACGCGCTCGGCGAGATCGTCTGCAAACCGGGCGAGTTGGTGCTGCTGAAACCCGGGGCGCTGCACGACTATGGCGTCGAGCCCAGGAAGCAGGCGTGGGAGTTCCTGTGGACGCATTTCCATCCGCGCACCGAGTGGCTTGAGCTGCTGTCATGGCCTGAAGAGGCGCCGGGGCTGATGCGCCTCGACCTCTCGAAATCCCCGCAGCGCAAGGCGGTGGCGCGTCGATTCGCCGACGCGCACCATCTGGCCTCTGGCAGCGATCGCCGGCGCGAGGATCTGGCCATGAATGCGCTTGAGGAGGTACTGCTCTGGTGCGACGCCGCGAATCCGGTCCACGACGCGCCGCCGGACGCGCGTGTGCGCGCGGCCATGGACCACTGCTGCCGCAACCTCTCCGATGACATCACCCTGACCTCATTGTCGCGCGCGTGCGGGCTGTCACCATCGCGGCTCTCGTACCTGTTCCAGCAGCAGGCGGGCGTTCCGCCAATGCGCTACCTCGAGCACCAGCGCTTGGCGCGCGCCAAGGACCTGCTCGAGGTCACCGCCGACTCGGTGCAGGACATCGCCGCCCAGGTCGGGTTCAATGATCCGTTCTATTTCTCGATGCGCTTCCACCGCTTCACCGGCAAGAGCCCGCGCGCCTATCGGCGCGCCGCCCAGCGCGTCACCACAGGCCAACTCGACACACCGCTACATTCCCGCTGAAGCACACGTCGACATCCATGCCGGGCAGGCGCGCGCGGCGGTGGTAGTCGCCGCTGTAGGCCAGCGCTCCATCGCGCTGCGTGAAATGCAGCGGCAAGGGCGAGGGATCCGCAGCGCAGGCGATCTCCGCCGGCCGCGGCGACCCGGGATCGAGGTGCGGCAGGTTCACGTTCCAGAAATGCCCGGCATCGGTCCCCGCCGCCATCAACCGGGCGATGACCGGCGCCGCTAGGCTGGTGGCGAGCCGCCAGTCCACGGTCATCCCCTTGCGCACGTAGTGCGAGACCGCGATCGACCGCCGCCCATGCAGCACCGCCTCGCGCGCGGCGGCGGCGGTGCCCGAATGCAGGATGTCGGCGCCGAGATTGCCGCCGCGGTTGATGCCTGACACCACCCACGCGGCGTCCGGCACCAGCGCGTGCAGGGCGACGCGCACGCAATCCGCGGGCGTGCCGTCGACGGCGAAGCGACGCGGACCGTCCTCGCGGATGCGCATGGGGCCGTCGGTGGTCACGCGGTGCGAGCATCCCGACCATTCGCGCGTCGGCGCGACCACCGTCAGTTCACCGAGGCCGGAGGCGGCCTCGGCGAGCGCGGCGAGGCCGGGCGCATCGATGCCGTCGTCGTTGGTGAGTATGATCTTCACGATGGGGATCTCCACGCGGGTCCAGGGACCATCACGCCTCGACCCATGGCGGCTCGGGTTCGTAATGCACGCGCTCGAGCACCAGGCCGCGCGGCGGCGCGATGTTGCCGACGCGCTCGGCGGCGCGGCCGGCGCCCACCGCCGCGATGAACGAAGCCAGTGGCCGGCGGCCCTTGGCGACGTGGATCATCGCGCCGACGAAGCCACGCACCTGCTTGTACAGGAAACCCGTCCCGGACACACGGAACACCAGGTAGGTGCCCATCGGTCGCGGTTCGATGCTCCAGGATGCGGCGAGGATCTCACGCACCGGGTCGTCTTCGTCGCTGTCGTCGCGGCGCAGGCAGGCGAATCCGGAAAGGTCGCGGCGGCCGACGATCATCCGCGCCATCTCGTGCAGGAGCTCGGGATGGTCGAGCTGCCGCACCCAGGCGGCATGGGCGTCGAGCACCGGCCGCGCTCCGCGCAGCACCAGGGTGTAGCGGTAGTCCTTCGAGCGCGCGTCGTGCTGGGCATGCCAGCCGTCAGGCACGGGCGCGCAGCGCGTCACCGACACGTCCTCGGGCAGGCGGCTGCCAAGCGCGGCGGCGAGGACGCGCGGATCCCAGCCGCGCTCGAACCAGGCGTCGAAAGGCAGGTGCTCGGCGCACACCTCGGCGTCGAGCCGGCTTGCGGGGCGGATCTGCACCGGCTTGCCGTCGATCTCGGCGGCCGCCGCGCCCAGCACCTGCTGCAGCGTGCGCAGGCCAGCCTGCGCCTGGCTGCCGTTGAACTTCCGGCCATCGTATTCGAGGTCGAAGGCGTAGCGGGGCATCAGGAGCGCGTCCGTCGTCTGTCATCCGTCGTCCGTCGTCGACAACCTGACCGCAAGCCGATGGCGGTGACTTCGACGGTCGGATGTCCGTTGTCGACGTCGCATGACGGACGACGGACGACGGACCCCCGGGTTCGCGCAGGTCCGTCCATTTCCACGCCTCGGCCTACTCCACGTCAGCGAGCAGCGGATCGTCCTTCCACTCGCCGTCGTCGGCGGGCTCGCCGCGTCGGTCGGGTCGGCCGCCGCCGCTGTGGCGGCCGCCGCCGGTCTTGCCGCGGAAGCTGAAGATGTCGCGGCGGTCCGGCGATTCGACATGGCCGCCGATCGGCCGGCGCAGCGCCTTGCGCGCTTGCAGCCAGACGTCGCGCACGCCAGCAAGCTCGGGGATGCGCCCGAACGCGAGCTGATGGACCTGCCACACCGGATCGAACCACTCGCTCTCGACGAAGCGGTGGACGCGCTTCTGCATGTGGTGGAAGAACAGCAGGTAGAGCTGGCCGCGCAGCATCTCGACCACGCTGTTGATCAGCCGCTTGGGCAGATCCATGCGCAGGCCGAGCGTGCGGATCTCGCTGGTGACGCGCGCCGAGACCTTGTTGTAGTGGTCCTTCGACAGGTCGACCGAATCGAGCAGCGGGATGAACAGGCCAGTCGCGAGGATCTCGAGCGGGAAGTACTTCTCCTCGCCGGCGGCGAGATCGACGGCAGCGAAATATTCGCACACCTGGGCGAAGCCCTCGTCGCCGATCGCATCGAGCCAGTCCGGATAGAGGACGCCGAGGATGCCGTAATCGCCGAGCATCTTCAGGCCATCCTCGCGGTTCGCCTGGGTGATGATGCGGAATATCTCCTCGGTGACGCGGAAGCGGCTGGCCTTGAGGATCTCGGCCTGCAGCTCGTGGATCGCGGCGTCGGTCTCCTCCTCGATCTCGTAGCCGAAGCGCGCGGCGAACTTGATGGCGCGCAGCATGCGCACCGGGTCCTCTTGGAGGCGCACGCGCGGATCGCCGATGGTGCGCACCAGCTTGTCGTGCAGGTCGGCCATGCCGCCGGTGTAGTCGATCACCGCGAAGTCGCGGATGTCGTAGAACAGGGCATTGATGGTGAAGTCGCGGCGGAAGGAATCGCTCTCGAGATCGCCCCACTGGTTGTCGTCGTCGACGTAGAGGTCGCCGTCGCCGCCCTCGTTCGGTTCGACCGCGCTGCGCAGGGTGGCGACCTCGACGTTCTTGTGGCCGAAGAAGACGTGCACCAGGCGGAAGCGGCGGCCGACCACACGGCTGTTGCGGAACAGACGCCGCAGCTCGTTGGGGCGGGCATCGGTGGCGATGTCGAAGTCCTTCGGCTTGCGGCCCATCAGCAGGTCGCGCACGGCGCCGCCGACGAGGTAGGACTCGTACTTGGAGTCCTTGAGCTTGTACAGGACCCGGAGGGTGTCCGGATCGATGTCCTTGCGGCTGATGGCGTGTTCGGTGCGGGGGATGATGCGCGGTTCGTTGGTGCTGGTCATGCTCTCACGGGCTCGTCGGCGCCACCGAGCGCCCTACGGCGTCCGCCGTCCACATTGGAGGGGATGCAGCCGTGGGATCATGGGTGGGCGGGCTTGAAGCGACCATGCTATGCCCACAGGTGGGGTCGCAATCGGCGTTTAGGTTGGAACCACTGCTTCCTGGCCGGCCAGGGCGGCGCTCACCCGGTGGGGGCCCGTCGCCGCCGCCATGCCCCCGGCGACCTGCCGTGGTGGGCCCTGAACACCCGTCCGAAGACCGTCGCATCGGCATAGCCGACCAGCGACCCGACCGCCGACACCGTCAACTCGGGGCGCGCCAGCAGGCTGGTCGCCGCGCGCATGCGCTCGCCTCGCAGCCAGTCGCCGGGGCTCCTCCCTCGCAGCGCCGTGAACACGGCGCAGAAGCGAGACCGGCTCCACCCCGATGCGGCGGCGAACTCGTCGACCCCGAAGCCGGATCCGAGGCTGCGCGCCGCCACTGCCTCGGCCCGGGCCACGCGCGCCTCGGCGTCGGAGGCGTCGCCGGCATCACCACGGCGGGCATGCCCGACCCAGTTGAGCATGAGCCCGCCGAGCAGGTGCGCCGCCTCGAGCACCCCGATGCGGCCGCCGCGCTGCCAGGCGGCGATGATGCGACCGATGCCGTCGGCGAAGATCGGCCACAGTTCCGACGGCGTGAGAACCGGCAGATCCAGGCCCCAGACGTCGACCGGCTGGGGCTGCAGCAGCTTCGCCCGCGCTCCGAGCTCGGAGTCGTATGCCGCCGCGTGGGGATGATGGACGCGCTTCGGATCCCACTGCACGTCGAAATGCACCCACGCCGGACGGTTTCCCCGCGGCGCCGACAGGTCGTGCAGCACACCCGGACGGATCAGGTAGGTCGCGCCCTCGGGCACCGCGACCGATCGGCCATCGACCACCAGCTCCTCGGGTCCCTCCAGCGAGGTGACCAGCAGGTAATGCGCGAGCCGTCGCTTCGGCAGGCGCCACGGGTCGGGTCTCCGGCTGTCGTCGCACGAGTGGACGAAGGGGCAGTACGCCCCATCCCAGGCGATCGGCATAGGTTATTTAAGCCAGGCAATCATTGTTAATTTCAGCCTATTTGTTCCATAAGTAATACTGATGAGGATGAAAAGTCTATCTCCAAGCCAACGGATCGGGTGCGTCACGGAGATCGCGGGCCAAGCTGCGGCCATACCCGCCGCGCCCCTTGGGGTGGCACCTCGAAAGGGATCCCATGGCCGGATGGACCTCACCCTACAACCTCCTCCATGAGGAGTTCATCCAGCGCCGCGACGAGGGCTGCGTGATTCCGAGCGCACTGCGCCAGCGCTTCCAGGAGCTGCACAAGGACAAGGACGCCTGGAACTACGTGGCCATCGATCCCATCTACGATGCGCTGATGGAGCTCGAACCCGATGCCGCTTTGGCGGCCAAGGAACCGAACGACCTCGAGCAGATCCGCGCCATGCGTCCGGCGGGCCCGCGCGACCTGAAGTGGGCACCCAAGGACGACGAGCTTCTGGACCGCCTGCACGGCGCCTGGACTGGCCGATGCGTCGGCTGCGCGCTCGGCAAGCCCGTCGAGGGCATGGGCATGACCCGCGACGATCAGCACCGGCTCAATGGCCGCGTCACCATCAAGAAGTACCTGCAGAATCGCGGCGACTGGCCCTTGAAGGATTATTTCAGCGGCCGCGAGACCGGCGACGGCCTGAAGATATGGTGCGAGAAATCCTTCCGCGAGAACATCGCCTTCATGGAAGCGGACGACGATGTCCACTACAGCCTCACCGGGCTCGCGGTGATCGAGCAGAAGGGCCCCGGCTTCACCTGGGACGACGTCGGCCGCTTCTGGCTAGCCAACATCCCAGTCGCGCACATCTGCACCGCCGAGACCCAGGCGGTGACCAACCTGCAGATGCGTTCGGCGCGTGGTCATGACCACGCCACCGCGCCGGCGTTTACCCGCCGATTCCGCAATCCATACCGTGAATGGATCGGCGCGCAGATCCGCTCCGACGGCTGGGCGTGGACCTGCGCGGGCAAACCCGAACTCGCCGCCGAATTCGCTTGGCGCGATGCGCATTGGACTCATGAACGCAACGGCATCTACGGCGAGATGATGTTCGCGGCGATGCAGGCCGCCTCGTTCGTCGAGCACGATCCGCGCAAGCTGGTCGAGATCGGCCTGAGCGAGATCCCGCGCGATTGCCGCCTGGCGCACTGGACGCGCCAGTGCCTGGTCTGGGTGACCGAGGAGAAGGACTTCGAATCCTGCATGGCGCGCATGGAGGCGGCGCTGCCGGACATGCACGTGGTGCACACCATCAACAATGCGCTGATCTGCGTGATGTCGCTGTTCTACGGCGCCAAGGACGGGCGCATGGACACCACCGCGACCACCACCATCGCGGTGATGTGCGGCCTGGATACCGACTGCAACGGCGCGACCGTCGGCTCGATCGTCGGCGCGGCCGCCGGCAAGCAGCGCTTCGGCGGCGCGCTGGCCGCGCAGCTCAACGACACCATCAAGCCGAACATGCTCGGCTTCCAGGAGGTCACCATGCTCGATCTGGCCAAGCGTACCCTGACGCAGTGGAAGCGGGTCGACGAGTACCACCGCGCACGTTCAGGAACACCCGTGGCGAAGGCGGCGAAAGCCGGCTGAGCGCCACGAAGCAGGGGCGTCGACATCCTCTGCCGCCCTCCTGTCGACGACGAACGACGCGACCGACGGTTCTCTGGAACTCCGATGCCGGTCTCTTGAGGGTGTGGCGCCGGACGTGCCGTTGACGCTGACATCGGCGAGGAACAGGCTATGACTCCGTGCCATGAGCCCCGATCGATTCGAGCCGGTCGACCCGCACCGCGATCCGCACCGGGACCCTCACCGGGATGCGCACCCTGATCCCCACGGCGTCGCGCGCTCCGGTGACAGCGGCACGCTGAACCACTACAAGATGGTCTCGGTCGCGCTCGGCCTGCTGCTGGTCGGGCTGGGCATGGTGACGGTGCCGATCGTCTGGGAAGCGAGCCTGAACCCGACTTTCGCGAAGATCGTCGGGCACCTCGGCTTGTTTCTGGTGCCGTCGGGCCTGATCACCCTGATCTACGAGATCGTGTTGCGCCGAACCTTCCTCGCCGAAGTCCGCGAGCAGCTGTCGGTGTCGCTTGGCCAGCACTTCACACGCGTCAACCGCCTGACCCAAGCGGGCCTCACCGACGTGCACGACTGCCTACCCGATGAGCGCATCAACCGCGAGTTCGGTCGCGCCCGCGCGTCGATCCGCATCCTGCAGACCTGGATTCCGAATCTGCTGCAGATCGAGCGCTCGCTCACCCAGGCGATGGGACGCGGCTGCACGGTGCGCATCCTGCTGCTCGACTCCGCATCGATCCATTGCGTCGAACGCAACAAGGACCTCGGCTACGTCGACAAGAACACCATCAAGAACGGCATCGAACTGAATCTCAAGCAGCTCGCCAACTTCGTCACCGCCGAGGTTCGCGACCGCGTCGAGGTGCGCCTCTACGACGCCACCCCGATCATGTCGCTCTACGCCTGCGACGACCTGCGCTTTCTCGGCCTCTTCTGGCGCAAGCGCCGCTGCAGCCAGGGCCCGCACATCGAGCTCTCCGGCCGCGACTCCTTCATCGGCCTCGAGGCAGACCGCCATTTTGCCGACCTCTGGGACACGGCGAAGCCCATCGACGTCGCCGCCCTTGCCGCCGACACCGCCGTCAAATCAGTCTCATAGCGACGATGGCGCGTGCGCCGCTTCGCGGCGCGGGACGGGGTTAGAAGTCGCGGGCGACGATGAACTCCGCGAGCATCCACAGGCGTTGCCGTGCGGGGCCGTCTGGGAACACCGCGAGGTGTGCTTGTGCGCGCTTCACGTGCTCACGCGCGGTGACAAGGGCGTCTTCGAGCGCGCCACTGCCGGTGACCAGATCGCGGATCGATGCCACCTCATCGGCGGTCGCCACCGTCACCAGGCGGTGCTCGATAGAGGGCCGCTCGGCGCCGTTGGTGCGCTTGAGCAGGCGGATGATCGGTAAGGTCAGCCGGCCGCGCTCGATGTCGGTGGACAGGGTCTTGCCGACCTTGTTGGGATCGCCGCTGAAATCCAGGCAGTCGTCGACGATCTGGAAGGCGATGCCGCAATCGAGGCCGTAGCCGGCCGCCGCGCGCTGCTGGGCAGGTGTGCCGCCCACGGCACCGAGTTCGCCAGCGAGCTCGGTGAGCGCAGCGGTCTTGGCGTAGATGATGCGCTGGTACTCGTCCTCGGTGAGGCTGACGTCGCGCGCAGCGCACTGCTGGTGGAGCTCGCCGCGGCAGACGATGTTGGTGGTCGCCGTCAGGCGTTCCATCACGACGGGTTCGTGCATCGCCGCGACCAGATTGAAGGCGTGGGTGTAGAAGTAGTCGCCGAGCAGCACCGCGGTGGTGTTGCCGAAGCGCACGTGGGCGGTCGGTCGACCACGGCGCGTGTCGCTGTCGTCGATGAGGTCGTCGTGGATGAGCGTCGCGGTATGGATCATCTCGAGCGCCGCGCCGAGACGCTGGTGGCGCTGGTCGACCTTGCCGAGAGTTTCAGCGACCAGCAGCACCAGCGCCGGCCTGAGCATCTTGCCGTGGAAGGCGCCGAGTTCGGAGATGAGGCCGTCCACGCGCGCTTCCGGGCTCGCCAGGGCTCCGGCCATGAGCCTTTCGACCTCGGCGAAGTGGCCCTGGAGGCCTTGGAACGCGTCGATCATCCTACATCCGCACGGAAAGGGTTGGCGAACGGCGGCGGCAGTCCACGCGCCCGGCTTCGGCTTGAGCAGAAGCGACGGTCGAGGCGGATGCCGCTCGCGCCATCATTCCTTCGTTCCGTCGCCTTCCGCCTGCATGGGCTTCTGGCTGGACGCGGTGATGTTCTTGGCGATCTCTTGCAGCGAGCGGCCGAGCGCCTCGACGCTCACCGGCTTGCGGATGCATGAGACGATCTGCGGATTCAGGCGGGCGAGCTCCTCGACGCGGTCGAAGGGCTCGTACGCGCTGACGATAACCACGCGGCTCTCGGACAGTTCGGGGCGGCGCAGCAGCTCTTGGAGGACGGCGAAGCCGTCCATGCCCGGCATCATGATGTCGAGCAGCATGATGTGCGGGTGGATGGTGCCTACCGCGATGCAGGTGTCGACGCCGTTGATGGCCTCGTGGATCGCGGCGTCGGGCAGGTAGCGCTCAGTGACCTTGCGCAGCAACAGCACCACGTCCGGATGGTCGTCGGCGATGAGGATGTTGAGCTTGTTGCCGATCGCCTTGCGCTTGGCTCCGCCTTGGAGCACGTCGGGCATCCCGAACGAGCGGCAGAACTCCTGGAGATCGCCGGGCTTCACCCGGAAATGCCCGCTCGGCAGGCTGTAGGCCTTGAGATGGCCTCCGATGATCCAGCGGTAGACGGTGGTGCGGCTCACATTGCACCGCTTGGCGACCTTGCCGAGACTCAGGTGTTCGTCGTTGCTCATGCGGGAATAGTATACCTTGAACCCTTTGTATCGGGTGGCGGCGCACGCTGCAAGTGCAACAAGTGGAACGGGCCTCGTGGCTCGCTACGGTCCGACATGCACGTGCTGATCGTGCGCCTGGGGGCGTTCGGCGATATTGTCCATACCCTGCCGCTGGCGGCGGACCTGCACGATGCCGGACACCGCGTGGCCTGGCTGTGCGAGGACCGCTGGGCGGCCCTCCTCCAGGGCAGCCCGGTGGTGGACGAGCTCCAGTTGTTTCCCCGCAAGATTGCGCGGGGGGCTGGCGGCCGGCTGGCGGCGTTGAAAGCCGTGAAGGGCTGCCTGCGGCGGGTGCGCGGCGCGACATACGACGCGGTCATCGACGCCCAGGGTCTGGCCAAGAGCGCCGTCATGGCCGCCGCGAGCGGAGCCCCGATCCGCATCGGCCACGCCCGCCCGCGGGCCCGCGAGGGCAGCTGGCTGCTGATGCGCCATCAGGTGGAGGTGGACGCGGTCCATGTCATCGATCAGCAGCGCGGATTGGCGCGTGCGCTCGGGATCGCACCGCGCGGCCCGTGGCGGTTTCCGCTTCCCCTGTGGACCCACGAACGGCGTTGGGCGCGCGAGTGGCTCGCCGCGGCGGGATCGCCGCGGCCCTGGCTGCTGAACGTGGGGGCCGGCTGGCCAACCAAGGTGTGGCCCGAACACCGTCAGATCGAATTCGCCCGGCTCGCGCGCGAGCGCGGGCAAGCGCTGCTGATCGCCTGGGGGAATCCTGGCGAACGCGCGGCGGCCGAGCGCATCCACGCCGCGGCCGGCCATGGCGTGCTCGCTCCAGAGACCACCATTCCGCAGCTTGCCGGTCTGATCGCCGGCTCGGTGGGCGTGGTCAGCGGGGATACCGGTCCGCTCCACCTGGCGCAGGCTTTGGGTACTCCAGCCGTAGGCCTGTTCGGGCCGGTGCCAGCCGAGCGCAACGGGCCGCGCGGCCCCGGCTACCGCACCATCCAGGCGCCGGGCGCCGCCTGGGAGCGCCGCGATGTGACCAAAGTGGACATGGCCGCGATCGGCGCCGCGCGCGTGGCGAGCGAGCTCGACGCGGCGATCGGCGACCGGATCAGGGTCGGCTGAGACGATGGCTGGGCCGCTGCAGACCGATCTGAGGCCGTCGCCGCCGTGGCTGATCCGCGCCGTCGCCCTGGCCGCCCTGGTAGGAGCGCTGCTGATCCTCGGCCTCGTCAATCATGCCCGCCGCCTGCCGCCGCAATTGCTGCTCTCGGGGCCGCATCGCGAGTTCGCCTACGCGCGCGCGGTCGAGCGCGTGATCGCCGCCGCTCGGACCCGCATCTGGATGACCATGTTCGTGATCCACTTCGATGACGATCCCGCGAACCCGGCCACCGTCCTCCTGCATGCGCTCGCGGCGGCGTCGGCGCGCGGCGTCCACGTCCAGGTGTGCATCGACCTGGGCACCGACCGCCAGACCGGCGAAGTCGACACCAAGCACGAAGCAGCATTGGCATGGATGCAGGCCCACGGCATCAAGGCGCTGCTCGACGAACTCGACCGCACCACCCACGCCAAGGCGCTGGTGGTGGACGACGCGCGCGTGGTCGTCGGCAGCCACAACTGGACCCGCGAGGCCCTGACCGGCAACCGCGAGGCCAGCGTGGTGCTCGACGATCCGGCGATGGCGAAGGAACTGTCCGCTCTGATGCGCGAAATCCCGGGCTGGGACGCGGGCTTTTAGTCCGCTGCCGCGAAGCGCGGCAGCTCGGGGGGCTGCGGCCCCCCTGGAACGGCCTCCGGCCTGCCCCCTGGTAGACGGGGAGCAGGGTGGGAGGCGGGGCGGGGACCTGCGAGATCGGCGCCGCTTAGCTTAGATCTAGACATGAATTTCTGTCAATCGGTGCGTAGCCAATCTCTCCCTGTCCCCTGGCTCTTAGGGGGCAGGCCGGAGGCCGTTCCAGGGGGGCCGTAGCCCCCCGAGGCGCCGCGCTACGCGGCGCCGGCTGTAAGAAGCTCAGTGAAGACCATGCGGCCATTGGCGGTGGCGTGGGTGCGCATCACGGTGGCGCGGACGGTCTTGCCCAGATGCTCGGCGCCGCCGTTGACGATCACCATGCTGCCGTCCTGCAGGAAGCCGACACCCTGGCCCTTGCCCTCGCCTGGGCGGTCGATCGGGACCTGGATGATCTCGCCGGGCTTGATGGTCGGGATCAGCAGGCCGGCGAGGGCGGCGAGATCGATGACCGGCACGGCTTCGGCTTCGGCGCGGCGCTGCAGATCGCGATCGCCAGCGATCAGGCGGGCGTTCTCGAGCCGGCACAGGCGGACCAGCAGGTCGTCGAGGTTCGCGGCGTTAGGCACCTCGGTCTCGTCGATCTCGACGCGCGGCATGGTCAGGGTGCGCAGCTCCTTCAGGCCTTCGAGGGCGCGCGTGGCCCGGGCCTGCTCGGCCGGGTTGCCGGCATGGGAGAGTTCCTCGATGCGCGACAGCACGCGGCGGTGCACCATCACGCGCTCGGCGAACAGCCCGGTCTTCAGCAGTCCCGGCAAGCGGGTGTCGGCGAGGATGTCGGCGTCGACCACCAGCGCACCGCCCTGTGACTGTTCCGAACGGAACTCGACGAACGGGATGACGACGCGCCAGCGGTCGATGTTGCGCAGCACGGTGATCATCACCAGGTAGGTGGTCACCAGCGCGACCGGGAGGTCGAGATTGTTGTAGAGGTCGCGGTCCTGGATGACCAGGCTCAGGACCGAGAGCAGCAAGATCGAGAGCGTGACGCCGCCGCCGAGGCCGATGAGGAAGGCGACGACACTGCGCGCGAAGCGGCGGCGGAACGCCTGCTCGGCGGCGATCAGGGTGATGGCGATGCCGAAACCCATCGCGACGCCGAACCACGGCGGCAACCGGCCATCCATCACCGTCTGGTAGAGATACTTGCCGCTGGTCATGCCGATGAGCATGGCGAGGACGACGAAGACGATGCGCAGGACCAGGATCAGCATGGCTTTCAGTTGGGGGGCTTTTTGTTGGGGGACTGCGGCCCCCCAACATCGCGCTCCGCGCTGCCCCCCAAGAAGCTGGAGGACTTGCGGAGAGAGGGGGCGCGGTGCGCGAGGGTATATGCTGAGGACGACCGCGCTACTACGCGCTGCGCTCCGCTAGATAGCTAGGCTTTCGCGGCCACCAGGGCGTGGCTCACGCCGCCGAAGAAGGTGGCGCGGCGGGGCGCGGGGAAGCCGGCGTCGGCGAGCAGGCGCTCGGCCTCGTCGATCGAGACGAAGCGGCGGATGCTGTGGTCGAGGTAGCGGTAGGCGGCGCTGTCGCCGGCGATGAGGCCGCCGATCGCGGGGAAGACGAAGCGGCCGAAGGTGGCGTAGAAGAAGCGCGGCCACAGGCGCGTCGGTCGGAAGAATTCGAGGATCAACAGCTGTCCGCCCGGCTTGAGCACGCGCGACAGCTCGGCGAGCGAGCGCGCGGGATCGCCGAAGTTGCGCCAGCCGTAGGCCACCATCGCGGCGTCGAACGAGGCGTCGGCGTAGGGCAGGCGCAGTGCGTCGCCGACCGCCGCCGAGATCGGCGCGCCGGTGCGCTTGCCCGCGCCCGCCACCAGCATCGGACGTGAGAAGTCGCAGCCATGCACGCGCGCGGCTTTGCCGCGGGCGAGTGCCTCGAGCGCGAGGTCGAAGGTGCCGCAGGCGAGATCGAGCACGTCGTTCGGAGAGCCCTCGAGCATCGCCAGGGCGGTGCGGCGCCACGCCACGTCGCGACGGGCCGACAACACCCGGTTGGCAAGATCGTACTTCGGCGCGATGCGGCCGAACATGTCCTTGACCGCTTCCGACCCTGATTCCGCCATGTCGGGCGGATCGTAGTCCGGCGGAGGCGCCGGAAAGGCGAAACCGCCTGAACAGGCGCCTCCGGCGCTAGCGGACGAGCGGAGATGTATTGATCGCAGCCCGATCCGGCATTGGATGACGCGCATGGAAACGTGGTCCATCGCCATCGACAAGGAATACCTGAAGTTCTCCTGCGCCCACTTCCTGATCTTCCCGGACGGATCGAAGGAGCGGCTGCATGGGCACAATTACCACGTCGATTGCGAGATCGACGGCGTGCTCTCTCAATTCGGGCTGGTGATCGACTTCAAGATGGTGAAGCCGATCATCAAGGCGCTCTGCGACGAGCTCGACGAGCACTGGATCCTGCCCGGAGAGCATCGCGAACTGACCTTCCGCCATCGCGACGACGCCCATACCGAGGTCGCCTACCGCGAGTGCCGCTACCTGGCGCCGACCGAGGAAGTGGTGGTGCTGCCGATCAACAACACCTCGGCAGAGAACTTCGCCGCGTGGCTGGGTCGCAACCTGTGCGCGCGCCTGCGTGACACCTTCGGGCGCGTCAGCGTGCGCAAGCTGCGCCTCGCGGTCTCCGAAACCGCCGGACAGTCCGGCGTGTACCATTTCACCGACGACACGCCTTGAGAGCCCGCCGCCGGCGCACGCCGGGCGAGCGTCCTCAGATGCCGACAGACGCCACCTGAGGATGACCGCTAAGGTCTCGGTCCCTCGCGTCTGGTCACCCACGCGTCGGTCGCGTAGCGCGCTTCGAGGATCCGCGCGCACGCCTCGGCCTCGCTCGCGGTTGGCTCATCCGCGGCGGGATCGAGCGCCAGCGCGCGCGCGCAGCCAGCGATCAGCGCATCGATCGCGGCCTCGGGCTCCAGGCCGCAGCCGGCGGTGGCCTGGCCATCCCAGGCGTTCGAGGCGAGCTTGAGGCTGCCGTGCAGCAGTACCCGCCCCCCGCGCTGCCGAGCCGCACTGCCGAGCACCTTCGCCCCCGACGGCGCGGTGAGATCCTGAGCCGCCGGGCTGGCGAAGCAGCGCGGCTCGATCTGGTAGCGGCGGTCGCCGACGCTGGTTTCTTGTTGCGAGAGCCTCGCCCCGCGTTGGAGCAGCTCCGCGAGCACCGCCCCGTGGACGAGCGGGTACAGCTCGCGGGTGCTGGCCGGGAAACCATGGCTGCCGCAATCGCCGATCAGGCAGTAGGTGATCTCGTGCTCGTGCCAGATCGCCCCTCCACCGGTGATCCGCCTCACCAGGGGGGGGACATCGGTGACGGCGGCGGCCAGCGCGCCACGAACGGCGTCGTGCTCCTGGAAATATCCCAACGAGACCGTCGGGCGGTCCCATCGGTAGCAGCGTAGGGTCGCGGAAGCGGCAGTTTCGAGGAGCGCTTCGTCGAACGCCATGTGCGTCGGACCATCGGCGGAGCGAGTCGGCAGGAGTCGCAGTTTCACGGGCTTACGTCGCTTTCGGAAGACTGTCGGGCGGTTGTGTTTTAGCGCGGGGGGGATAAAACCCCACCCCTACCCCCGGGATTCCCGGCTGTAGGCACGGGAGCGCAGAATGTCCAAGGAAGTGATTTTCGCGGGGCTGTTGGCTGTCGGCTGCTTGATCTTGGTGGTGGTCGCGTTCATCGCGCCGCACAAGCCCAAGCCGGTCGACACGGTCAAGACGGAGACTACCGAGACGGTGTCACCTGAAACCGACATCACCGCCACTACCGGCGGAACAGCCACGGGTGGCATCGCGCAGAACACCACCGTGGGCACGACCACCGGCACGGCCTTCACCACCGCGGGAACCACGACAGGAAGCTATACCTCCGGCGGGTTCACCAGCGCCACCGGGGGCGGCACCGGATCGACGGGCGCGTTCAGCAGCACCGGTGGCACGACCACGACGTTCACCGGCGGGAGCGGCTCCACCACCGGTTTCAGCACCGGCGGCACGACTGCGGCCTTCACTGGCGGCGGTTCGACCGGTGCGTTCTCGACCGGCTCATCCACCGGTTTCAGCACGGGCGGCACCACCTCATCGTTCACCGGCGGCAGTACGTCGGGCGGACTGACGAGCGGCGGCGGCACCACCGGCGGGACCACCACCTTGAACCCCACCGAGAAATCGCATGTCGTCGCCGCGGGCGAGACGCTCGGCGAGATCAGCCAGAAGTACTACGGCTCGGGCAAGTACTGGAAGAAGATCGTCGAAGCCAATCCCGGCCTCGATCCGAACACTATCAAGGTCGGACAGAAGCTCGTTATCCCGGCGCTGAAGGAGTCGACGACCACCGACACCCACGCCCCCACTCCTGGCCCGGGCGAGCGCACCTACACCGTCAAGAGCGGCGACTCCTATTACACCATCGCCAAGCGCGAACTCGGCCAGGCCAGCCGCTGGAAGGAGATCGAGAAGCTCAATGGCATCGGCGCGGAAGAGCTCCACGTCGGCCAGGTGATCAAGTTGCCGGCGAAGAAGGATGCGTCCTCGGGGTCGTCCACGTCCGGTTCGACCAGCGGCGATAGCCACTCTTCCGGAGCCACAGGCAAGACGCATACCGTCGCGGGCGGCGAAACCCTCAGCGACATCAGCAAGCAGTACTTCGGCACCACCGCGCGCTGGAAGGACATCGTCAAGGCCAATCCAGGCGTCGACCCCGAGGCTTTGAAGGTCGGTCAGAAGCTGATCATTCCTGACGCACCCGCCGATACGTCCTCGTCGTCATCGTCATCTTCCAATCTGGCTGGCGACGGCAGCGATTACGTGGTCAAGAAGGGCGATACTCTGCCGGTGATCGCCGAGCACGAACTGGGCGACAGGAACGCCTGGAAGAAGATCCTCGCCGCCAATCCCGGACTCGAGCCGACCAAGCTCCGGGTCGGTCAGAAGATCAAGCTGCCGGCGGGCGGCCACTCCAAGTCTCCCGCGCTCGACGATACCCGGCCGTCCCCGTCGTTCCCGTCCAGCGGCGGGAGCACCTTTGGCGGAGGCACCTCCGGGGCCTTCTCCACCTCTGGTGGCACCACGGGCGGCGCCCGTTCCACCGCCAGCGGCGGCACCGCGACTCCGTCGTACACCGCGGGCTCGGGCACCGGCGCTTTCTCCACCAGTGGAACCAGCAGCAGCACCGGTTTCTCGACCACGTCGGGGACGACGGGCGGCACGCGCCGCTCGGACACGCTCGCGCCTCCGTGAACGGCGTGGCTGAATCCACGTTTCAGCCGTCGCCGCACGTCTGAGCCGCCCCGCGGGGCGCTCGGCCTTCCAGTCTGATGCCATCGCGTACGGTCCTAGGCAGATGGATCAGATGGACGTCGCCAACGCCACCCTGCTCAAGGATCTGCAGACCATCATGGCCGTGTCGCGGGCCATGGGCAGCGAACGCGATCTCGACCGCCTGCTCGACCTGATCCTGCGCGCGGTCACCGATCTGGTCGGCGCCGATCGCGCGAGCCTGTTCTTCGTCGACGCCGATCGCCAGCAGCTGTGGACGCGTATCGCCCAAGGGGCGAAGGAGATCCGCCTGCCCATCGGCAGCGGCATCGCCGGCGCGGTCGCGTCCACCGGACAACCCATCAACATCCCGTCGGCGTACGAGGACTCCCGCTTCAGCGCCGAGAACGATCGCCGGTCGGGCTACCGCACGCGCTCGATCCTCTGCATGCCGCTGGTGAGCCACACCGGAACGGTGGTTGGCGTCATCCAAGTGCTGAACAAGCTGACCCTGGCGCCGTTCTCGGCCTACGACGAGCAGATCCTCGCCACGCTCTGCAGCCAGGCCGGCGTGGCGATCGATACCGCGCAGCTCATCCTCAAGGATCTCGAGCGCCAACGCCTGGCGCGCGACATGGAGCTGGCGCGGCAGATCCAGTTGAGCCTGCTGCCGCAGAAGCCTCCCGAGGTCCCCGGCTGGCGTTTCGCGACCTGGGCGCGCTCGTGCGACCAGACGGGCGGAGACTACTTCGATTTCATTCTCGGCGACACCGCGGGCAGAGCTGCCGATGGTCGGATCGGCGACGGCAGCGTGGACGTGGTGGTCGGAGACGTCAGCGGCCACGGTCTCGGCGCGGCAATGGTGATGAGCACCGCGCGCGCATTCTTGCGCGCGCTGCACGGGCAGCTCGCCGACGAAGGCCGTCTGATCACGCGCCTGAACCATCTGCTGGAGCAGGACACCAGCGACGACACCTTCATGACCCTGGTGCTCACGCGCCTGCGCCCCGACGGTTCCTGCAGCTACGTCAGCGCCGGGCACGAGCCCCCGCTGGCTTGCCGAGTTGGCGGCACATTCGACGTCATCGACCAGACCGAGCTGATGCTCGGCGTCCTGGACGACGCGGAGTACGCGGCGGTGCGGATCGCCCCGCTCGTGCGAGGCGATCTGCTGGTGTGGTTCACCGACGGCATCTTCGAGGCGCAGGCGCCTCCAGAGTTCGTCCAATACGGCATGGATCGACTACGCGCGGTGGTGGCGGAGCACGCGCCGAAAGGAGCACAGGCAGTCTGCGACGCGCTGGTCCGGGATGTCACCGCGCATCTCGGCGCCGCAGCCCCGCACGACGACATGACGCTGGTGATCGCGGAGCGGTTGTGAGCACGGGCTCTGCCAGCGGCGTCGCTCGGCTGGCCCCGCTCCAGCGGATCGAACGGTGAGCGGATTCCGCATCCTGCCGGGCGAGGCGCCGCGCCCCGGAACCTGCGTGTTCGAGCGCGGTTTCGCGTCTCGCGTGGATCTCAAGCAGGAGGTTCTCGACGCCATCGCCGGCGTGCTCACCGAGCGCGGCTTGGTGTCCGAGGACGATCATCCCTGGCTGATGCTGTGCCTCGATGAAGCGGTGGTGAATGCTATGCTGCACGGCAACGAAGGCGACGCAGCGGCCTCCATCGAGGTAGCGGTGCTGGTCGACGACCAGCGCTGGACGGTGATCGTCGCCGACCAGGGCTCGGGATTCGCCGCCGATGCGGTGCCCGACGGCGAGGATCCGCAGAGCCTGCTGCTGGAGCACGGCCGCGGCATCCGCATCCTCGCCGAATGGCTCGATGAGTTGACCTATTACCGTTCCGGTGCCACGGTGCTCATGGCCCGGCGGCGCGCCGACCGCCCCGTTCCTGGCCGGGCGGCCGATTTCCATGCGTGATCCAGGTCCGAGCTCCATTGCCGAGATATTTGCCGTGATAGTTGCCATGATCATTACCGTGAAAGGACTCCGATGCCCTGCGATTTCCTGATGACCCAGGCCTACGACCGGATCGTGCTCGCGAAGGTGATGAAGGAGCGGCTGCTCGACGCCGCGGCGATCGCCTCGCTGGCGGAGGGACTCAACGAGCTGGTGTCCCGCCATCCGCGCATGAGCCTGGTGCTCGATCTCTCGGACGTCGCCTACCTGTCGTCGGCGGTGCTCGGCAAGCTGGTCGCGCTCTACAAGGCGGTGAAGGCCGACAAGGGACGCATCGCGATCACCGGCGTGAAGCCGACCCTGATGCCGCTCTTCAAGGTGACGCAGCTCGACAAGATGATGCAATTCTTCCCTGATGCCGAGCAGGCCATCAAGCTCTACAAGATCAGCTGACCAATCCACCTCCTCCTGCACGACCGGTACACGCATCCACTCTCCGCTCTCTGCTCTCTGCTTTCTGCTCCTCTCCCACTCCGCCGCCAACAGCGGCGGAGCATTCCCCGCGGCCGCCACCGCGCTAATGTCCGCTCATGCGCGTCACGTTCGACCTCGCAGCCGATGCCGCGGCCATTCCCGTCCATGATTCCGATGGCAAGAGCGTGGGCGAGCTGTGGAGCCGCCGCCTCGACTGGCGTTGCCGTGATCGCCGCCTCGATCTCCAGGTCATCGCCGTCGAGCCGGTTGCGCTGCCCGAGCCGGAGCCGAGCGAGCCGCCCGAGAGCGCGATCGCCCGCATCGAGACCGCGGTCGCGCGCACCGGCACGCTGATCCTGTTGCGCAATCCCTCGGAAGCATTCGGCCCTGGACGCATCTCGTTCACCGAGGGCGTGCGCCTGTTCTCGATCGCATCCGACGCGGACGAGGCCTGTTGGGACGCGATGCTGAGCCTCGGCCAGCCGGTCTACGGTGTGCGCGGGCTGATCGCATGCGAGGTGCTGCGGCCCCATCCGGCATCCGTGCTGTCCGCCTTGGCGTACGGGCTGTTCGTGTGCGAGGAGGGGGCGCGACTGGTGTCGCTGCTCGAGGACCGCGCCGGTGTGGCGTGGGAGGTCGCCGATGCCGCGGCCAAGGCCACGGTGGTCATCCGCGGCGGCTACGAGGCGGCGATCCTGACGGGCGCTTCCGGCTCCTGGAAGGACCGCGGCAACGAGGGCTACGTGCGGGTGGTGGTCCGCGCGGGCGAGGGCGCCTGCTGGACCCAGCCGCGCTTCATCGCCTCCACCGTGCCGGCGTCGACGACCGGAGCCTGAGCCTCGACTCGGCATCCACCGATCGCCGATGCACCCATCGCTCCACCCGCTGATTGTGCGCCGACCGCGTCGGTTAGGATCCAGCCACTGACCGGCATGCGCATCGGCCTGAAAATCGTCGTGCCCCGCCGCGTTCCCTCGCAGAACGCCTCGATGTACCGTCACTGGAGCGCGTACACCAAGGAGCGCGACGCCTGGTTCATCCTGCTGCGCTCGCAGCTCCCGCCGCGCGAGCCGCCCGCCGAACCGGTACGCATCGTCCTGCACAGCTACCGCGTGCGCCTGGTCGACTACGCGAATCTGGTGGGCGGAGCCAAGCCCATCCCCGACAGCCTCATCCGCCTCGGCTACCTGAAGGACGACAGTCCGCGCTGGTTCGCCTGCGACTACTTCCAATCCCAGGTGCCCAAGGGCACCGAGCGCACCGAGATCGAATTCATCCCCTGGTCGGCGAATCTCGGCGACATCTCGGCGGATGGCGATGGCCTCGACCCGCGCTGATCCGGCCCGCTCCGGACTCCGACGACCGCCCCGACTTCCCAAACGTCCCGGACCTGCCGACGAGGCTCACGTAGGCTTCGCTGGAGGCGAGGCGCAGGCTGAGCTGCTCGCCTGGTACCGCGTCAACGCCCGTGACCTGCCGTGGCGGCGCACCCGCGATCCCTACCGCATCCTGGTCTCCGAGATGATGCTGCAGCAGACCCAGGTCGACCGGGTGGTGCCGTTCTACGAACGCTTCCTGACGCTGTTCCCCGATGAACGCGCACTCGCCGACGCGCCGCTCGAGGCCATCCATCGCGCATGGAAGGGACTCGGCTATCCCAGCCGCGTCGAGCGCCTGCAGGCCGCCTGCCGCCAGGTCCTCGAGCGCGGAGGCGCATGGCCCAGCACACCGGATGGCCTGCGCGAACTGCCCGGCATCGGCCCGTATACCGCTGGCGCGGTGGCATGCTTCGCCTTCGCCGCCGTGGTGCCGATCGTGGATACCAATGTCGCGCGCGTCTACGCGCGCCGCGATGGCCTGGCCATGCCCATCGATCGCGCGGCGATCTGGCCGCACGTGGCCGCGCAGGTGGATCGCGGCGACCCGATCGCCTACAACAACGCCCTGATGGAGCTCGGCGCGCTGGTGTGCCGCGCGCGCGCGCCGCTGTGCGCACGCTGCCCGTGGTCGGCGCGTTGCGCCAGCCGCGATGACGCCCAGGCCCAGGCCGCGACCTCGAACCCGCTCAAGGTCGCTACCAAGACCGTGGCCTACGGCGTCGAGGTCGACCGTTCGAAGCCCCGTCAGCGCATCGTGCTTGCTCTCATCCACCACGAAGGCCGCTACCTGGTGTCCCGGCGCAAGGCCGGGACCGAACTGGGCGGCTTCTGGGAGCTCCCCGGCGGCAAGCGCGAAGCCTGCGAGGACGATCGCGAGGCGGTCACGCGCGAAGTGCGCGAGGAACTCGGCGGCGAGGTCCTGTCCGCACGCGCTCTGATGACCTTTTCCCACGCATACCCCGAACGCTTCCTCACCTTCCACGTCTACCGCATCCGCCTCTTCAATCCCGACGAGGTGAAGCCGCTCGCGAGCGACGAACTGACATGGGTGACCCCCGCCGAATTCATCGCCTTGCCATTCCCCCCAGCGAACCAAGCCATCATCGAACGCCTAACGCGCTATCACCGCTTATGACATTCAGGGGCTTCGCCCCTACGGCCCTATCGGGCCTACCCCCCGGGCTTTGTCGGGGCTCGATGTCTTCGCTGCGCTGCGACATCGTCGGCGGATGGGCTGCGCCCATTGTATCCGCCGACCGCACCTCGGCGCCCGCCCCATCGCTGAGCGACGGGGCCCCCGTCTATTTATTGG
>JBBRLJ010000061.1:0-25116 GCA_038231435.1 Planctomycetota bacterium
AGCCCATCCGCCGACGATTTCGCAGCGCAGCGGAGACATCGAGCCCCGACAAAGCCCGAGGGGTAGGCCCGAAGGGCCGTAGGGGCGAAGCCCCTGTGAAATCAGCCGGGCGCCGAGGGGCGGTCGGCGGATACAATAGGCGCAGCCCATCCGCCGACGATTTCGCAGCGCAGCGGAGACATCGAGCCCCGACAAAGCCCGTGGGGTAGGCCCGCAGGGCCGTAGGGGCGAAGCCCCTGTGCAAAATGCCAGCTATTCGTATCGCAGCGCGTCGATGGGATCCAGGAGCGAGGCCTTGCGCGCGGGATAGAGACCGAAGATCACGCCGATCAGACCGCTGAAGCACACCGCGACCGTCACCACTTCGGGGCGGATCAGCACCGGCCAGGCGAAGACCGAAGTCAGCACCTGCGCGGTGCCCCAGCCGAGCGCGACGCCGATGGCGCCGCCCGCGGTGGACAGGGTCAGGGCCTCGACCAGGAATTGCGCGAGGATCTGGCGCGGCTTGGCGCCAACTGCCATGCGGATGCCGATCTCGCGGGTGCGCTCCGAGACGCTGACCAGCATGATGTTCATGATGCCGATGCCGCCCACCAGCAGCGACACGCTGGCGATCGCCGCGAGCAGCAGGCTGAGCGTGCGCGTGCCTTCCTGTTGGGCGTTCGCCATGTCGGTCAGGTTGCGCACCGAGAAGTCGTCGTCAGCGCCGGGTTGGACGCGGTGGCGATCGCGCAGCAGGTTGCGCACCTGCGACTCGGCGCGCGCGGTGTCCTCGGACGAGGCGGCGCCGATCATGAGGATACCGTTGACGTACTTCTGCAGTCCGCCCTGGATCTTGGCGCGGAAGGTGGTTTGCGGAATCAGCACCGCGTCGTCGTAATCCTCGCCCACCGGCGATTGGCCCTTGCGCACCAGCACGCCGAGGATCAGGAAGGGGATGTTCTTGATGCGCACCGATTGCCCGACCGGATCGGCGCTCGGCCCATAGAGCTTGTCCGCGACCGTGCGCCCGAGCACGGCGACCTTGGTCCCTGATTCGAGATCCGAATCGGTGAACAGGCTGCCGCTCTCGGGCTTCCAGCCGCGCAGCATGAAGTAATCGGTGGTGGTGCCCTGGATCTTCGTCGACCAGTTCTGGTCCTCGCTCATCACCTGCGAGCGCGAGTTCAGGACGGGAGCCGCGTAGCGCACCGCGCTGAGCTCGGTCTGGATGGCCTTGAGATCGTCGAAGGTCAGGGTCGGCTGCGAACCCCAGCCGCCACGCGCGCCGCCGCCCGAGGAGGCACCCGACATCACGATCAGCAGGTTCGAACCCATTGATGCGTACGTCGCCTGCACTTGGGCCTTGGCGCCTTCGCCGATCGCCACCATCGCGATCACCGCCGAGACGCCGATGATGATGCCCAGCGTGGTCAGGAACGAGCGCATCTTGTTGCGCATCAGGGCCCGCGCGGCCGCGCGCACGGTCTGCCAGAAGTTCATGGCGCCGCTCCGGTTCCTGGCGCGCCGGCGACCGCCGCCTGGCGCGGCTCCTGGGCCCGGTCGGACAGCACCAAGCCGTCCTTCATCACGATCACCCGCGAAGCGTATTCGGCGATGTCCGGCTCATGCGTGACCAGGACCACGGTGATGCCACTGCGCCCGAGCTCCTGGAACAACGCCATGATCTCGGTGCTGGTCTGCGAATCGAGGTTGCCGGTCGGCTCGTCGGCGAGGATCACCCGGGGGTTCGACACCAGGGCGCGCGCGATCGCCACGCGCTGCTGCTGGCCGCCGGAGAGCTGGTTGGGATGGTGGTGGCCGCGCTCGGCGAGGCCGACGCGCGCCAGCGCCGTGCTGGCGCGGGCGTGGCGATCGCGGGTGCCGACGCCGGCATAGAGCAGCGGCAGCTCGACATTTTCGGTAGCCGAGGTGCGCGACAGCAGGTTGAAGCTCTGGAAGACGAAACCGAGGGTGCGGTTGCGGATCTCGGCGAGATCGTTGCGCGAACGCCGCGACACGTCCTCGCCGGCGAGCCGATAGGTGCCCGAGGTGGGGCGGTCGAGGCAGCCGACGACGTTCATCAGCGTCGACTTGCCGGAACCCGACGAGCCCATCACCGCGACGAATTCGGCCTCGCCGACGTTCAGCGTCACCCCGCGCAACGCGCGCACCTCGACCTCGCCCATCTGGTAGGTCTTGGTCAGCGATGCGAGCTCGATCAGCGGCGCGCTGGCCATGGTGGTCAGAAGGCCCGGCGCAGCGCGTTGTTGGCCTGGGGGTTCGCCGGCGCCTTGGGGAGTTCTCCGCCGGTCATGTCGGTGATCACCGGATCGCCCTCCTTCAGCTCGCCTTCGACGATCTCGGTGGACGAGCCATCGGTGATGCCGATGCGCACCTCGATCTTCGCCGGCGCGCCGTCGCGCAGCACATACACGGTGCGCTTGTCGCTCGCACCCTCACGCTTGCCGCCTCCGCCTCCGCCCTGGCCACTCCAGCGCTTGTGCTCCCCGCCGGCCGCGGCCTCGGGAGCTGCGGGCGCGGGGGCGCCAGCGGCCGGTACGGCCGCGGTCTTCACCTCTGTCGCGGGTGCAGCTGCGGACGGAGTCGATGGATTCGCTCCAGCCGTGGGTGGCTTCGCCGCGGGGTCCACGGGCGGGGCAGGCGGACGGAAGCGCAATGCCGCGTTGGGCACCTTCAGCGCGTCCTCCTTGTCAGCCCAGGTGAAGGTGACGTTGGCGGTCATGCCCGGCTTGAGCTTGAGCTCAGGGTTCGCGACGTCGATCACCGCGTCGTAGGTGACCACGCTCTGCACCACCTGCGGCGCATTGCGGATCTGCCGCACCGAACCGCGGAAGCGCTCGGTCGGGTAGGCGTCGACGGTGAACGTGGCCGGCATCTCCGGGCGCAGCTTGCCGACGTCGGCCTCGGCGACGTTGGTGTCGACCTGCATCTTGCCCATGTCCTCGGCGAGCGAGAACAGCGTGGGCGCCTGGAGCGACGCCGCCACCGTCTGGCCGACATCGACGCTGCGCGAGATGACGATGCCGTCGATCGGCGAGGAGATGGTGGTGTAGGCCAGGTTCACCTCGGCGAGCTGGTACGACGCCTGCGCCTGGGCGAGCGCGGCCTCGGCGACGACCACCTGGGCGTCGGCTGCGTCGAGGTTGGTCTGCGCGGTGTCCACCTCGGACTGCGAGAGGATGTGCTGCTCGGACAGCGTCTTCGCCCGGTTGGCGATGCGCAGGGCATCGGCGGCCTGGGCCTTGGCCTTGGTGATGCCGCCTTGCGCGGCCTGCACGTTCGCCTTGGCCTGGGCGAGCGCGGCATCGAACAGCTGGGGATCGATGCGCGCGAGCACCTGGCCCTTCTTCACCGGGGAATTGTAGTCCACCAGCAGCTGCTGGACCCGGCCCGAGACCTGACTGCCGACCTGCACAGTCACCAGCGCCGACAAGGTGCCGGTGGCGGTGACCTTCGAGGACAGCCGGCCGCGATCGACGACGGTGGTCTCGTAGTGGACGACCGTCGAGCCAGAATGGACACGCCAGCGCATGGCGCCGAATGCTCCCCCAGCGACGACCACGACGGAGATGATGATGGTCGAGGCTTTCATGGCTCTGTTTTCCATTCCCGCGTCCGTTCCGCCGTCCACTCCGTCGTCAGCACGATCTTCTCGAGACCAAGGCCACCGCCACGGCGACGGCCGCGTGGCCGATGTCGGCGGGCATCTCCCGTCCTGGGATGATGGCGGCGGTGTGATGACCGTTTCATGACGGGAACGGGTCCTCGCCGGCTGCTGGTACCGCATTGAACGCGTCTGCGAGATGTTCGTGGATTCCGCCCGCGCCGATCAGACCGGCCAGGCCATGCCGCTCGAGATCGGCGCGCGGCACGCGGCCCAGTTCGCACATCATGAAGAGGGTGCCGCGCGCGCGGCACGAGCCCAGCAGCTCGCGCAGCGCGTAGGCGGCGGTGGCATCGATGAAGGGCACGTGGCGCAGCCTGAGGATCATCGCGCGCGGCTTGCGGCTGAGCTGATGGTCGAGGTCGCGGATCAGCGTGGCCGCGCCGAAGAAGAACGGGCCGTTGATCTCAAACACCTCGACGCCCTCGGGTGCCCGCAGGTGGATCGAGGTGCCGTGGTCGGGCACGCGCTGCTCCAACTGGGTCATATCCGCCATGCGCTTGACGAAGAACAGCATCCCCAGCAGGACGCCGATCACCACCGCGTAGCGCAGATCGAGGAAGACGGTGAGCGTGAACGCCAACGGCAGCAGGAATGCGTCGGAGCGCCCGGCTTTGAGGATGTACGGCCAGTGACGGAGTTCAGCCATCGACCAGCACACCACCAGCAGCACTCCGGCGAGCGCCGCGAGCGGCGCGTGACCGACCAGCGGCGCCGCGAACAGGATGGCCGTGACCACGGTCAGCGCGTGGACGATGCCAGCGACCGGCGTTCGCGCGCCGGCGCGGATGTTGGTCGAGGTGCGCGCGATCACCCCGGAGACCGGCAGGCCGCCGAACAGCGGCGACAGCAGGTTGGCCATGCCTTGGCCGACGAGTTCGGTATTCGAATCGTGCCGGTCGCCGGCGAGACCGTCCGCGACCACCGCCGAGAGCAGGCTCTCGATCGAAGCGAGGAGCGCGATGCCCAGCGCCAGGCTCGACAGGTCCATCAGGCGGCGCAGCACATCGGACACCGTGTAGCCGTCGTGAAGCCCCAGCGAGGGCAGGTGCGGCATCGGCAGCGACGACGGGATGCCATGGAAGCGTGATTGGAGGATGGTCTCGACGCGCAGGTCCAGCACCCAGGTGGCCGTTCCGACCAGGATCAGGGCGATGAGCGCACCGGGCGCCCTCGGCGAGAGCTTGCGCGTGATGACGATGATCGCCGCGGTGGCGGCACAGATGCCGACGGCCGCCGGATTGATCTCCTGGACATGCATCCAGAGGAAGTGGATGCGTTCGTGGAAGAAGGCGAACGGCGTGGCGGGCTCGACGATGCCCAGGCTCGGCGCGAGCTGCGTCGAGGCGATGATCACCGCGATGCCGGTGGTGAAGCCGATGACCACCGGTATGGGGATGAAGCTGATCGCGCGGCCGAGCCGGTTCGCGCCCATCAGGACCATCAGCGCGCCAGCCATCAGGCCGGCGAACGCCAGACCCTCGTAGCCGAACTGGTTGACGCCGCCGGCGCACAGCCCGACGAACGCGCCAGCGGGCCCCGCGATCTGCACCCGGCTGCCGCCGAGCAGGCTGACCACCAGGCCGCCGATGATGGCGGTGAACAGGCCCTGCTCGGGCTTGCATCCCGAGGCGATGGCGAGCCCCATCGACAGGGGCAGCGCGACCACGCCGACCAGCAGCCCAGCGAACAGATCCTGGACGAAGTCCCCGCGCGAATACCCGGCCTTCATGCAGCGTGCGAGCGCGGGCTTGTACCAGGAAAGGCTCGGCATGAGGGCGGGACTCCTGGAAGCAGGGTTGTAGCGCATGTGCGCCGGGTTTCCACGCGCCCTTAGCGCGACCAGCCGCCTTCCGTCCGCGCGGAAGCCTGACAGAGTGTTCCGCCATGATCCGCACCGCCCATCTGGTGTTGCCCCTGCTGGCGCTCTGCTCGTTCGCGGCCGGAGCGGATCAGATCCTGGTGCGGGATGATTTCGATGCGTACGCGCACGACTCGCAGGATCTCTCGACGGTCGGCAGTGCCGGACTCTATGCGTCAGGCACCGGTTGGATCACCTCATCGGTCGCTGGGCTCGGGCCCGGCTGGGTGCTGAGCACCACCACAGCATCGGGCGGATTATTCGTGGCAGGTAACCTCGCACCAGGAGCACCCGCGGGTGGCCTGCATCTCGAGACGCGCAACACTGGCTTCGCCGGCCGCATCATGCGTGCGTCCCACCAAGCGACGGCGGGATCACCGGTATGGGTGAGCTTCATCCTCAAGGGTGCGTCGCTGCAGGCGGTGGCCCAGGGGATCCTCAGCAATCGCAACGAAGTGGATTTCTTCGCTGGTGATTGGGTGACGCCTGCGATTACCTTGAATACCGCTGGCACTCGAGTTGGAAATACCAGCGTGCTCGCGGATCCAGTTCGCTGGCGAATCAATAGTTCAGCTCCAAGCCACGACATCGTCGCCGATGACCTCCCGCACTTCGTGGTCTTGAAACTGAGCGACACGGCCACCTCCGTCTGGTTCGATCCTCCGCGCATCGTGGCTGAGCCCGACCCCACGGCGAGCGACTGCCTCACCACCGCGCTCGGCGGCTTGACCTTCGATCGTCTGCACATGCGCGTCGAGAGCTCCGCCGAGATCCTCGCCATGGACGAGTTCCAGGTCGGTGATTCGTGGCGAGCCATCTCGGATGCGGGCATGCCGTACGTGACGTCGATCTCCCCGGCGCGTGGCCACATCGGCGGCGGAACCTTCGTCACCATCGTTGGTGCGCATTTCGCGCCATCATCCACGGTCACCATCGGCGGGTCTCCCGCTACCGCCGTGACCTGGTTCGATGCTTCCGCTATCACCGCGCGTACGCCCGCAGGCGCCGTTGGCACCGCCGATGTGGTGGTGACCGACGCTTCGGCGATCGCCTCCGCGAGCGACGGCTTCACCTACGCAGTCGGCAGCGCCGGCAATCCGGTGTCGATATCGGGGCCGGTCATCGTGGGCATTCCGCATCCGGGCACGACTCTGTCGGTGGATCCCGGAACGTGGAATCCGTCGCAATCGAGCTTCACCTACCAATGGTCGAGAGCCACCACGGTGAGCGCGGCCTCGACGCCGATCGGCGGAGCCTCGTCCGCGAGTTACGTGGTCGCGGCAGCCGACCTGGGAGAATATCTGCGCGTTCGCGTAGTGCCCGCCGGAGCGCCTGCGAGCGGGGTCGACAGCGCATTCGTCCAGGTGCTGATCGACAGGCCAACTCCGCAGCAGTTGGCCGCGTTGGAGGCGGTCGGCCCGCGTTGTGGAGCGGGGGGTGGATTGATAGCCATCGTGCTCGGTGCAGTGCTGTTGGCGCGACGCCGACGCTGATTCAGAACGACGCCTGGATTCCGAGTGAGGCGATAGGTCCGTTGGCGTGCGATCCAGAGAAGTGTTCGCTGTACGAGCCCGTTCCGGTCGGGGTGCCGGTCTGATCGACGAAGGTGACGGCTCTACTCGATGTGGTCGACGGCAGCCACATCGCCTCATAGCCGATCGTGGCGATGCCAGCCCATCTCGGCGTGAAGCGCCACGCGGCGGCGATCTCCGCTCCGATATCCGGCGCCACGCCGACGTTGGAGGGGGTCTCGTCGGCCGAGTTTCCGGTGATCGCACCACGGCGGGTTCCGTAGCTGAAGCGCAGCATGTGAGCGCCGGCGTAGCCACGTGCGTGGAGCGACCAGGGAGAATCCTCGGAGCCGATCGCCCATCTCCAGCCACCAACAACGTCCAGGCCGATCCCGGTGATGCCGATCCTGCTGGCGAAGCGTGCTCCGTTGAGCGACGTGCCGCTGGTGTCGGGATCCGCGAGAACGAGGTCCGCGTCGAAGCTCGCCTCGGTGAATGACAGCATGCCGCCCCACACTGGTCCGGATCGTGGGCCGAGCGGCGCCGGTTGGCGCAGCCATTCCACGTCCACTCGCAGTCCCGTGGAGGACGACAAGATCGTGCTCGAGGCGCCTTGATGAGCCGATCCCGGGGTTGGCGTCGTCGGCGCGGCATCGGCAGAAAATCGCCCCGACAGCGCCGCCCGCCACGCACCCACCCGCAGCGTCCATGACGATTCGCGCTCGCCAAAGCGCGCGAGATCGCCGCGATGGCGTGCGATCTCTTCCTGAGCGCGTACGGGTGCCAAGGCGGCGTCACCTGCCGGCAGGATGCGCGTCGACAACGCGGCGAGGCGGGCCGCCGACGTGGCGTCGCGGGTCGGCAGGGGGCCGGCGCCGAGGCGCGCGGCCAGCCGCGTGCCGATCACCACGTCGCTGTCGACATCCCCGGCGAGGGCGGCAAGGCGTTCGAGGCGTACTACCTGGCGATCCAGCTCATCGCGCGTGGCCGCGCGCGGCAGCTGGCGCAGGTGCCAGCGCAGGCCTTTCGTCCCATCCTCGTCGGCTTCGAGGCGCGTGCGGTGACGGGCGACCTCGTCGGCGCCGCCGAGCGCCTGCACCGCGGCAGGATTGGCGTACAGACGTTCGAGCGCGTCGCCGGCGGCGGTGCGGTAACCGACGGCCTGCAGGTAGAACTTCTCGGCCAAGACCGCCTGACCATCCTTCTCCTGCGCAGCGCCCTGCTCGAGCAGGGTGAAGGACAGGAGTTCGGCGAGACGATCGCGATGCGCGTCGATGTCGGCGGCGGTGGCCGCTTTCCATGGGTCCCCGCTGCGCACCAGTCTCGCCAGCTCCGAGCCCAGAGCGTACGCGCGTGCGTTATCGCCAGCGGCTTCCGCCGCATCGGCTGCCGCCGCCAGCTCGGCGGCGGATCTCGGCGCGGCGTCCTCGGCGGCCCCGCTCGCGGCCAGGCCCAGCAGCACCGCGACGATCGCCACGAGCGCGCGAGGCGGACGGGTATCGCGGGCACGAGCGACGAGAGGATTCCGCGGCGCGTTCATTCAGGGATGAGTACGCGCATTCCCAGGTTTTCCAAACGTGATATCGGCGGCGAGTGGGAGCGGGCCGCGGCGCGACAGAGTTCGGGCGCCATGTCGAAGGCGCCGCCGCGGCAGACGCGGTCGCCCGACGAGGGCGCGTCGGCGCGCGGGTCCACGCTCTCGCTGCCCGCGACGAACGCGTACGGAGCCCAGGCGTCGAAGCACCATTCGAGCGCGTTGCCGTGCATGTCGAAGATGCCCCAGGCGTTCGCCGCCTTTCCCTGGCGAACCGGCATCAGCGCGGCCGCATTGCGCTGCGTCCAGGCGTGGTCGGCAAGCGCATCGGTGTCCAACTCGTGTCCGGCGCGGCAGGCGTACTCCCATTCGGCTTCGCTGGGCAGCCGCACCGTGGTGCCCAGCCCATCACCGAGGCGCTGGCAGAAGTCGCGCGCCTCGTCCCAGGTGACGCCGGTGACCGGCAGCGTCGATGGATCCGACGCTCCACCCATCACCGCCTGCCATTGCGCCACCGTGGTCTCGCTGTTCGCGATCCAGGAACCATGAGTCAGGCGCACCGTGTGCAGCGCGGCGTCGTCATGATACCCCGGCGCCTCCACGGCGTGCCCCATGGTGAAGACCCCGGGCGGACAGTAGCGGAAGCGCTGCATGTAGCCCGCGCACTGGGCCTCGATCCACGGGCCGAAATCATCGCAATCCGCGCGCTTGGCCCAGACTGGCGCGGGCGCGCGCGCGGGATCCGCCCAGGCGAGCGCGCGACGGCGCTGTTCGCCACGCTCGCGCAGATCGTCGAGTTCGGCGCCGGCGGGGAGATCACCGACGAACGCCGCCCAGGCCCGGCACATCAGCCGCGCCGGCGTGACCGCCGCGTGCTTCGCTTCGAGCTGTTCGAGGCGCGCTGTCCACAGCTCGCGCCGCTCGCGGATGCGCTCGACCTGTTCGGGCGAGGCTCCGGCGCTGATCGGTGGGACGCTGGCGGAGTACTTGGCTGGTTCCGGGGGCGTGCTGGGATTCGGATGCGCGCTCTCCGGTGTGTCCGCTGTGTCCGTTGTTGAGGGAGATCGCGCCACCGGCGAGAACACCCGGGTGGTATCAACTCGCGATCGAGGCCAGAGCAGCCACGTCACGCCGATGAGGGCCGCCACGCAGACGATCGCCAGCACCGCGCCCGGCGCGCGCGAGCGCGGGCGCGCCACCGCCCTAGCCAGCGGAGCGCCGTCCGCTTCGAGGCGCTGCAGATCCTCGATCAGCTCGGTCGCTGATTGATAGCGCGTGGCCGGATCCTTCTCCATGCACGCGAGCACCACCGCTTCGACCCCCGGCGGAATCGCCGGATCGAGTTCTCGCGGCGGCGTCGGCTTGCGCTCGAGGTGCTGGCAGAACACCTCCATGTGGGTCTCACCGGTGAACGGCTTGCGACCGGTGAGCAGCTCGTAGAAGACCACGCCCAGGCTGTAGAGGTCGGAGCGCTGGTCGCAGGAACGGCCCGAGCACTGCTCTGGGCTCATGTAGGCGTCGGTGCCCAGGATGATGCCGGTCGACGTGGTGCTGTGCGCGGCGTGCACCAGGCGCGCGAGACCGAAGTCCATGACCTTGAGCACGCCCTTGCTGGTGAGCATCAGGTTGCCCGGCTTGATGTCGCGGTGGACGATGCCGTGCTCGCCAGCGGCGGCCAGGCCCCGCGCGGCCTGCAGCATCAGGTTGACCACCAGGCGGGGGCCGGGGCGCCAGCCGCCCTTGAGCTTGCGCGCCAGATCCTCGCCCTCGACCAGTTCCATGACCAGGAAGTGGTGGTTCCGGTGGCGGCCGAAGACGTAGACGTGGACGACGTTCGGCGAGTTGATGCGCGCCAGGGATTTCGCCTCCTGCTCGAAGCGCGCGATCAGCTCGGGATCTTCGCTGAGATTGCCCTTCAGCGCCTTGATGGCGACCTGGCGGTCGAGGCTGTGCTGGCGCCCGGCGTAGACCGCGCCCATGCCGCCGCGTCCGATCAGAGGCCCGAGCTCGAAGTCGCCGCCCCACACCTCGCCGCGATGCAGATGGACGGTCTCCGTCGAGGAGCCCGGCGCGTCGGCGAATTCGCTGCGACCCTTCGCCGCCACCGTGGCGGTGTCCTCGAGCGTGACGGTCAATGGCCGCGCGAGCGCCGTCGGGCGGGTCGCGTCGGCGATGGTCGAGCGCAGGGTGGTATCGGTGCTGCGGCCCTCGGCGTTCCCAGCGAGCCCGCTCGACGATGCGTCGTCAGGGCCGTCGTCAGGACGTCCGTCGGGACGGTTTTCGTACAGGTCGGGACGGTGGCCGGGCACAAGGACGGGATTCGAGTACTTCACGCGGGTGCCCGAGAAACCGGACCAGAAACATAACGTCCGTCGCGCTCAGGGTCAATGACGGCCTGGGCAGCACGGGATGCTCGACACCGCAGCGGGCGCTGTGGATGGCTGCGAATACGCCGCCCAGCCCATGGCCAGCGTGAGCGAGGTCGATCATATGGTCGGCGACCGGAGTCCGCTCATCCGCTCGCCGCATGCGCGCGCAATTCTGCGCCACCTGCGCTTTACAACCACCACGGCCTGCGTATCAATCCCAGCCCTGTACGGCGGAGCGTGCTTCGCCCCGGAGACCAGATGCTCGTCCTGATCTATTCGACCCTCGGCGCCGCTGCGATCGGCTTGGCCTACGCCGCGTGGCGCGCCGCCTGGATCAACCGCCAGGACGCCGGCACCGAGCGCATGCAGGAGATCGCCGGGTATGTTCGCGAGGGGGCCATGGCCTTCCTGCGCCGCCAATACACGGTGCTCACGGTATTCGTGCTGGTGGCTGGCGGATTGCTGATGCTCGCCAACGCGCTCGGCACCAGCAGCGTGGCTGCGTACAAGAATCCCCTCATCGGGGTCTCGTTCATGATCGGCGCGCTGTGCTCGGGCCTGTCCGGGTATTTCGGCATGCGCGTGGCTACCAGCGCCAACGTGCGCACCACCCATGCGGCGCGCACGGGGCTGGCTGGGGCGCTCAAGGTCGCCTTCTCGGGCGGCACCGTGATGGGCTTGTGCGTGGTGTCGCTCGGCGTGCTCGGTCTTGGTGCTCTGCTGCTCGCCTATGGCCGCTTCGGCCTGGTCGCCGACGCATTCGGCGGCACGGATCCCACCGGACTGCGCAAGGCCGTGACCGTGCTCAGCGGATTCGCGCTCGGGGCTTCATCGATCGCGCTGTTCGCGCGCGTCGGCGGCGGCATCTACACCAAGGCCGCCGACGTCGGCGCCGATCTGGTGGGCAAGATCGAAGCCGGCATCCCCGAGGACGATCCGCGCAACCCGGCGGTGATCGCCGACAACGTGGGCGATAACGTCGGCGACGTCGCAGGCATGGGCGCGGATCTTTTCGAATCGTACGTCGCGGCGATCGTCGGCGCGATGGTGCTCGGTCTCGGCGCCATCGAAACCGCTGGCGGCGCGGTCGTCGACCTGCATCTGGTGGTGTTGCCACTGGTGATCGCCGCCGCGGGCATTCTGGTCTCCATCGTCGCGACCTGGTTGGTGCGCACGCGCGAGGGCGGCAATCCCATGGTCGCCTTGAACATGGGCACCATGGGCGCGGCGCTGATGATGGCGCCGACGGTGTTCTTCCTGGCGCGTTGGATGCTGCCGGCGTCGGTGACCCTCGCCGACGGCATTGTGATCACGCCCACCGGGGTCGCGATCGCCACCATCGGCGGCCTGGTCGCGGGCGTGCTGGTCGGCGCGGTCACCGAGTTCTACTGCGCCAAGGAGCGCGGCTCGGTGCGGCGCATCGCCCAGTCATCGGTTTCGGGCCCGGCGACCAACATCATCGCCGGACTGGCCGTGGGCATGGAGTCCACCGCCATCCCGGTGCTGCTGATCGGCGGTACCATCCTCGCCGCCCACCATTTCGCCGGGCTCTACGGCATCGCCATGGGCGCCCTCGGCATGCTCTGCACCACCGGCATCCAGTTGGCGGTGGACGCGTACGGCCCGGTGGCGGACAACGCCGGCGGCCTCGCCGAGATGGCCGAGCTGCCCAAGGAGGTGCGCGCGCGCACCGACAAGCTCGACGCGGTCGGCAACACCACCGCGGCCATCGGCAAGGGTTTCGCGATCAGCTCCGCCGCGCTCACCGCGGTGGCGGTGTTCTCAGCGTACCGTGAGCAGACCGGGATGACCGTGCTCGATCTGACCAAGCCGACGGTGATGGTTGGGCTGCTGCTCGGCGCGATGCTGCCATACTTGTTCTCATCGATGGCGATGAACGCGGTATCGAAGGCCGCCGAGGCCATGGTCGAGGAAGTCCGCCGGCAGTTCCGCGAGATCCCCGGGCTGCTCGAGGGCACCGGGAAAGCCGATTACGCGCGCTGCGTCGACATCTCCACATCCGCCTCGATCAAGAAGATGGTGGTGCCGGGCCTGATGGCGGTGGTGGTGCCCACTGTGGTTGGCTACATCGACACCATGATGCTCGGTGGCCTGATAGCGGGCGTCACCGCCAGCGGCGTGATGCTCGCCATCTCGCAGGCCAATTCGGGCGGAGCCTGGGACAACGCCAAGAAGCTCATCGAGGACGGTCATCATGGTGGCCGTGGTTCGAAGGCGCACATGGCCGCGGTGACCGGCGACACGGTCGGCGATCCCTACAAGGACACCTCGGGCCCCTCCATCAACATCCTGGTGAAGGTGGTGTCGCTGGTGTCGCTGATCATCGCCCCGCTCATTTCTGGACATTAGCCTCGGGGCTATGGTTGGGATGCGCCCCACCCACCACAGTTGCAGTACCCTATCGTCCGGGTAGTACCCCGCCGCTCCGACGTTCGCGCCTCCGCTGACACCGATCTCGACGCCTTGGTGCGCCGCCGGGCGCGCCTCGCGCCATGGCCGATGAGATCCGCCACCGCATCGGTGGCCGTTCAGTGATGCCGTGCGCGGAACTCCTGCGGAGTCGTCTCCTCCTCAGCGCGGAAGCGCCGGTTGAAGGTGGCGAGGCTGTTGAAGCCCGCGGAGAAGGCGATGTCGGTGATGCTGCGATCCTCGTTCTGGAGCATACGCTTTGCCTCCTCCAGGCGCAGTCTGGTCAGCGCCTGCAGGAAGGTCGTCTTCATGTACTTCTTCAGCAGCGCATTGATGGTCGAGATGCTGACCGAGGAGTCGCGCGCCACGTCGCCGAGCGATAGCGGCTCGCGGAAGCGACGGCGGAGCAATTCGTTGACCGCGCCCAGACGCGCGAGCTCGTCGACGCGGAAATGCGACGACAGTTCCTGCAGCGCGAGGGTCTCGGCCTGATCGTCGCGCGCAAGCCGGGCGAAAGCGCGGTAGATGGATGCCACGGCGTCGACTCGGTCGGCCGAGGCCATCTCGCGCAGGATCCCCAATATGTCGTCGGCGGTCGCGCGCGCGAAGCGCAGTCCGCGTTTCGCGCGTGCGAGCACCGCCGACAGCGCCGACAACTCGGGCGCGCGGTGCCCTTCGAGCAGCATGGGATCGACATAGAGCACGTTGATCTCGAGCTGGGCGCCGTTGGGCAGGAAGCCCTCGGTGTGAAAGCAATGCGGCACCTCGGGTGCGAGCAGCAGCAGGTCTCCGGCCTTGAACTTCCCGCGATGATCGCCGACCAGGCTGATACCGTCGCCTTGGGTGAAGTGGATCAGCTCAAAGCACGGGTGCGCGTGGACAAAATACGGGAACCTGCCCGCGAGCCCATGAGTCACGATGAAGGAACGATCCACCGGGATGGGACTCGAGCTGGCCGAGGGCTTGGTGCGCATCATTTCCGAGCAGTGTACGTAGAGGGGCGATTGCGGTCAAATAGACATAAGATGACATAGTAAAGCATGTTAGAGGCAGGAACGCCGGCCGATCACGATTAATGAGGACTCCAGACACCCGAACTGGCCACGAAAAATGATCAGCCCACCCCCAGTGCTGATTGGCGAGACGGCCGCGCGCGGCGTATGCTTCCATCATGAGCACCGTGATCGAGCAGGCTCCCGTCATCGCATCCACCACGGCGTCCACGCCGCCGGCGGTCGCAGCCGACCATGGCTTCGACAATGGCCACTTCGCCGCCAAGGGCAGCGGCGACAACATCTATCGCGGGCCGCTCGAGCCGCTGGCGATCACGCGCCACGCCAGCATCCGCGCCGCTGCCGAGGCGATGTACACCGATGGCTACGTGACCGTCCCGGAGGCGCTCGACCGCGCCGAGGTCGCCGAGCTGCGCGCGCTCATGGACTCGATGGGTGGCCCAGACGAGCAGTACGAGCACAAGAACTGGTGCTTCAACAAACACGTCTCGACCGATTTCCACGGCGACGCCCGCCTGCTGAAGTACATCGATCGCACTGGTCTCATCGAGGTGGTCGAGGCGGTCCTCGGCCCGGCGTGCCGCATCATCGGCGGTTCGATGTGGGTCACCGGCAAGGGCCGGGCGATGGGCATGCACGTCGACGCCCAGCCGGTCAAGCTGCCGGCGGACATCGCCGCCGACCCGCGCGTGCGCATGCCGATCTTCTCGGGAACCGTGCACTTCTACCTGGACGATCTTTGCCAGGAACTGGGACCGACCCTGGTCATCCCCGGCAGCCATCGCGCGGGGCACGCGCCGCACAACGAGCCGACGTGGAACGGCGTCGCCCCGCGGATGGTGATGTTCGGCGCCGGCGGCGCCTGTTTCTTCCGGCACGACCTGTGGCATGGCGCGGCGATGAACAGCAGCGATCGCCGCCGCTACATGATGCAGGTGCATTACAGCCATCCGACCCTCGGCATCTGGAACCCTCCGGCCAAGTCGATGGACGCAGCGGTCTTCGCCGCGGCGACGCCGCGCCAGCGCCGGCTGCTCGGCGGTGGCCAGGCGCCGGCGGCGGGCGATCCGAAACAGGATCCCCCGAAGCGCGCCGCATGATCGCGCCATCATCCCCAGGAGCATCCATGCCCGCCTCCCAGTCCGACGCCCAGGTCCATCCGGGAATTCTGGAAATGGAATCGAGCATGGATGGCTTCGACAACGGCCACTTCACCAGCAAGGGCAGCGGCGACACGCTGTACCGCGGCCCGATCGCGAGCCTGCCCTTGAAGCAGTTCCCGGATCACGTCGCCGCGGCCGAGGCGATGTTCACGGATGGCTGCGTGCTCTTCCCTGGAGCCCTCGATCGCGGCGAGGTCGCAAGCCTGCGCGCGCTCATCGATTCGCTCGGCGGCCCCGACGCGCAGTACGAGATGCCGGGCTGGTGCTTCAACAAGCACCTCGCCACCGATTTCCACAACGATCCGCTGCAACTCCCGCTCATCGATCGCCCCGGCATCATCGAGGTGGTCGAGGACATCCTCGGAACCGCGTGCCGCGTCACCGGCGGCTCGATGTGGGTCACCGGCAAGGGCCGGGCGATGGGCATGCACATCGATAGCCAGCCACTACGCCTGCCGCCGGACATCGCCGCCGATCCGCGCGTGCGCATGCCGATCTTCTCGTGCACGGTGCAGTTCTACCTCGACGATCAGACGGCGGACCTCGGCGCGACCATGGTGGTGCCGGGTAGCCACCGCGCGGGACGCGCGCCGGTGGACGAATCCTCATGGAACGGCGTCGCTCCGCAGATGGTCGGCTTTCCGGCCGGCGGCGCGTGCCTCTTCCGTCCCGATCTCTGGCATGGCGCGGCCATGAACAGCGGGGAGCGTCGGCGCTACGTCATCCAGGTGCATTACGGCCACCACACCATCCCGGTGACGATGCCCGCCGGGGGCATCGCGCCCGCGGTCCTGGCCATCGCCTCGCCGCGCCAGCGCCGGCTGCTCGGCCTGGGCAAGCCGCCATCGTCGGATTACTCGTCCGACAGGAAATCCGACGCCAAGCCCGAGGTCAGCGTCGAGGCGAAGAAACCCTAGGTAGGGCAGGTCGCCGTCGGCGCGTGGTCGACCGATCTTCCAGTGCCCAAATGTCCAATCTCCACACCATCGCCCATCGGGATCATGCCATCGGGCTACCCACGGGTGGTCTAGCCAGGAATCCATGATCGATCTCAGCGGCAAGCACGTCTTCATCGCCGGCGGCAGCCGCGGCATCGGCGCGGGCTCGGCGCGTATGGCCGCGCGCGCGGGAGCGAACGTCAGCATCACCTACCGCGCCGACTCCGCCGCGGCAGACGCGGTGGTTGCATCCATCGTCGCGGCCGGCGGACAAGCCATGGCGGTACGCGCCGAGATCCAGGACGAGGCCCAGGTGGATGCGGCGGTCGAGGCCGCATCCGCGCGCTTCGGCTCGCCGCACGGCGTGGTGGTATCGGCAGGCGTGTTCGAACACATGCCGATCGAGACCATGACGCTCGAGTTCTGGAACCGCACCATGGGCATCAACCTCACCGGTACGATGCTGACGGTGAAGGCCGCAGCGAAGCGCATGCGCGCGGCCAAGGCGGGCGGATCGATCGTCATCTACACCTCCACCGCCGGCCAGAGTGGAGGGGGCGGCGGCGGATCCGCCTACTGCGTCAGCAAGGCGGCGCAGATCATGTTCAGCCGCTGCATGGCGCACGAGCTCTCGGGCGACCGCATCCGCGTGAATTGCGTGGCCCCGGCCTGGACCGAGACCGACATGGCGGATGCGAGCCTGGAGCGCATCGGCCGCGAGAAGGTGGCGAAGAGCTTCCCGCTGGGCCGCATCGGGCGCGTCGACGACATCGCTGGGGCCACCTGCTACCTGCTCAGCGACGTCGCCGCCTTCGTCACCGGCACCACGGTGACGGTGGACGGCGGCCTGGCGATGCGGGGGTGATGGTCCATCGTCCGTCGTCGACACCCGACGCAGGACGACGCGACGAACATTTCCCTGACGTTCCTACCCTCGCCGCAGATAGACGTCAGCGTAATCGTAACAGCGTTCGCGCAGCCAGCGCATCAGCACCAGGTAGCCGATCGGCACGCCGAGCGCCAGCGGAGCGAAGAGCGCGCCCAGCACCACCAGCGCCACCACGCTGCCCAGTGCGAGCCCGAGCACTCCGACCATCGCCATCACCAGGGCGCGGTGGGTGTGCGGAATGGCCAGGCCGATCCACACCGTGAAGAACATGTAAGGAGGCAGCAGGAAGGTGGTGAACACGAACATCGCCAAGGCGCCGGCGCCAGCCATCGGCAACGCCACGAACATCGCGACCACCGCAGTCACCAGCACGATCAGGAGCGCCCAGAAGATATTCTCGAGCCCACGCATCTTCTGCGCGACCATGTCCTTCGGCGACAGGGGGGTGGTCAGCAGCACTTCGAGCGTCTGGCCCGTGCGCTCGTTGGCGAACAGGCACGCGCCGAGCACCAGCAGCGTCAAGACCGCCATGCCGAGCAGGACGCTGAACAGCACCAGCAACAGCTTCGAGCAGGTGCGCTCGTCGCAGCTCACGGCGATGGTCGCGATCAGCGAGACCACCGCGATCTCGATCGGCAGCAGCATCCGCAGCAGGCTCGGCCAGCTGGTCAGGGCCCGCCGCGAGCGTTCGCGCCAGGCGACCGGATCTTCGCCAGGCAACGCGTGGATGGTCGCGGCGCGGCGCACCGCGATGCGCCCGATGCTGCGATCGAACCAGCGCATGTACGTGTGCAGCCAGTTGGTACCGGCGGTCGCGAGCGCGCGCCGCGTCAGCACCACGCGCGTGATGATCAACAGCACGGGCACGGTCAGCATCATCGGCAGCACGGACATCGGATCGGCATGGTCGCGGTCGGCGCGCACCAGATCCAGCGCGGACAGGCTTGGTATCGAGCCGCCGATCAGCAGCGAATCGCAGGCCAGGTCCGCCCCCTCGAGCAGCACCATCACGAGGTAGGTCGCCACCAGCGCCGATACCGTGGTGCGGAACCACGCGCTCATCAGCAGCGCCAGCGAGCCCACCTGCATGCTCACCGCGAACAGCGCTGCGATGCCGGTCCAGAGATGTCCCGCGGTGTAGCCGCCATAGGCGTAGGTGATGACGATCAGCGGCATCGCGGAGACGATGTAGCACGCCATCTCGATCTGCCGCGAGAACCACTTCTGCAGCACCAGATCCCAGGGGCTCATGGGCGTGAGCAGCAGCAGTACCAGGCTGCCGCGCTCCTTCTCGCGCGCGAACGCGCCTGCGCACAGCGCAGGCATGACCAGCAGGACGCCCGACAGCTGCAGCCAGACCAGGGAATCGAAGAGGCCGCCTCCGCGGCCGAGCATGGCCATCTGCCCCTGGCCGCGGTACTGATCGAGCTGCTGCAGGTAGAGCATCGCGAACGCCACGAACACCACCGCGGCGTACGCGGCGCGCGTCCAATAGGTGCGCTTGCGCGAGGCGCTCTCGATCAGTTCCTTGACCAGCAGGGGGAACGAGGGCATCGGCGCGCTGAACATCGTCCGACGAGTATACACCATGGCCAGGCTGACGCCCTGGACCGCCTCGGACTGCTAGGCCGCTGGCGGCCGAGGCGCCGACGCCGCGACGGCTATTTCTTCTTTCCGCCCTTCTTCTTGTCGGGCTTGGGCTCCCCGGCCTCGGGCAGGTCCTCGCCGAAGGACGCCTGCAAGCCCGGATCCGCCGCGCTCAACTTCTCGACGCCCGCCGGCGTGGCCTTGGTCTGCCACAGGTACAGCGACTTGAGGTGGACCAGGCTGGCGAGCTGGGCGAGGCCCGCGTCGGTGACCTTGGTGCCGTAGAGATTCAGGTATTCGAGCTGGGTCAGGCCGGCGAGGTGGGCGAGACCCTTGTCGCCGATCTCCGTCTTCTCGAGGTGCAGCCGGGTCAGCCGCTTGAGGCCTTCGAGGTGCGAGAGGTCGCGGTCGCTCACCTGGGCGCCGGCGAAGTCCAACCATACGACGTTGTCCGCCAGGCTTTCGAGCGGCTTGAGCATCTCCGCCGTCAGCGCCGCCTTGGTCTGGCTGAAGTCGAGCTCGATCAACGCCTGGTTGGCGCTCAGCGGATGCGCGGCGATGCCCATGGCCGCGAGCGACTTCAGGAGCTTGGCGTCCGGAACCTTGACGCCGAGGCTCTGCTGGTCGAGGTCCGTGGTGGGTAGTGGCGGAAGCTCCTTCTTCACGTCTGGCTTGCTCGCATCGGGCTTGCTCGCATCCGGCTTGGCGTCCGGCTTCGCCTCCGCAGTCGCATCGCTCTTGGGATCGGCTTTCGCATCCGCCTTGGCGGGAGCAATGGCAGGCGTTGGCGTCGCGGGAACAACCGCAGGCGCGGCGCTGGATGCAGGTCCGAAGTTGGCGCCCGCCTTGATCCATCGCTCGATGGCGGCGGTCTCGTCCTGGGACAGGTGATCGCCCTTGGCCGGCATGATGTCGTCGTCACCCGCCGGTAGGATCGTGCGCGTGTAGAGTGGACTCTTGGCCGGATCTCCCGCGACCAGCACCGTCCCGCTCTTGCCACCCTTGGCGATGGCCTCGGGCGAATCGAGGCGCAGGCCGCCCTTCTGGCGCTTCTCGCCGTGACAGCTGTAACAGGACTGGGCGAGTATCGGCTGGATGGTGGAGGCGTACGCGTCCACAGCGCGCGTGTCCGTGGCGAACACTGCGAGCAGGGAGCCGATGGTTGCGAGGCGCGCTATGGCAAGCATGCGGCTCATGAGAACAGACCCAGCACCGGGCGCCCCTTGTCGGCGAGCGTGAACGGCCGCCCGGCCGGGGACAGCACCACCTCATTGAGCGGCAGACCCGCGGCGTAGCCGATGGTGGCGTTGAAATCCTGCACAGACACCGGGCTGTCCGCCACCATGGCGCCCTGGTCGTCGGTCTTGCCGTGGGCCTGTCCACCCTTCACGCCGCCGCCGGCGAGCAGACACGAGAAGCACTTCGGATAGTGGTTGCGGCCATTGTTGTCGGTGATCTCGGGAGTGCGGCCGAACTCGGTGGCGACCACCACCAGCGTCTCCTCGAGCAGGCCGCGGTTGGCGAGATCGGGCAGCAGCGTGCCGAGGCCGCGATCGAGGATCGCCGCCTGGTCCGACACGCGGTCGAAGTTGTCGGTGTGGGTGTCCCAGCCGTTGAGCTCGACCTCGACGAAGCGCACGCCGTGCTCGACCAGTCGGCGTGCGAGCAGGCAGCCCTGGCCGAAGGGGCTGTCTCCGTAGCTGTCGCGCATGCCCTGGCTCTCGCCGGAAATGTCGAACGCCTTGAGATCCTCGCTCTTCATCAGCGCGACCGCCTCGTCGTAGACGCTCTGGTAGCCGTGGACCTCAGCCTGGTCGTAGCGCGATTGGAACTGCTGGTTCATCGCCTTCAACATCTCGAGCCGCTTCGCGAACTGCTCCTCGGTGACCCCAGGGGGCTTGGCGCTGTGCTGCAGACCGTCGCTGGGATTGCCGATCAAGAGCGGTGCGAAGCGAGGGTCGAGGTAGCCGGCGCCCGGATAGTTGCTGTTCCCTTGGATGACGACGTTGCCGGGAATGGTGGGATTGGTGCGCCCCGAGAAGCGCAACATCCACGCGCCCAACGCCGGGTGCTTCACCGTGCCGCGCAGCGTGTAGCTGGTGTGCATGAAGTAATTGCCCTGCTCGTGGGCGCCTTGGGTGGAATTCACCGAGCGTACCAGCGCGACGTGATGCATCTGCTTGGCGAGCAGCGGCAGGTATTCGCTCACCTGCACACCGTCGGCCGAGGTCTTGATCGAGGTCACCGGGCCCTGGGTCTTCGATCCGGGCTTGGTATCGAAGGTGTCGATGTGGCTCATGCCGCCGGCCATGTACAGGTAGATGATGTTCTTGGCCGTCGGCCGCCGCACCGCCGAGACTGGCGCCGCATCGCCGTCGGCAGCGAACAGCCCGCCCGCGAAGGCGGGGATCAGGCTCACCCCGAGCAGCGCGCGCGCGCTCTGCGCCAGGAAGGAACGCCGCGTGACCTCGTCACAGCGCGTGGCGATGGCGTGGTCGAAGCGATTGCGGGAAGTGTCGCTCATGGGAATTCCATTCGAAGATCGGTGGCCATGGATCATGGTCGGCAGCGCGGTCGGAAAGGAGTCAGGATCATTGCACGAAGAGGAACTCGTTCGAATTGATCAGCGTCCATACCAGGTCGGCGGTGCCGTTCGGGCGACCGGCACCGGCGGACATGGCCATCGCCAGCTCCTTAGCGCTCGGCGCGCGCGTGAGGATGGCGAGGTAGGTGGCGCGGATCCGCGGCTCCTGCCCCGAGATCGGCTCCAGGGATTTCATCAGCGCCGACTGCGGTTGCAGCACGTGCTGGTCGACCACGCCGTTGAGCAGGGTCAGGGCCTGGGTTACCGCCGGGCTCGCGTTCGCGTTCTCGATCAGGTTGCGGTCTGACTGTCCGAAGTCGCGCAGTAGATGCCCTGGAGGCGCGGGCGAGGGCAGCTCGGACGCCCGCACTAGGTCGCGCGGATAGCCCTTCCAGCGCGGATCGGTCTCGGGCTGCTGGCGCTTCTTGGCGTAGCCGAGGCTCTTCGCGTCCTCGTTGAGATCCTGGAGCTGCTGCCTGAGCTCGCGGACCAGCGGATTCTTGGCCAGCTCGCGCTTGTCGTCGGTCTTGGCCGCGAGCTCCTTGAGCTGGTCCTGGATCTCCTTGCGCTTCTTGATGCTGTCGACCACGTTGGTGACCACGTCCCACAGTTCCTTGGGCGTCTTGTCCTTCATGTCGTCATAGGTCGCGTACTGGTTCTCGGCATTCGCGCCCTTGCGTTCGTCGACATCGGGCAGCACCAGCGTGAGCAGCGAGTCCCAGGCCTGCTCGGCGCTCATGCGCCGCAACACCGGGCCAGGGAAGTAGTAGGGCTCGCCAGGATCGACCTCGGTGGTGGTCACGGCGCGCTGGTAGGTCTTGGTGTTGTAGAGGATCTCCTCGAAGACGCGCAGGTCGTAGCCGACATCCTTCATCAGCTGGGTGAGGTGGGTGAGCAGCTCCGGATCCGACGCCACGGTGGCGTCGGTGAAATTGTCGAGCGGCTCGACCAAGCCGAGACCCATGACGCGCTTCCACATGCGGTTCGCGATCACGGTGGTGAAGCGCGGATTCTCGGGCGAGGTCATCCAGGCGGCGTAGGCGGCGCGTGGGGATTCCCCGTGCTTGATCGCGATCTCGTCGCCGAACATCGCGTGCGCCTTGACCGTCTGGCCGGGCTTGGCGTTGGCGTACTGGTAGTCCTTCGGCAGCTGGATGGTGTCCTTGTCCGAGCCGCGCACTTCGAGCCTGACCGAGTCCGCGATGCGCTTGAGGCCCTGCTTCTCCTCCTGCGTTGGCGCGCCGTCGCTGCGCGCCAGCTTCCTCAGCTGCTTGACCAGTTCCGGATCAGGGCCTTCCGAGACGTTGGCGGTGAACGCGGCCATCTGCATGTATTGCAGGCGCGACCATTTGTCGAAGGGGTGGTCGTGGCATTGCGCGCACGAGACGCGCGTGCCGAGGAACACCTGCACGGTGTTCGACATGTTGTCCTGGGGCATGCCCGCGTCGCGCACGTAGTAGCCGGTTGCGCCATTGCCGCGCTCCAGCACCCGGCCCTGCGCGGTCAAGAGCGCGGTGACGAAGCGGTCGTAGGGCATGTCGGCGCGGATCGATTGCTTGATCCAATCGATGTACGGGTCGCCGGGATACTTCTTCATCGGCGCCGATTCGACGCGCAGCAGGTCGGCCAGATAGTCGAACTGGCGGCTCACCCAGCCCTCGGAGGCGATCAGCTTGGCGATCAGCTCGCGCCGGCGCTTGGGGCTGTCGTTCTTCGCGAACTCGATGGCTTCGGCGCTGGTGGGGATGCGTCCGACGACGTCCAGGTAGCAGCGGCGCAGGAACACCTCGTCGCCGATCTCGGGATTGGGCTTCTGCTGATGCTTCGCCAGGCACGTCTGCACGAGCGCGTCGATCGCGGTGGCGGCGGCGGCGATGTCCGGCTTGCGCGCGACTCCGGCGCTCGGGTCGGCTACGCGGCCAGCGGTCTCAGCAGCGAAGGCCGGAGCCGCGAGTGTCATGGCCAGGGCCAACGCGAAGGCACGACGGATGGATGGGCGCATGCCGGAGCTCCTGGTTCCAATGGAATGGTACATGTGCGAGCCCCTTGGCGCTGTCGCGAATTCCCACAAGACCGCCCGGATTCATGGGGCCATTTGAACCTATCCGGCCTGGACTTGCACGTGCCGGCCTAACCGGTCACCCCGGGAAGGATGCTTGAGTGAGGAGACTGCCGACGCCGCGGGCGAGAGCGACCCCGTTACCGTCCAGCAGTCAGCGGAGCCTACGTGATGGTGCCCGCCTGAGCCTCGATGCGCGACCGCTGTCCGAGAGTCTGCGTTTCAAGGAGCGCGCGGAGGCGAGCCCTGGGCCATCGCCAGGTCGACCAGGGATTGGTACGTGGCGTCGCTGGCGCCTTCGCGCCAAGCTTTGCGCCGGCGCTGATCGGCGAGCGTCGCGCGCGCGCCATCCGCCAAGCCGATGGTGCAGCGGAATTCTGGCACGTCGCGTTTCGCCTTCGCCGACGAATACGCGCCGTGGTATCGCGTGATGTCCGCGAGCAGGCCGAAGCGGCCGGGATCGCGCTTCACGATGGTGTCCGTGGACAGGCTGACCAGCGTGGCGGTGGTGCCAAGGGCCTTGGCCACTTCGCGGTAGTAGTCCCGCCAGGTCAGCACCTCGTCGCGCGTGGCGTTGTAGGCCTGGCCGTAGGTCTTGGGGTTCATGGCGGCATAGGCGAAGAGCTTGCCGCAATCGTCGCGGTGGGTCGATTGCCAGAGCCCGATGCCGTCGTCGGCAACCAGCGCGGGCAAGCCCTTGGCGATGCGATCCCACGAGCAGGCATCGAACTCGAGCTGATCGATCAGCGCGCTGCCTTCGCCGTACGTGTGGCTCGGGCGGAGGATCGTGGTCTTGAAAGCTCCGGCGGCATGGGCGCGCAGCATGACGCGTTCGCAGTCCACCTTGCCACGGCCGTAGCCGCTGATTGGTTCCTGGGGGAAGTCCTCCTCCACCAACACCTGCGCGCCGATCTTGGTGCCGTAGGTGCATACCGTCGAGCAGAACAGCAGGTGTTCGCAGCGCCCGGTGAATGCGCGCACCGTGGCCTCGGCCTGGTCGGCGTTGAAGCAGATCATGTCGATGACCGCGTCATAGCGCTTCGCCGCGAAGGCGGCGACGAAGGCGGCGGCGTCATTACGGTCGCCGCGGATCTGCTCGACCCCGGCCGGCACATCGGTGCTGCGCTCGCCACGATTGTACATGGTCACCGTCGCGCGACGCGCGAGCAGGTGCTTGACGATGCCGACGCTGATCAGCCCGGTGCCGCCGATGATGAGTACGTTCATGCCGCGGAAGATATCATCGCGCCGATGTTTGGCATCCGCCCTCGTCCCGCCCAGCAACTCCTCCCCGGGGCAGCCCATCTGGACCGCCCCTGCGATAACGAAACCCACACCGCTCCCGGGGCCCCATCGCCCTGCGATGGGGTGGGCGCCCGAGGGCGGTCGGCGGATACAATGGGCGTAGCCCATCCGCCGACGATTTCGCCGGCGCTTCGCCGGCGACATCGAGCCCGACCAAGCCCGTGGGGTAGGCCCGTCAGGGCCGTAGGGGCAACGCCCCTGAGATA
>JBBRLJ010000062.1:0-24336 GCA_038231435.1 Planctomycetota bacterium
CCCCCACGCCCCTTTGTCGCTCCTCTTTTTATCCGCTGCGCGGGTAAAAAGTTTGCGTGATGGGCTGCGCCCATTGTTCACGCAAACCGGAGCTCGGCGGGCGGACGGCTAGCGCCGTGATCAGCGGGGGCATTGCCCCCGCACCCCCACGCCCCTTTGTCGCTCCTCTTTTTATCCGCTGCGCGGGTAAAAAGTTTGCGTGATGGGCTGCGCCCATTGTTCACGCAAACCGGAGTTCGGCGGGCGGGCGGTTGGCGCCGCGGATTGACGGGGCTTTGCCCCCGGGCCCCCAATCAGCGGGGGCATTGCCCCCGGGACACTGTGTTTTCAGCACGGTCCTGCACCTGATCATGCGAGGTCCACTGCCCTCGACCCGCGAGGGGTCGTGGGTAGGATCGGGGGCATGCCAGGGGCTCCGCTTGTCGAGGTGCGTGCGTCCAGGATCGAGGGGCGGGGCGTGTATGCCGTGGCGCCGATCCGGCGCGGGGCGCGCATCATCGAGTATACCGGCAAGCGCATCGATGATGCCCGAGCGACGGCGCTCTACGAGGATCCGTCGGCGGTTCGCCACCTGACCTACTTGTTCCAGGTGCGGCGAGGGGTAGTCATCGACGGCGCGAACGGCGGCAACGCCGCGCGTTTCATCAACCATTCATGCAATCCGAATTGCGAAACGCTGATCGTCGGAGATCGCGTGTTCATCCACGCCAAGCGCGCGATCTCTGCGGGGGATGAGCTGACCTTCGACTACTGGTTTGAACGCGACGGGTCCGAGGACGCGGAAGTCGAGCGCGCCTACGCCTGCCGCTGCGGTACCTCACGTTGCCGCGGCACCATGTTCGCGCCGCGGCGCCGAGCGCGCCGGCCGCTTCCAGGCGAGAAGGCTCGACCGGGCGTCGCGAGCTCTCCGCGAGCTTCCGCGAGCTATAAGCAGCGATCATAGCCGTTGGAACATCCGTGGCGAGACGCCGTAGCGCGCCTTGAAGCGGCGCGAGAACTGGAATTGGTCGCAGAAGCCCAGGCGATCGGCGACCTCGCCGACGGATGATGCCGTGAGCAATCGGCAGCTGAGTTCGAGTCGGGCCCGTTCGCGGAAGGCTCCTGGTGGTTCGTTGGCGAGCTCCCCGAAGCGCTTGCGGAAGACCTGCTCGCTGCAATCGAGCTGGCGCGCGATGGCGCCCAGCGAGACGCGCTTCTGGGTGTCGTTCAACAGGGCGCGGGCGCGGTCGAGCCATGCCTGCTGGTCTGGATGGATCTGCGGAGTGGCCGACCGCGCGACCTCGGCAAGCAGGCCATGAAGACGCGCCACGGTCTCGAGCGGGCCGTCCGTTCGCTGGCTGCTCATGACCGAGGCGAAGCGTCTCAGCCAATAGGCGACTTGGCCCAGCCGCATCACCGGCCGCTCGGGTGACAACAGCGGCTCGGTCATCCAGGGAGCGAAGGTGTAGCCTGAGAAGATGATGAAGTACTCATCCCATCCGCCGTCTCGCTCAGGCAGGAACCAATGTTCTAAGCCCGGGAATACAGCGAGGACGTCGCCTGGCCCGAGCGTCTCGACATGCCCGCGACGGTCGCCGTAACGCGCCCTGCCGGCGGCGGTGAGCACCAGCGCATGATGGGGAAAGTCGCGCCAGGGCGGCACTCCGGGGCTGCCGGGTTTCCAGCCGCCGATCACCATCCCGAGCGTGCCGGCGTCGGCCATGACCATGCCTGGTGCGAGATCCATGTCTCTGGATACCAGATAGCACATGCTGGGAAAGAGATTGCCCATTCCCAGGGTGATCACCGATCAGTATCACGATCCTCATGAAGCAAAAAATCCATGTGGCCGTGGTCGGACTCGGTTTCGGGGGCGAATTCGTCCCCATCTATCTCCACCACCCCGCGGTGCGGGCGGTCACCGTCTGCGATCTGGATCCAGCCTCGCGCCGCAGGGCGGCCGAACGCTACGGCGTGACGCGTGACGTCGCCACGCTGGCCGAGGTCGTCTCCGATCCGGATATCGATGCCGTGCATCTGGTGACGCCGATCCCGGAGCACGCGGCCCAATCGGTGTCGGTGCTGCGAGCCGGCAAGCACTGCGCCTGCACCGTGCCCGTCGCGACCAAGCTCGAGGATCTGGAAGAGCTGGTGCGCGCGCGCCATGAGAGCGGCAAGACCTTCATGATGATGGAGACCGCGGTCTACACGCGGGAGTTCCTGATGGTCCAGGAATGGCATGCCCGTGGCGAATTCGGGCGCATCCAGTTCCTGCGCGGCGCGCATTTCCAGGACATGGAGCATTGGCCGGCATACTGGCGCGGACTGCCGCCCATGCATTACGCCACGCACGCGATCAGCCCGTTGCTGAGGCTCGCTGGCTCGCGCGCGCGACGCGTCAGATGCCTCGGCTCGGGCACCATGCGCCGCGAGCTGCGCGAAGCCGCCGGTAACCCGTTTCCGGTCGAGAGCGCTCTCTTCGAGCTCGAACGCGGCGAGGCGGTGGCCGAGGTCACGCGCAGTCTGTTCGAGACCGCTCGCGACTATACCGAATCCTTCTCGGTGCTCGGCAGCGAGCGTTCGTTCGAGTGGCAGCAACTCGAGTCCGAGCTGCCCGTGCGCTTCGTCCTGGAGGACCTTCGCGGCGGCCACTCCCGCGGTCGGGGCCACGGCATCGAACGGATCGCCGCGCCCGATCGGGCCCACCTGCTGCCGACGGAGATCAGGCGCTTCACCACCCGCGGCGTCTACGACGCCTCCCAGCCGCACCGTTCCTTCACCCACGGCGGAGGCCACGGCGGTTCGCATCCGCATCTGGTCCACGAATTCCTCTCCGCCATCGTGGAGGGCCGTCCGTCTGCGATCGACGCGGTCACCGCCGCGGACTGGACCGCTCCAGGGATCTGCGCGCACCTGTCGGCCATGCGCGGCGGCGAGGCGGTGGACATCCCGGACTTCGCCGTCCAGGCGCAGCCTGCGTGACCGTGATGAGGGTGGGGTCGCCGCGCCGAAGCGCGCAGATCACGGCCAGTCGATCAAACGAAGAAACCCCGGCCAAGGGCCGGGGTTTCTTCGTTTGGCGCGCCGGGCTGGACTTGAACCAGCAACCTCCAGATTCGTAGTCTGATGCTCTATCCAATTGAGCTACCAGCGCGTGCGGGATGCCAGCATAAAACCAAAGCCCCTCGGTCAAGGTCTTTGGAACGCGCATCGCTGATCGCGTTCGTGGCCGACGCCCCCGGCGATGCCCCGAGCATGTTGCCTGGGGAATCCCAGCGCTAGCGTGGGGCTTCCGTGGTCATCGTCATCGACAACTACGATAGTTTCACCTACAACCTGGTGCAGTATCTCTGGGAGCTGGGGGCCGACGTGACGGTCTACCGCAACGACGAGAAGACCGCCGTCCAGGTGATCGCCGAACGTCCCGACCACATCGTCATCTCGCCCGGGCCCTGCACCCCGAACGAGGCCGGCATCAGCCTCGAACTGATTGGCGCTGCGGCCAAGGCCGGTGTGCCGCTGCTCGGCGTGTGCCTGGGCCATCAGTCGATCGGCCAGGCCTTCGGCGGCAAGGTCGAGCGCGCCGGCAGGCTCATGCACGGCAAGACCTCGCAGATCCGCCACGACGGCAAGGGCGTGTTCGCCGGCGTGCCCAGCCCGTTCACCGCCACCCGCTACCACAGCCTGGTGGTGAACGATCGGCTGCCGGCGTGCCTCGAGGCGACCGCCTGGACGACCGACGCCTCCGAGCTGATGGGCATCCGCCACAAGGAGCTGCCCATCGAAGGTGTCCAGTTCCATCCCGAGAGCTTCCTCACCGAGCACGGACACCAGCTGCTGCGCAACTTCCTCGCGCGTTCGGGTGAATCGAAGCGCGCCCGCGCGCTGGAGTCCCAGACATGAGCGATGACGACACCATCCTCGACGATGCCGTTGGCGACGAGACCGCGCCTTCCGATGGGGCGGCTGGCCCGGCGGGATCAGGTGAGGATGGGGCCGCTTCGACGGGCGTCCCGCACGATGGCGAGGCGTCAGTCGAGACGCTCGACGCCGCCGAGGTCAAGGCAGAGCTGGCCGGGCCCGTCACCACCGAGGGAGTACCCGAGGTGGCGCCTGACGTCGCCGACCTGCCCCCCGACGAACTGCGCGCGGTGGTCGAGAGCCTGCTCTTCGTCGCCACCCGGCCGCTGGGCATCGAACGCCTGGTCGCCTGCCTGCCCGGCACCAGCGAAGCCTATCTCGAGAGCTTCCTGGCCGGACTCGCCGCCCGCTACGACCACGAGAACCGGGGCTGGGAGCTGCGGCGGATCGCGAACGGCTGGCAGCTCTTGACCCGCCGCGCTCACCACGCCTGGGTCCGTCAACTCGAACGCAAGGAGCTGCCGACGCGTTTGTCCAAGAGCGCGCTCGAGACCCTCGCCATCGTCGCCTACAAGCAGCCGATCACGCGCGGCGCATGCGAGGACATCCGCGGCGTGCAGTGCGGCCCGGTCCTGCGTCAGCTGATGGATCTGCGCCTCGTGCAGGTGACCGGCCGCAACGACGAGATGCTCGGGCGACCGCTGCTGTACGGCACCACCGAGTCATTCCTCTCGCGCTTCGGTCTCGGCTCGCTCGCCGATCTGCCCAGCAAGCACGAATTCGGGGCATGATCGCCGCACTCGCCAGAACGGGCGCGATGGCGGTCGACGGCTCGCCCGTGACGGGTCCGCGCGCATGAACCGCATCGGCTACCTGGTCATCGCGGTGCTCATCGTCGGCCTCGCCGCATACCTCTTCTGGCCGCAAGCGGTCGTCGGCGAAGGCGTGCCGCTCTTCGATCGCCCCGAGCCCGCGGAATTCGTCGTGAAGGCGGCTGGGCTCGAGCAGCGCGTCACCGGCCGCACCGTCACCGTGGCCGGACTCGATCGGCCGGTCGACGCGCAGCGGGTCGCCGGCCTGTGGACCATGCTGCACGCCATCGCGGTGCCCAAGGCCAAGATCGTCGATCCGGTCGCCCCTGACCAGCTCAGCGCCTACGGCATCGACGGCACGCGCGAGATATCAGCCACCGCGCCAACGGCGCTGACGCTGCGCTGGGGCGAGAGCGGCGGCAACGGCTACATCTGGGACGGGCACCGCCTCTTCAATGTTCCCGAGCCGGCGGTCGCGCGTCTCGAAACCGCGGCGGGCCGCCTCGACGTGATGGCGGCGCTTCCGAGCGCGGGATCGATCGAGCGCATCGATACCGGCGCCGCCGTGGTCGAGCGCACCGCCACCGGCTGGCGGGATACGCGGCATCCGGAGCGGGCGACCTGCACGGTCAGGGCCGGCCATCTGCTCGGCCGCATCGCCGCGCTCCAGCTGGCGAACCTCGCGCCGGCCGCCGCCACCGAGCCGGCGTGCGTGCTGCACGTGAGCTCGGCGCATCCGGCCGAGGAGCACGTGGTCACGCTCGGGGCGATGCCGGGCGGCGCCGCCGGTGGAACCATCGCCGTGGACGCGTTGCCCGCGCAGCGCATCGGCATAGACGAGTTCACCGGGTGGAAGCACGACTGCGACGAGCTCGCCCACGACTACCTGGTGGATCTCGACCCCGGTCAGGCGCGCGTCGACATCGAGCACGTCGTCGCGCAGCTCGGTGGCAGGCCCTGGTTCAGTGCCGATCGGCGGCAGGCGTCCTTCCGCCCCGGCGAGACCGACTGGGACGTCTCCTGGGAAGGGGGGCGCGAGGCCGCTTCCGAGGATTCGGTGGCGAGCTTGCTCGCGGTCCTCGCCGCGATCCCGATCGAGGATTCCGCCGCCGGGCCGAGCCCGCTGCCGGCGTCACTGACCGCGCGCCGGCTGTGCCTCGTCCACCAGAACGGCGGCATCGACGACATCACCATCGACGGCGATCAGGCCTGGACCCCCACCCATCATGGGCGAGTAGCCGTGCTGCCTGCGATGCTCGCCTCGCTGGAGCCGGCGACGCTGCTCGATCGTGCGCTGACCGTTCCGGCGCCGGAGCGCGTCGAGAAGCTGCAGCGCCAGGAATTCGCCCATCAGCCGCCGGCGCAAGAGGTGGTCGCGCGCGCCGAGGACGGGACCTGGTCGCGCACGTTCCCCGCCCCCGCGCCCGGAACGTCGCGCGCGGCGGTGGATGCCGTGGTGGTAGGGCGACTGGCACGCGCGCTGTGCGCCGCGCGCGCCACCTCGGTGCGCCTGCTGACCGACGAGGATCGCGCCACCCTCGAGCATCCGGTGTTCGAGCTGGACGCGCGCTTCGCGCCGCGTGCCGCCGGCGCGCCGAGCATGGAGATCGCCGACGAGCGCGACACCGTGCCGCAGGATCGAGGCTTCGCCTTCGCGCCGGAATCCCCCGCCCAAGCCGCCACCAACGCGGGTGGCGGCGGCGCGTGGCGCGCCGTCGACAAGGAAGGGGGCGTGAGCTACCTGCTCGACGCCGAGACCGTCGACATCCTGCGCGCGCCGATCGATGCCGACGCGCTCTATCCGGTGGTGCCGGGCCTGGTGCGGACGATCGAAGTCGTCACGGCGAAGGAGCGCTACGTGATCGAGCGCGGCGACCAGGGCTGGACGGTCCGGGATGCCGATGCGGCGAACGGCAGCTCGCCCCCGTCACCACCAGAGCCCGCGAACGAGATCGAGGTCCGTCGCCTGTTCCGCGATCTCGCCGAGCTGCGCGCGCTCTCGCGCGAGCCGACGGCCGCGCCCCTGCTGCCCACCGCCGCCAGCGCGACGATCTGCTGCGCCATGCCCGCAAGCGCCGGCGAGACCGAGCGCCTCACCCTGACCATCGGCGGGGCGGAAAACGGTTCGGCGCCGGCATCGATCGATTCGACCCGCCCACAAACGCCGGTGCCGAAGGGTCGTGTGCGCCTGGCCGCAGCCGCCATAATCAAGATCGCGCCGCAGCGCTCGCGCTTCGTCGCGCCCTCGGCAGTCCCGTCCGCGCCGCAGCCGCTCTCGCCGTGACGCCGCTGAAGTCATTGAAGCAGCGCCTGCTCGAGGATCTCGCCGCGGGCGGACTCGCGCCGCTGCATCGCCTCGGGCAGAATTTCATGATCGACGAGCACGCGCTCGCCGCCTTGACCGACGAGCTCGGCGCGGCGCCGGGCATGCGCGTGGTCGAGGTCGGTCCCGGCACCGGCTCCCTGACTGAACGCCTGCTCGAGCGCGGCTGCGCGGTGCTGGCGGTGGAGATCGACAAGGGGCTGTGCGCCTTGCTGACGCGCACGCTGGTGCCGCGCGGTCTGACGCTGGTGCATGGCGACTGCCTCGCGAGCAAGTCGCGCCTGCATCCGGCGATCGAGGCGTTCGCCTCGGCCTCCGGCGGGTCCGGCGCCGCGCCGTGGCGCCTCGGCGCCAACCAGCCCTACGATGTCGCCCTGCCGGTGGTGCTGAACGCGGCGGCACTGCCGAACCAGCCGCAGCGCATCGCCGTGACGGTGCAGTACGAGGCCGCGCGCCGCCTGTGCTCGAAGCCCGGCGACGAAGCCTGGGGCGCGAGCGCGGCGGTGCTCCAGGCGGCGGGCGCGCCGCGCCTGGCGCGCACGCTCGGCCCAGACAGCTTCCACCCGCGACCGCGCGTCGACAGCGCGCTCTTGACCTGGGAGCCGCAGAGGCCGCTGCCCGAAGGCTTCGGCGCGTGGTGCAGGCGGGTGTTCTCGGCGCGCCGCAAGGTGCTGCCCGGCGCGTTGCGCGACGCCGGCCGCGACGGGGGCATGACACGCGCCGCCGCCGAGGATGCGTGCCGCGCTTGCGGCCTCGACGTCTCCCGAAGGCTTGAACAGCTCGACGCCACCGAACTGCTCGTCCTGTACGGCGCGCTCACGCGCGCCGGATCCGCCGCTCCCTTGGACAAACCGTCATGATCCGCCCGCTCCCGACCATCGCCGCGCTCGCTCTGCTGCTGTCCGCCTGCCCGCGATCGTGGGCGGCGGCGGCCGAGCCCAGCGCCGATCCCACCACCATCCCGGTGGCGTTGATCGACGGCAAGCCGATCACCCTGCGCCAGGTCGAGGATGCGCTGCTCAAGAAGGAAGGCTCGGAGCAGCTCGAGGAGTGGGTGCACGCCCACCTCGAGCACATCGACTGGAGCAAGCTGAGCGACGACGAGGTCATCCTGGCGATCGGCGGCACCCAGCTCAAGCGCAAGGAGCTGGCGGTGTCGCTGCTGAAGTCCGGGACCGGCAAGGTACGCGAGGACCTGATCAACATCACTCTGGTCGAGAACGCGCTGGTGAAGCAGGGCGTGACCATCGACCAGCAGGCGATCGACAGCGCCTTCGCCTCGATGGAGCGCAAGTTCAAGTCGACGCAGAAGGACAAGAGCCAGCAGATCGATTTCGCCTCGTACATCCAGGCGAAGGAGGGCCTGCCTCCTGACGAGTTCAAGAAGCAGGCCGGCTTCCGCATGTTCGCCGGCGTGCGCGCCTTGGTGGTCAAGCGCGCGCGTGAGGAGCTCTCCGATGCCGACCGCATGCTGTGGTTCGACGGGCATCGCGCGCGTTACGACCAGCGCGAGGGGGTGGAACTGTCCGACATCTTCCTTCCCTACTACCCGCGCAAGGACAAGGATGGCAAGGACGTGGTCGACGAAGACGAGCGCAACCGCCTGATGTCGTTGGTGCTCGGGCTGTTCGTGAACATCCGCGATGGCAAGCAGGAGTTCGCGCTCACCTGGTCGGCCTTCAGCAAGGGCCGGGACCCCGACACCGCCGAGGGCGGCAAGCTCGGCTGGGTCGGCCACGACGGCACGCGCGCGAATCCGGCGGCGCGCGTGATCCCGAAGCAGGTCGTGGACCTCGCCTTCGCGGTCACCAAGTTCCCGACCCTGCTCCAGCCCGAGCTGGGTCCCAACGGCATCGACCTGGTGCGCGTCGACGCGCATCGCGAGGCCAAGCTGGCGACCTATGACGAGGTCAAGGAGCGGGTGTTCCAGGACTTGCTCGAAGAGCAGCTCGACGATCGCACCCAGCGCATGATGGGCGATCTACGCCGGGCGGCGGACATCCAGATGAAATCCATTCCCGACGCCATCGAGCAGCGTTCGCGCTGAGGCGGCCCCGCCGGCCAGCCAGTCGACCGCGAAAGCCGCGGCAACGGTCGCATCCCAGATGGTTCATCCCGTCCAGCTCTCGCGAGAGCTGAGAAGGTCACACACGGGGCGTGGATCGCGGCGGGGGTGAGATTGCCGCATGTCCCTGTGGCGCATATTCATGTGCGCGCTGCCCCACCTCGTCGGCGGGGGCGGCAGAGCAACGTCCGGGGCCGACCGGCGTACCCTTTTACGAGGTGTGGCCACATGGCTTACGACATGAATCAGCTGTTGGAGATCTGCCTCCAGCAGAACGCGTCCGACATCCACATCACCGTCGGCCGCCCGCCCACCTTCCGCATCCACGGCAGCTGCAAGAGCCTCAAGGCGAATCCACTCACCGCCGAGGATACCGCCCAGCTGATGAAGCAGATCACCAGCGAGCGCGGCCAGACCGAGATCTCTGAAGTAGGCTCGACCGACTTCGCCATCGGCTACTTCGACAAGGCCCGCTTCCGCGTGAACGCGTTCAAGCAGAAGGGCAAGCTCGCGATGGTGCTGCGCCTCATCCCATCGAAGATCATGACCTTCGAGGAGATCGGGCTGCCGCCGCTGATCAAGGACGTGTGCACGCGTCCGCGTGGCCTGGTGCTGGTCACCGGCCCCACCGGCTCGGGCAAGTCCACCACCCTCGCCACGATGATCGACTTCATCAACAACGAGGAAGAGGGCCACATCATCACCCTCGAGGACCCGATCGAGTTCTACCACTCGCACAAGAAGTGCGTGGTGAACCAGCGCGAGATCCACATCGACTGCCCGAGCTTCGCCGAAGGCCTGCGTCGATCGTTGCGCGAGGATCCGGACGTCATCCTGGTTGGTGAAATGCGCGACCCCGAGACCACCGCCGCGGCGATCTCGGCGGCCGAGACCGGCCACTTGGTGTTCGGCACGCTCCACACCACCGGCGCCGGCCGCACGGTCGACCGCATCATCGATCAGTTCCCGGTGAACCAGCAGGAGATGATCCGCACCCAGCTGGCCGGAAACCTGATCGCCGTCATCTCGCAGGCGCTGGTGCCCAAGGCCGGCGGCAAGGGCCGCGTCGCCGCCTACGAGATCATGCTGATGAACGCCGCCATCTCGAACCTGATCCGCGAGAACAAGAGCTTCCGCATCGACTCGACCATCCAGACCAGCGGCAACCAGGGCATGATCCTGCTCGACGACAAGCTCTTCCAATTCTACCAGCAGGGCGTCATCGACTTCGAGCACATGATGATGTTCGCCAAGGACCAGGGTTTCCTCCAGCGCAAGGTCGAGGAAGCCGGCGGCGGCAAGCGTGCATGAGTAAGGAAGCGCCACCACGCGTCAGCTATCAGCCCATGGCGCCACAGGCGCCTGCGAGCGTAGCGAGCGCGGGCGCAGCCCGCATGGGCGGAGCATTCACGAGGGGGGGCAGCGCCGTAGGCGCGTTGCCGGGGGGGCCGGCGGCCCCCTGGCTGATGAAGAAGTCCCCCATCCGGCGCAGCCGGATAGCGAGCGTAGCGAGCCGCGGGCATAGCCCGCGAGGGGGACGTGATGTTTAAGTCCGGAGGCGTCGACCCCAAGGCCCTGTTGAAGCTCCTCTACGAATGGGAGGAGGTCGACCAGCCGACGGCGCAGAAGATCTTCAGCGCGCACAAGAAGGGCGGCCAGGACATCGTCGCAGCCTGCCTCGAGGGCGGCATCCGTAACGACGCGGTGCTCGGCGCGATCGCGCGCCTGCTCGGCATGGAGATGGTCCAGCTCTCCGGCATGACCATGCCGAAGGCGCTGATCGACAAGGTTCCCGCCAACGTCGCCAACTCCTACCGCATCATCCCGGTGCGCATGGAGGAGAACGCGCTGGTGGTGGCTACGTCCGACCCAGACAACCTCGCGGCGCTCGACGATCTCAAGTTCATGCTCGGCGTGTCGCAGGTGCGACCGGCGCTGACCTCGGACGAGTCCATCGAGGAAGCGCTCAAGCAGTATTATCCCGTCCAGGCCGTCGACGAGAACCAGGCGACGGTCGACGCGCTGATGAAGAACATGGGCGAGGAGATCTCCGACGGCGACGGAGATGGCGGCTCGTTCATCATCGACCCCGGTGCATTGGCGAACATCGACACCAATGACGTCGGCGCCGCCGCCGAATCCGCTCCGGTACGCAAGCTGCTGAACCTGATCCTGCTCACCGCGGTGAAGGCCCAGGCCGCCGACATCCATTTCGAGCCGTTCGAGGACGTGTTCCGCGTGCGCAACCGCATCGACGGCGTGCTCTACGAGATGCTCCCGGTTCCGAAGAACTTGGCCGGGGCGCTGGTCGCGCGCATCAAGGTCATGTCCCACCTGGACATCGCCGAGCGGCGGCTTCCCCAGGACGGCAAGATCCCGGTCAAGATCGGCGACCGCGAGGTCGACCTGCGCGTATCGTGCCTACCGACGATGTTCGGCGAGTCGGTGGTGATTCGAATCCTCGATCGCAAGGTGATGAACCTCGATCTCGAGAAGATCGGCTTCGCCGACGACATGCTCGCGTACTTCAGGACCGTGATCGAACGGCCCAACGGCATCGTCATCGTCACCGGTCCGACCGGCTCGGGCAAGACCACCACGCTCTACTCGGCGCTGTGCGCCGTGAACGACGACTCGGTGAAGATCATCACCACCGAGGATCCGGTCGAATACGAGATCCACGGTCTGATCCAGGTCCCCGTGGATGAGGAGGTCGGCCGGTCGTTCTCGCAGTGCCTGCGCGCCATCCTGCGCCAGGATCCGGACATCGTGCTGGTCGGCGAGGCGCGCGACAAGGAGACGGCGCAGATCGCCATCCAAGCCTCGCTGACCGGCCACTTGGTGTTCACCACCCTGCATACCAACGATGCGCCCACCGCCGTTACCCGTCTCATCGACATGGGCATCGAGCCGTTCCTGCTGAGCGCGACGCTGGAGACCGTGTGCGCCCAACGACTCGTCCGCACCATCTGCATCAAATGCAAGGCCCCATACCAGCCGAGCGAGGAAGAGCTGATGCAGCTCGGCATCAAGTCGCGCGACGTGCAGAACCAGAGGTTCTTCTACGGCAAGGGCTGCGACAACTGCAAAAACACCGGTTATCGCGGCCGCACGGCGCTGTTCGAGATGATGGACGTCAACGACACCATCCGCGAAATGATCATCAACAAGGCGTCCGCGACGCAGATGCGCCTGGCGGCGCAGCGCTCCGGCATGCGCACCCTGCGCGACGCGGGCATCCAGAAGATCTTTGCCGGGCTCAGCACCATCGAGGAGGTCGTCAAGGAGACCCTGGCGCTCGAGGACTGATCCGCCCGGGGATCGCCAGACAGCCATACCGGAAAACACCCCATGCCGCTCGCAGCCGGCTACCCGGCATGTTAGCCTTCCCCACGACCCCCCACGCCTGTCCGTCCCTCTGCGTCCCCCGTTCATCGACGACGCCCGAGCGTGTGACCATCGGAGCCCATCATGCCTACGTTCGCATTCAAAGCCCATGACAAGCGCGCCAACAAGGAGGTCACCGACTCGGTCGATGCTCCGAACCAGATGGAGGCGATCGCCGCCATCAAGCGCCTCGGGTACCTGCCGATCGAGGTGAAGGAATCCAGGGCGCGCAGCGCCAAGGCCGGCGCCCAGGGCGGCGGCCAGGGTGGCGGCAAGAAAGCGGGCATGAGCTTCGGCTTCGGAGGGGTCAAGCCCGCGGTGGTCACGCTCTTCACTCGCCAGCTGTCCACCCTGCAAGACGCTGGCCTGCCGATCGTGCAGAGCCTGCAGATCCTCGCCAACATGCAGCGTCCAGGCGTGTTCAAGAACGCCGTCGCCCGGGTCACCGACGACGTCCAGAGCGGCACCATGCTCTCAGAGGCGATGACGCGCTTCCCCAAGATCTGGGATCCGCTCTACACCAACCTGGTGAAAGCTGGCGAGACCGCTGGCGCGCTCGACGTGATCCTGCGCCGCCTCGCGGAATTCCGCGAGAAGGCCCAGCGCCTGAAGAAGAAGGTCATCGGCGCCCTGGTGTACCCCATCGCGGTCATGACCATCGCCTCGAGCATCCTGACCTTCATCATGGTGTTCATCGTGCCGAAGTTCGAGGCCATCTTCCGCGACCTCGGCATCACCCTTCCGGGTCTCACCGAATTCCTCATCAGCTTCTCGCGCTTCATGGCCAACTGGTGGTGGGCCATGCTTATCGCGATCGTCGGCCTGATCGTGTTCATGCGGCTCTTCCGCCGCACCGAGAAGGGCGGCAATTTCGTCGATCGCGTGATGCTGCGCATGCCGGTGCTCGGCGGCATCATCAAGAAGAGCTCGGTCGCGCGCTTCACGCGCACGCTCGGCACACTGGTGACGTCGGGCGTCGGCTTCCTCGATGCGCTCGAGATCACCAAGTCCGCGACCCCGAACATCGTCGTGCGCAACGCGATCTCGGAGGTGCGCGAATCGGTGAAGGAGGGCGAGACCATCAACGAGCCTCTGCGCCGCTCCGGCGTATTCGACGATATCGTCGTGAACATGATCAAGGTGGGCGAGGAGACCGGCGAGCTCGACAAGATGCTCATCAAGATCGCCGACAACTACGATGAAGAGGTCGACGCCGCGGTGGCCGCGATGATGGCCTTGCTCGAACCCGCGCTGATCATCTTCATGGGCGGCGCGGTCGGCTTCATCGTCATCGCGCTGTTCATGCCCTTGATCAAGATCATCGAGGAGTTGGGCAAGTCGACGTGACTTTTTGTTGGGGGGCTACGGCCCCCCAACATCGCCCTCCGGGCTGCCCCCCAAGAGCCAGGGAGCAGGGAGGGTTTGGGAAAGGCGAAAAAGGTCCGGCGGCGCCGGACCTTTTTCTGTTTCTGGATGTGAACCCAGGAGCGTCATCGCGACGACGTTCCGGGCGTATGCATTGAACTGCGTGCGCATGCCGGACTTGCGCAAACAACGGTGAAATGCCGGTGATTGGCAACGCGCGGCTTAGCGGCGCGTATGACGTTATGAGGCGTGGGATCCGGACAGCACGTTCCGGATGCGCGCCAGAGCGCTGAAGAATCGTTGATCCATGCCTGCGTTCTCCGGCTTTCGCCGCAGGACGCGCCGGGGTTTCGTCGCCACCCTCGAGCCGGAGAACGCCATGCCCACCTTCGCCTACACCGCCCACGATCCGCGCACCAATACCCAGGTCGAGGACGCCATCGAGGCGCCCAGCGAGATGGAGGCGGTGGCGGCCATCCGCCGGCGCGGCCAGCGGCCGATGGAGATCCGCCAACGCCGGCGCGCGACTCCGGCAGGAGCATCGGGCGGTGCCAAGCGGAGCGTGTGGGGCGGTGGGCGCATCAAGGCGGCGGCGGTGACGGTGTTCACGCGCCAACTCTCCACGCTCCAGGATGCCGGACTGCCGCTAGTGCAGAGCCTGCAGATCCTCGGCAACATGCAGCGGCCCGGGGCGCTGCATTCGGTGCTCGGGCGGGTGACCGAGGATCTCCAGGGCGGCATGATGCTCTCAGAGGCGATGGCCCGCCATCCACGCGTGTGGGACCCGCTGTACACCAATCTGGTCAAGGCCGGCGAGATGGGCGGCGCGCTCGATGTGATCCTGCGCCGGCTCGCGGAGTTCCGCGAGAAATCCCAGCGCCTGAAGAAGAAGGTGATCGGAGCCCTGGTCTATCCGATCGCGGTGCTGACCATCGCCTCTGCCATCCTCACCTTCATCATGGTCTTCATCATCCCCCGCTTCGAGGAGATCTTTCGCGATCTCGGCGTCAGGTTGCCGGCGATCACCGACTGCCTGATCGGGATGAGCCGCTTCATGGCGTCGTGGTGGTGGATGATGGCCATCGGCGGTGTAGCTATCGTGATCGGCGCACGCCTATTCCGCCGCACCGCCAAGGGTGCCGAGGTGGTCGACCGCGCCGCGCTGCGCATGCCGGTGCTTGGAGGCATCGTCAAGAAGAGCTCGGTGGCGCGCTTCACGCGCACCTTGGGCACGCTCGTCCAATCCGGTGTCGGCTTCCTCGACGCATTGGATATCACGCGCGCCTCGACGCCGAACTTCGTGGTGCGCCGCGCCATCAACGAGGTGCGTGAATCGGTGAAGGAGGGCGAGACCATCAACGAGCCGCTGCGACGTTCGGGGGTATTCGACGACATCGTGGTGAACATGATCAAGGTGGGCGAGGAGACCGGCGAACTCGACCGCATGCTGATCAAGGTCGCCGATACCTACGACGAGGAGGTCGATGCCGCGGTTGCGGCGATGATGGCGCTGCTCGAACCCGCGCTGATCATCGTCATGGGTACGATCGTCGGCTTCATCGTTATCGCGTTGTTCATGCCGCTGATCGAGATCATCAAGAATCTCAATCAGGGGATGTGAAGCGGCCCGGTCCCTGTGGGCACGGTGACCGAGTGTCGACGGGTCGCAAGCTGGAGCCTTGTAGGTCACGGCACAGGGCTATCGTTACTCCTCCGACCACGGAGGCGCCATGACCCTGAGCCTGACCAAGAACGCGTTCCGCGGCCGTCGCAAGGGTCCCGTGGTGGTGGTGGTGATGGACGGAGTGGGCCTCGGCCCCGACTATCCGGGCAACGCGGTCGCCGCCGCGCACAAGCCCTGCCTCGATCGCCTGATGGCGACCAGCCCGTGGACCAGGCTGAACGCGCACGGCCTGGCCGTCGGCATGCCGTCCGACGCGGACATGGGCAACTCTGAAGTGGGACACAACGCGCTCGGCGCCGGACGCGTCTTCGACCAAGGCGCCAAGCTGGTGCAGCAGGCCATCCACTCGGGCGCGATGTTCCGCGACGCCGGCTGGAAGGAGCTGATCGCCAACGTCCTGGCCCGGAAGTCGTGCCTGCACTTCATCAGCCTGCTCTCGGACGGCAACGTCCACAGCCACATCGACCACCTCAAGGCCATGATCGTCGAAGCCAAGAAGGCGGGAGTCGCCAAGGTCGCGGTGCACGCGCTGCTCGACGGCCGCGATGTCGGCGAGACCTCGGCGCTGGACTACACTGAGCCGTTCGAGGCCTGGCTGACCGGAGTCGATCCTCGCTACGGCATCGCCTCGGGCGGCGGACGCATGACCATCACCATGGACCGCTACGAGGCCGACTGGTCGATGGTCGAGCGCGGCTGGCGCACCCACGTGCTGGCCGAGGCCCCCGGATTCCCATCCGCGAGCGCGGCGGTCAAGGCCCTGCGCGCGGCCAAGCCCGGAGTGATCGACCAGGACCTGCCCGCCTTCGTCGTCGAGCGCGCGGATGCCGGTGGCAAGCCGAAGCCCTTCGCCCCGATCGTCGATGGTGATTCGGTGGCGCTGACAAACTTCCGCGGCGATCGCGCGATCGAGATCAGCAAGGCGCTGCTCGGCCTGCCGGTGCCGTTCGAGCGCGTCCGCCAGCCGCAGGTGTGCTACGCCGGGATCATGACCTATGATGGCGACACCAACCTGCCGCCGCGCATCCTGGTGAAGCCGCCGGTGATCGACCGCACCATGGGCGAATATCTGGTCGGATCGGGCGAGCGCATCCTGGCCTGCTCCGAGACCCAGAAATTCGGGCACGTCACCTACTTCTGGAACGGCAACCGCAGCGGCTACCTGGACAAGGCGCTCGAACGCTACATCGAGGTACCCAGCGATCGCGTGTCCTTCGACCAGCGGCCGTGGATGAAGGCGGCCGAGATCACCGACGCGACCATCGCCGCGCTGCGCGACGTGCCGAGCGGATTCGCGCGCATCAACTACGCCAACGGCGACATGGTCGGCCACACCGGAAATTTCGTCGCCGCGCGCATGTCCGTCGAGGCCGTCGACCTATGCCTGGCGCGGCTGCTGCCGGTGATCGCCGAACTCGGCGGCATCGCCATCGTCACCGCCGATCACGGCAACGCCGACGAGATGTACGAGATCGACAAGAAGGGGGGCGTGAAGATGGAGAACGGCCATCCCAAGGCGAAGACCGCGCACACGCTCAATCCGGTGCCGGCCATCGTCGTCGATCCCGGATTCGCGGGCGAGTACGAGATCGACGCGTCGCTGGCCAATCCCGGCCTTGCGAACGTCGCCGCCACCGCGTTGAACCTGATGGGCTACGACCGCCCGGACGGCTACGCGCCGGGATTCCTGAAGTTCAAGGCGTGACGACGGCAACAGAGGTGACGATGGGACGCCCCGATCGACAAAGCAGGTGCCGATGAAGGCGCGTCTCGAACTCGCCGTCATCGGCACCGATACCGGCGTCGGCAAGACCCGTGTCACCGGCATTCTGGCGCGCGGGCTCAGGCAGCACGGTCGGAAGGTATGGATCCACAAGCCGGTCGCCTGTGGTGGTTGGAGCGGCGGCTGGAGCGACGGCACCGCCGAGGATGCGCGCACCCTGGCCGCATTCGTCGGCGACGGCCAGGATCCGTCCACCGTCTGTCCCCTGCAGTTTCCGGAGCCAGCCTCGCCGCATCTCGCGGCCGCCGCATCCGGCGCCGAGATCACGCTCGAGCGCCTGCGCGCGCATCTCACGCGCTGCCGCGGGCCCCACGATCTGGTCATGGAAGGCGTCGGCGGCCTGCTGGTGCCGCTCACCACCACGCGCGCGACCATCGTCGACCTGCTGGTGAATACCGGCATCGCCTGCGTGGTCGTCACCCGGCCCGACCTGGGCACGCTCAACCATACCGCGCTCACCGTCGAGGCCCTGCGCCGGCGCGGACTGCAGGTGCTCGGCCTGGTGCTCAACCACCATCGCGAGCACCCGGGCCCGCCGAGTCTGGCCATGCGCCACGCTGAACGCGAGCTGGGCGCGGTCACCGGCCTGCCGATCCTGGCGGTGCTGCCGCATGCCCCCGAGGGTAATTCCGCCGAGCTCGCTCAGGCCCTGGGCCAGGCCGTGCTGGCGACCTGAGCCCGACTCGTGATGGCATGGTGGCGGCGCGGGGCTCACGCGCGCCGTACCTGCGGCGATAGCGGTTGCGCGGCGATCCCGCCCGGGAGACCCTGAACGAACACCGTTCGAGGCCGTTCCATTCCTATGCCCCAATCCCACTCCGCCGCTCCGGCTCCTCGCCATCCGCTCGCGGCTGTCCGCTGTGCGCTGTCCGCTGTCTTCGCCGCCTGCTGCCTGCTCGCCTGCTCTCCTGCCCGGGCGCTCGACAACGCCAATGTCGCCTCGCCCGAGGAGGCTCCCGAGGTGCGCGAGACCCAGCCCTTCATCACCTCGATCAGCATCCTCAACGCCAACGATCGCGCGGTGCGCGTGAAGCTCATCGATTCGAGCTGCACCTGCACGCAGCTCGAGCTGGGCGACCATTTCATCCTGCCCGGGGGACGCACCAAGCTCGACGTCACGGTGCCCAGCAAGGACCGCTCCGGCCCGCAGTCGGTGCACGTCAGCCTGTTCCTCAGCGACCCCGATTACCAGCCGATCGAGGTCGACGTGCTCTGGAAGGTACGCGCCTGCGTCCAGGTCGACGCGATCGCCCCTGGCACCGATCCGCGCGAGCGTCCAGCCGACAAGGCCTGGCAGGACATCTACCGCTACGTCGTCGAGGAACGCCCTGACGAACCCAACCGGCTGCGAAAGCGCATCCGCCTGAGCTGCCCGCCAGGGGAGGTGCCCGAAGGGGGTCTGAAGGTGCAGGGCATCGATTACGACGGCAAGCTCTGGGCCTTCACCACGACCGAGCAGGACAACGGCAGCATCCTGGTCACCGCCAAGGCCAAGGACGACAAGGCCGACCTGCCCGAGGGCGAATTCATCGAGAAGGCGGTGATCCGCACCAATCATCCCGACAAGCCGGTGATCGAGCTGCAATTCAACAGCTTCATCACCAAGGATGCCGGTCGCCGCGCGGCCGATCCACAGGGGCCGCAGAAGTAGCTGTCGGTTGGGGGGCTACGGCCCCCCAACATCGCGCTCCGCGCTGCCCCCCGGAAAGCCGGAAGAATTCCCTATCTGGAAGGAGACATGCCGGTGGGTCTTTGAGGCCTGTGGCCAAGAGATTGACCGGGGGGGGCAGCGGCGTCTAATGCCCGGCTTCATGGGAGGGCGGATGAAGCCACGGGTGCTGGTCCTGCGAGCCGCGGGAACCAACTGCGATGCGGAAACCGCCTATGCTTTCGAGCTGGTGGGCGGCCAGGCGACGACGCTCCACGTCAACCGCCTGCGCGAGGACCCCAAGGCCCTGCGCGACTACCAGGTGCTGGCGATCCCGGGCGGCTTCAGCTATGGCGATGATGTCGCGAGCGGCCGCATCTTCGCCAACGAGCTGATGAGCGCCCTGCGCGAGGAGCTGCTCGGGTTCGTGGATCGCGGCGGCTTCGCGATCGGCATCTGCAACGGCTTCCAGGTGCTGGTGAAGTCCGGCCTGCTGCCGCGGGTCGCCGGTTCGACCGTGGGCAGCACCGTGGCGCCGGTCCAGGAAGCGACCCTCACCGACAACCTCTCGGGCGTCTATCGCGACTGCTGGGTGCGCGTCGCCGGAGACCCGAAGCTCTGCCAATGGATCCCGGACGACCAGGAGGTCGAGCTGCCGGTCGCCCACGCCGAGGGCCGCTTCGCCGCCGCTGCGCCGGTCTTGAAGGCGCTGCAGGACCAGCATCAGGTCGCGCTGCGCTACACTGGCGGCACCAACCCCAACGGTTCCGTCGCGGACATCGCCGGCGTCTGCGATCGCACCGGCCGCGTCTTCGGCCTGATGCCGCATCCCGAGCGCTTCCTGCGCTGGGAGAACCATCCGCGCTGGACCCGCGAGCCGCGCCGACGCGAGGGCGATGGTGTGCGCTTCTTCCGCGAAGCCATCCGCCGCCTCGCGGCCTGATCGCACACCACGAATCACCTCCGACACCTCCTCGACCCAGCTCACTCCAAGCCTCCAAGCCAATCAGCCACGCCGCAAGGATCCTCAATCATGCGCACCATCATCCTCGCCTCCGTCACCGCCGCGCTGGCTGCCCTGCTGCCGCTGGCCGCTGAGGAGACGACCAACCCGGCGCCGCTCGCGTCCGAGAAGGAAGTCGTCGAGAGCATCAAGGCGCCCATTCCGGTGTGGGCCAAGCGCGAGCTGACCATCGGCACGCCGAAGATCCAGGATCTGGCGAAGACCGAGCTCTGGTACCGTTCATTCGATGGCAAGGCGTGGAGCGACTGGGCCAAGCACGGCATCGTCTTCGACGTCGGCTCGCCGATCGTCTGGACCCCGGCCGAGGGTGTATGGCAGGTCTACCTGCGGCCGTTCCTCACCAGCGGCCTGGCCGAGCCCGAACCCAAGGGTGAGCCGAATCCCAAGCTCAGCACCACCTTCATCATCGATCGCACCGCGCCAACCTGCGCGATCTCGTTCCCGGGCCCCAAGGCCAAGCTGCGCGGAGGCGAGAAGTACACGGTGAAGTGGGAGGCGTCGGATCCGCATCTGCGTTCCGCTCCGGTGACCCTGCTGTGGTCGCGCGATGGGAACACCTGGGATGTGGTTGCCGACAAGATCCCCAACAAGGGCGTCTACGAGTGGACGGTGCCGACCGACATGACTGTCTCCGGCCAGTTGAAGATCCAGGTCATGGACAAGGCCGACAACGTCGGAAGCGCCGTGAACAGCGCGATCCTGGTGGACTCGATCAAGCCGCACGGCCAGGTCGTCGGTCCGGCGATCACCGCCTCGAACGAGACCACCCTCGACCTGCAGATCGCCGATGGCGGCCCCGCCGGCCTGCAGTCGGCCCAGCTGTGGGTCAGCCAGGACGACGGCACCAGCTTCACCGAGGGACCGTGGATCAAGGATCCGAAGCACGTCGCCTGGAAGGCGCCAGGCGATGGCCGCTACCGTCTCGCCGTGGTCGCAATCGACCAGGCCGGCTGGAGCTCTCCGGTGCCCAAGGGCAAGAGCCCCGACCAATTCGTCGTGACCGTCGACACCACCCCGCCGCTGGTGCAGCTGCAGAGCGCGATCGGCATCGTCGATGCGGACAAGGCCCAGGCCAACAACCGCCGCGACTTCAAGCCGCGTGATCGCGTGCAGGTGCCGTTCGTGGTCAAGGACATGAATCCGGCCGCGAACACCGTCGCCATCTACCTGCAGGCCGGACCCGACAAGCCGTGGCAGGAGCTCACCCGCGGCCAGCCGCTTGATGCGGCATACCGCTTCGACATCCCGGAGCTCGCCGCCAAGGGCGCTCGCATCAAGGTGACCGCGACCGACGCCGCCGGCAATGTCGGCGAGGCGATCGCGAACGAGACTTTCAACATCCAGACCGCGGTCGTCCTCGAGGATCCGGGGCTGACCATCGATCCCGGGAAGTGAACCTCAGCGTCTGATCAGATCGATGCTACGGCGGGCGCAGTTGCGCCCGCCGTGTCGTTGGCCCGATGGTCGACCCATGTGTTCCCGGCATGCGCGTGCACCAAGGGGCACGCATGCCTGGATCATGCGACCCGGATCGCACAATGATCGGGACATGAAACCGCTCCCGTTGCTCGACGGCCTCCTGGCACCCGCGGACCTGCGCAAGTTCACGCCAACGCAGCTCACGCAGATCGCCGACGAGATCCGCTTCCGCATCAAGGAGACGGTCAGCACCCACGGCGGCCACCTCGCCTCCAATCTCGGCACCGTCGAACTCACGCTCGCTCTGCATCGCGTCTTCGATTTCAGCTCCGATCGCCTGCTCTGGGACGTGGGCCACCAGGCCTATCCGCACAAGCTGGTCACCGGCCGAGCCGCGATGTTCGACACCAACCGCCAGAAGGGCGGCATCTCCGGGTTCCCCGATCCGCTCGAAAGCGCCTACGATCTCGCCAAGGTCGGCCACAGCTCGACCGCCATCTCGACCGGCGTCGGCGTCGCCGAGGGCTACCGGCGCCTCGGCCAGAAGCGCCACACGGTGGTGGTGGTCGGCGACGGCGCGCTCACCGGCGGCATGGCCTTCGAGGGCCTGATCAACGCCGGCCAGCTCAAGAGCGAGCTGATCGTGGTGCTCAACGACAACGGCAATTTCATCGATGCTCCGGTGGGCTCGCTGCATACCCATCTCGACCGCATCCGCAGCGGCCAGATGTACCAGTACCTGCGCGAGCGCTTCAAGGCCGCGCTCGGTCACTTTCCGCGCGCCGAGCGCATGAAGCGCCTCGCCAAGCATCTCGAGCTCGCGGCCGATCGCCTGATCTCGCCAGGTTACATTTTCGAGGATCTCGGCTTCAAGTATTTCGGGCCGGTCGACGGCCATTCGACCGCCGCCACCGAGGACGCGCTCGCGCGCGTCTCGAAACTGCACGGGCCCATCCTCCTGCACGTGCTGACCAAGAAGGGCGGCGGTTGGCAACCCTCCGCCGACGACCCTTTGAAGTTCCACGGGCCGAAGGGCTTCGACGTCGACACCGGTTCCTTCCATCCGAAGGCTGCCGGCGGCAAGACCTATTCGCAGGTGTTCGCCGAGGAGCTCATCGCCATCGCCAGCGAGGACGAGCGCGTGGTCGCGATTACCGCCGCCATGCCGTCGGGTACCGGGCTCCGCCAGTTCGCGCAGAAATTCCCCGATCGCATGTACGACGTCGGCATCTGCGAGCAGCACAGCTTCGCCTTCGCCGAGGGCTTCGCGATCGCCGGGCTGCGGCCGGTGGTCGCCCACTACTCGACCTTCGCCCAGCGCGGCTACGACCAGCTCTTCCAGGAGGTGGTGGTCCAGCGCAATCTCGGCATCGTCATCACCTTCGATCGCGCCGGCCTGGTCGGCGAAGACGGCGAGACCCATCAGGGCCTCTACGACATCGCCTGGAGCCGCACCCTGCCGGGGCTGGTCCTGCTCGCACCCAAGGACGGCGCCGAGCTGCGCGCGATGCTGCGTTGGACGCACGCCGAACGCTGCCAGGCCGAGACCCGCAAGGCGGGCTACTGCATCCGCTATCCGAAAGATGAGGTCCCAGCGATCGCCTGGAACGAGGAGTCCACCCCGATCCAACTCGGCAAGGCCGAGGTGCTACGCCGAGGCCAGTCCCAGGCCGATGGCCCCCAGCAAGGTGGGAAAGTCCCGCTGATGATCTGGGCCTACGGCACCCCGGTGCGCACCAGCTGGGAAGCCCTCGCGCAGCTGGGCGACGCCGCCGGCGGCGTGACCCTGGTCAACGCCCGCTTCGCCAAGCCTATCGACACGGCCCTGCTCGCCGAGCTCGCGAAGACCCACGCGCGCATCCTCACCATCGAGGACCATACGCTCCCCGGCGGATTCGGCAGCGCGGTGGTCGAGGCGGCGTCGGATCTCGGCCTGGCGATCCCGATCTCCAGATCCGGGGTGCGCGATGAATTGGTGCCGCACGCTGGCCGCGAGCAGCAGTTGGCGGCGCACGGATTGGATAGGGCGGGGATAGTGAAGAGGGTGAGGGAATTGCTCGGGATGCGCGATGCGCAGACGATCCCGTTTCCGAAGACGGGGTGAGGGAACCGGTTTGACGAGAGGCGGGCGGAGGAATTCCGTTAGCTTTCTAGCTGTCCGCTGTCGGTTGTCAGCGGACAGCGGACGTCGGATCGCGGTAGGTCTGCATTCGGAGCCATCCATTTCTGGATCCTCAGTCTCCTAGCTCCGATTGTCGCTATCGGCATCGGCGTCAAGGCCATGCCGCGGAGGAACCGCGGTGGCCGCGGCGGCCAGCCTTGACCCCGATGCCGATAGCGGGTGGTGCACAAGGAGACAGAAGATGGCGAAGATCCACGAACTCAGAGTGTGGGATGAAACTCGTACTGTGGTCAGATTAGTCCGTGATCTGACCGAATCGATGCGCGACGGCTGCGGTCTGCGCGACCAGATGCGTCGCGCGGCCGTGTCGATCGGCTCGAACATCGCCGAAGGAGCCGGGCGCGGCAGCGATGCCGAATTGCGGCGGTTCCTGACGATCGCGCGCGGCTCCGCAGCCGAGCTGCAGGCGCAGCTGGCGATCGCCTGCGATGCGGGATTCGTGGAAGCCTCCGTGTTCGACCAGCTCGACGAGCGCATCGACCATGTGCGGCGCATGCTCAGCGCGTTCATCATCCGCTTGAGCGGGTGAGGGAGGGGGAGCGGAAAGCTCAAAGCGAAAAGCAGAAAGCAGAAAGAGAGAGACAGTCGACGGCGCGAGGCGGCGGTCACCCGCCGCCTCCTGCGAGGGACTTCATGAATCCGGCGATCATCTTGCTGAGTTGGACGGCGCCGTCATGCATCGTGAGGTAATGGGATTCATCGACCAGGTGGTCATCGCTCGCCACCACCAAGTGATTGCGCAGCTCGCCGACGGAACCGTGGGCCATGGCGAGGAATCGGCGGAAATCGGCGTTCGTGCCGCGC
>JBBRLJ010000063.1:0-24316 GCA_038231435.1 Planctomycetota bacterium
GAGATCCTTCCCGCTGAAGACCACGCGGTCCGCGAGCCATCCCGGGGTGTTCAAAAAACACTGAATACCAACGACTTGGACGGGCATGCGGGATCATACAGACCCCGTCAAGCTGTCTGCCGATCTGCATGAGAGCCAATTTTTCCAACAACACACAGATGCGCCACTTCTGCTGGCTTGTTCTACGCATACATTGCAGTCTACTTCTCCGCTAATAAATATGATGCACAACACCTTTCGTTTCATTATGTGCGCCGTGATCGCCTTCGAGATCGTTGGGTGCGGGGATCGGCCAGTGGCTTATCACGGCGGCTCGATTCCGCCCGTCGCAAAGAGCCTTGTGATCAGCATCGACCTTGACGATCGGCTTATGTTTGAACGCGCCTTCGTGACTTCGAGTTCCCTCGCCTGTGAGTTCGCATTTACACCTGATCGTCAGATCACTTGGAATGGCTATCGGGATCCGCCGAGCGTAACCCAGGCACTTCAGCCGCTCACTTGTTCAATTTGGAATGCAGGGACCGACGCAGGGAGTGTAATCCTTGGTATTTGTTTCTTCGACCATGATGGCCTTCACATGAACACGATTCATATTGCGCGAGAGAATGAGGCGACAGTGACGATGATCGAGCCAGGACTAGAATTCACAACCTTCTACCGCAATTGAAGCCTGACTCGCTGCTGTTAGGGAGGCACTCGCTACCGTCTTGTCCTACGACTATATTGCGGTCTTTCTTGTTAGGCGGAAATTCATTGTGAGATTCTACGCTAAGATTGTTTGCCTTGTATTCTCGGCGATCCTTGCTGGGTGTGTTTTATATTCCTGCATAGTTTGGATAAAACTTCGCACTATTTGTTCGGCGTACGGGGTGACGGCAATAGATCCTAACGGAAATCAATTGTTCAGTGGAGAAATACGAATAATCCCAGGCAGAACGCATTTCGGATTTTGGCCAAGATTTCCGTGGCTAGTGGCCTATTGTAATGATGCGACAATCGAAAGCTCTCTTTCTAGTACAAGGTTCTGGAATCAGGCCATGGCAGGGGCTTCTCAGCCCATGCCGATACAAATTCCCAAGATTAAGTCATATTATATAGACTCATCTGGTGAATTTCAGTTTTTCGTAAATCGCCTTCATTGGGATAACGGGATCTGGATTGAACTCCATGGAGGCCAAGGCGAATTTGCGGGAACAATTTCGCACAAGACGCAAGATAGCCGTGGGGATATTGGAAATTGTAAAATTTCCGCACTGAAATAACGAATGGCTGAGTAGCTATTTTAGTAACTGCGGCTCTCTGTTCCTCTGCGGATCCGTTTATTTTGTACCGCTAACGCGCAAGCATGAGCGCAGATATAATGGTGAAGTATTTTATCCGGGATTATGAGTAGGTTGTTTATGCCCAAGTTCCTCCCATGCGATGATCCTGTTTTTCAAGGAGGTGCGGATAATACCTTGATACGTCTCACTATAAGATCCTCTGGTAAGCAGAGCGCGACGTCGCCGACATAATTGGATACTTCAACTAACAAGTGCGGCTGGATATCTCCGGGAGAATCCCCCAGGTCCTTTTTCGGTTTCTCCCACTCGCGAGATCACGGAGTGGCCCGGAGCGCATCAGGAGCGCCGAAACGGCGAACGGCTCCCAAATGTTGACTCGAAAGTGCCTCAGCGCCTTTTTGCCGGTGTATCACATTATCTAAGTGCTTGTCATAAGTGGCGCGCCGGGAGGGATTCGAACCCCCAACCCTCGGATTCGAAGTCCGATGCTCTATCCAGTTGAGCTACCAGCGCACAGCGCAGAGATTTCGGAATACGCCTCGGCATCACCATGCCATCGAACGATCGTGAAGCGATCGATAGAGCGTGCAGTCGTTGGCGCCACTCATCTGGCGCCAACGGGCCAGGCAGCAGGTCAGTTGCGGACTTGCGAGTAGCCCAGGTCGAGGACCTTCTCGAGACCCTTCTTGCTGTCGTCCTCGTCGACGAACAGCTGCAGCGTGATGGCGTTCTGGGCGTCGATGGTGGCGATCACCTGCTTCACGCCTGAGGTGCGCTTGAGCTCCTCCTTGTCGGCGAGCATGCGCGTCTCGGACGCGTCCTTCTTCACATAGGTGTAGCGTTCCTGGCGGGTGGCGCCGCAGGCGACCATCCCCAGGGAGATGCCGAGGGCGAGCGCGGCGGCGGCACAGGAGGCGAGGATCGGGCGGATGGACATGGGGTGCTCCGAGGTCGGTTCGGCGGTGGGACGCAGCGGCGGACGATAGCTCTGGAGGGGCAAAGTCCACGGTGGGGCAGGTGTTCCACGCCGGCTCGGCGCGCGGCATCGTCTGGATAGAGCCGGGACACGAATCCCTTGAGCCTGGCCTGGGCGGGGGACACTCCGGACGTCGGGGGCGACTGGCGCTGGACCGAGCTCGACCTTCCTATCGTAGGGAGGGCGCGCGGCGGTCGACGCGGAGAACCGCGAGGGAGCCCCCGAACAGGTCATCCAGCGTCGCTGGACGACATGGTCGCAGCCGCGCGCCTGGGCACCCCCGCAAATCCTTCGGCAGGTCATCCCGCCGGAATTTTCAGGAGCCCACATGAGCCCCGCATCCTCGTCTTCCTCGTCGTCGTCTTCGCACGGGACGCACGCGTCCACCACCTCGGGCCACACCGCCCCGCGCACCCTCGCCCAGGCCGACCCCGAAGTCGCGCGCATCGTCCAGGCGGAGTGGAACCGCCAGCAGCACACCATCGAGCTGATCGCCTCCGAGAACATCGTCTCGACCGCGGTGCTCGAGGCCCAGGGCTCGGTGCTGACCAACAAGTACGCCGAGGGCTACTCCGGCAAACGCTACTACGGCGGCTGCGAGGAGGTCGACAAGGTCGAGCTGCTGGCCATCGAGCGCGCGCAGAAGCTGTTCGCCACCGACTACGCGGTGAACGTCCAGCCGCATTCCGGCTCGCAGGCGAACATGGCGGTGTACATGGCCGCGGGCCTCGCCAAGGGCGACAAGGTCATGGGCATGAGCCTCGACCACGGCGGCCATCTCACGCATGGCTACAAGCTGAACTTCTCCGGACTCGATTACGCCATCTCGTCGTACGGGGTGACCAAGGATCGCCAGGTGATCGATTACGACGAGGTCGAGCGCCTGGCCGTTGAGGTCCAGCCGAAGATGATCATCGCCGGCGCTTCGAACTACAGCCGCGTCCTGGATTTCCCACGCTTCGCGGCCATCGCCAAGCAGGTGAACGCGCTGCTGTTCGTCGACATGGCGCACATCGCCGGCCTGGTCGCGGCCGGGTTGCACCCGACGCCGTTCGGACACGCTGACTTCGTCTCGACGACTACGCACAAGACCCTGCGCGGGCCGCGCGGCGGCATGATCTTCACGCGTTCACCCGAGCACGCGAAGAAGGTCAACTCACGGGTCTTCCCGGGCATTCAGGGTGGACCGCTGATGCATGTGATCGCCGCCAAGGCGGTCGCGTTCGGCGAGGCGCTCAGGCCCGAGTTCACCGACTACATGAAGCGGGTGAAGGATTCGGCGCGCGCCATGGCCGAGGCCTTCATCTCCTGCGGCTGGCAAGTGGTCTCGGGCGGCACCGACAACCACCTCTTCAGCCTGAACGTGATGAGCCAGGGCGTCACTGGCAAGCAGGCCGAGGACCTGCTGCACCAGGTCGGCATCACCGTGAACAAGAACCTCATCCCGTTCGACACCCAGCCGGCGCAGCAGGGCTCGGGCATCCGCATCGGCACGCCCGCGGTGTGCAGCCGCGGCTTCGGCGTTCCTGAGGCCGTCGAGATCGCGCGTCTGATGGACCGGGCGCTCAAGCACCGCGACCAGCCGGCGATCCTTGCCGACGTGGGCGGCGCCGCGCGTGCGCTGTGCGAGCGGTTCCCCATCTACTGACTCGGGCCGGACGCGGGCATGGGGGTCAAGGCCTCCAACAGACACCCAACGCTTGTCGGCATCGGTCGTAGTGATCAAGTAGCCCGCCGCTCCGGCGCGGGCGCCAAGGGAGCCACATGGGTCCGACATTCCGCTCGATTCTGGCCATCGCCCTGACGCGGAGCGCGCTCGCGCTGACCGGAGGCGCTCTCGCGTTGGCGGGCCCGGCCTGGGCTTCCGACTTCCTGATGGACGAGCACACCAGCCAGTCCGAAGACCCGCTGATGGCCGAGGAGCTGCATCGCGACTTCTTCACCGGCGTGCACGACATTCGTCTCGGTGGCGGCATCTACCAGAAGCCGCACGTCTTCGAGAAGGTGACCACGCCCGCTGGCGGCACCGCCGAATATTCGTGGATCGGCGGCAATCCGATCGGCCACCGCATCTCGATCTCCGGCGTGGCCACCCCGTGGCAGGTCAGCCGCTCGTTGGGCGATCCGCTGTTCGGGCTCGAGCTGTCGTATTCCGCGTACGAGGAGACGCCCACGACCTACCGCGTCGGCGGTACCTACAGCACCAATCTGCGCCAAGACGTCACCCTGCAGTACCAGACCGGCGAGGTCTCGGCGGTGATCGGCTGGGCAACTCCGCGCTGGTACACGCGCGCCGGCGACCTGCATCTGGAACTCGCCGCCGTGATCGGCGGCGGCTTCGCCTGGGCCGATACCCAGGGCATCAACGCCGCCGGTCAGGTGGTCCGCCGTCGCGGCTCGGGTTGGGACTACAACGTCGGACCGCGTCTCGGCATCTACCTGTGCGATTCCGGCTGGGTGTTCGGCATTCATGGTGATTGGGTGTTCTCGCACGGCGAGGTCGGCATCGATCTGCCGAACGGCGACCACAGCGAGCTTTCGGTGGACGGCGATGGGTTCGGCGGCGAGGGGCAGATCGGGTATCGGTTCTGAGAGCGCACGTGCCGGCAGGAGCAGCCATGACGTCCATCTTCCATCATCTCCGTGTGCTTGGCGCTGTCCTGGTGCTCGCCTGCGGCGCCCTGCCGGGGTTCGCCGCCACCACTACCGTCAGCGACGTCGATGCCCCCGATGGCGATTATGGTGTCGGAGCCATCATCGACGTCACCGTGACGTTCACCGCGCCGGTGACCGTGACTGGTGTTCCGACCCTCAGCCTGGCTCTCGGTACCACGACCCGCGTGGTGAATTACGGCAGCGGATCCGGCACGGCGATCCTGCATTTCCAGTATACGGTCCAGGCCGGCGACAACAGCGCCGACCTCGACTACATTTCCACCGCGGCATTGCAGCTCGCTAGCGGCACCATCCAGGACGGGACCCCGGCCAATGCCGATGTCACCCTCGCGCAGCCGGGATTCCTCCACTCCCTCGGGGACAACTCGGTGATCGTCGTGGATACCGTTCCCGCCACCGTGCTGTCGGTGACCACGACCAAGGCCCCGGGCCTGTACGGAGTGACCACGGTTCCGATCGTGGTGACGTTCAGCAAGCCGGTGACGACCAGTACCGTGCCGACGTTGACCTTGAACACCTCCCCGAACGCGGTCGTCAATTATGCGAGCGGCAGCGGCAGTAGTGCTCTCACGTTCACCTACACGAGCGCGGCTACCCAGGTTTCGAATCACCTCGACTACGTGAGCAGCACGGCGCTCGCCGGGGCGATTTCGAATCTGAGCACATCCGGAGTGACCCCGGCCACGCTCACCCTGCCCGCGCCGAACGCCAGCGGTTCGCTGGGCGCCAACAGCACCATCGCGATCAACACCAACGCCGATGCGACTGCGCCGACGGTGCTGGGCATCAGCTCGACGAACGGCAATGGGACCTACGCGACCGGCAACACCATCGTCGTGCTGGTGGCCATGAGCGAGCCGGTGAACGTCACCGGCTCGCCCCTGCTGCAGCTGAACGACATCGGCATCGGCGCGACCGATCCCGTCGCCACCTTCGTCGACGGCACCGGCTCATCGGTGCTGCGCTTCAGCTATGTGGTCGGATCGACCGATGCCACGCGCCGCCTGGATGAATTGAGTCCATCCGCTCTGCTCATCAACGGCGGATCGATCCAGGATATCGGGCCCAATGCGGCGGTGCTCGCCGTGCCGGCGCCGGGCGCGACGGGCTCGCTCGGGGCCACGAAGGCGATCGCGGTCAACCTCGACAACCTGCCCAGCGGCAAGCCGCTCGCGGCGTCGGTGGTCGGCGTGTCGACGCCGAAGGGTGGCGGCTGCGGTCTCAGCTCCGCCCTCGGAGCGGTGCTCGCCGCGCTCGCGCTCACGCTGCATGGCAGGTTACGCCGCCGCGCGTGATGCCGCCGAGCGGGCGCTAGTGCTCGATGTATCGATTCCCGCGTCAGGCCGCCCGCCGTGTGTCTGGGTGGCTGGTCCCGCGCCCAATCCCACCTTGCCTACCACCTTCCCCGCATCTACTTCAATGGCGCATGGTGCGCGCAGGGGGCAGCGATGAGAACTTTGGCCATCGTCAACCAGAAGGGCGGCAGCGGCAAGACCACGACTTCGGTGAACCTGGCCGCCGCGCTCGGCGAGCGCGATCGCACCGTACTGCTGATCGACCTGGATCCGCAGGGCTCGTCGTCGATGTGGTACGGCATCAAGGATGCCGGCAAGGGCATGCTCGATGTGTTCACTGGCGACGCCACGCTCGCCGACCAGGTCCAGGAGACCATGGTGCCGGGCGTGTGGGTGATCCCGTGCTCGACCTGGCTCGCGGGCGCCGAAAAGGCGCTCGCGCCTGAGAACGGCGCCGAGAGCATCCTGCGCAAACGCTTGGCGAAGCTTCCTGCCGGCAAGGACGCGCTGCGCTGGGACTACTGCCTGATCGATTGCCCACCCACCCTGGGCGTGCTCACCATCAACGCGCTCACCGCCGCCGACGAGGTGATGATCCCGGTCGAGTCGCACGTCATGGCGCTCGCCGGTGTCGCCCAGATCCACAAGACCGTCGACGTGGTGAAGGAACGGTTGAATCCCGAGCTCGAGATCACCGGCATCGTCGCCTGCCGCGTCGACAGCCGCACCCGCCATTCGCTCGAGGTGGTCGAGAAGCTGCGCGAACGCTTCGGCAAGACCGTCTTCAAGACGGTCATCCGCGAGAACATCCGCCTCGCAGAATGCTATTCGTTCGCCAAGCCCATCACCGAATACGACTCCGCCAGCTACGGCGCCAAGGACTATCGCGATCTCGCGACCGAGGTGCTGAAGCAGGAACGGGCGCTGGCGAAGTAGCCGAGCCATGCCGGAAGCAGCCCCTCCGGACGCACGCCGGGACTCCCAGTCTCTTGCCTCGGCCGAGCCCGAGATGCTCATCGTGCTGGTCCCCGAACGCGAGCAGCGCCGCAAGCGCAAACGCGCTCCGCGGCCCGAGCCAACCGCGACCCTGACCGTCTCGTTGCCGCGATCCCTCGCCGAGGAGCTCAAGGACACCGTCTCGGTGCTGCCTGGCGTCAGCCTCGACTCGCTGGTCGCCGAGGCGCTGGAGCGCATCGTCGCCGGCTACGTCACCGCCATCGGCTCGCGGCCGCGCTCGGTGGTCGCGCCCATGGCGCCAGGCATCGCCGACGAGTACATCGTCGTCATCACCGACTCGGAGACCGCATGAGCCCACGCGCACCCGCGAAGAAGCCCAAGACCTCGGCGGCCAAGAAGCCCCCAAAGCCCAGGAAGCCGTCGGCAAACAAACTGCCCACTACCATCGGCGACAATCCGCTCGATCTGCTGCTACCCGCCGCGCCGGTGAAGAACGTGGCGATGACCAGGAAGCAGCGCCCCGCCGCCACAGAGGTCGGCACGGGCAACGAACCGACCACCGTGTTGACCATCACCGTGCCCCGCTCGCTCGCGCGCCAGGTCGAGAGCGTTCTCGCCGTCAGCCCCGAGCTCAGCTTCGACCAGATCATGTCGACCTCGCTGGCCGAGGTCCTCGCCTCGATCAAGGGCCGCAATCGCGGCCGTGTGCGCTCCGCCACCTCGGTGAAGGACCTCGCCTCGTCGGTGAAGCGCAAACGCTAGGGGGATGCGGTCGGAGCGGCTGGGCCGCTCCGCTCACCAAGCCGCTCCGCGAGTCGTATCCGATCAGCGCCACTCGGTGGTAGTGGTGGTCTTGAGCTCTATGGTCTTCTGCGGGATCACGGTGAGCTCCCACGTCAGGTCGGTCTTGGCGTCGGCGCCCTTGGCTTTCACCGCGATGTTGTGCAGCGTCACCAGCACGGTGTCGCCCTCTTTCAGGTCCTTGATCTCCGGGCCGCGCACGCGGTAGAACGCGGTGGCGCCCGAAGGAACATTGCTCATCGAGACGCCCTCGGTGTCGACGTGGTGGTTGGCGGGCTTGCCGTTGACCAGGTACTCGACCTGCACGCTCTCCGAATAGTTGATTGCCGATTTGCCGTTGTTCTTCAACGCGATCAGCAGCTGGAATTCCTCAGGATCGAACTTGGCCTTGTCGGTGGTGGTGACGGAATAGCGCCACTTGCCACCCACGTTCGAACCGATGCCGCTGGCGGCCTGCTCGCTCTTGTCCTGGGTTACCACCAGCTTGCAGGGCTCGATCGATAGGGAGGCACCGGTCTCACCCTTGGTCTGGGCGAGCGCGGTGTTCGGCTTGACCTGCATGGTCGGCACCATCACCGAGGTGGGCGAGGCCTTCGCGGAAGCGGCGTCCGAACGCGAGCCGGAATCCCCGCACGAGGCGAGCGACAGCACGACGGCCGCGAGCGCGGACAGGGCGACGGTGGTGCGGTGCGATCGGAACGTGGACATGGTGCGCCTCGGGAAACGGGTGTTGGACCGGCGGAAGCACACCGGATCGACGGGATGAGTCAAGTCCGCTGTAGCGAATGCGAATGTCTTCCCCGGTGGGTCGGAGCAGGATCCGTGGTGGTCAGCGGCAGATATGCCGCGTACTCAGTGGCGGAAGTGGCGGACGCCGGTGAAGGCCATGGCGATATCGTAGCGGTCGGCGGCGGCGATGACCTCGGCGTCGCCCTTCGAGCCGCCGGGCTGGATGATCGCGGCGACGCCCGCGGCGGCCGCGGTCTCGACCCCGTCGGGGAAGGGGAAGAACGCATCGCTGCCGAGCGACGCGCCCCGGGTCTTGTCCTTGGCGGTCTTCTGCGCGAGGTTGGTGGCGATCCAGCTGGAATTGACCCGGCTCATCTGCCCGGCTCCGGCTCCGATCAGTTCGAGATCCTTGACCAGGCAGATGGCATTGGATTTCAGGTGCTTCGCCACCACCCAGGCGAAGGCCAGATCGCGCAGCTCGGCCGCGCTCGGCTGGCGCTTGGTGACGATCTTCAGGCTCGCGGCATCCCAGCCGAGGGTGTCGTAATCCTGCACGAGCAGGCCGCCGAGCACGTTCTTCACGTAGTTCGCCTGCTTCGGCGCCGGCGAGGCGAGGCCCGCCGCGAGCAGGCGCACGTTGGCCTTCCACTTCGGCTTGGTGGTGATGATGCGGAAGGCCTCGGCCGAGAACGAGGGCGCGACGATCACCTCGACGAAGCGCCCCGGATCGGCGATGCGCTCGGCGGTGGCGGCGTCGAGCTCGCGATTGACCGCGATGATCGAGCCGAATGCGGCCTGGGGGTCGCCTTCGTAGGCGCGCAGGAACGCCTGCTCGAGGCTGTCCGCCCCCGCGCAGCCGCAGGGGTTGGTGTGCTTGATGATGGCGCAGGTCGGCCCCTCGAACTCCTTCACCAGTTCCCAGGCGGCGTCGGCGTCCATCAGGTTGTTGTAGCTGAGCTCTTTACCGTGGAGCTGCTTGGCGCGCACCACGCTCGACGCGCCAGGCAGGCGCACGTCGTAGAGCGCGGCCTTCTGGTGCGGATTCTCGCCATAGCGCAGATCCTGGACCTTCTTCAGCGGGATGGCGCATTCCGCCGGGAAGCGCTCGGCCTCCCACACGGTGGCGTCGCCGGCGGCCGCGATACGCGTGAGCTCGTCGGCGATCAGCGCGTCGTAGCGACCGGTGGCGCGGAAGACCTTGCGCGCGCATGCGGCGCGGAAGGTCGGCGTGGTGTCGCCAGCGTTGGCGGCGATCTCGTTGCGGAAGCGCGCGTAGTCGCCCGGATCCACCAGCACCGTCACCGCGTGGTGGTTCTTCGCCGCCGAGCGCAGCATGCTCGGCCCGCCGATGTCGATCTTCTCGATCTTGTCCGCGAGCGTCGCGCCTTGCGTGTCGCAGGTGGCCTCGAAGGGATAGAGGTTCACCACCACCAGGTCGATCAAGCCGATGCCGTGCGCCTGGGCGCTGGCGAGGTGGGCCGGGTCGTCGCGCCGGCAGAGCAGGCCGCCGTGGATCTTCGGGTGCAGGGTCTTGACGCGTCCGTCCATCATCTCGGGGAAGCCGGTGTGCTCGGCGACCTCGATCACCGCGATGCCCGCGTCACGCAGGGCCTTGTAGGTGCCGCCGGTGGACAGCAGCTCGACGCCACGCGCGCTCAGATCCTGGGCGAGCTCGACCACCCCGGTCTTGTCGTAGACGGACAGCAAGGCGCGGCGGATCGTCATGTGGGCTCCCGGACGAGGTGCGCGGCCACTGTCGAGGGCACGGCGCATCGTCAAGAGGACCAGGACGGCGTGAGAGTTGATTATAAATTAACACACGTTACCTTAAGGCATGGGCGCCCCTGATGGACATCATCCTGCGCGCACGCGTCGCATCGCCCGCCTGATGGCGCGCCTGACGCGCATCGCGCTCGGAGTGATCGTCCCGATGGTCCTGCTGCTGTATCTGATCCAGGACAAGCTGATCTATCATCCGCGTCCCTACCCTGCGGCGATGGCCATCCCCGCCGAGATCGAGGCCTTGCCATACGCGACCGGACAGGGCCCACAGCTCGCGTTCTACCGCGGCCCGGCCGCGCCCGAACGGATGTGGGTGGTGTTCGGCGGCAACGCCTCGCTGGCGCTCGAGTGGTACCACCTCATCGCCGAGGCGAAGGATCCATCCGCGGGTTTCCTGCTCATCGATTATCCCGGCTACGGGACCTGCGCCGGCAAGTCTTCGCCGCGCACCATGCGCGCCAACGCCGATGGCGCGCTCGCCGCGCTGGCCGTGCGCCAGGGCCGGCCGCTCGCGGATCTCGAACGCCACCTGCGCGTGCTCGGACATTCGCTCGGTGCCGGCGTGGCGCTGGATTTCGCGCGTGGACATCCGTGCGAACGCGCGGTGCTGGTGGCGCCCTTCACCAGCCTGCGCGACATGGCGTGGCGCACTGTCGGCTGGCCGCTGAACTGGCTGCTCAAGGCGAACCTCGACAACCGCGCGCGCATCGGCGAACTGCTCGCCCGCGAGAGGCCGCCCGCGATCGTGATCTACCATGGCGACGCCGACGAGGTCATTCCGGTGGCCATGGGGCGCGAGTTGGCGCGGCTGTTCCCGGCCATCGTCTACCACGAGGCGCGCGGCTCGACGCACAACGGCATCAACGACGACCAGCGGCCAGCCATGCTCGCCGAGATATCGCTGCCGGACACCGCAGTCCACGGGCCTTGAGCGGCGCCAGGCCTTCGCCATAGTTCCGCCCTCCACCAGGACAGGAACGCCGACCCATGTACATCGAAGACGTCAAGGCCCGCCAGATCATCGACAGCCGTGGCAATCCCACGGTCGAGGTCGACGTCACGCTCGAGGATGGCAGCATGGGCCGGGCTGCGGTGCCATCGGGCGCCTCCACCGGCGCGTACGAGGCCTGCGAGCTGCGCGATGGCGACAAGACCAAGTACCTGGGCAAGGGCGTGCTCAAGGCCGTCGCCAACGTCAACGAGAAGATCGGGCCGGAGCTGGTCGGGCTCGAAGCCAGCGATCAGCGCATGATCGACCAGCTGATGATCAGCATGGATGGCACCGAGAACAAAGCGAATCTTGGCGCCAACGCCATCCTCGGCGTGTCGCTCGCGACCGCGAAGGCCGCGGCCATCGCCCACGACCTGCCGCTCTATCGCTACATCGGCGGCGCCAATGCCAAGCAGCTGCCGATGCCGATGGCGAACATCATCAACGGCGGCAAGCACGCCGATAACAAGGTCGACTTCCAGGAGTTCATGGTGGTGCCGGTCGGCGCCAAGACCTGGACCGACGCGATCAGGATGGTGTGCGAGGTCTTCCACGCGTTGAAGGGCGTGCTCAAGAAGGCCGGGCACAACACCAACGTCGGCGACGAGGGCGGCTTCGCGCCCAACATCGACAACGAGGAGTCGCTGAAGTACATCATGGATGCGATCGCGAAGGCCGGCTACAAGCCGGGCCGTGACGGCGATTTCGCCATCGCGCTCGACTGCGCCTCGTCCGAGCTCTTCGACGAGGGCGGCAAGAAGGGCTACAAATTCTGGAAATCGAACCCCACCAAGCTGTTCTCGGCCGCGGACATGGTCGAGCTGTTCAGCGGCTGGTGCGACAAGTACCCCATCATCTCGATCGAGGACCCCCTCGACCAGGACGACTGGGACGGCTACACCGCGATGACCAAGAAGCTGGGCTCCAAGGTGCAGATCGTCGGCGACGATTTCTTCGTCACCAACCCGAAACGCCTGGCCCAGGGCATCTCGAAGAACGCCTGCAATTCGATCCTGGTGAAGGTCAACCAGATCGGCACCCTGAGCGAGACCCTCGACGCGGTCGAGATGGCCAAGCGCGCTGGGTACACCGCGATCCTCAGCCACCGCTCCGGCGAAACCGAGGACGCGACCATCGCCGACATCGCGGTCGCGACCAATTGCGGCCAGATCAAGACCGGCTCGGCCTCGCGCACCGATCGCATCGCCAAGTACAACCAGCTGCTGCGCATCGAGGAGGAGCTGGGCAAGGAAGCGCAGTTCCTGGGCCTCAAGACCTTCTATAACCTCTATCGCTGACTCGCGGCATCCGCGCGGGAAGGCCGGGGCAGGCCGAGAAATAGAGAAACCCGCGGCAAGCCGCGGGTTTCTCTATTTCAGTCGGATCCAGGATTCAGTCGGATCTAGGCGCGCGGGGGAATGCGCTCACACGTTCGCGGTCTTCTTGGCCCAGGCGACGTCCTGATTTGCATCCAGCAGTTCGATCAGGCCAGGGATCGACTCCGCGCCGAGCGTGGTGAGGCGGCCGAGCTGGCGGCTGCCGGCTGTTTCGGTCAAGTTCGCATCACTGACCGTTATATAGGCGCCGGTGGGCTCGCCGAGTTCGAAGCAGGGGCGCGCGGGAGTGCCGCGGTAGCAGAGGATGAGGGCGGTGAGGGCGGCCAGGGCATGGTCGCTCTCGCGGGCCGGCACCACCAAGAGCGGCTGGTCCTGGGTCTTGAGCATGCGCAGCAGCTGGACGCAGCGATCCTTCACCATCGAGATGACGTCGTTCTCCTCGGCGAAGCGGCGCTCGGCGCGACGCAGCTCCGAGATCGCGACCAGGCACGGCACCAGCGCGGTCTTCGGTTCATCGGCCGGCCGAACCGTCCAGAAGATGCGCTGCAGCAGTTCCTTCACCGCGGGGCCACGACGGGTTTCGAGCGCCTCGATCAGATCGCGATGCAGGAGAGCCTCGCCGGGCTCGTGCGGCTTGGGCAGGGTGCGGGTCTTCGACAGCGTGCGCGGCGCGGGCGCGCGCGCATGGTCGGTCGGCCAGCGGGGTAGCCCGTCCACGATCAGATTGCTGATCGGCGTGCCGGATTTCACCAGTTGGGCGACGCGCCTGAGCTCTTGCACCTGGTGCTGGTTGTACGCTCGGTAGCCGTTGGATTTGCGTTTCGGGTTGGGCCAGCCGTAACGCAGCTCCCAGATGCGCAGAACGCTCGGGCTGAGGCCACAGGCCTTGCTGGCCTCGTTGATGTTCAGGGACTGGTTGGGAGACGAGTTGCCAGTGATCATAAGGCCCTCGATGTATGAGTTCGCTGTTCAGGTAGCCAGCGACATGCCAACGCACCCTCCCAAAGTATTATATCCATGCGAAAACAGATATTTGCCCTTCTACGACCTAATAGAGTGATCATCCGAGTCGATTTGCGAGTGTAGACCCTGTGTATGGTTACTGCGGTTTGCAGTAAAACCTTATACAGGCACTGCAATCGGCAAGGAATCCGGGCTGAACCCATCATTATATCGAGCACAGCCCGTGACCGCAAAGACAACCCGAGAAGCCTTCCGAGCCGGTGACGGGTTGGCGCCGTGGCACGTACGCCTAGGCTCCCGCTCCTCCAACCGGAGACGCCTGTGAGCGCTGATCCCAACCATGCCTTGCTCACCGAACTGGCGGCCGAGGCCAAACGACTCGCAGAGCACGGCTTCCTCGCCTGCACCGCCGGCAACCTCAGCGTGCGCCTGCTGGACGGTACCGTGGCGATGAGCCCCTCGGGCAAGGACAAGGGCGCGCTCGCGCCGATAGACTTCATTCCCGTGGGCGACGACGCCAAGCCGCTCCCACCGGATGCGCGCAAGCCATCGGACGAGACCGCGCTCCACTTGGCCATCTACCGCCGCACCGGCTGCGCCGCCGTCTGCCATGGCCATCCGCCGCACGCGGTCGCGCTCAGCCTCATCGAGCGCGGGCCGGCGATCCGCTTCCAGGGCATCGAGATGCAGAAGGCCTTCGCCGGCGTCGCGAGCCACGAACCGGAGTGCGTCCTGCCGGTGATCGAGAACAGCCAGGACATGGCGGAGCTCGCGCGCCGCGCGCTCGATGCGCTGCGTGCCGAGATGCCTGCCATCCTGGTGCGCGGGCATGGCGTCTACGCATGGGGCAGGTCCGCCAAGGAAGCAGCGCGACATCTCGAGACCGTCGAATGGCTGTCGCGCGTGCGCTGGCTGTGTCTGGCCGCCTCGCGGCCGTCTTGACCGGCATCGTCGCTGTCCGCGCTCGTTGTGCGCCGTCGCTGGATTAGGCGAGTTCTCCACAGGATCACCGCGTCGATGACGGTCTCGGTCCGACAGGCTTGATCCGCACGATGTGGTCCTACGGTGGCCCTCCCCGAGGAACCAACCGACCATGAGCCATGCCGACCTCTGCCGCGCCTCCGCGGCTTCGCTGCGAGCCGTGCCCGCGACCTTCAAGCCCGAGATCGTCGTCGGCTTCGATGGATTCGTCGACCACATCATCGACGTGGTCGAGACGCGCCAGACCACCACCAGCTACAGCTCGTTCAAGACCATCGCCGCGTACGGCAAGAAAGTGAACGAGGCGGCGGGCAAGAGCGCGAACTTCGAGATGGTGGTGAAGCAGAGCAAGATCGGCGGCAACGGCCCCATCATGGCCAATGCGCTGTGCAGCTACGACATGCAGGTGACAGCGATCGGCGTGCTCGGCGGCGACAAGGTCGAGCCTGCGTTCGTACCCCTCGCGTCGCGGGCGAAACGCATCGTCAATCTCGGACCGGCGTGCTCGACCGACGCGCTCGAATTCGCCGACGGCAAGCTGATGCTGGTGAAATCCCTGCCTTTGAACGCGGTCACCTACGATTGCCTGCTTGCCAAGGCGGGTGGCGTGGCTGGGGTCAAGGACCTGTTCCGAACGGCCAAGGGCATCGCGACCGTCAACTGGACGATGACGCTGGGCATGACCGACATGTGGCGCAGGTTCTGCGCTGACATCCTGCCAGGCTTGCGTACCGACCGTCCGTTGTGGTTCATCGATCTCGCGGATCCGGCGAAGCGCACCGTCGCGGACATCGAGGCCGGGCTGGCCGCGATGCGCGAGCTCCAGAAGCACGTCGACGTGGTGCTCGGTTTGAATGAGATGGAATGCCGGCAGGTGCTCGGAGTTCTCGGGCAAACGTGGCCGGCGGTGGAGCCCGAGTGGGAGGCCGCGCGCAAAGGGTGCGAGATCATCCGCGCCAAGCTCGGCATCGGCCGCGTCATGTGCCACCTGGTGAAATCATCGGCGGTGGCGTGGGACGGCGGCAGCGTCGGCGCGAGCGGCTTCTTCGAGCCCAAGCCGATGATCACCACCGGTGCGGGCGACCATTTCAACGCCGGCTTCGTCTCGGCGCTGCTCGCCGGCATCCCGCACGACCACGCCTTGCAGATCGGTGGCGCGACCAGCGGCGTGTACGTGCGCAGTGGCGTGTCGCCGAGCCGCGCCCAGGTGTGCGATTTCCTGCAGCGGCAAGCGTGACGTCCGCCACCGACATGTCCCTTGCCGCATCCAGTGCCGAGAGCGTTGGGATGACGCGATTCCGCGGCCATCGTCGCGCCGCCGCGCCCATGCGTGGAGCGCGCTCTGGTGAAGCAGGAGCGAAAGCTGCGATGGAAGCTGCGATGGAAGCTGCGATGGAAGAGAGCCTCGCGATGCTGCTCACCAAGGGTGAAGTCAAGGGTCGTTCTCGTGGTCCGCTGCCAACCCTTGAGCCGAAATTTCCATGCTATAGATACTCGGTCCCCACCGACGTGCCCGAGCCCATGACCATCGTCCACGCATCTATCGTCGTCCGTGCCTCGCGCGAACCCCATCCCCGTTCGTTCAGGGCGCGCGCCGGTCGCGCCGTCTCCGCGCTATCGATCCTGTCGTCCAGTACTGCGCAAAAGCCGGGAGCCCACTAGTGGCTCGTCAAGCGGTGGATGTGGTGCAGGCGTGGCAATCGATCCTCGATCGCGTGCGTTCTCCCGAGAACGAGGCGGCGGTGCGGCTGTGGCTGTCGTCGCAGAAGGTGCGGCCGCTCGCTGTCGAGGAAGGCGTGCTGACGCTGGAGTGTCCGACGGCGTTGTTCCAGGACACCATCCGCAAACGTTTCGGACGCCAGCTGGCCGACGCAGCCGCGGAAGCCCTGGGCATGCCTGTCACCGAGATCCGCTGCCAGGTGCCTGGCCGCGCCCTGCGCGAGCACGAGGAGCGAAAGCTGGCCGAGGGCGTCGCCTCGGCTCCCGCGGGCCGGCATATGACCCCGCGCCCGTCGCGCTCGTGGGGCCACGGCTTCAAGCTGCTCGAGAGCTTTGTCGTCGGCAGCTGCAACCGCCTCGCGTACGACGCGGTGGTGAGGATCCTCGAGAATCCACACAATCCGGTGAATCCGCTGTTCATCCACGGAGCCTCGGGACTCGGCAAGACCCATCTCGAACAGGGCTTGGCGCTGTCGTTCAAGGAGCGCTACCCGAAGAGCAAGGTCGAATACATCCGCTGCGAGCAATTCACCAACGACTACATCCGCGCCTGCAAGGAAGGCACCCTCGACGCCTTCCGGGTCAAGATGCGCCATCCCGACCTGCTCCTGATCGACGACATCCACTTCCTGAGCCAGGGCCAGATGATGCGCACCAAGGACGAGCTGTTCTCGACCTTCAATGAGCTGTCGGAGTGCGGCAAGAAGGTCGTGATCACCTCGGACGCGAGCCCTCGCGACATCCAGTACCTCGAGGAGCGCTTCATCCAGCGCTTCAGCGGCGGTCTGGTGGTCGAGATGCAAAAGCCAGATGAGGTGGTGCGCCGCGAGGTCGTGCACGCCAAAGCGCGCTCCCAGGACGTCACCCTCAGCGACGAGGTAGTCGAGTACGTCGTCGACCACATCACCGACAACATCCGCGAGCTCGAAGGCGCGGTGAACAAGCTGGTGCAGTTCGCCAAGAGCTTCCAGCGCCGCATCGATCTCGCGGCCACGCGCCAGGCGCTCGCGGACATGCTCGAGCGTGGCGCGGGCGAGTCGCAGACGGCGATGATCCTGCGCGAGGTCGCTGCGCGCTTCGCCATCACGGTCGACGATCTGGTGGGCAAGAACCGTTCCGGTCCCCGCGCCACCGCCCGCCACGTGGCGATGTACGTGTTGAAGAACGCCAGCGCAGACACCTACTCGGCCATCGGTCAGGTGTTCGGGGTGAAGAGCCATTCGAGCGTCGCCTATGCCTGCGAGCAGGTGGCGCAGTACCGCACGAGTGATGCGCAGTTGGACAAGTTCATCGCGGATCTCCTCCTCCGCGCCCGCCGCTCCTAGCTGCGGCCGTTCTCGTCGACGATGCCGGCGTTGGCTCACCGCTCGCGGTACACGAGTGGATGACTACACCAGCGGATGCCCCGAAGGGCATCCGGCTCGCGGGGCGCTCGCCCGCTTCGGGGTCGCCGCCTTGGCCTCGTCGACGATAACGGTCCTCGCTGTCTTCAGTGGATATAGACGGATTCGCCAGCGTGGGGACGTGGCGATATGTGGCTTCGCCAGGCCTGGGTTGACGTATGTGACGATTCCTTCCTGCTCTCGACTGGCCTGAGACGATCTAGGATCGGCTGGCCGGAGTGAGATTACTGGCGCATCGATTGGCGTAATTCGGGGTCGGCGGGGGGAGGGTGATCGCATCACACAGTCGGTCGGGGCGGCTGGGGCTGCGGGTTGCGGGGTCGGGGAATCGGTGGTTGGGGAGGGCTGGACGGGCGGGACAGCTCCTTGTGGCGCTCGCATCGGCGGTCTATAGTTTGTTCCAAGCCCTGTCCTGCCATTCGTTCAGGTGCATACCTCAAGGAGTTCCCGTGCGTCCAGTCAACCTGCTCGTCGTCCTCGCCTGCACCGTCCCCATGGCCCCAGCGGTGGTCCACGAAACGCTGCGCGAACAGAAGCTCGTGCAGAACGCCGAGCTCGAACAGGTGATCTCCCAGCCGGATCACTTCCTGACCAACCTGGTCAAGTTCCGCTGCATGTTCGTCGAGATGGGGAACCTCTACGACGGGTTGCACTCCGGCTTCCGCGCCGAGCGCCACTTCAACCTCATCCTCTGGGACGACCACGCGCGTGTCTGGGAGCCCGAGGTCCGCGGCAATCCCCTGGTCAGCGTCTACGTGCCCAAGGACATCAAGCAGGTCTGCGATCAGCTCTCCTCGCTGCGTAAATTCCAGATCATCGAGATCATCGGTCGCGTGCAGTCGGTCGGCAACGACGGCAAGCCGTGCATCGAGGTCACCAAGCTCCATCAGATCGAGGATGCAGGCTCGTTCTCCGACAACGCCATCTACCACATCCAGCAGGCGGTGGCCCTCGGCAACGATGGCGTGCGCGATCTCGCTGACGAGCACTACGCAGAGGCGCTCAAGGAGCAGCTGCCGATCTTCGGCAAGGTCCAGGTGCGCGAGCTGCGCGCCCGCCAGCTGGTGGCGTCAGGCCACTATCGCGAGGCGATCACGCTCCTCACCGAGGCGCTCGCGTTCGCCAAGGAAGACACCGGCATCTCCGGCACCTCCATCGCACAGGTCCAGGCGCTCCTGGCCAAGGCCGAGAGTGAGAGCGCTGAGAGCGCCGGCCCGGCCCAGCGCCAGTCCATGCTGACCGATGCGGTCGAGCACGCCCGCGCGGCGCTCGCCTTGGATCCGACCCTCGCCGACGCCTACGCCGTCCTCGGCATCAGCCTCGCCGGTCTCGGGCAGTTCGATGAAGCCCGCCGCGAGTGCGACAACGCCCTGCGCCTGCGCCCCAACGACGCCGAGGTGCGTTGGTATCTCGGACGTATCCTCGATCAGCAGGGCAAGTACGACGACTCCATCGACGCGCTCAAGAAGGCGATCGACCTCACGCCCAAGGATGCACGCATCCACAAGGCGGTCGCGAACGCCTATTACCATCGCGGCCTGAAGGGCGGACCCACATCGGGGGCCGATCTCACCACTGCGCTGCGCGAATACGATATCGCGATGCGTCTGAACCCCGGCGATCCCGAGATCATGTACTCCAGCGGCCTGGTCATCGAAGCGGCCAGCGAGGCCGGCGCCGAGATCCAGAGCCTGACCGGCAAGCAGGCGGCGACGAAGGAGATGGCGATCGAGCGCTACAAGTCCGCGCTCTCCGCCGACGAGGGCTTCGCCGCAGCGCATCGCGCGCTCGCCGATGCCTACCGTGAGCAGAACAAGAACGACGAGGCCATGGCGCAGTACATCCGCGTCACCGAGCTCCTGCCAGACGATTTCGACAGCTTCGCCGCCCTGGCGTCGTTCCAGGAATCGCAGAACAAGCACGACAGCGCGCTCGCCACCTATGAACAGTTCTTCGCCAAGCATCAGCAGAATCCGCAGGCTCGGGTCGCCCTCGCCCGGATGTACCAACAGGCCGGCAACACCCAGCGCGCTCAGCAGCTGACCCAGCAGCTCGAGGAGCAGGTCAAGAAGGACAAGAAGAACGCGCAGGCGCTGTTGGCGCTCGCCGAGTTCCACCTGGCCTCTGGCGACGCCAAGGGCGCCGCCGACCTCGCGCAGCGTGCTTCGGACAACGGCGACCGGGCAGCGAAGACCGCTGCCGCCGCGACGCTCGGTAAAGCGAAGTGGGAGCTCGGAGACGTCAAGGGCACCATCGCGACCCTCGCGCCGGTCGTCGACCAGACCACCGACGTGGCCGCGCTCGTCGATCTCGGCTGGGCCTATGTCGCCACCAACAAATCGAATGAAGCCAAGGGCATCGCGGACAAGCTGCGCACCACCGGCTACTCGTCCGGCCAAGCCCAGGAATTCCTCGGCTGGTCCAGCTACCTCTCTGGTGAATACCAACTTGCCGAACTCGCGCTCAAGAAGGCCCCGATCAAGGATCCCTCGGTCAAGGCGTACCGCCTGGGCATGGCGATCTTCAAGCAGGGTCCAGCCCGCTATGCTGATGCCAGGCCCTATCTGGGCGCGGCGAGGAACGTGCAAGGCAAGCCGGCGCTCTTCGCCAACGCCGGACACGACGTCTCAGCGGCGCTGAAGACCATCGCCGAGCACGATGGTGCCGGCAAGGCGAATGACGGCGCCGACTCCGGTGGACGTAGCGAGGATGCCGCCGCCCTGGCCGAGGCGGCGCGCAACACCACCGAGGCCACCAAAGCCGACAAGGCAGCCGACGAGGCGCGCAAGGCGGACGAGGCCAAGAAGGCCGCGGACTCCGCCGCCGCGGCGGAAGCCACGCGCAAGGCCGACGAAGCCAACAAGGCGGCCGAAGCCAAGAAGGCCGCCGATGCCGCCGCCGCCGCCGATGTCGCGCGCAAAGCGGACGAGGCCAACAAAGCTGCCGAAGCCAAGAAAGCCGCGGATGCCGCGGCGCTCGCGGACAACACGCGCAAGGCCGACGAAGCGAAGAAGGCCGCAGACGCGAAGAAGGCCGCCGACGCCGCCCTGATCGCCGAAAACGCCCGCAAGGCGGATGAGGCGAGCAAGGCCGCCGATGCCAAGAAGACCGCAGACGCTGCCGCCGCCGCCGATGTGGCGCGCAAGGCGGACGAAGCCAAGAAGGTCGCCGATGCCGCTGCGGCGAGCGAAACCGCACGCAAGGCTGACGAAGCCAAGCGGGCCGATGCTCAAAAGGCGGCTGACGCCCAGAAAGCTGCCGATGCGCAGAAGGCAACCGAGGACGCGCAAAAGGCGGCCGATGCCAAGAAGCTCGCGGATGCCCAGAAGGCCGCAGATGCGCAAAAGCCATCGGATGTCGCCAAGGGAACCGAGACGCCAAAGGGTGACGCCGCGGATGCGACCGCGCAAGGTCTAGCCAAGTGGGAAGCCGATGACGTCAAGGGCACGATCGAAGCCCTGGGTCCGAACATCGACAAGCTCACCAGCGAACCCGCCCTGCTCGCACTCGGATGGGCGTACGTCGCCGATGGCCGCACCAGCGATGCGGTCTCGGTCGCTGACAAGCTCAAGGCACTGCCAGCCAAGACCGACCAGCAGAACGAGTTCCAGGGTTGGATCCTATTCCTCAACGGTGATTTCCGCGGCGCCGAACAAGCGCTCAAGAAGGCACCGATCAAGGATCCATTGGTGAAGGCCTTCCGCATCGGCATGGCCTTGTTCAAGCAGGGCCAGCCCCGCTACCAGGAAGCCCGCGCGATGCTCGGCACCGGCAAGAACGTGACGGGTCGCAAGTCGCTCTTCGGCACCGCGAAGGCCGATGCCGAAGCGGCGTTGAAGACGATCAGCGGCCACTGAGGCGGTCCGGGTTTACTTGCGTTCGGCGCGGCTAGGCTGTGCGACCGGTACGGGTCGCAGCCATGCTCAGTGAATTGGTCATCCACAACCTCGTGATCGTCGAGCATGCGCGGCTCAACCCCGGCGAGGGGTTGACTGTCGTCAGCGGCGAGACCGGTGCCGGGAAGAGCCTGCTCCTCGACGCGCTCGAGATGGTCTCGGGCGAGCGCGTGCAGTCGCGGGTCGTCGGTCCATGGGCTGAGTCTGCTACGGTTACCGCGGTGTTCCAAGCGGGGGTGGTGGTGTGCTCGCGCATCGAAACGCTCTGCTCCGTGCCGGCGGCTGACGGCCAATACATCCTGCGTCGTCGCATCTCCGGTGGCGGTCGGAGCCAGGCATGGATCAATGACGTTCCGGTGACGGCCGGAGCACTGCGCCTCGCCGCCGACCATCTGCTCGAGATCCACTCCCAGCACGAGCCACTGCGGCTAGCCGACCCTGCGGTACAACTCGAGATGCTCGACGCGTACGCCGGCCTGGGCGACAAGGCCGCAGCTTACTCTGCGACCCACGAGCGCGTACTGGCCTTGACCAAGGTCCTGTCCGATCTCGATGGCGGTGCGCGTGAGAGCGTGAAGGAGCTCGACTACCTGACCTTCCAGCTGCGCGAGATCGAGGCGCTGCAGCCGCGCCGCGGAGAGCTCGTCGAACTCCAGTCGCGGCATGCGCTGCTGTCGTCCGCATCGACCTGGAAGGAGCTCGCCGAGGGTGCGGTGCAATCGTTGAGCGAGGACGAACGCTCGGTAGCCAATGTGCTGGCGCGTCTGGCGCGTCGTCTCGGCGAAGCTCCTGAACCCGGACTGGCCAATGCCGCGGTGGCGTGCCAGCAGGCGCTCGAGGCGGTACGCGATGCCGCCGCCTCGTGCGGGCAGGCGGCCGAACGCCTGTCCGCCGATCCCACGGAACTCGCGAAGACGGAGGGACGGCTCAACGCGTACCACGAACTGTGCCGGAAGCACGGCGATGGCGAAACCCCGCTGCTCGCCGCTTGGGAGCAGCTGTCGTTGCGTATCCAGGAACTGTCCACGGTGGGCGAGCGTCGAGCCAAGACCGCAGCGGACTTCTCCCTTGCGGTCGGCGAGCGCAAGCGACTGGGCCTCGCGCTCGCGAAAGCTCGATCCACCGCGTTCGTCAAGCTCGCGAAGGCCGCGCACGAGCATCTCGGCGAACTCAGCATGCCGAAGGCGCGCATGTCGTTGGACGAGGAGCTGCTCGCCGAGCCGACGTCGCTCGGCACGCATCGCCAAGAATTCCTCGTGCAGACGAATCCTGGCATGGCCGCTGGAAAGCTGCGCGATGTGGCATCTGGCGGCGAATGCGCGCGCATAGCATTGGCCTTGGCCGAGGCGCTCGCGGCGCAAGAGCACGTGCCCGTCATGGTCTTCGATGAAGTCGACAGCGGTGTCGGTGGGCGCCTGGGCGCGGTGATCGGCGCGAAACTTGCGCGATTGGCCCACGGACGTACCGTCTTGGCGGTGACTCATACCCCGCAATTGGCGGCTGCGGCACGCCGGCAGTACCTCGTCAGCAAGCAGCAGGGCGATCGGGATACCCGCGTCACGGTCGCGGAAGTGTCGGGCGACGCTCGCCTCAAGGAGATCTCGGAAATGCTCGGAGGGGGCAAGGCCGCATTGGATCAGGCGCGCGCGTTGCTTGGCGGGGCCATTGGCGGAATGAAGCGTTGACCACTCCAGCGAGCTACCTCGTCGCGCGCCATGGCCACGTCGTGTACGTGCGCGCCTTGGGTTTGGCCAACATGAAGAATGCTCCAGTGCTGGACGCCTTCCTGGGGGCCGAGATCGATGCCCAGGTGCACACCGTGTGCGTCGACCTCTCGGCATGCCTGGGAATGGACAGCACGTTCATGGGGCTCCTGGTCGGCTCATCGCAACGCATCAAGCCGATGGGCGGCAAGCTGGTCATCGTCAATCCGACCGAATCGAACCTGAAGCTGCTGCACATGCTCGGCATCTCCAACGTGTTGCCGGTCCTCGAAGGCTGCGAGTTGCCGGTCCTGGAATTCGTGAGTCTGAGCGGCAACCCGAACCTGACTCCGCTCAAGCGCATGGAGCTGATCAAGCGCGCCCACCAGAACCTGATCGCACTCAATGACGCCAACAAGGCGAAGTTCACCGCCTTCATGACCGCCCTTGAGGCCGATCTCGCGAAGCTGAATCGGAATACGCAGAAATAACGGAATTCCGCCCGTGTTCGGCGCTCCATCTCCTCGTAAAGGTCATGCGAGGAATCATCTGGAGAGTCCCGCGAAGACCGGACCTTGACACGACTTCGGGGTTTTACATAGTGTGCGCCCCGCCGATGGGACAGGCCGGGCCGAGCGCTGATCGTCAGCGTAAAAGCCTAGCGCATCAGTCCTTCAACCTTCGGCGCATTGACAAATCAATAGCTGTAGCAAGAGATGCATCCAATCGGCCGCTTCGGCGGCCGATGACGGAATCGATCCGCAAGGGTTGAGGAAGTCACCACCCCATGTCCTTCGGGACATGGGAGTGAGCAATTAATAAAA
>JBBRLJ010000064.1:0-24214 GCA_038231435.1 Planctomycetota bacterium
AGCGTCTTCAGCGGACATCGGCGGTCTCCGGTTGCGGTTGTTGGCGTGGTAACCACAACCTGCCGCCCTGGCCGCCGATGTCCTTTTCTATCCCGCTCTTAGAGCTCGATTCCCGATATTCCGTGAAGAACCAAACTTTTTCGCCGCAGGCGAAAAAGAGGAGCGACAAAGGGCGGGGGGTTTGGGGGCGCAGCCCCCGATTAAACTAAGTCAAGATGCGCTGCGCACCGGAGGCATCCTCGGCCATGACCTGTTCCTTCACCGTCACGCCGTGCCAGAGCACGCCGTGTCCGTTTTCCAGGTTCGGCGCGGCCGAGATCGCGGCCGAGACGTAGGCCTTGGCGTTGAGCGTGGCCTCGCGCAGGCTGTCCGCCTTGGCGAGATTCGCGGTGATGGCGGCCGAATGCGCGCAGCCGGCGCCGTGCACCTTGGTGCGCACCACGGTCTCGGCGTCGAAGTGGCGGAGCCCGTCCAGGGCGGCGAGCACGTCGAGACTGCGCGTGCCCATGCCGCCGCCCGTCACCAGCACCGCGCAGCCGTACTTGTGCAGGATGCCCTTGGCCGCGGCCTCCATGTCCTCGATGCCCAGGCATTCGTCCATGCCCATCAGCAGCGCGGCTTCGAAACGATTCGGCGTGGCGATGGTGGCGCGCGGCAGCAGCTCGGTGCGCAGGGTCTCGACCATCTCGGGCTGGAGCAACGCGATGCCGCTGGAATCGGCGGCGACGGGATCCACCACCACGCGCAGCTTCGGGCGTTCGCGCAGCCAGCGCGCGACCAGGCGCATGGTGGCGACGCTCGGGCACAGCCCGACCTTGACCGCGTTGATGGTCAGCTCGGACTCGACGGCGTCGAGCTGGGCGCGCACCATCTGCTCGGTGACCGGCTGCATGGAATGGATGCGCGTGAAGCTCTGGGCGGTGATGGCGGTGACCACCGAGGCGCCGTAGCACTGCAGGGCGGTGAAGGTTTTCAGGTCGGCCTGGATGCCGGCGCCGCCCGAGCTGTCGGAGGCGCCGATGGTCAGGCACACCGGCGGGAAGTAATTAGCCATGACGACCCGTCTCCGTTACGAATGAGAATACCCGCCGAGGCGGCACAAGGGAAGCCGAGACATGCAGCAGGGGGGTCCGCTGGTGCGACACCGTGACGCTGGATTCCCCTGGATTCCCGGATGACGCAGCGCGGGATACCCGGGCCGGCCGCCGCTGCGGTCATGCAGCCGTCATTTTCGACCGACGGGACGAGGGCTCCCCCAGGTGGCATCCCCATGCGGTATGACGCCTCGTCCGCGGCCAGTCCGGACGCCTCGCGGGGCACGTCGCGCCGGGACGGAAGTCAGCGTGGGGCCTGGTTACCCTGCCTGAGGTCGTGCACCATGATCCGACGCTCCATGATGAACGCGTCGCCAGCATGCAGCTGGAGCTGGTATTCGCCGGGGGCCTTGAAGTTGAGGTTCTGGAACTGCAGCGCGATCTCCGCGATGGCGCGCGGGTCGGCGAAGTCGACGTCGATCTTAAGCTCGTGGAGCGTCACCGATTCGCTGTCGACCAGGCGCAGGAGCAGCGCGATCTTGCCATACCCCTCGGTCAGGGAGAGGTAGACCGCGAGGGTCGGATGGACGGTGGGGAAGGCGTGCGCGCCGATCGCCGAGAAGCAGCCCATGATGAAGTGCTTGCCGGTGGCCGGGTCGCGCCAGACCGCGTCGCAGACGACCATCGCGAGCGGTTGGGGCAGGGCAGGCGGTTGGGGCATCGTGGTAGTAGACGAGCGGGAGCGCTGGGCGGAAGCGCTGTCGCAACGTCGTCAGTGCTGCTGTCCGTCGCGCGGCTCAGCCGGCGAGGGAATCCGGATCGGCAACCTAGCGCCGGGGCTCGCGGCCGCGCCGCATCGCGCTGTTGGCGACCAGGAATCGCGACAGCGCCGCCGTCGCGGCGATCACCGCGCAGATCCACGCGCCGAGGCCGATGAGATTCCACGCGCCGCCGAGGCGGAGATGTCCTTCGACGGCGAGGTAGACCGTGAGGTCGCTCACCAGCGCGTAGGCCAAGCTGAAGCAGGCGAAGGTCTCCCACGAGGTGCGCGCGCGCACGCCGCCGTGGCAGCCGCTGCAGCGGCTCTCGAGCAGAGGCTCGAGTTCGCGAATCGGGGTGGCGACGGGAGCGAGATTGCGCACGCCACACCAGGGGCAGGGCGTGCACAGGAAGGTGGGAGCGAAGTGCATCTGGGGATTCCGTGGCGAGGCCGTTGCGCGCGAGCCTAGCGGCGCGACGGCTGGATTCAGCAGCATTCCACGCTCTATGGGCTCCCTAGGACGAGAGCTGGTTGTGTCAGGGGCTTCGCCCCTACGGCCTTCGGCCTACCCCACGGGCTTTGTCGGGGCTCTCTTTCGCCGTGCGGGCGAACTAGTCGGCGGAGGGGCTTCGCCCGTTGTATCCGCCGACGGCCCCTCGGCGCCTGGTCGTTGGCGCTCCGGGTGGGATCAGAAGCCCTTCTTCTCCAAGGCGCGTTCGATCACGCCGGCGAGGTGGGGTTCGGCGTTGCGCAGGTCGGAGCCTTCGCCGGAGACGGCGGTGAAGAAGTCGGCGCCGCTGGGCGTGGCCTTGATGCCGATGACCACGAAGGGCATGCCGCTGAGCACGATGCCCACCGCTTTGCGCTGGTCCTCGGTCAGGGCGTCGCCGTCGACGGCGGACTCCGTCTGCTTGCCTTTTTTTCCGGTGGGACCGGCGAGTTTTCCGGTGGGACCTGCGAGTATTCCGGTGGGACCGGCGATCGTTCCGGCCGGGGGCTTGGTTGACGTCTTGGCAGGGGCCGCATCTTTGCCGGGCTTGGCCGAGGCCGGGCCGCCGCCGGGAAAGCGGATGATCTTGTCGCTCATGCGCTGAGCTTCGGCGGGATCGCATCGGGACAAGTCTGAAGCTGGAGCGGGCTTCACAGCGAGAGGCGGCTGGCGTGGCGACGGCGCGACCGCCGGACGCCTGCACATTTTCCGCCGCGTGCTAGGCTCGGGGCATGGCCGCTTCGCCGCTCGTCAATGCCTGCGTGGTGCTCGTGCGCACCCAGGGCCCGATCAATCTCGGCATGGTCGCGCGCCTGTGCGGCAATCTCGGCATCACCGATCTGCGCCTGGTGGCCCCGCAGTGCGAGGTCGACTGCGCCGAGAGCCGCATGTTCTCGACCCATTCGCGCGAGCTGATGCTGCACGCGCCGGTGTTCGCGACGCTATCCGAGGCGGTTGCAGATCGTGGCCTGGTGATCGGTTCGAGCGCGCGCTTCCGCGAGAAGGAGCTAGGCGCCAGCCACGCGCCGCACGAGGTGCCGAGGCTGCTCGAGCGCCGCCCGGCAGGGCGCTACGCGTTGGTCTTCGGCAACGAGGCCGACGGCCTGAACGACGACGAGCTGCGCTGCTGCCAGGCGTGGGTGCACCTCGATACCTTCGGCCCGAACAACAGCTACAACCTGGCGAACGCCTGCGCGATCACCCTCTACGCCATCGCCACTGCGGTGGCGCCGTCGCCGCCCGCCGAGCTCGAACCCGCTGCGGATCGCGCCCATGTCGACGACCTGTTCCGATTCTGGCTCGGCACCCTCGACCGCATCCAGTATTTCCGCCGCACCGAGTTCGACCGCTTCGCTCCGCAGCTGTCGCGCTTCATCGGCCGCCTGCACCTGACCGTGCACGACGTGCAGGTGCTGCGCGGGATGCTCGCGCAGATGAACTACTTCGCCTTCGGCGAGCGCGGCGCGGCAGTGCCGCCGGTACCGGAAGCCACGGCGGACGTGATGGGCCAAGCCACCGGTCCTGCTGCCCATAGCGCTGAAGGCACGGAAAGCGCCGATGCACAGCGGCGGTCGTAATCGGCACGCGAGCGCTAGGCTACCGGCGTAGGAGCCGCCGTGACCCGCACCGCCGCCACCGATCCGACCAACCGCCAGCAGGCCGCGCCCAGCGCCGAGACCATGGAGCAGGCGGTCGCGCGCGCCAACATCGTCTACACCTTGGATTCCTTCCAGACCGGGCATCCGCACGTGCCGCCGTTCGTCTCCAACGGCATCGTCGGCGGCTGCTTCGATCTGCATGGCTTCATGAGCCATCCCAACACCGGCTACCCAGAGGGCCGCACGGTGCTCGGCTACAACGGCCACCACCACGCGCGCGCCCACGGCCAGCACGTGCAGTTCCCGCTCGCGGTGATCTGCTCGCATTTCGCCGACGCGCATCCGATCAACCTGGTCGACTGCACGGACTACCGACAGGAGCTCGACCTGCTCAGCGCCACGCTGACCACCGCCTACGATCTTTACGGCCAGACGCGTATCACCGCCTACGCACCGCTTGAGGCCCCCAACCTGTTCGTCTACCGCATCGAGCGCACGCCGATGAGCGCGGCGCGCGTGCTGCATCTCGAGATCGAGGCCGAGACCTCGCGCTGCCAGAACAACGACAGCGGCTCGACGGTCGAACCGGTGCGACTCGAATTCGTGCACGGCTCGGACTCCGACCAGGTGACGGTGGTCAGCCGCACCAACGCCACCACCACGCGCTGGATCGTGCATTGCCCGGGGGCGGAGCTCGAGGTGCGCGGCACGCACGTGCACGTGCGGCTCGACAGCAGGGCCGATGGCACCGCCGAGCACACCGTGAAGATCTGGATCGAGCGGGCCGGGTGTCCCGGCGAGGAGATCCTGGGGCGTTCGCATGCCGAGCTGCACACCGCACACGCTGGGGCCTGGCGGCGCTTCTGGGAGACCTCGTGGGCGTCGTTCCCCGAGGAACGCGCGCACGCGATCTGGACGCGCACCAAATATTACATGGGCTGCAATTTCCCGGTGGTGCCGGCGCGGCCGATGTGCCCCACCGGGGTGCTGAGCAACATCTGGGGCTACTATTTCCCGCAGGACGTCTACTACGTGGCCGAGAGCCTGCCGCGGCTCGGCCACAGCGATCGCGGCGCAATCGCTGCGCGGACGTGGCTCGACTGCCTGCCCGAGGTGCGCGCCTATGGCAAGCGCCTACTGGGCGTCGAGGGCGCGTACTACCCGTGGACGCCGCCCTTCCAGGATTGGGGGAAGTTCGAGATCGACGGCGTGGTCGGCCCCGATTCGTACGAGCTGCACAACCCCGTCTACGTGCTGGCGATCGCCTGGCACCACTGGCTGCTGACGCGCGACCGCGATTTCCTCGTCGCGTTCTTCCCGGTCATCGAGGGCGTCTTCGAATTCTTCCGCAACATCTCGAGCAAGAACGCCGACGGTACCTGGGACATCTACCACGTCCACGCGCGCGGCCAGGACGAGGCCTCGTCGACCGACGGCAAGCTGCGCAACCTGCTGTGCGCTGGCTTCGGCGCCGAATACAGCGCGCGCGCCTATGTGCAGGCGGCCGCGGAGCTGAAGCGGCCGGAATCGCGTCTGCTCGCGGATGCGCGCGACATCGTCGCCAACGGCATGACGCGCAAGACGTTGATGCGCCCCGATGGCTGGTTCACCACCTACGAAGGCGACACGCGGCCCAATGGCGCGCAGAAGCATCCGGTGCAGCTGAACCCCATCGCCTACCTGCCGATGCCCGAGATGGCCGAGCCAGGCACGCCGTGCGAGACCGCCTGGCGCAATCGCTTCGAGCTGACGTTCGACGCCAAGCGGCCGTTCACCTGCGGTTGGACGCTCGGCGAATTCGCGCTCGCGTCGGCGCGCATGCGCGCGCCCGCCGAACTCGAAAAGGATCTGCTCGCCATCCAGCCGTGCCGCTCGGCGGATCCGCGTTGGATCCAGTTCTACGAATCCAGCTTTCAAGAGGGCTGGCACCTCAGCAAAGCCTACTACTTCACCATGAGCGGCCTCTACCTGCAGGCATTCACCGATTGCCTGGTCCAGGATTGGCGCGGCTACCTGGATCTGTTCGCCTGCCTGCTCCCGCGCTGGCTCGACCAGACGGTGTCGTTCCATGGCTTCCGCGCGCGCGGCGACCTCACGGTCTCGGGCGCGTGGAGCGCAGGACGCCTAGCGGTGACCATCGTTCCCGGACAGCGTGCCGCGTCTTCGCTGCGGGTACGCGTATCCCGCCCTGGCGTGACGGTGGCCGCGAGCGGGCAGTCGTCGGGTCCAGCGCGCTTCGCTGGCGACGATGTGGTCGAGCTCGGCTTCGCCGGCCGCGCGCCGATTACGCTTTCATCCGGCTGATGGCTGATGGCTGATGCCAGGCGCGCGGTCAGGCAGAGGCCCGTCGCCATCGCCAACAGGGTCGCCACCGCGCGTTCTCACGCCCGGAAGCGCAGCGTCACGATCGCGTGCGCCGCGAGCTCGACGGTGGCCGTTGCGAGGGTCTCGGCCGCGTCGCGCGACGCGATCGGCGCGGCGACCGGGTTCTCGGCGAGATCCACCGCGGCGACTGTCGTCCATGGCAGGCCCAGGCGCAGGCGCACGTGGCGCGCCATCGCCCCCGGATTGAAGAAGCGCACGATCGTCCCCGTGCCGTCGGCGGCGCGCTTGAGGCAGGTAACTGCGATCTCGGTATCGTCGCACCACAGCAATTCGCGTGGCAGCGACGCGAGCTCGTCGAGCCCCGTTCCCACCAGGCAGCCTTCGCCGAAGAGCGGCGAAACGTAGGCCGAGGCCTGATGGATGGTGCTCGCCAGGGTCGCCGACGGCGCAAAGGCGAACTCGGCAGCCTGCGCGCCGAGCTCGCGCGCGTGCGTCACCGGCAGGTTGCACCCGGCGGCGGGGCCGACCATGTCCACGGCGCGGATCAAGGTGATCAGCACATCGCCACCCGTCGTGCGGGCGCGCGCCTCGAACTCGTAGAGGCCGCGCGTCATCAGCGCCAGGCCACCAGCGCCTGGCCGGGCCAGGTGCAGGTAGTCGGTCATGGGCCGGCAGGGGAAGCGCTCGCCGGCACGCGTCCACGCGCGTGGCAGCGCCGCGAAGTGGCCTCCGGAGCGGATCTCGGGCCGCTGGACGTCATCGCCGGCCACGTCATCGCAAGAGAAGCCGACGCGCAGGCGGTGGTGCACGGCGCGGTTCTCCCACGCCACGCGCGCCTCGACCCGGGCGACGCCGGCGCGCAGGGTGTAGGTGGCGACGATGCGGTGGGCCAGCGCGCGCGCCGAGCGGCCCTCGGCGCCACTGCGCTCGGGGATCGCCAGTTCGCTCACCACCACCAGGCGCGCGGTGCGTTCATCGATGACGGTGGCGGTGATCTCGACCGGCACCGTCGCCCTGGTCGACAGTGGCACGTCGCCTTGCAGCGGCTGGAAATCGTAGGTGTCGCCGCGGTCGGCGCAGTCCTCGAACCAGCACAGTCCGGACCAGCTCGACCAGTCGCGGGTGTCGCGAAGGGTGAGCCCGCCGCCGGGGCCGACTTCGAGCTCGAGCACGCCGTTAGCGATCGAGCGTGGCGTCGGCGCGCGCACTGCCGCGGCGATAGCCACCACCGTTGGCGCCGCCGCTGAGCCGGCCCGCGCAGGCTCCAGGCGGAAGGTCTGGAAGCCGGCATGATCGCCGAAATCAGCGACGCCCTCGACGTCGACCAGGGTGTAGACCTGGGCGGGATCGCGTGCCGGGCTCGGCGCCTTGCAGGCGAGCACGCCGAGATCGTGATTGGTCGCGTACCAGGTCTCGAGGTCGATGTTGCGCAGCCCGGCGAGCCGCCCCGATCCCACCACCCGGTCATCGCCGTCGAGCACGTCCCACTCCTCGCCGGCGAGCCGCGTCGGGATGCGCACGCGCGCCGTGAATGGAGCGCGCCCCCGCCGCAGCACCGGGTTGAAGAGGGTGAACGCCGGGATCGGCGACCCGCCATGGCTCCTGGCCACAGCGGCGGGGCCGATGACATCGGTGCGCCTTGGCAGCAGCTCGCGCAGCAGGCGCTCGGCCATCACCGCGTGCAGCTGCAGGATGTGCTGAAAGCGCGCGGCGATGTCGGCCATCACCTCGTCGCGGCTGCAGGCACAGATCGAGTCGTGGGGATGGTTCTGGACCAGCAGCTTCCAGGCGTGCTCGAGGAAATGCGCGTTCGATCGTCCGGTGCGCGCGTGGTGCACGAGCTCGAGCGGTTCGAGCGCGCGCGTCAGGATCAGTTCGCACTCGCGGTTCAGGCGCTTGATCTCGCGATTGGTCGAGAGCACGCCCTGCAGATCCATCGGCCAGGTCGGCATGCCGCGCATCTCGCCGCTGATGGACTCGAACACCACGCCGCGCGCGGCCGCCGCGCGCTCGGCATCGCTGGCGAAGCTTCCCGGATCAGAGGCCACGAAGCGCACGCCGAGCCCCGCCTGGTTGAGCGCGGCGAGGATCGCGGTCATGCCTGGGCGCATCTCCATGTGGTCGCAGCCCGCGCTGAAGTAGAGGGGGCCGGCGGGATTGGCCGGGCATTCGCCATCGATCGCCGGGCGCGCGGCGGCGACCGCCGACTCTGCGGTAGACAGCGACTCGTCGAGATCGCGGCCGAGATCGCCACGCGTGATCCACATGCCATTGCCGTAGCCGCGTACCAGCGCGAGCACCTCAGAGCCGTCGAGCCAGCGCCAGCGGTAGACGGCCTTGGCGCCATCGGCCATGTTCGCCGGCCCGCGCCCGAAGTTGACCGAGCGGATGCCGAAGCCGGCCATGATCGCCGGCAAGGTGGCGATCGAGCCGAACGAATCCGGCACGTAGCCATGCATCATGGCGCCGCCGAAGTCCGCGGCGATACGCATGCCGATGTGCAGGTTACGCACCGTGGCCTCTTCGCATTCGAGGAACTGGTCGGCGAGCACGTACCAGGGCCCGAACACGATCCTGCCCGCGCGCGCATGGTCGCGGAGGCGTTCGCGCTGGTCTGGCCTGACCGCGAGATAGTCCTCGATCACCACCGTCTGCCCATCGAAGACGAAGCGCAGGCCCGGCTCGGCCTCGAGCACGGCCATCAGGCGGTCGATGAGCTCGACCAGGCGGAAACGGTACTGCTCGAAGGTCTGGATCCACTCGCGGTCCCAATGGGTGGTGAAGACCACGTGGGCGACCGGCAAGGCCTCCGTCGGGATCACCGCGGCGGTGGCGCGTGCGGGCGAGGTCGAGGCGGATGCGGTCGGGACAGTGCTCATGCCGACAGCATATCCGCTCGCGGCGCGGGCCATGCGCTGTAGGGCCTGATGACTGCGCGGCGATGACATCCTGGCGTTTCGCCGGCTGCTTTTACCGTGTGCTCCGGAGGTCATATGAGCGCAGCCGCCGTGGTCGTTGCCTATCCCGCCCCGGCCTCCGGCACCGCCGGAGCCATGCCGGCCACTGATGTCAGCGTCACCGTCGATGGGCAGCCGATCGCCGTGGCCCGCTGCCTGGCCGCCGACTACGCGGGCTTCTCGTTCTCGGGCGCGGTCGAGATCGTCGTCACGTCACGCCAGGCGATCGCCAGGCACGTCGTGCGGCCTGCGCACCGCGGCGTGGACGCCAAGGCCGAGGGCCGCGAGCTGCGCTTCCGCGTCGACCGACCGCGCCACCTCTATGTCGAGATCGACGGCAATCCGCCGCTGTGCATCTTTGCCAATCCGCTCGAGACCGGAGTGCCTGCGCAGGGCGACCCGGGCGTGGTGTGGTTCGGGCCCGGCGTGCACGATGCCGGCGAGATCGAGCTGACCACCGGCCAGACGCTCTACCTCGCGGGCGGGGCCATCGTGCGTGGTTCGATCCACGCGGTCGATGCCGAGCGGGTGAGCGTGCGCGGCCGCGGCGTCCTCGATGGTTCGCACTTCCCGAAGGGCGACCGCCAGCTGGTGGTGTTCGAGCACTGCCGCGACGTGCTGGTGGAAGGCATCGCCACCATCGGCACCCCGAGCTGGAATCTGGTGATCGGCGCCTGCCAGCGCGTACACATCGACAACGTCAAGCTCATCGGCTGGGTGGTGAGCTCCGACGGCATCGACGTGGTCGGCAGCACCGACGTGCTGATCGAGAACTGCTTCCTGCGCAACAACGATGATTGCATCGCCGTCAAGGCCATCGATCTGAGCGAGCGCAAGGGCCGCATCAAACGCGACTGGCGCGCGGACGTCGCGCGCGTGCGCGTGCGCGCCTGCGTGATGTACAACGACCACGCCGGAAACGCGCTCGAGATCGGCTTCGAGACCCGCACCGCGTCGATCAGCGACATCGTCTTCAGCGACATCGACGTCATCGGCGCTCACGGCGAGGGCGGCGTCTTCACCATCCATAACGGCGACCGCGCGGTGGTCAGCAACGTCCGCTACGAGGACATCCGCGTCGAGCATTTCTACGATAAGCTCGTCGACATCCGCGTGCTGCATTCACGCTACAGTAAGGACCACGAGCGCGGCAGGATCCGCGACATCCACTTCAAGGACATCCAGATCATCCCCGATCTCTACAACACGCCGTCGCTGATCGGCGGCATGGGTCCGGCGAACGCGGTCGAGGGCGTGGTGTTCGAGAACGTGCGCATCGGCGATACCCACGTCGGCAATGCCGACCACCTGCATCTCTTCAGCAACGTGCACAGCTCGGGGGTTTCGTACCGGTGAGGCTTGAAAGTCCGCCGAGCTCCGTTCCGCACAGGTCAGCCGAGGGCGAGGCGCAACGATAGGCGTGTCGGCGCATCGACATCGGCGGTGCCGCGAGAGCGCGGATTCCGCTCCCGCAATTCATCACATCGCGTGCCCGGGGGACGAGTTCGGCCACCGCGCGGTTCCAGGCGGTGAACGGTTGTAGAAGGTATTTTCACAGGGTTTGCCGGGAAGCTCAGGCCGTTTCCTAGAATGACCACATGCGCCCCATCCATGCGACCCTGACCACCGCTTCGCGGCTGGCGTTTTTACCCTGACCCTGGTCATCTGCGACCGCTCCCGCTGGAGCTGCGACCTCGACCTGGGTCGCCGCCGGCACTCCTTCTGACAGCACCTTCACCTATGCACTGAATTGGGACGCCGTCCCGAGTCCCGCTGGAGACCTGGTGTTCGCCGCCGGTACCGCATTCGTCGCCAAGCCCGCGCCGGTGAACAACTCATCGACCACGATGAGCATCAACAACATCAACATCTACGAAGCCCACACCATCAGCGGCAATGCCGTGACCTGCAGCGGCATCAACGACAACAGCGCCACCAACGCCACGGTGTCGATGCCGCTCGCCACGCCTGGCACCGCGGTCATGACCATCACCGTGGCCAGCGCCGGGGGCGCGCTCTATCTGCCTGGCATCATGTCCGGCGCGGGTCCGGTTACCTACGGCGGCCCAGGGCACAAGCTGCTGAGCGGGACGGGAAGCAACACGCTGACCGGGATCACCTCCCTCGGCCAGGGTACCCTGCACATCTGGGGCACGCAGGCCGCTTCGCCGATCAATGTCACTAGTGGCACCCTGGTGCTGGCCAACGACTGCGTCGTCAACAACGTGACGCTCGGTGGCTCGGGCAGCATCCTGTCGTGCAACGAGACCCTGGCGTCGAAAAGCATGCACGGTACCTGCGCCAACCTGGTGATCGCCACCAGCAGCAGGTTCCTGCTGATCACCAGGGGCGCGGCCGCGAACGCGTACTCGAACATCAGCGCGAGCTCGGTCAACCTGACCGGCGCCATGCTGGTCGTCGATACATCAGCATACAAGCCCGTGGCTTCGTCGGTGATGACCATCATCCACAACGCTGGCGGCTTGACCGGAACCTTCGCCGGTCTTCCCCAGGGTGCGATCGTCACCTCGTCCACCAACGTCTCGACGACATTCACGATCAGCTACACTGGTGGCGCCGGCCACGACGTGGTCTTGACCGCGCGTTCTGGGAATGGGGCCGGCACCGTGGGCGGCACGTCGACAGGCTGGGCGACCGGAACCACTGGCGCCGGTTCCGCGAGTGGCGGCACCTACGAGAAGCCCAAGGGCCATTCGTACGGCTTCGGCGGCGGCGCGCTGGCCATGCTGCTCGCGGCAGGCCTGCTGGCTGCGCGCCGCAAGGTCTAGCCCGGGGACGGGCCGAGGCTGCTGCCTCGCCCGCATCGTAACATCCGCCGCGCGGATTCGGGCAACGCTCGGATCCGCGCGGCTTTTTCCGGTCTAGCGCTCGCGGATTTCGCGGGGCGTCTTACCAGTGAGGCGTCGAAAGCGCTTGCTGAAATACTTGGCGTCGCAGAAACCGAGCGACGCGGCGATCTCGCCGATGTCATCGTAGGACATGCGCAAGCGGCGCTCGGCGTGCTCGATGCGCAGCCGCTCGTGGAACGCGCTCGGCGATTCCCCGACGTGCGCCTTGAACAAGCTCGCGAGATGAGAGCGCGACATGCCGCACAGCGCGGCGAGCCGGGCAAGCGCGATCGGTTGGCGCAGATGCCCGCGCAGGTGCTCCACCGCCCGGCCGATGCGCGGATCCATCGCCGCATCCGCGGCGCAGTCGCCATGCGCCAGCAGCAGTGCCTTCTCGAGCGCGTTGAGCGCGAGGTCGTGCCCGTGCCGCGCTGTCCCGTTGGCGAGCGCATGCACGCGCAGCAGCTCGCGCCTGATCCGACCGGTCAACGCGCCGCTCGAGAATTCGAGCAGGCTGTACCCGGGCAGCACCTCCTCGAAGCGCAGCCATGGATACCAGTGCGGCCGGGGGACGAAGACGCTGTAGACGCAGTCCCAGTGCGCCGTGCCGCCACGGCCCGTGACCTCGGGAACGGTCCACGCGTTGAAAGTGCGCGGCCGCAGCACCACCACCGTGCCCGGCAACGAGCGCAGCGGCTCGGCGGCGATGCGCAGGTCGGCTCGTCCCGACAGGGTCATGCCGATCACCCAGGCGTCCATGGCTCCTTCCGCCGCGGCGCCGGCCACGGCGCGGTGGCGGAAGCTTACCACAGTTCCCGCGCGCTCCTGCTGATCAGGCGGCCGGCGGCTCATTGGACGATCTTACCCCATGATTGGACTGACGTGCCGTTGTGTCCGCTGATATGGCGGCATATAATGGGGATATACCGCAAATATAATCCTCCAGGAGCAGAGACCATGTCCGCAGTATTGGACGAACATCCTCGATTGCTAGACGATGCCCCGCTCGGCGCCGAGCGCATCCAGCTCCTGGTGGAAACCTTCAATCGCGAGGGCGTGGTCAAGGTCGGGCGCCTGCTTGACGAGGACGAGGCGGCCTCGTTCAAGCAGCGCGTCGATCGCGTGTTCGCTGATCCGCGCTCGCTGGAGACGGACACCCTCTATTCGGATTTCATCGCCACCCGGCTGTTCGAGCACGATGCCGCTTTCCGCGCACTGATGATGCGCGAGCCGATGATCGGCCTCATGGAAGCGATCCTCGGCGCCGATTGCCACCTGGTGTCGAACAATGTGGTGCGAAACCGGCCGGGACAGGGCATCGACACCTTCCACGCCGACGACTTCATCTGGTTCCCGCTGCCCGAGGGCATCCCGCGCCACGATCCGCGTCTCACGCTTCCGGTGTTCATCGTCAACGCGCACATCGCCCTGACCGAGATCGGCTCGGACGAGGACGGTCCGCTGCAGTACGTCCCCGGCAGCCACTATTCCGGCCGCCACCCCACCGACGGACAGGATCCGGCGTTCGAGGGGCGCCGAGCCGTATCCATCCACTGCCGTCCTGGCGAGCTGTATCTCCAACATCCGCAGGTCTGGCACCGTGGCGCGATCAATCGATCCGAGCGCACGCGCTGCGTCCTGGGCTATGCCTTCGGCCGCCGTTTCGTCGCCCAACGCTTCTATCCGTTCCTGAATTACCGCATGCCCGATGCGGTGCTCGCGGGCGCCGATGAGCGCACGCTGCGCGTGCTGGGAAAGCATCCCAAGGGTGCCTACGGCTGAGCGGTCGACCGCGACGTGCACGAACACATCCGAGGAACATTCATGCCGCTCCTGATCCATTCCCAGCATTTCCATGACACCGAGGGACGGCTCGCCTTCCCGTCATTGCTGGACGAAGCGCATCGCCTGGTGTCCCGCTTCGAGGGCTTCATCGCCCTGCGGCGCCTGGTCCCGGAGGGGGTCGGAGCCGCGGGGGAGTGCCACCTGATGGTCGAATTCGCCGACCAGGAAACCTGGAACGCCTGGGTGGCGAGCCCCGAGCACGACCTCATCGCTGCCAAGATGATGGGCCATTGGACCCGCGAGCCGCTGGTGCGCGTGTTCCAGGCGCTCTGAGCTGGAGGCGATCCGGAATCCAGACGGATGTCGGCAGGGTGCGTCGGCAGCGCTCATTGGCAGCGCTCATTGGCTGACGGCGATGAACCACTTCGGCCTGATGCGCCCATAGTCGGTCCGCGCATGCGTCCGCAACGATGCCTTCGAATCGAGGACGCGGGCGTTCCCATCCGCGTCCCTGACGAACACCGCCCAATGCCAGAACGGCACGCGCTGTTCCAGGTGCCATTTGGTCGCGAGCAAGGCCAGGTCCGGCAGCGACGACCATGACGAAAACCGCGTTTCCGATTCGCGCGTGCGGAATCCGAGTTTCCGCAGGAGCTTGCGCACGTGGCGCGTCTGCGACCACAACGACGGATCCCGCGCCGAGATCCCCAGCTCGCCAGCGACCTGTCGCGCTCTCGCATAGCTGATCCCCGCGATCGCGGCGCAGCTGGCGATCGCGCACCCGGTGGCTTCTTCCTGGACGACGGGGGAACGTTCCATGGGTCGCTCCTCGTGGGATGCGGTGGAGACGGGAACATACGGTGGCAAGGGATGCGCGGCAATCGCTCGCGCTCCGTGCGCGCGGCAGGCGAGCCCGATCCCTCGAGGTCCGGCGGGTGGAACTCTCGAAACCCGCCGTATGCTCACGGCGCACCCATCAGGACGGGAATATGACAAAAAAGTCGGGCGCGAACCAAGGCGGATCGGCATCGGAGCTCATCTCGAAGCGGATCGCCGAACTCGGGGACTGGCGCGGGGAAACCCTCGGCAGGTTGCGCCAGCTCATCAAGGAGGCGGATCCCGACGTCGTCGAGGAGTGGAAATGGATGGGCACTCCGGTCTGGTCGCACGGCGGCATCATCTGCACGGGCGAGTCCTACAAGAAGGTCGTGAAGCTCACCTTCATGAAGGGTGCGTCCCTGAAGGATCCGGCCCGTCTCTTCAACTCGAGTCTCGACGGAAACGCGCGCCGCGCGATCGACATCGGCGAAGGAGGAGCCGTCGACGAGTCCGCCTTCAAGGCGCTCGTTCGCCAGGCCGTCGCCCTCAATGGTTCCGGCAAGTCGAAACCGGTTCAGGAATCGACGCCGACGAAATCGACCACGAAACAGCCACGGAAAACCAAGTCCTAGAGCTCCGGCTCCGAACCGAGTGCTTCACCACGGATCGCAACCGATCGCCACGCTTCGTGTCGGCGTTCTTCCCGACGATCAGCAGCGGTCGTGCTCGTTCGGCTCTGATCAGCTGAGCTTACCCTCCGCGGCCGCCAGCCGCTCGAGGTTCTGTGCGTTCGCCGGCACTCAGATCGCACGCAGAGCGGCGCGGCCCTTCGGCCTTTGCGATCCTCTGGCGCCAATGCCATGCACCTCGGTCTCGAAGCCGTGCTCGGTCAGCGTCGCGACGAGTCGGAACCGAGGCGTGCTTGATCGCCCACCGCTCGGGGAACCCCGCAGCTCGACGAAGCGGCACTCATTCGGAGGCGATTTACCGCAGGGCCGTGCAAGGTGAATCGCCTCTAGCCGCCCGTCCGCAGGGCACAGCGTGACGGTGCTGGTGAAACCGTTCGGCCTTCAATAGGGGCCCGGCGACCCCGCCACTGACCGCTTCATGTTACCACAGCACTTGTATAGTCCCTGCGACCGAGGACTGTCTCCGGCCCGACCCTCCATACCCGACATTGAGGTAATCCCATGGTTTCCGCACAGGAACCTTCGTACCAGACCATTGGCAGCCTCGCCATGCTGATGGCCTTGTTCGTGTTCGCTCCGGCTGTCAGCGCTGCCGAAACCAAGGTGTTGCTCTGCACCGGAGACTTCGGGATGTGGGCGCAGGACCGCGTGCCCATGATCGTGAATGCGGTCGAGAAGGCGGCGCCTGGTAAGGTGGTCTGGGAATCCGAGCAGAGCTTCAATTTCGTCAAGAAGCTCGAGGCGCCTGGCTTTGCCGACCGCTTCGACGTCATCGCCTGCGGCGACATCGCGATCGGACAGTTCACCATCGAGGCCCAGGAGGCGATCGTCCACTTCGTCGAGCGCGGGGGTGGCTTCATCTACGTGATTGATGCCAAATCTGGATGCCCGCTGCGCTCGTCGCGCGAGGTCGTGCCCGCGCCGCTGGTCGCGATCCTGCCCTATGCATTCCCGGATGCGAATCCGCTCACCGGTGCGCGCAAGGACGCAACGGTGTTCACACTTGATGATCCGTTCTTCAAGGGCCTCGACTTCTCGACCACGTCGTTCATGAAGGAGGCGGACGGCAAGGCGAAGCCCGTCGACAAGATTCCGCCGGCAGCGCTCGAGCGCGCGCACGGCAAGGGCCGCGTCATCGCGCTCTACGGCTTCTTCAGCGCATCCTACGCGTACAAGTCCTACGCCACCTACGAGCACAAGGCGGGTGGCTGGGACGAGTGGCCCCAGTTGGGCGAACTGTGGTCGCGGGTCGTGGAGCGTGCGGCCGAGAAGAGCCCCGCGCGGGCGCAAGGCCGTGCGCAGCTGGATGCAGCGATCAAGCGCCAAGCCGTCGGCTACGAGGTGGCGGTCGATACGAGCAAGATCATCGATGACATCCGCGCCTCGGACTTCAGCATCGTCGCGTTGCAGCAGCTCTACAACGAGGACGGGGGCGCCAACGAGAAGCTGTTCCTCGATCTCAATCCGCTCGACTGGTTCGACCGCCGCACCCAGGAGGTGCTGGCGAATACTGCCGGTACGAAGACGGATAAGCCGGCGCTATTCCGCGAATACCACATCAAAGGCATACACATGGCCGATAATTCCTACGGGAGTTACGGCAAGTGGGACGACAAGAAGTACGAGGAGCAGATCGCCAGCGCCGTAGACATCGCCCAAAAATATCCTGACATCATGGAGTTCTTCCAGCCCGGCAACGAGCCCCCGCTCGACCCCGGCTACTTCGCCTTCCACAACCGCATCGCCAAGGGCGTCATCGCCGGAGCCCCGGCGATGAAAATCGTCGGACCGAACCGCGCCTTCAACATCGAGGGGGTCGATGACAAAGGCATGCGCGAGTTCATCGATGCATGTGGCAATACCACCGACGTGCTGAACTGGCACATCTACGCCCAGCCGCCGTCCATCGTGCTGAGGGAGGCCCTGTACTGGAGCGCTTACGCCAAGGGCAAGATGCGCTCGCCGGGGCCTGCGCCGGTGATGTTCACTGAGAGCGACGCGTGGAATACTGGTGACTCCCAGTTCAACTATATCATGGATCGCGCTTTCACCTTCCTTCCTGAGAAGACCATCATCGGCGCATTCCAGTACTGCATGGATTCGCGCTTCGAGGGCGGCACCTACCATTTCGGCGTGCTCCAGCCCGAAGGCGAGTTCTCGGCGAACTACAACGGCTACTGGGTGTGGAGGAATCTGCGCGGTAAGATGGTGTCGACGGCCGTAGCCGTGCCGGATGCGGCCGCGACCGGGGCTACGGCGCATCTGCACGCGATCTCGTCAATCTCGGCTGACGGCAAGACCGTCACCGCCGTCATCTACCATGATACCGGCTGGTACGATGGCGAGGCCAAGCGTGCGGCGACATCTGCGACGGTTAAGCTCACGGTTAAACTGCCCCCCGGCTCCTTTTCCTTGTCGCGATCCGAAGTCTCGTGGAACGTGCGCAAGGCCACCGAGGTTCCCGGCGTAGCGGAGAAGCAGGCGACCGTCGAAGCGACGCTGGCGCCATGCGAGGCTGTGGCGTTCACGTGGACGAGTAAGTAGAGCTTCGCGTTCCTGGAGCCGGCGTTGGCCGGTTCCAGGAACGCTTCGGTTCACTGCTTACATTCGTACGCTCCCATGTCGGGGACTCCGCCGGTGGGGCGAGCCCCTCCAGCGATGCCACCGGTGACCCCGGCGAACATGATGCCCGCGTCGCCAACGTTGTTGGCGACGGTATTGGACGAGAGCACAGTGGTGGCGCCGCTGTTGACGTAGTCGAACCAGATGCCGCTGCTCTTGTTGTCATGCATTTGGTTGTGGCCCAGCGTGCCGTTGCCATCCGACGTCAGTGTCACGCCACCCGTATGTAACATGAAATTGAAGTTGCGGTAATTGTTGTAGTGATGGTGCCGTCACGGATCAGAAGCTCGTCGAACCTGCGCCGTTGCTGATGCCGTCCCCGCAGTTGGGGACCACGCAGGTCGATGATCTCGTCGTCCGCCTTCTGGTTGCGCAGCGCGATGCCGGCGAAATCGCACCATTGCACGTCACGAGTCTCGAGACGCGAGTGAGCGCCCATCTCGAAGGCGCCGCCATAGATCGCCGTGGCCGAGGTGTTGCAGTGACGGAAGGTCAACCCTTTCACCTGCATGTAGGAGGTGAATTCCATGGACGGGTCATTGATGCAGTGAATTCGAGCATGAGAGCCTCACGAGGATCTCATCCTTCAGGCCGTTCGAGCAGTTTCGTCAATGACTTGTCCATCACTGCCTCCATCACTGCCTCCATCACTGCCAAGGGCGCCTTCGAAGCGATCGCCCTTTCGGTGGCGACCGTGGCGACCGTCGCGTCGAGCATGAGGCGATCGGCTGACATTCCCGGAAAGGAGAGCACGGTTTCGCGGGTAAGCCGTCGGGCACTTGGCCGACGCCTTCGCCCAGTGAGGGAACATCGGGAATGCCACTCCCTGTTCCCGATTGATTCATGAAAGGTCTGCGCCCGCCTGAGCGGTTGCGTCGTTGGGGCCAGAGGGAAGAAAACGCATGCGATGAGAACTTCCTTTTTTGTAGTCTCAGGATCCCAGGAGTCGGATGCGTAGACGGCGGCTCCGGCACTCGGACACCCGCGCCGTTCATTTGGCCTGAAAGCGCATGCTGGTGCTCGGCGTCGATATGAAGTCGGAGCCCGAGAGCGCCGACCTGGCCCAGGCCAGGAGCCGTTTCGGAGATGTTGCCGACCGGAACCATGCGGTTGAGCTTCATGAAAACCCGACGAATTCCGTGTGCGGCCGGCCGGACTGAATGCGCAGCTGCGTGCACTGGTCGTCACCAGCGCTTGCTTCACCTTCAGCGAACGGTAATTTCATGGATAGATTGATTCCACATATGAAACATGCTCAAGACGCAGCCCCCGCCCTATCACGCGGCCTCGCGCTGCTCAGGCTCCTCGATGGCGATGTCCTCGCGACGCTCGAGGATCTCGCGCGCAGCGCCAAGTTGCCCAAGGCTTCCGCCCTGCGTTTGCTGCGAGCGTTACAGGCTGCCGGCTTGATCGCGCGCGAGCCCGAAGGAAAGCGCTGGCGCGCCAGCGCGCGAATTGTGCGGATCGCCGAAGGAGACACCGTCCTGCTCGCGCGCCACACGGCAGACCTCGATCATCTGTGCGCAGCGACCGGGCAGGTGGTGGAGCTGTACGTGCTCGTGGCTGACGGGATGCGCATGCTCGATCGCCGCGAACCGGCACGCGCTGGAATCGCGCTGCGGGCGCAGATCGGCTTCCTCCGCGACTTCGTTGAGCTCGAGGCCGTGGCGCAGATCGGCCTCGCCCATCGAGCCGTGCGCGTCGGGCGAGGCCATTGGTGCTATCGCGATGGTCTCAAGCAGCCATTGACCGCGCAAAGCGCGGCGGCCGTCGTCGCGTTGGCGCGAGCGCGCGGATGGGCCTCCGATCTTGCCGCCAATGCGTATGGCGTGAGACGGGTCGCCGTGCCGTTGCTCGACGGCTCGGGAAAGCTGTCGGGCGCGTTGGCCATCGCCGCTGTGGGTCCTGATATTGCCAACCAGCGTCTCGGGCGGCTACGTGACCTGCTGATCTCAACGGCCCGCCGCTCACACTCCAGGGAGTGACCATGCGCATCATCTATATCGATATCGATACCCTCCGCGCCGACCATCTCGGGTGCTATGGGTATCACCGCGATACGAGCCCGGCTATCGACGCCATCGCGCGCGAGGGAATACGACTCGAGCGATGCTACGCGTCCGATACGCCCTGTCTGCCGAGTCGCACCGCGCTTACCGCTGGTCGCTTCGGCATCCGCACCGGCGTGATCAATCATGGCGGCGTCGCTGCCGATCCATTCATCGAAGGTCCCGACCGGCAGTTCCGTGCGCAGCTGAACGAAGAAAGCTGGGTCATGTGCTTGCGCCGTGCTGGGCTGAAGACAGCGACGGTGTCGACTTTCGGCGAACGTCACTCATCGCTGCATTGGTACGCAGGTTATAACGATGTCATCAACATCGGTCTGGGCGGCATGGAATCGGCGCACGAAGTCATGCCCGAGGCACTGTCGTGGCTCGGGCGACATGCGGCGCGCGATGACTGGTTCCTCCACCTCCATCTGTGGGACCCGCACACCCCGTACCGCGCGCCGGCCGCGTATGGCGAGCCCTTCGCTGGCGTTGCGCCACCCACGTGGCTGACCGAAGAGGTGCGCGCCGCGCACTGGGCAGGATTCGGCCCGCATGGCGCGCAAGAGGTGTGTGGTTTTGCTCCCGATCCCGAGGCCGAGCGACGGTGGCCACGCCAACCCCAGCAGATCCGTGATGCCCGTGACGTCCGCCGCCTCTTCGACGGCTATGACACCGGTATCCGCTACGCTGACGACCATGTCGCGCAATTGGTGGCCGCGCTCCGTGCCGCGGGAATCTATGACGATACGGCGATCATCATCAGCGCCGACCACGGTGAAACCCTCGGCGAGCTGGGGATCTATGCCGACCACCAGACCGCAGACGAATTCACCCATCGCGTGCCCATGATCGTGCGCTGGCCAGGCGTGACCGATTCCCATGCCGGCGCTGCCCTCAACGGGCTGCGCTACCAATTCGATGTGGCCGCGACGGTCATCGAGCTTGTCGGGGGAAAGGTTCCGTCGAACTGGGACGGCCTCGGCTTCGCCGCTGCATTGCGCGCTGGGCACGATTCCGGCCGCGAACATCTGATCCTATCGCAAGGTGCCTGGACCTGCCAACGCTCGATCCGCTGGGACCGCTGGCTCTGCATCCGCACCTACCATGACGGCTACCACGGGTTCCCCGACCTCATGCTGTTCGACGTCGTCACCGATCCGCACGAGCAGCACGACCTGGCAGCGCGCCATCCAGACATCGTCGCGCAAGCGCTCGCGCGCCTCGATACCTGGCATGGCGAGATGATGCGTCAGTCAGGTCACGGCGTCGACCCGATGTGGACCGTCTTGCGTGAAGGCGGCCCCTACCACACGCGTGGCCAGCTCCCCCAGTACCTCGAGCGATTGCAAGCGACTGGTCGCAGCGCAGGCGCACAGCGCCTCGCGGCAGGACCACTGCGAGCCCTCTCCAGCGCCTTCTCCGGATAGTGTGGTGCGCGGGCTTGAGCATGCCGACACAAGGACACGGCATCTCCTGAGTTGCCGACATCCATGTGACCGGACGGGGAGCCGGAAGGCGTCTACAACAGAGGCCGAACTCTCGATCTACTGCATGGCAAGGTTCGACGGGCATTCGGCACAAGACCATGAATTAACACATCTTATGGCTTAAGCCGCCCGCCCGCCCGGCCGCCCGCAGTTGCGAAGTCGGACAAACCCGGACAAACCAGGACATTACCGGACGCAACTGCTGCATCTGCTGCACGATCCGCAGCTCGTTTCGGGGCCTGCGAGGGCCCCAAGGCCTTTCCTTTACCTATCACTCGAAGCACCCGATGGTCGCGCTGCACGCAGTCGCGTCGCCCCCGAGGATCCATCACATGCTCGACGATCTTCCCCCGATGCTCCGCATCCTGGCCGCCACGGTGCTGGCCAAACAGAACAAGGTCCTGTTTGCTGAGCTCGCCTTTTTCCGGGCGGAAAACGCCTTCTATCGGCAGCAACTGCCGGCGCAGCGCTTCACCTTCAGCCGTGCCTGGAAGCGACGCTTCGCCGAAGTCGGCGCGGCCCTTGGCTGGAAGCGCCTGAGGGAGATATGCACGGTCGCCGCCGTGAGGACTTTCCAGCGCTGGAATTCCGAGCTGAAGCGGGGCGTGCTCGGTATCGCGCTCAAACGAGGGACCCAGGCGTCCGAGGACCTCGGCTGAGATCGAAGCGCTGGTGGTCACGATGGCGACCGAGAACGACTGGGGCATCCACCGCATTTCGGGCGAGCTGCGGAAATTCAGGGTCTTCCGCTGCCCCTCGACCGTCGCCAACATCCTCCGGCGCCACGGCGTCGAGCCCCTGGATCCCCAGCGCCGCGGTCGTGAGTCGGTCTGGAAACAGTTCATCGCCGAGCACGCTCACGAGATCATCGCCACCGACTTCTTCACGGTCGACGTCTGGGGATGGGTGGGGAAGACGACCGCGTACGTCTTGTTCGCCATCCACATCGCCACGCGCAAGGTCGAGATCCTGGGCGTGACGGACCACCCGGACGAGGACTACATGCAGCAGATCGCCCGGAATGTGACGATGGAGGATGTCGGTTGGTTCCGCCGCATGGGCGCCCGGTACCTGATCCACGACCACGACACCAAGTTCTGCGAGAGCTTCCGGAGCCTGCTGGGGACGGGGCCGGTGGCGTCGAGGCCATCAAGCTGCCGCCCAATTCGCCAAATCTGAACGCGTTCGCTGAAAGTTGGGTGAGGTCCGTAAAAAGAGAGTGCCTGCGCAAGGTCACCTGCCTGGGCTTCGGCGGACTCAGGCGCGCCCTGCGGGAGTATCTGGTGCACTATCACGCCGAGAGACCGCACCAGTCGCTGGAGAATGCTCCGCCAGTGGCCCCACCACCTGTGCAAATTATAGATGCACGGGGTTCGATCGGGAGAATCGGGTGCCGGACACGGCTCGGCGAGGTGTTGAAGCACTACTACCGAGAGGCCGCGTAGTCGGATTGTGAGCTTCAGTGAGCCGGCGAGCGTCCAGCCACCAGCTGGACGGTGGCGGCGCCGTGCCTTGGCAGAAAATATGAGGCTGCTGCTCGCCATGGTCGCCGACACATCATGCTGCTGTGTGGTCTGTGAAAAACGAAAATCTCCGGGTAGAAGCGCGGGATTCGGGCGTTCTGATATGTGCAAAGTACGGTCAACGATCACTGGGAAATGGAGCGAATTCCAGGTCAACGCTCGTCGAACCATACGCCCCCGCCCTCCGCTGCCTCGCCGTGTCCGCACTATTTCGCCGGCATTGCAGCGTCTGCCGGCTTCGCCGCATCCAGCGCGCGCGGCTGCGCCGTGCCCAGGTAGTAGGCCTGGTACCTGGGGAAGCAGAACTCGGCGAGCTTGCGCCCCATCGCCAGGCCGACGTCGTTGTCGGTGCGGATGTGGTAGCCGCCGAGCATGCGCGACAGCGCCGCCATTTCTGATACGGCCGAGAAGGTCGGCAGTTTGAGGTCGATGTGGCAGTCCTGCTGGACGTCGGTCGCGGGCACGCCCTCGACCGCCTCGATCTGGCTCATCGGCAGGCCCGCCTCGGTCAGCTCGCCGGCGCAGCGCTTGGCCACGGCGCCGAAGCGATCACTGCCGCTGAACAGCTCGAGCATCTTCGACGAGGCGCCGCTGACCGTTGCGTGGCCCGAGGTGTAGCCTGGGAACGGCGGCGTTACGAAGGTGTCGGGCGAGTAGGGATGCCACTGCTCGGCCGGGATCAGCTTGAAGCCGTTGCCGGGGCCGGCGTAGCCCTTCACCATCTTGCCCTTGTAGAGGTAGCGGACGTACCAGTACGGCCGCGAGGAATCGTAGAAGCGCTTGGTGTCCCAGTTCGCAATGAAGGCGTCGAAGGCGACGTTGGCGACACAGAAGAACAGCTTCACGTCCTGGTCGAGGCCGTAGCGGTCGCGGTGCGAGAGGTCCTCGGCGAAGCGCAGCCAGTGGCCCGACTGGCCGGTCGAGCGCGGGCCGTCGCGCATGAACTCGACGACCGCCTTCTGCTCGACGGTGAGCGAGCCGTTGCACGCGATGCACTCGTCGACGTCCTTCCTCATCTGCTCGGAATCGGCCTTGGGCGGCGGCCCGGGACGGAACTGGTCGTTGCTGTCCAGCGCGACCGACTGCACGCGACCCCAGTGCGGCGTCAGGAATCCGGGCCTGATGGTTCCGCCCTTGCCGTCGCTGAAGGGGATGGGCTTCCAGCGGTCGGGATCCTGCTCCTCGTCCGGGCCGCGGACGGGCTTGTAGCCGGTGTAGTCCGAAT
>JBBRLJ010000065.1:0-20978 GCA_038231435.1 Planctomycetota bacterium
ACGGCCTCCAGCTTGAACTCCTTGGTGTATTGCCTCCGGGTCTGCCTTCCTGCCTTCTCCTTAAAGCTGCTCATGCCTTCTTCTCCCCTGCGACATCGTCTGTCGCTTATCTGGGAGTCCACCAAAGCGGGGGAAGATCACCGACATGAGCCTCTATGCAGCGATGACTCTTATCCTCGATCCATCCACTTCCAAGTCGATGTGCGAGTCATCGAGGGTGTGCTAGCGCAATGGTAAGCTTTTGGAGCATCTCAGTGCGGAGCATCGCTCATCCAGGTGGCTTCGGTTCCGACCCAGCAGGCATTTCGCAGAGAGGCGTCTGCACGCCTTCGCTCGGACGGGATCCGAATTTGGTACTGCAGGCTCACGGGCTCTGCCAGATGAATGATGGAATTGGTCTCTCATCCGGCCTAACCTGCAGCCGATGACCCACGCGGAGGCCGCTGATCTGGATTACTATAACCGGAGGGGTGCCACTTGGCTGGCGTTGTCGAGGTATCTCGGCGAGATGGAGGCATTGCCCCGGTTTCACCATCGCCGAATCGGATACTTTCTCATTCGCGCCGCCGCAGTGATCGCCGCCGCTTCAATCTGCATTTCCATTGTGGCCATGAATGTCGCTATGGCATTGGCGGCGCTCGGTTGCTTGTTGTCGCGACCACCGCTGCATCGGATTCCGTGCTTCGCCGTCGGTGCGCTGTTTTCCGGGTGGATTTCGGCCACCATCGTCATCGGCATCGGGCTCGGGGCGGTTGCATCAGACGTGCGGATCAGCGGCCTCATCCACACGTGGACGATCTTTCTGGTCGGCATGATCGCTTTCGCCGATCGTAGAACCCTCCGCGCCGCGGCATTGGCCATGGCATCAGCGTCGTTGATCTCGGCAGCATTGGCCTCAGCGCAGTTCTTCGGCGGTCTGGGTACCCGGGCCCCATTGAGGTTCGACCCTTCCGGGCCCAGGCTTGTCACAGGCGTGGGTTTTTTCTCGATCCACCTGACTCAGGGCTATGTCCTGGCCATCGCCATGCTGGTCTTCACGGCATCGGGGAACCGGATCTCGGTTCGTGCCCGTCTCGTCGGAGGAGTAGCGGCCGTGGCAGCCGTCGCGTTGAGCGCCTCTCGCGCGGCATACCTCTCACTGGCGATGGGAATCGGGGCGATGATCGCATCCCGAGGCGCGCGGCATATCATATTCGGTGGTGTGATAGGCTTGCTCTTGCTGGGTGTTTTCGCGTTGTTCCTGGGCGAACTCGATGGGCGCCTGGTCCGGCCGAGCGCGGTGACGACGGACGGACGCTGGGCGATCTGGCGTACGTCGCTTCAGATCGTGCGGGAGCATCCAATGTTGGGAGTGGGGGGATCGGATGCGTTCAAGGCAGAGTACGCGCGGGTATACCCCCTGGTTGAGCCGATCGTCCCGAATGAATTTCCGCAGGGAGCTCCCCATGCGCATAACAGTTTCTTATCGATAGCCGCCGAGCACGGCATCCCCGCACTCGTGCTGTATGTGGCCCTGATGATCGCCGTGCTCGTCGCCATCAGGAAAAAACAGGCCTCGGGCAGGGGATGGAGCTTAGCCGTTGGAGTCGTCGCTTCGACCATGACGGCAGGCTGCTTCGAGGACATCGCGGGCCACAGCATACCGGCCTATGCATTCTTCCTTGCCCTCGCGTTCGCTTACTGGCTGCCTGGCGATATGGCCGAAAAAGAGGCGAGCGGACGGATCACCGATTCAAGTCCCACGCGAATGCAAAAGGCAGCGAAAAGCGCATAGGAGTCGAATGGCTGCTCTTGGAGACTGATCGGCACCGGTAGCGAAATCACGTGGCAGCAGGGTGGTCAGCGACCATCAGCGCTCGCTGGAGACACGGGGGCCCTTATCGAGGAGCCAGGTTCATCGGGCCGAACGGCGGCCGGCCCTTCCTCACAACCGAAATTGAGGCGTGCTTGTTCAGTGACCAGCGGGCGTTTGCGAACCTGGAAATGGATCGCGCTGACGTATTCGCCCAGAATTCCGAAGAAGAACATCTGAATTCCGGAAAAGAAGAAGATCGCGACGATCAGCGTGGGGATTCCGGGAGGGGCCAGGGTTCCCAGGTAGATGAAATTCGCGATCAGGGTGATGCAGGCGAAGGCAATGCTCAGCCCAGCGAGGATGAAGCCGAACAACATGCACATGCGCATGGGAAGATTGGTGAATGAGATGAGTCCATTGAGTCCCTGGTCGACAAGATGGAAAATGCGGTTTTTCGAAAACCCACGCTTTCGAGCTTTCCAGGTGTAAGCGACGCCAATGGTGCGGAAACCGCAGCTGGCGATCATGCCCCGGATATAGGGATAGTGGTCATCGAATTTGCGCAGCGCGGTGATCACGCAACGGTCGACGAGTTGGAACTCGCCCACATCGGGCGGGATGTGGATGTCGGCGAATCGGCTCACCGCGCGGTAGTAGACTTTGCGCACGATGCGCATCAGCAGACCCTCTTCGCGGTTGGCGCGGATACCGTAGATGACCTGATGGCCTTCTTCCCACTTGCGGACGAAGTTGATGATGATCTCGGGAGGATCCTGGAGGTCTGCGGCGAGCAGGACGACCACCGCATCTCCACTGGTGGCGAGGACCCCATTGAAGGTGGAGCGGAAGGGGCCGAAGTTTCGGGCGTTGAAGATCACCTTCACACGCGGATCCTCAAGAGCCATGCGACGCAGCGTGGCGGGTGTGCCGTCGCGCGAAGCATTGTCGCAGAAGATGTGTTCGAAGTCGTAAGTCGGGAGGCTCTCAGCGAAGATCCGTGCCACCACCCGGTGGCACTCCTCGACGTTGTCTTCCTCGTTGTAGCACGGAGTGACGATGCTGATGAGCTTGGGACGCTCGGGGTGGTGGTTCATGCCGTTGCCTCGAGAAATGAACAACCATGGGTATCTGGATATGTCATAAGGAATATGCAGTCACTTCGGAGCGAACTGGTGATCACGTACCTGTTCTGGAAAATAGGCCCTCTGAACGCCATGTGGAATGGTAGCATTGTCGAAGAGCGTGTGGCGGCAAACGGAGAAACGGCTTCGGTAGAGTCCCCTGCGTACTACCTTATCCTCGCGGATCCAACGCCTTCGACCCCTCGGGCACCTTGCGTGTCGACCCGGTGTGCGGCGCCGCATTGACGAATTCGCTGTCGGCGCAGGCTTCGCGATTGACCTCGTTGAACGCCGCGATGATGGCGTCGAGGCTGGCCTTGGACTCGGTCTCGGTCGGCTCGATGAGCATGCTGTTGTGCAGGTGCTTGGGGAAGTATACGCAGCCCGCTCCGACCAGGGTGGGAGGATGGATGCCGAGGTCGATCAGGCGCTTGGCGAAGCTGTAGGGGGTGATCGGTAGAGACCTGCCAGATAGCAGGCATTCGTGCATGCAGTGCTTGTCGAAGGCGGGTGGCAGGATCCCGCGCAGGTGGTGCTGCAGGTAGTTGGCGTTCAGCACCGCATCCTGGGATGCCTCGCGCAGTCCATCGGGGCCCATCGAGAGGATGTAGCAGTAAGCGCGGATCAGCACGCCGATGTGACCCAGATGCGACTTCATCCGGCCGATCGAGTCGCGCATGCCATCGTCTAGCGAGAAATGGCCCTGGGCGTCGAGGCGCACCACCGGCTTTGGGAAATGCTCGGCGAGGAAGCGCTTCACGCCCACCGGGCCGGCCCCCGGGCCGCCGCCGCCGTGCGGGGTGGACAACGTCTTGTGGGTATTGATGTGCACGACATCGAAGCCCATGTCGCCCGGACGGACCAGGCCCATCAGCGCATTGAGGTTCGCGCCATCGTAATACAGCAGTCCGCCCTTGGCGTGGACCATCGCGGCGATGCGCGCGATGTTGGATTCGAACAGGCCCAGCGTGGAAGGATTGGTGAGCATCAGCCCAGCGATGCCCCCGCCTTCGAGCGCGCGCGCGAGCGCGTCGAGATCCATCAGGCCGGACGCGTCGGTCGCGACGATGCGGCAGGTGAAGCCGGCCATCGACGCTGACGAGGGATTGGTACCGTGCGCCGAGTCGGCGATCAGCAGGATGTCGCGTTTTTCTCCGCCTTTCGCCGCGAGTTTCTCGAAATGCTTCTTGATGATGAGCAGGCCGGTGAGTTCGCCATGTGCGCCGGCCGCCGGCTGCAGGCAGACTTCGTCGACGCCGGTGAGTTCGGCGATGTGCCGCGCGAGCGCGTGCAGTAGTGCGAGCACGCCTTGGATGGTGGACTCGGGCTGCAGGGGGTGGACGTGGCGGAAGCCCGGCAGGTTGGCGTTCGCGTCATGGCGCTTCGGGTTGTACTTCATCGTGCAGGAGCCGAGCGGATAGGCCCCGTTGTCGACGCCGTGGCTGCGGCTGCTGAGCTGGGTGAAATGGCGGACGACTTCGACCTCGGCGACCTCGGGCAGGGCAAGCGACGTGACGCGACGCGGCAAATCGCCGAGGTCGGGCTCGGCGTCGGCCGGAAATTCACCGTCGCGCACCCAGGCGCCGCCGGCTCCGGGCCGGCTACTCTCGATCAGGGTGGGCTTCATCACGCCACCGCCTTCGCGAATGCGGCGGCCATGCGCTCGAGTTCAGCCCTGGTCTTGGTTTCGGTGACCGCCACCAGGATGGTGCCGGGGCGGCCGAGCGTCGCGCCATCGAGGCCGCCGAGGATCCCGCCGTCGAGCAGCCGCGCGAGAGTCTCGGTCGATCTGGGTACGGTGACCAGGAACTCGTTGAAGACCGGCGCGCCGCAGGCCCGGCGCACGCCCGGGATGCGCGTGAGCGCGTCCGCGAGGAACTGGGTCTTGGCGGCGATGATGCGCGCGAGGCGGCGCAGCCCGGTGTCGCCGAGCAGGCTGAGGTAGATGGCGGCGCGCACGCTGCACAGTGCCTGGTTCGAGCAGATGTTGCTGGTCGCCTTCTCGCGCGCGACGTGCTGCTCGCGGTCCTCGTGCACCAGCGCGTACGCGGGATTACCGTAGATATCGGCGACCTTGCCCACCAGGCGCCCGGGCATGTGCCGGCGCAGATCCTTGCGGCAGGCGAGGAAACCCAGTGTCGGTCCGCCGGCGCACAGCGGGATGCCCAACGGCTGGCCTTCGCCGCAGACGATGTCGGCGCCCTGCTCGCCGGGCACCTGCAGCAGGCCGCTGAGCAGTGGATTCCACGACACCGCGGTGATCGCGCCGTGGCGGCGGCAGACTTCGGAGATCTTCGCCACGTGCTCGATCACACCAAAGCGATTGGGAGACTGCACCAGCACCACCGCCGGCGATGAGGCAGCGAGGAGGCGTTCGAGCGCCGCCAGGTCGACCCGCCCAGACTCTGCTTCGCAAGGCAGGTCGGCGAGGTCGACGCCACGGCCATACATGTAGGTACCCAGGACCTCGCGGTGCTGCGGCCAAAGCGTGGCGGCGGCGATGACCACGGGCGTGGCGCCTGATCCGGCTTTCATCGCCAGTGCCTGGCGTCCCACCCACGCCGCGTCGGCTAGGGCGGTGGCGCCATCGTAGGATGACGAGTTGACCACCGGCAGGCCGGTGATCGCGCCGATTGCCTGTTGGTACTCGGCCAACGCCTGCAGCAGGCCCTGGCTCATCTCGGGTTGATAGGGGGTGTACGCGGTCAGGAATTCGCCGCGGCTGGCGATGGCATCGACCACCGCAGGGACGTGATGATCGTACATCCCGCCGCCGAGGAAGCTGAGGTGCGTGCGGGTGGTGGCATTGCGGTCCGCGAGGGCACGCAGATGGGCGTCGAGCGCCCATTCGGACATCGCGGCGGGGACATCGAGCGCTCTGGAGAAACGCAGGTCTTTGGGGATGGCGGTGAAGAGATCATCGATCGAGCCGAGGCCCATCGACGTCAACATCGCATCCCGGTCGCTGGGCAAGTGGACGATGTAATTGGCCAGATCGGCCATCTGAGGTCGCTCCGGTCACCGATCCGAGGCTGCCGCGAATGCGAGCGCTGCACCAGTACGGCTACAGGCGGCATGTTTGACGAGGTGTCCGGAGTGTCAACCGCAAACCACGAGAAAACCAGCTCTTGCGGACGTCCGAGCCAGAGTGGCGCGAGCGCACCGCTTGCGCACGACACCACGCGTCCATACCGTGCGTCCCGCCCCCGACAGCGTGGGGACGTGGCCGGAAAGGCCGATTCCTCCGGAGGGATGCACGATGTGCGGCGTTGCAGGAGTGGTAGGCAGCAGGTCGGCCGAGCCGGCGCAGGTCGCCGAGATGATCGCATGCATCCGCTACCGCGGCGTCGACGAGGCGGGCGTCGAGGACCTCGGCCACGCCATCCTCGGCCACGCGCGCTTGGCGGTCGTCGATCCGAAGAACGGCCACCAGCCGATGTCCAACACCGACGATTCGGTGTGGGTGGTGTTCAACGGCGAGATTTACAACTACGTCGAGCTGCGCGAGGAGCTGAAGGCCAAGGGCTACGTCTTCAAATCCCGTTGCGACACCGAGGTGCTCGTTCACCTGTGGCGCGAGGAAGGCGAGGCGATGCTGCAGCGCCTCATCGGCATGTTCGCATTCTTCATCTGGGACAAGACGGCGAATACCGGCATCCTAGTTCGCGATCGATTCGGCATCAAGCCGATGTTCATCGCCGACCACCAGGGCGGCACCGCCTTCTGCAGCGAGATCAAGGGCCTACTCTCGCTGCCCGGCATGCGCAAGGAGATCGACCGCGACGGCCTGGTGCAGACCTTCTCATTTAACTACTGCCCGCCACCGCGCACTTGCTTCGCCGGCATCCGCCACCTTGAGCCTGGTACTTTCCTGCGCTTCAAGCCGGGCAAGCCCACCGAGCAGGTGCGCTGGTGGAACTGGCCCTTGTTCGACGAGCGCCGCGAGCCGGGCTTCGATGAGCTCAAGTCTCTGCTCGACGACGCGGTGCGCATGCAGATGCGCTTCGACGTCGAAGGCGGCCTCTACCTCAGCGGCGGCATCGATTCGTCGGTGGTGGCGAGCCACCTGCGTACGCAGTGGAACCGCCCGCGCCTGCCGGCCATCGGCCTGCGCTTCAAGGAGCAGGACTACTCCGAATACGATTATTCGCAGCAGGCCGCATCGATCCTGGGCATCGATCTCGAGCCAGCTGACATCGAGTGGTCGATGATCCCCGAGATCGCCGACCAGGTCGTGCGTCATGCCGAGCAGCCGCACGGCGACTTCTCGTTCTTCCTGTTCTACGTGCTCGCGCGCAAGGCGAATCGCCAGAAGAAGATCGTGATGTTCTCAGGCGACGGCCCCGATGAGGCACTGTTCGGCTTCAACCACAACGTCAATTTCTTCCACGCCAACGCGCGCACCAATTTCCCGCTCAAGGCCTACTTCGATACCATCTGCTACATGGACGAGGGGGCCCGGGCACGCCTGCTCTCTCCGGATCTCACCCGCGGCACCACCGATCCCCTCGACCGCTTCGGCGAGATCATCGAACCGTGGCAGGATCTCGATCCCGTCGAGCAGGTGATCGCCTACGAGTGCACGTCGCTGATGCCCGGCAACAACTTGGTCAAGGGCGACCGCATGGGCGCCGGCTGGTCGACCGAGGGCCGCTCGCCATTCCTCGACCACCGCGTGATGGAGTTGTTCACCCGCCTGCCGGTCGGCCGCAAGATCCAAGAGGGCGTGGGCAAGGCCTACTTGAAGGCCTACGCCGCGAAGATCTTTCCCGAGCAGTTCGTGTACGGTAAGAAGCGCATGCCCACTACGCCCATCGGCAACTGGCTGCAGGGGCCGCTCTACGGTTGGGCCAAGTCGGTCATCGAAAGCGAGACCAACGGCATCTTCAACCGTCCCGCGGTCTCGGCGCTGCTCGAGGAGCACCGCTCGGGGGCGGCGAACCATACGCGTTCGCTGCGCACCATCCTGATGGCTCATCTGTGGCTGAAGGCATTCTTCCCCGCCTGATTCCCGCCCGAATCTGTCCGATTCCGACCCGACCCGACCTCGACAATAGTGCAGTCACAACGTCCCAAAGAGGCCCCTGATGCTGAGCTCGATCGCGAAGTCCGAAAAGATCGACTACTTCCTGGTCAGCTTCGTCGACCTTGCCGGCGTCATGCGTTCGAAGCTCGTCCCGGCCCGCGCCATCGACATCATCGCCGGTGAAGGCGCCGCCTTTGCCGGCTTTGCCACCCACCTCGACATGACGCCAGCTTTCCCGGACATCGTGGTGATGCCCGACGAGTCGACCCTCACCATGCTGCCGTGGCGAATTGGGGTCGCCTGGTTGACCGGTGACCTGATGATGGATGGCAAACTCGTCGAGCACGCCCCGCGCGCGGTGCTCGGACGCCAGCTCGAGGCGGCCACGGCCGCTGGCCACGTGATGAAAACCGGCGTCGAGCCCGAGTTCTTCCTGCTCGCGGCCGATGGCTCGGGGCCCGCCGATCCGCTCGACGCGGCCGCGAAGCCCTGCTACGACCAGGCGGCGCTGATGCGGCGATTCGATCTCATCAAGGAGATCTGCGATGCCATGCAGTCGCTCGGCTGGCAGCCCTATCAGAACGATCACGAGGACGCCAACGGCCAGTTCGAGATGAACTGGAAGTACGCCGACGCGCTGGTCACCGCCGACCGCCACGCATTCTTCAAGTTCATGGTCAGGTCGCTTGCCGAGAAGCACGGGTTGCGCGCGACCTTCATGCCCAAGCCGTTCTCGCACCTCACCGGCAATGGCTGCCATTGCCATGTATCTCTGTGGGACAAGACAGGAAAAAAGAACCAGTTCGTCGACCAGAAGGGTGATCTCGGGCTGTCGCAGCTCGCCTACCATTTCCTGGGTGGCGTCCTCGACCACGCGCAGGCGTTGTGCGCGGTCACCAACCCCACTGTGAACAGCTACAAGCGCCTCAACGCGGCGCGCACCGACTCCGGTTCAACCTGGGCTCCGCGCACCGTGTCCTACGGCGGCAACAACCGCAGCCACATGGTGCGAATTCCCGCCGGCGACCGCTTCGAGTTCCGGCTCGGCGACGGGGCCGCGAACCCGTACCTACTCCAAGCCGGCCTGCTCGCCGCGGGGCTCGATGGCGTGCGCAAGAAGACCGCTCCCGGCAAGCGCATGGACATCAACATGTATGAGAGCCGCGATCTGGGTGGCGCCAAGCTGCTGCCTGGAAACCTGCTCGACGCGCTGCGCGCGTTCACCGCCGATCCGGTGCTGCGCGCTGCTCTCGGCGAGCGCTTCCACGAGACCTACCTTCGCCTGCGCATGGGGGATTGGAACGGTTCGATGGCCCAGGTCAGCGAGTGGGAACGGAAGCAGCTGCTGGACGTCTGAACTCGCTGGTTGATTCCTGGCAGAACATGTGAACCAGGGAGTAGCGCTCGATCACCTCGGCGGTTCCACCGCCGGAGTGTCGGTAAAATTCAACCGCCCCTGCTCAGTCACCAACGGTCGTTTGCGCACCTGGAAGTGGATGGCGCTGACGTATTCGCCGAGGATGCCGAAGAAAAACATCTGGATGCCCGAGAAGAAGAAAATCGCCACGATCAGAGTAGGGATGCCGGGAGGAGCCAGCGTGCCCAGGTTGATCAGATTGATGATCAGGGTCGCGATCGCGAAGGCGATGCTCAGTCCTGCCAGGATGAAGCCGAGGAGCATGCACATGCGCATGGGCAGGTTGGTGAACGAGATCAGGCCGTTCAGGCCCTGGTCGACGAGATGGAAGAGCCGGTTCTTCGAGAAGCCGCGCTTGCGCGCCTTCCAGGTGTAGGCGACGCCGGTGGTGCGGAACCCACAGCTGGCGATCATGCCGCGGATGTACGGATAGTGGTCGTCGAATTTCCGCAGCGCAGTGATCACGCAGCGGTCGACGAGTTGGAATTCGCCCACATCGGGCGGGATGTGGATGTCGGCGAAACGGCTCACCGCTCGGTAGTACGCCTTGCGCACGATGCGCATCATCAACCCTTCTTCGCGGTTGGCACGGATGCCATAGATCACCTGATGGCCTTCCTCCCACTTACGGACGAAGTCGACGATCACTTCCGGGGGGTCCTGCAAGTCGGCGGCGAGTAATACGACCACCGCGTCGCCGCTGGTGGCGAGCACGCCATTGAACGTGGATCGGAAGGGGCCGAAGTTGCGCGCGTTGAAGATCACCTTCACTCGCGGGTCCTCGAGCGCCATGCGACGCAGCGCTTCCGGCGTCCCGTCTCGAGAGGCGTTGTCGCAGAAGATGTGTTCGAGGTCATAGCCCGGCAGGCTGTCGGCGAAGATCTTCGACACCACCCGATGGCATTCCTCGACGTTGTCCTCCTCGTTGTAGCAGGGAGTGACGATGCTGATGAGCTTGCGTCGCTCTGGTTGATCGGTCATGTCGCGGCCTTGTCCGGAAATACGAAGGCGCGCAGCGCGCCCCAAGTTGCGATAACCACGATCGGCAGGCACAGCAGCTGCGCCAGCAACGGATCGGCGATCCAGGCACCGCGCACGATCCTGAGCAGTCCCAGGTTCAGCAGGTATGACCCCGTGTACACCAGTAGAAAACGCGCGAGGGCCCCGTATCCCCGCGCGCGGAATACCAGCGTGCGGGCGATGGCGAAGTTGAATGCCACGCCTACGCAGGTCGCGAGGAGCAAGGCGGCGGATGCCGGCGAGCCCGCGAGGATCAGTAGCGCATAGATACCGTAGCCGATGGCGGTATTCAGCGCGCCGACTACGAGGAAGCGCACGAACGGGCGTTCCCAAGCAACGGACGCGATCATCCGCATCATGCTCGCGATACCGGACAACGAGCCATACGGAAACGGTCACATGGTGGCATACCGGTTCCAACAGCATTGGCCCATCCTCAGGACGTGCAAACGCAGAAGCTCCAGAATGGGATCAGGGATCGCTCCGTCCGTCCTGGACAGGGTCACTCCACGGTCACCGATTTGGCCAGATTGCGCGGCTGGTCGACGTCGCAGTCGCGGCGGCGCGCCACGTGGTAGGCGTAGCGTTGCAACGGCAGGATCGAGAGGATCGGCTGCAGCAGGTCGTCCTTGGCCAGGGCGACCGGGAAGAGGTGGTCGCTGAGGTCGAGCAGGGCGCGATCGCCGTCCTGGCCGACGGTGATGATGCGGCCGGAGCGGGCGCGCACCTCCTGCAGGTTTGAGAGCATCTTCTCGTACATCGAGTCGCGCGGGCAGATGCACACCACCGGCAGCTGGCGGGTGACCAGGGCGATCGGGCCATGCTTGAACTCGCCAGCGGGGTAGCCGATGGCGTGGACGTAGGCGATCTCCTTGAGCTTGAGCGCGCCCTCGAGCGCGGTCGGGTGCTCGCCGCCGCGACCGAGGAATACGGTGGCGTCGGCCGAGGTGAACAGGTCCGCTGCCTCGGCGACCGCGTCCTCGCACAGCGGCAGGGTGGCGGCGGCCTGCTCTACCACCAGCCTGGCTGAGGACAGCGCGGTCTCCTCGGCTTCCTGGGTGAGCAGGCCCTTGGCGCGGGCCACTTGCAGCGCGAAGAGGTAGAGCGCCATGATCTGCGCGGTATAGGCCTTGGTGCTGGCGACGCCGATCTCGGGGCCAGCCATCAGCGGCATCACGCCGTTGGATTCGCGGGCGATGGTCGAGGTGACGACGTTCACCAGGCCCACCACCGGGATGAACTTGGCGCGCGCCAGGCGCAGGCCGGCGAGGGTGTCGGCGGTCTCGCCGGACTGGCTGATCGCCACCACCAGGGTGTCGCCCGAGGCGATGGGGTTGCGGTAGCGGTATTCGCTCGAGATGTCGACCTCGACATGGACGCGCGCCAGCTGCTCGAGGAAGCGCTTGCCGAGCAGCGCCGCGTGCCAGCTGGTGCCGCAGGCGAGGAAGACGATGTGGTTGACCCCGGCGAGATCGAGGCCGAGGTCGGGCTCGACCAGGTGACCGGCGCGCAGGCGGCTGTCGAGCAGGCGTGCGAGCACCGACGGCTGCTCGGCGATCTCCTTCGCCATGAAGCTGTCGTAGTCGCCCTTGCTGACTGCATCGGCGGTGATCTCGATGGTCTTGAACGTCTCGGGCACGGCGGCACCGGCGAAGGTGGAGATGGTCACCCGGTCGCCGTCGAGATCCGCGTAATGGCCGTCCTCGAGGAACATCACCTCGGTGGCATGCGGCAGCAGCGCCGGCACGTCGGAGGCGACCAGCAGCTCCTTCTTGCCGCGTCCCACCAGCAGGGGAGAGCCCTGGCGGGCGGCGAGGATGCGGTCGGGCTGGTCGCTGAACACCGCGGCGAACGCGAACTGCCCATGCAGGCGCTTGACCGCCTCGCGCACCGCCGCGGCCGGGTCGCCCTTGCAGGTGGTGGCGTAGAGTGTCGCGACCAGCTGCGGGATGACCTCGGTGTCGGTCTCGCTGACGAAGATGCAGCCGCGCTCCTGGAGCTCGCGGCGCAGCGTCTCATGGTTCTCGATGATGCCGTTGTGCACCACCGCCACCTTGCCGTCGGTGCTGGTGTGCGGATGGCAGTTGATCTCGGTGGGCGCACCGTGGGTGGCCCAGCGGGTGTGGGCGATGCCGCAATGTCCCTCGACGGGGTACGCCTCGATCTTGTCCGACAGCGCCTTGAGCTTGCCCGCGGCCTTGCGCAGATGGATGTCCCCGCCATTGAGGATCGCCATGCCCGCCGAATCGTAGCCCCGGTACTTGAGCCGCTCGAGCGCGACGATCAGCACCTGATCCGCGACTTTATGACCGATATACCCGGCTATTCCGCACATAGTGCTGCGACGTTATGCCTGAGGGAATGACGGGAAATGGGTAATCGGGGAATGTGTGGTGTAGGGTGTATGGTTTTCTGCCACCACGCACCAAGCACGGCCCAGCAAACACGCGGCGCTGCGCGCCGCTAGAACTCCTGCCCCAGTTGTCGCCTCACCAGCTCGCGTTGCGCTCCAGCCGCGATCACTTTCAACAGCTCGTCTCCACCCGGCAGATCCATGCCGGCGAGGCGCTCGCACACCTGGGCCATGCGGTTCTCGGCCTGCAGGTAGGTGGACAGGGTGTCCCACAGTCGGTTCTCGGTCAGGTAGGTCTTGCACCAGGTGAGGCCTTCCTTGTAGACCATGCGGCTGGCGAGGCGCTTGGAGAGGATGGCGACGCGATGCGGGCGCGGGATGCGCGTCTCGATGCGCTCCCGCCAGCGCTCGACCAGGAGCGGCGGGCAGTGCGCCTGGAGATGCCGCGTCCAGGTCTCGGCCATGTCCGGGTCGGCGAGATGCGCGTCGATGGCCGGCTCGAGCAGGCCGCTGACGCGGTTGATCTCCTCGCTCAGCTGCTGCGACAGATCGCTCAAGCGCGCCGCATGCCCGCGGCGCTTCCAGGCGGCGATCAGGGCCTGGGCCTCGGCGCGCGCGCGTTCGCGGATGATCTCGAGCACCTCGGCGACGTAGCGTTCCTTGACCGCGATGAACTCATCGTCGCTGAGCACCAGGCCGGCGAGCACCTCGTAGCTCGAGCAGATCACCCCGCCCTTGTTGGCGGACGAGTCCTTGATGTCGATCAAGCCTGCGTCCTCGAGATGGCGCCGCGCCGCCGGGGTCAGGAAGATGTTCGCGCCCTCGACCATCGCGCGCGCGGTCGGCTTCCCATCAGCGCCAAGGAATTGCTTCCAGTTCTCGTCGTTGATGGTGTAGGGACGTCCTCCGCACGGCACGAACAGGTCGGCTGGAACGGTGTTGTGCAGCGAATTGCGCAGGTCCTCGCCTGCCTTGTCGGTCGCGGCGGTGACCTTGCCCTCGCGCGACAGGCGCGCGGCGTTGAAGCGCGCGATGCCCTGGCTCTCGCGCACCAGGCGCAGCAGCTCCTTCCAGTCGAGGCCCTTGGGATCAGTCGCGCTGCCGGTGCCGTCGGCGATCGCAACCACCTTGGCGCGCGAGCCGTGCTCGCGCTCGAGCACCTTGATCAGGTTGCCGCCGACGTCGCCGTCGGGGCCGCCGGTGATCTTGACCGTATACGGCTTCCCTTCGGGGATGCCGACCAGCGGCAGCACCAGGCTGATCCAGCGGAAAATGCCCTCGGAGGTGACGCCGAATTCCTTGTGGTTGATCCCCGAACCGGGCTTGGACGACATCAGCGTGGCGTGGTGCGGCAGGCCGCGCGATTTTGCGCGCGCCGCCACCCACGAGATGCGTTCCGGCGTCATGTTCTCGTCGGGACCGAGGAAGATCAGGTCCGCTTCGCGTTTCTCGCCGTGCGCGCCGACCACATCGGGCACCGACTCGGGCGGCAGGATGAGGTCGAGCAGCGAATCGACCAGCTGCCTGACCGCGCCGTCGGCGTTGCCGCCGGGCTCGACCAGGGCGATGCACTTGCTGCCGCCCTCGGGTATGTCCTTGTTCTTCAGCTGCTGGGCCCAAGCGAGGTCGTAGACCTCCTTGAGCACTCCATCTCGCGCGCGCTCGTACTGGCCGGGATTGCGTGGGATCAGCACGCGCAGCCCGCCACGCGCCGAGGCGCGGAAGCGGATGTGGAAGCCGCGCGCCTGCGGACCATGGAAGTAGAACATCCCGTACGGGCGATGGGTGAAGCGCGCCGCAGGCAGCACCTCGGGATCGAGCTTGAACGCGAGTCCGAGACGTTCGGGGCGGAAGGCGTTGGTCAGGCGCATCGCCCCGACGAACGCGAGCATGCCCTCGAGCACCGCGGCATGGCTGCGCGGCTCGATCGCATGGGCCTTGGCCAGCGCCGCTTGCTGGCGTTTCTCCCACGTGGCGCTTCCGGGTCGCGCGCCCGGATGGAAGCGCGCCGAGATCAGATCGCACAGCTCGCGGCAAAGATCGCCCTGCGACGCGACCACCTCCTCGCCGACCTCGGTGACATCGAGGTACGGATAGTCGTGGGCGAGCAGGTAGGTCGAGAAGCCGATCGCGGCGCGCAGGAGCGCCAGCTGATCGAGGCCATAGCTGCCATCGAGGTAGCGCGCCGCCAGGCCATCCTGGTATTGCCGGCGCACCTGGCGCAGATCGTCTTCGACCAGGCCGATGAGCTTGTCGCCGAGCGTCTTGCCCGCGGCGGTGGTGACGTAGATGGTGGCGATGATCGCCTTGGCGCCGCCCGCGACCGCCGGCACGTAGTCGAGGTAGCCCCGTGCGAGCGTCAGTCCGTGCCGACGCATCACGCGCGCGGCATGGCCGAGGAGCTCCCAGGGCGTGACGCCGGCGGTGGCCACGAGGATGCGGGTGGCGTGGTCGTCGCCGTGGTCGTGGGCGAGGTGGATGTCCTCTTCGGAGGCGAGCGAACTCCAGGCGCGGATGTGGCGGACCACGCGTTCGACGTTCGAGCGCGCGAGGTAGCCCGGATCGACCGCGTCGAGGAACCGCCCGGCGACGGTCGAGCAGCCGTCATCGCCAGCGCACGCCGCTTCCAGGATCTTGGCGCGATGGGCGGCCAGATTCGGAGTGGCGGGCAGCTGATCCTTACCGTAGCAGAACGCGTAGAGGAATAAGCCGCGATCGCGGCTGGTGTGCAGCTCGACGCGGTGGATCAGGCGTTCGGAGAAGCCCTTGGTGTCCGCTCCCCGGGTCTCGACCAGCGCCATCACGTCGAGCAGCGAATGCAGGTCGGGTTTGCCGAACACCAGCAGCTTACCGCTCGAGCTGTCGTCGATCACGCTCAAGCGCGGTTCGTCCGCGCGCCTGACCATATGGATCATCTCGAGATGGAGGGCCTGCTCGCCGGGGCTGGTGACCTGGAAGTAGGTCTGTGGCATCTGCGCGTAGAACCATCGCACCGTGGTCTCGAGGTCGCCCAGGATGTGCTCCTGGATGCGCGCGAGCATGGCGGCCGCCTGCGGCCCGGCGGCAACGCTTCTGGCGGACGATCCCGAAGACTGCCCACTGCGTGAAGCCATCTGAACCCCCATACAAGTATACACCGCCGCCAGGGTTGCGACAGATGCCATGCGCACTCGCCTCGACGCTCAAAGCCCGGCCTGCTGGCCCCGTGGACATGGACTGGAGCTGGCCGCGGACTACGATCGGAGACCCTCATGGATCCGCTCGTGGTCTTCTCTGCGTGCGGCTCGGTCATCGGCGCGCTGCTGGTGTTCTCCTGCCTGGTGCTGTTCGGCGTGTGGATCGTGCGCGTGCTCGCGCTGCCGCAGGATCTGCCGCTGCCGCTGCGCTTCGAGCCCGCGCCACCACCTGTGCGTCCGCGCGGGGATCGCGCCGAGGCGGCCGTGACCGCCGCTAGGCAGTCGCGGCTGCGCGCGGTGCAGGCCCAGGCGCTGATGGCGACGCAGTTCGCGCACGCCTGCCAAGATTTGCTGACCCAAGCCGAGAGCCTCGCCCCCGGAGCTGTCTCCGCGGAACCGCTCGCGACCCTGCGCACCGCCGAGTCCGTCGCGCGCGTCGCGGCCGAGAACGCGGAGCGCGGGCGCGCCGGCGATCTCGAGGCCGGCGAGGCCGACGCTCCGGGATGGGTCGCCAGCGCGCGCGAGGCGTATGAGCGGGCCGCTACCGCGGCGGCGTCGCTGCCGCAGGAGTCATCGCGCCGCAAGTGGCTGCTGCTGGCGATCGCGGTGCTGGCGATCGCCTGGCTGGCGGCCATCATCCTGTACGGACACCTGCATGCCCCTGGCGCTGGAAGCTCAGCTTATTGACCGGCCCGAGCCGACGCGCCGCTTCCTGCGCGCCGCGGTGGCTCTGGACGAACCCACGGTGCCGGCGCTGGTCGGAGCAGGCGTGCCGCATTGGGATGCCAGCGAGTTCATCCGCCGCCTACAGAGCGCTGGCGAGATGTGCGCGTCGCGGTGGCTCGACGAGGCGCGGACCTCCTACGAGACACTGATCGCCACTCCTGACGAGGCGGGTGAGGGATCCCGGGCGGATGGCTTCCCGGCCGGCGCCGAACGGCCCCGCGAAAAGGCCCTCGCGGGCGGCATCGGATCGCTCACCGACATCGAGCTCATGGCGCTGCTCTTGCGCACCGGCTCGGCCGAGGAGGGGGTGCTCGCGTTCGCCGAACGGCTGCTGCGCGATCACGACGGCCTGGTCGGCCTGGCCCGGCGCGGTGTCGAGGACCTGGTCCGCGACGACGGCCTGGGGCCGGCGAAGGCCGGCGAGCTCGCGGCCGCCTTCGAACTCGCACGACGCTTGGCGCAGAGCAGCCTGCGCGAGCGGCCGACGCTGAAGACGCCCGAGGCGGTCGCCGAGCTGCTCGGCCCGTTGGCGGTCAGCCTGGCCCACGAGGAGCTGTGGTGCCTACCGCTGGATCCGCAGAGCCGGCTGATCGGCAGGCCGCGGGTGATCTCGAAGGGCGACGTCGACGGAACCGATGCTGGGCCACGGGCCTTCTTCCGACTGGCCCTGGCGGCGGGAGCCACCAGCTGCGTCGCCGTGCACAATCATCCGGGCGGCGATCCCGCGCCATCGGCGGCCGATCGCGGCGCCACCCGCCGGCTCGCCGAAGCCGGCCGCGTGCTCGACCTGCCCTTGGTCGACCACGTGGTGCTGGGTTCGGCGGGGCGTTACGCGAGCATCAGGCGCCTGCATCCGGAATGCTTCTGATCGGTGACAGGCTGAGCGGACTTGGGGTACGAGTCGAGTAGCTCCGTCGTGCCTGAGCAGGACGAAGACGTCATCGAGGCGTCATCGGACACGCATCCACCACCAGGAGATCGTGGATCCATGCATCGAAACGTGTCTCGTCAACGCGCTCCCAGAACATCGCCGACATCACGGCGTATACGCTGGGAAGCCGATCCGCGTGGATTTCCACGCGCACGCGCGGATCCCGGTGGCGATAGTTGTTCACGTTGAAATTACCTGGGATGAAGTCATGGAGATCGGGGATCTCCGTGCCCGTCTCGTCCAGATTGCGAGCATACCTGGTCTCATCCGCGAAGACCATCTTCATCATTCCGCAATATTCATAGAACCGAAACACCTGATCCAACGGGTTGAAATCGTTGGTCAGGTCGTTGATCCAGAATGAGGTGTTCCGTCTGATGAGATCGTTGCTGGACATGCTCCGCATGACCGCGAGCTGCTTATACCAGTCGCGTTGGTACTCGAGATGCCGGTGCATGGTCATCGTGCCGGCAGCGAGGACCGATGCGATGAGCAACGCATGTTTGAGTCTGCGCAACGCGGGCGATCGATCCAGCAACGCAGCGAGTCCGAAACAAATGATGAAGGAGATGCCGAGAGGCATGAGCAGTTGGTGGCGATCGTCCCAGTCGAACGGTCTCGGGATCTTTCCGACGGCAACGTACGGATAGATTCCGAGGATGAGCATGACTCCCCCGAGGGACATGAGGAGCAGGCAGGTCCCGGTGTCCGCCACGAAGCGTTTCCGGAACGGCCAGAGGGTGATCAGGGCGACGCCAGCGAACAGGATATACGCGGTACGCCGGGGCCACTCCGGGAAGATGCCGTAGCACATCCCATAGAGCAGGTGGTTCAGCGTGCGTTCGATACCTTCGGCATTCCTCAATCCGCCGAGCGTGATGTGGTTGTAACCCGCGTCCTCAGGCTTCCAGAACGCCAGCCGGAAGACCGAATATACGAGAGGAAGGAGCAGGAAATCCAGGTGACGGACCGCAAGGCCGAATGCCGCGCGCCGGCCTGTTCTCAATGCGGCGACGTTACGGTAGATCAGATATGCGACGATCAGCGGATAGAATGCCAGCAAGGACATGGTTGAGAAGGACAGTGCGGCGAGCGCCAGTACCGCCAACCGCCAGCCGAGGCGCCCGCTGCTGGTGAAGCGCGAGGCGCACCAGAATGCGCTGAAGAACAGCAGATAGCAAACCGCGTAATGGAAGCAGGCGATGGAGATTCGAGCGGTATTGACGGGGATCAGGGCGAAGAGCGAGCACACGGCCAAGCGCGTGACCGGATCGATCTGATGCATGGTGCGCAGGATGGAATAGAGTGCCAGCGCGGCACCGAGATAGCACCCGAAGGTGGCGATCCGGTATGCGGCTACAGGCCAGGGCAATGCCGAGAAGAAGCCATGGAGACTCGAGAGCAGCGGGATCCCCAGCGAATCGAGATGATTCGCGACCAGGAGCGGGTCGCACCCGACGATACACCAATCGTCCCAGTACAGACCATGATTGAGCAGCATCACGCCGTGGAACAGGCTGTAGACGATGGTCAGGAGCCACGCGCCATGGGATGCTGCGAGCTGCGCCGGTTTCCAGTCTGAGCCATGCATCCGATCGATTTCCGGGGATGCCTGATGAATGTCAATCATACCGCCGAGGCCATCGCGGCCGCCTGCACCACCGCCGCCTGCGCCGGATCGAGATCCACCAGCGCGGTGCCGCGCCACGCCAGGCGTGCGGGCAGCCCGCGCGGATCGCGTTCGAGCAGGACCTTCACGAAGCAGCAGGCCGCCGCATAGCTGCCGAGCGGGGCTGCGTGGCGCCGATCGGAAGGGTCGTACAGCGGCAGTGCCGGCTCGCGCTCCAGGGCCCGGCTCCAGGCCCGGGCCGCGGGCACGCCATCGATCCCCAGACTCTCTTCGGCAGCCGCGTAGGCCTGGTTCATGGGCGTAGCGTTCTCGGGATGGTCCTGCTCGGGCCAGACCTCGTAGAGTAGCGGACGGGCTCCGCCGGCGCGCGCGAGGTCGGCCAAAGGCTCCAGATCGCGCAGCAGCGCCGCCGTGCCTGGAAATGGATGCGAGACCTGCTGGAAGGACACGGCGTCGAAGCCGCCGAAGCGCAGCGCATCGAGCGTCATGGGCTGTCCGCGATGCCATTCGAGGCTCATGCCGCCAACGGTGAGCATGGTAACATCGATGGGCGCGCCGATGGACGCAGCCAGGGCCGCGACCTGCCAGGGCAGGGCGTTGCAGAATGTGTGGCTGTTGCCGACGAAGAGGACGCGCATGACAGGGACGTAAGGGGGGTGGGAGCAGGTACAATCCGCAAGCCTGCGGCCGGTCGCACGCGGGGTCGCTGACGGCCTGGAGAGTCCTCTCGCGAACGCTCCCGGACGAGTCCTGCTAGTACCGCCCCTCCATGCGGTTAGGAACATGAGCGCGGTTGTCGAAAGCCGCTCTTGCGTACGCGACATCGCACCTAGCCTTGCGCGAGTTTTTGCACCGGGAGGACCGCTGAGGCCCGTCTCGAACCACAGCTGGAACCCATGCCCAAGCGCACCGACCTCAAGAGCATCCTGATCATAGGCTCGGGGCCGATCATCATCGGCCAGGCGTGCGAATTCGACTATTCCGGCACCCAGGCATGCAAGGCGCTGCGCGAGGAAGGCTACCGCATCGTCCTCGTGAATTCGAATCCGGCGACCATCATGACCGATCCGGAGATGGCCGACGCGACGTATGTCGAGCCGATCACCCCCGAGACGGTGCGCAAGATCATCGCCCGCGAGCGCCCGGACGCGGTGCTGCCGACCCTGGGTGGCCAGACGGCGCTGAATACTGCCTTGTCGCTGTATGAGACCGGCGCCCTCACCGAGTACGGCGTCGAGATGATCGGCGCCACTGCCGAGGTCATCAGGCGCGCCGAATCGCGCGAGGAGTTCGCGGCGATCATCAAGGGTCTGGGCCTGCATATGGCTCGCGCCGAGAAGGCCACCACCCTCGAGGAAGCCATTGCCGCGCGCAAGCGCATCGGGCTGCCATGCATGATCCGTCCATCGTTCACCATGGGTGGATCCGGCGGTGGCTTAGCCGCCACCGAGGAGCAGTTCGAAGCCATCTGCCGGCGCGGCCTGGCGGCGTCGCGCACCCACGAGCTGTCGATCGAGGAGAGCCTGTACGGCTGGAAGGAATTCGAGCTCGAGGTGATGCGCGACCGCAAGGACAACGTGGTCATCATCTGTTCGATCGAGAATCTCGATCCGATGGGCATCCACACCGGTGACTCGATCACCGTCGCGCCGATCCAGACCCTCACCGACCGCGAATACCAGCGCATGCGCGACGCGTCGCTCGCGATCATCCGCGCCGTGGGCGTCGAGACCGGCGGCTGCAACATCCAGTTCGCCGTCAACCCGCAGGACGGCCGGGTCAT
>JBBRLJ010000066.1:0-20960 GCA_038231435.1 Planctomycetota bacterium
CTACCCCAATCCCCACCCTTCCTTTTACGCACAACTTTTCCCCCTGCGGGTGAAAAAGTTTGGGTGATGGGCTGCGCCCATTATTCACCCAAACCGGAGCTCGGCGGACGCTCGCGGCGTAGACCGCTCGGGGGTCGTCGGACAACCGACGGACGGGGCTTGGTCTCGCGGCTGTCGTCGACGGACGATCTATGGATTCGCGGCGGAATACGCGGCGGCGGCGTCGGGGGCTAGGGCGGAGGCGATGCCCAGGATCGCGTCCTTCGATGCCGGGGCGGCCTTGACCGCGGCGGCGATCACGTCGCCGGCCTTGTCGGGGACCGCCGAGAGTGCGGCCACCGCGATATCGGCGGCGTTGTCCGGAGCCATGGCGGCCACCGCGCCCACCACGTCGCCGGCGTGGTCGGGCACCGCGACCACCGCGGCGGCGACGAGGTCGTTGGCAGCGGCGGGCGCGTATGCGGCCGTGGCCGAGACGAACAGCGCGGCCAGCTCAGGCGCGGACTTTGCCCCGCGCGCGACGGCGTCGGCTCCGGCTTGCGAATCGTTGCGAGCCAGGCTGCCTGCGATGTAGGCGCCGGTCGCTGCATCGGTACCCATGGCTGCATCGACCATGCGCGCGCCGGCCTCGTCATGGCGCCATGAGCCCGCGGGAGCGTCCGCCGGGCCATGCCCCTGATCACGGATGCTCGCGCGCGAAGCGGCAGGCGCGTCGAGCTGCGGTCGCGCCGTCAGGGTCTCGATGCCCCCACCGCTGGCATCGTCGGAGAAGCCCTGGCGCGGCTTCAGTTGGATCCAGGCCTTCGCATCCTTCTCGGACGTGCCGTGGACCGACAGCGCGCCTTTGAGCAATGCCACGTAGTTTGCATCCGTGCGATGTTCGGCGATCAGCGAACAACGGATGGCGCGAGCCTCGATGCCGTTGCAGCGCACCTTGACCGAGCGGTAGACGCCCTTGTCGCCGAGATCCACCTGGACCGCGCCAGAACGCACGTCCAGCACCAGCTCGCGCCCGGAGCTGGTGTCTATCGAGAACGCCACGGTGGTTCCAGGCGCCAAGGTGATCGAGCCCGCCATGGGCTCGGACAGCTCCAGCCGCACGGGAGACGCGGCCGCGGAGGTCAGCTCGGCTCCCGTCGCGACCTGGGCCTCGGCGGCGGCGGCCTTGCCGGCCACCGTGCCCTCGCCGCAGAGCCAGGAGGCGATGCGCTCCGTCGACGGACCGGTGGCTGGGACGGCCGGGGCATCCGCGGCCGATAGGGTGGGGCCGTTGGTGGCGATGGGGTACACCAACAAGGCTGCGACGAGGGCGACGAGACGCATAGGGACTCCTGACCGGAGAGTGTACCTCAGGAACCCTGTCCTGGTGGATGCCAGGTGGTTCAAGAGTCGACCCCACACGCGGGAGGAGGCCGTCAATTCGCGTGCAGAGCGGCGTTGAGGCCTTCCCAGCCCCCCTGCTTCTTCGACAGCACCTCGATGGCGCCGGTCTGGCTGTTGCGCCGGAACAGCAGGTCATTGCGCCCCGACAGCTGCGCGGCCTTGACCACCTCGCCATCCGGCAGCTTGACCTTCGAGGACGAGGTCAGGTATAGACCGGACTCGACGGTACAGTTGTCGCCGAGCGAGATCCCCAGCCCTGCGTTGGCGCCGAGCAGGCAGTTCTGGCCGACGCGGATGACTTCCTTCCCGCCGCCCGAGAGCGTGCCCATGATGGACGCGCCGCCGCCGATGTCCGAGCCGTTGCCGATCACCACGCCGGCGCTGATACGACCCTCGACCATCGACTTGCCGAGCGTGCCGGCGTTGAAATTGCAGAAGCCCTCGTGCATCACCGTGGTGCCTTCGGAGAGATGCGCGCCCAGGCGCACGCGGTCGGCGTCGGCGATGCGCACGCCAGACGGCACCACGTAATCGGTCATGCGCGGGAACTTGTCCAGCGAATGGACCTTCAGCTCGATCCCCCGCGCGCGCGCGCGCAGTCGCGTGCCTTCGAAGTGCTCCGGATCGAACGGCCCTTCGCTGGTCCATACGACGTTGTTCAACAAGCCGAACACGCCGTCGAGGCTCAGCCCGTGCGGCTTCACCTTGCGTGTGGAGAGCAGGTGCAAGCGCAGGTACACGTCGTGCGCGTCGACCGGCTTGTGCGCGAGATCGGCGATGAAGGTGACCACCACCTCGCGCGGCACTGTCATGCCATTCGCCCGCGCCTGGCGCCCGCTGCGCAGCCATTCACGCAGCTCGCTCGCGGCGTGGATGTTCGCATGGTGCTTACCGTCGTTGGCGAAGGGCGCGAAATGCACGAGCAGGCGTTCGACCAGATCGAGGTCGAGGTAGTAGCTCTTCGAGCCCGAGAGGTGCCCGGTGAGTTCCGAGAGGGCCGCGGCAGTGCCGTAGTTCTCTCCGCAGTTCACCACCGGGAACCAGGTGTCGAGGATGCGCGCGCCCGAACCGATGGTGGCGGGCCTGGTCGGATCGGTGATGCCGAAGCTCGCCAATCCCAGGGCGAAGGCCGCGGGGCGCGCGTAGCCGGTGCGGGATTCGACGATCTTGACCATGGCATTGAAGGCGTCGGTGCTCATGGCCGCGATGGTGGCTGCGAGGATGGGGGTGGCAACTGTTGGGATGGAAAACATCCGTGGTCCGTCGTCGGACAGCCGACAGCGGGAGGGCAAACCGCGAGTCTATCCATGGCTCCTGTCGTCGACGACGGACCACGGACGCTGCCTTCCGACGCTTCCTACGACGTCACATACGGGTCCACGTCGATGACCACGTGGACCTTCTTCATCTTCGGCAGCCCGCCCGCGGCCTCGAGCCGGTCGAGGAATGATTGGGCCGCGCCGCGGCTCGATGCCTTGACCAGGGCGTGCCAACGGTGCTGACCCTTGAGGAAGGCCAGACCCGCGGGATTGGGCCCCAGGATCGCCTCGCCCTTGGCCGCCGAGGCGAGGCGCGCGCCGTGCTCCTGCGCGACCAGCTGCACATCGGCCTGCGATTCGGAGCTCCACAGGAATCGCACCAGTCCGGCGTATGGTGGGTAGCCGTATTCCTTGCGCAGCGCGAGCTCGGCGTCGACGAACGCCTTCGGGCGATGGTCGAGCGCGCAGCGGATCGGCGGGGCCTCGGTGTCGTATGCCTGCACCACCACCGTGCCGGGCCGCTCGCCGCGGCCAGCACGGCCCGAGACCTGCGCGACCAGTTGGTAGGTGCGCTCGGCGGCGCGGAAATCCGGCACCGACAGCGCACGGTCCGCGCACAGGACGCCGACCAGGGTGACGCGCGGGAAATCCAAGCCCTTCGCCACCATCTGCGTGCCCACCAGGCAGTCGGCCGCGCCTTCGGCGAAGGCCTGGAACAGTTTCGCGTGGCCCTGGCGCTCGGCGACGGTGTCCGCGTCGACGCGCAGGATCTTCAGCTCGGGCACCTCGTAGGCGAGCGCGCTCACCAGCTGCTCGGTGCCCAGGCCGAAGGTGGCGAGGGTCGGCTGCTGGCAGGCTGGGCAGGTCTTCGGCATGGAGCGTTCCCCGCCGCAGTAGTGGCAGCGCAGCTTGCCCGGCCCCTTGTGGTAGGTGAGGCTGATGTCGCAGTTGGGGCACGACAGCGCGTGGCCGCATTCGGTGCAGCTGACGACCGGGCTCCAGCCGCGCCGGTTCAGCAGCACGATCGCCTGCTCGCCGCGCGACTTGATCTGGCGCAGCCGGGTGATGAGTTCGCGGCTGACGTGGGCCTGGCGCTTCTGCGCGTGGCATTCCTCGCGCATGTCGATCAGCACCGGCGAGGGCAGCTTGCCGCCGAGCGGACGATCCATCAATGTGATCACCTTGTAGCGCCCGGCGCGCGCGTTGTGCACGGTCTCGAGTGACGGCGTCGCCGAACCGAGGATCACCGGCGCGCCGACCAGACCGCCATACACGATCGCCAGATCGCGGGCGTGGTAGCGGGGCACGCTCTCCTGCTTGTAGGACTGTTCGTGCTCCTCGTCGACGATCACCAGGCCCGGATTCGGCAGCGGCGCGAACAGCGCCGAGCGGGTGCCCACCACCAGATCGAAGCGGCCCGCGGCGGCCTCGCGCCACATGTGCGCGCGTTCGCCATCGGTGAAGCCGGAATGCCATACCGCGACACGCTCGAAACGCCGGCGCACGCGCGCCGCCAGCTGCGGGGTCAGCGCGATCTCGGGCAGCAGCAGCAGCACCTGCTTGCCCAGCGCGATCGCCTGGGCCGCGAGCTCCAGGTAGACCAGAGTCTTGCCGGAGCCGGTGATGCCGTAGAGCAGGAAGGTCTGATGGACGCCTGCGGCCAGCGGCTGCGCAACGGCGTCGACAGCGGTGCGCTGCTCAGCGGTGAGCGCGTGGCGCTCGTCGCGGGCCTCGAGCCTGATCTCGCGCACCTCGCGGTCGCGGGCGATGACGATCGCACCGGCCTTGGCCAAACGCTCGAACAGCGGCCGATCGGCCTTCGCAAGCTCGGAGGCGTCGGCGAGCAGCAGCGACTCCCCCGCGGGCAGGGCATCGACCACCTGGCGTTGCCGCGCGGTCAGCTTGCCCGCGAACGCCGCGACCTTGGTGATGACCAACCGTTCCTCGGGAACCACGCCCTCGCGCACCGGGGCCGGCACCGAGCCGGCCAGGAACTCGCCGAGCGAGCAACGGTAATAGCGCGCGCCCCAGCGGATCAGCTGCAGCAGCTTGGCGGGGACGCGGACCCCCTCGCGATGGCGGATGATGTCCTTGAGCGCGAAGCCCTCTGGCGGCGCTCGCCGCGCCAGTTCGACCACGAACCCGCGCATCGGGCGGCGCGCGAACGACACCTCAACGCAATCACCGACCGCGAGACGCTCGGCGAGATCCTCGGGGACGCGGTAGCTGTAGCAGTCCTTGCCGGGGCAGTCGATGGCGACGTCGGCGATCAGCGGGTCCACCCCGGCAGGGTGCGGAGGCCGCAGGCGCCACAAGCTGCAGGTGGACGGCGAGCCCCGATCGACGGCGCTCGTGCCTGGCTAGGACAGCGATAGGAGCTTCGCGCGCATCTCTGCCGGGATCGGGCGGCTCGCCAGGCGATCCATGTCGACGCAGGCGTGGACATGCGTGACCACCGCGGCCGCGCGCGGGCCCACCGCCAGCTCGATGCGCATGGATACGCTGCGCTCGCCCACGCGCGTGCACGCCACCCGCAGCGTGACGGTCTCGCCGTGCCTCAGCGGCGACGAGAAATCCGCCTCGGCATGCACCAACGGCAGGCCGATGCGCGCGCGCATCAGTTCGTCGAGCGCCAGCCCGGCTCCGGCCATGGCCTCCTCATAGGCTTCATGGGCCATCGCCATCACCCGCGCATAGAACACCACGCCGGCGGCATCGACGTCGTTGAGCAGCACGCGACGGCTGATCCCCACCTGGTTCGGCGGTCCGGGCCGATGCGTCTTCGATGGCTCTGCTGACTTCAATGACTTCGGCATCTTCGATGGCTTCGTCGGCTTCTCGGGCATGGATGGAAGCTCCTCGTCGGCCGACGCTAACCGGGCGCGCGGCGCGCGCGATCCCCGGCATCGCGCCGCGGGTCCTCGGCGATGAGCCGGACGATCTCGCCTGCCAGAGCCTCGGGTGTGGCCGTCGCTTGGACCACCAGGTCGGCGGTCTCGCGATAGAGTGGGTCGCGTATGGCCAGCAGGCGGGGCACTTCGTCGGCCACTCCCGCGCCGGTCAGGCTCGGCCGGTCGCCGTGATCGCGGCGCAGCCGCGCCTGCAGGACCTCGGCCGGAACCTCGAGATAGACCACGTGGCCGCCCAGGGCGCGCAGGAGCCGTCGGTTCTCCTGCCTGAGCACCGCGCCGCCTCCGGTCGCCAGCACCAGGTCGGGCTCGCCCGCGAGCACGGCCGCCAGGCATTCGGCCTCGCGATCACGGAAGGCCGCCTCGCCCTCGCGGGCGAAATAGCTCGGGATGGAGCAGCCGGTGGCGCGCTCGATGGCTGCGTCGGCGTCCTCGAACGGGACATCGAGCATGCCCGCCAACAGGCGTCCGACCGTGCTCTTGCCGCAGGCCCGGTAGCCGATCAACGACAGGCGCATCGTCGCACACTAGCCCGCAGCCTCGACGAGGAAAGGCGGCCGTGGGCTGGCGCGCCATCGGGGCGCTCCGTATCCAGCACCCCGCGCAGGACCTCTTCCTATTCGGTTGCCAGTTCCAAGGCCCGTGGGTAAGACCTTGGCCGGACATGGCTCAGTTCCTGCAACCCAATCAGCAGCTAGCGGGATACGAGGTTCTCGAACTCGTAGGCAAGGGCGGCATGGGCGAGGTCTATCGCGCTCGCCAGCTGAGCATGGACCGCATCGTCGCGCTGAAAGTCCTGAACATGCGCCAGGCGCGCCAGGACCCGAGCTTCGCCAAGAACTTCGTCGAGGAGGCGCGTGCGGCCGGCCGGCTCTCGAACGCCAACATCATCAGCGTCCACGACGTCGGCAGCGCCACGCTCCCGGGATCTCCAGAGGAGGTCTACTACTTCTCGATGGAGCTGATCGACGGCGAGACGCTGAAGGACGTGATCAAGCGCGAGGGCACCTGCCCCGAGAAGCTGATCGCCACGATCATGTCCGGCATGTCCGAGGCCTTGGTGTACGCTGAAAAGGTCGGGATCATCCACCGCGACATCAAGCCTGACAACATCATGATCACCAGCACCAAGCTGGTGAAGCTCGCCGACCTCGGCCTCGCCCTGCAGGTCGGCGGCGAGGTTGTTGACGAGAAGGACGCGCAGTCGAAATCCAAGGTCATGGGCACGCCCATGTACATGAGCCCTGAACAGGCGCGGGCGCTCAAGCTCGATCACCGTTGCGACCAGTACAGCCTTGGCGCCACCCTCTTCCACATGCTCACCGGCCAGCCGCCGTACAAGGGCAGCGATCCGAAGTCGGTGATGCGCGCACACGTCTTCGACCCCGTGCCAGATCCGAAGACGGTCAAGCCGGACGTGCCCGAGGCCTGGCGCCAGCTGTGCATGAAGCTGATGGCGAAGGCCCCCGAGGACCGCTTCGCGACCGCCGCCGACATGAAGCTGGCGGTGCAGGGCGCCGTTCATGGCGTCGCGCTCTCGAGCCTGTCGAAGCGCGTCCCGCGCCTGAGCAAGCGCGACGAGGGCTCCATGGCGCCGTGGGCGAAGTGGGCGGCGCTCGCTGCGGCTGTCGCCGTGGTTGCCGTGATTCTCGTCATCCTGGGTGGGAACAAGCGCGGCGGTGCCGGCGGTGCCGGTACCGATGGCGTGGTCGCGCAGCCCGAAGCTTCCGCCACCGATGCCGCCGACGCTCCGCTCAAAGCGGTGATCGCCTGCCTGCCGGCGGACCATGCCAAGGCGCTCGCCCAGTTGAGTGCGCTCGTGGCTGATCCGGCCTGGTCGACACCGCGCGCGAAGGACATGCTCGCCGCCGAGGTCAAACGCCGGCAAGCCGCGGTCGACGCCAGTAAGCGCGAAGCGCTCAAGACCGAGCTGGCCGCGATCGACAAGCGCATCGCTGACAAGGATCTCAGTGGCGCCAAGGAAGCGATCGGCGCGCTCGCCGCGAAGCGCCCCGAGGCCGCCCAGCAGCAGCCGTTCAAGGACGTCAACGCCAAGCTCGAGGCCGCGCTGTCCGAGCTCGCCAACTCCTTCCGCATCCGCATCGGGGCAGCCGCGAGCATTCCGGATGTCGACGCCGTCGCCGCGGAATCGCGTAAAGCCCCGCTCTCGGGCGACGACGCCAGCAGCCTCGAGAAAGCGGCGGCGAAACGCCGCGGCGAACTGAACACGGCCGCCGCGGCGCAGGCCAGCGTGGTCGAGCGCAAGGCCTGGGACAAGCTCGCCCTGGCGCTCGACGACAAGCGCCGGGCGCTGAAATACTTCGAGATCCAGGCCATCGTCGAGGCGCACGCACCTGGATTCCCCGCCGAATCGCAGGAGCAGCTCAAGGCTCTGGCCCACATCGGCGATCTCGCCTCAGCAGGCGAGCAAGCGCTCAAGCACCAGATCGAGGGCAAGCGCGTCGACGCGCGCATCGACGACAAGCCGATCAAGGTGCAGATCGTGAAGTGGGGTCTGGTCGAGGTGCAGTACCTTGCGATAGACGCCGGCGGCGAGCAGCGCAAGGCCGAACGCGCCCGTGTGTCCGTGCCCTGTCGCGACCTGCTCGACCAGACTCCGGAACACAAGGAGCCGGACTACCCCCAGATCAAGGCCGCCTGCCTGTGGATGTGGCGATCGGCCGATGCGCGCGCCGCGCTCGAGAAGATCGCTGACCAACCGTTGGCGCGCGGGCTCAAGAGCATCGACCGCTGCCTCGCCGGGGGCCTGGACGTCTGCGGGACGGTCTCGCGCCAGGGCGAGCAGCTGACCATCGCCTACGATTTCTCGGGCAAGGACCAGGCCATGCTCGTGGATTTCGTCGGCGAGGGGCTGGGTTTCGGTGACCATGGCTTGACCTGGACGACCAAGAAGAACGTGCCCAAGCTGTCGACGGTCGAGGCCGACCTGCCGCGCGTCGCATGGCGCGAAGCGTTGGCGCCGCCTTTCACCGTCCGCGCCAAGCTGTGGATGCATCCCAAGACCTTGCTCGGCCTCGTGGGCGTCGAGACCGCGGGCCGCCGCGTGCGGGTGTCCTTCTCCAGTGGCGCGTTCAAGAGCGAGCGCATGGGCGTCGCCTTCACCGCGCCCGACGGCGCGCAATACGTCAACAAGGAGAAGACGCGCAGCATCGCATATGGCCAGCTGTGGGACCCCGCCCAGCCGGTCGAGATCGAGCTGAGCATGGCCGAGGACGGCAAGGTCGAGGCCAGCTGCGAACATGTCGCCGCGGGATCATCGCCGGTGGCGGTGCTGCCCACCGGTTCCCCGATCACATTCGTGATGCAGGCGTACCAGTTCGACGGCAACGAGACCATGCTCGAACTGCAGAGCCTCGAGATAACCGGCAAGCCGATACCCAAAAATTAGGTCTCGGAGCCGTCCGTGGTCCGTCGTCCGTCGTCCATCGTGGACAGCACGGGGAAGTTACCCTTTACCGCCGGGTGTCCGACGACGGTCGACGGTCGACGGATGACGGACCATTCCCGAGGTACCGGATCGTATCCGTGTCCGCCCCATGGATGGCAGCGGCAGATGCGCGCGGCGCTCATCCAGCTCCCCCGCAACGCCCCATGCAGCGCGAGCGCCTCGAGAGCGTATTGCGAGCAGGTCGGAGCGTAGCGGCAGCATTGCGGCTTCAGCGGCGAGAGCACCGCGCGGTACGCGCGCACCAGCATGATCAGGACGCGCCTCATCGTCGATCGCCCTGATCGGGGCCGCGGGCTTTTTGCTGACCGTCCGGCTGACGATCCCGCTGACCATCCCGCTGACGAGGCACCTGACGGGGCTGGGGACTCGAAGCCAGGGCGCGCGTCACCAGCCCCGCGATCTCGTCGTCGAGCGCGCGATGATCGTCCCCCGGATCGCCGCGGAACATCACCACCGCGTCCTGGCCGGCGAGGATCCCGGCGAGACGCAGCCTGAACAGCTCGCGCACCCAGCGTTTGAGCTGGTGCCGGCGCACCGCGGTCTTCACCGCTTTCACCGAGATCATCACGCCGAGCCGGCCCACGACGGTACGGCCGCGCTCCTGCGGATGGGCCCGCGGCCGCACCAGCACCACCAGGCTGCGGCTCGCGGCCTTCTGCTGGCGGTTGAATACGCGTGAATAGTCGCGGTCGTCGTGGAGGCGCGCGGACGGGCGGAAGGTGGAGCGCGACGGCTTGCGCGGGGTCTGCGGCAATGGCGGCGGAAGTGGCGGCGGTGGCGAACTGGAGTCGGTCACGTCACCAATCCTTCAGCGGAGCGGTGGTAGCATAGTACACGTCTTTCACGCCGGCGCGACGCAGAGCGTCGACGACTTCCACGACCCGTCCGTGGCGCGCGTCCTTGTCGGCGAGCACGGAGGCCCTGCCAGCGTGGGCGGCCAGCTGCTGGAGCTCGGCGATCTGCACCGCCTTGCCCTCGATGGTGATCGCGCCCGATTTGTCGACCGCGACCTCGAGCGATGCTGACTTTGCGCCCTCGGCGGTACCGGCCTCGGGCAACGTCACCGGCATCGCGCGGATGGAGGCCTGGCTGGTGGTGAGGCAGAGCACGAAGAACACCACCAGCATCAGCGACATGTCGATCAGCGGCGTGAGATTGATGAACGCACCGTGGAAACCGTGGCGTCGGCGTAGGCTCATGGGTGCACCCGTCGGGTGGGTGAGCGATGCATCGATCGCCAAGGTGAGCCCAACGTCGGCTGCATCGCGGTCATGGCTTGGCCGCCGGCGCGGACGGCAGGACGTGGAGTATGGTGGGCAGGTCGGTGGCCGCGTGCTCGAGCTGGTCGATGAGCCTGCCCGCGAGGCTCGAGAGCGTGCCGTAGGCGATGTAGGCCGGGATGGCCACCCACAAGCCCGCGACGGTCGTACCCAGGGCCTTGGACAGGCCCGCGGACAAGAGAGCTGGGGTGACCGCGGCGGCCTCGCTCGCGGCCTTGAAGGCCTCGATGAGGCCGATGACCGTGCCCAACAGCCCCAGGAGCGGCGCCACCTGGGCCGCCACCAGCAGCATGCCGAGTCCCCGCTCGAGCGCCGCCACCTCGCGCTGTGCGGCGTCCAGGGCGACCACGCGCACGACCTCGGGCCCCCGACGCCGCGCCTCGAGGCCGGCCTTCAGCACCCTCCCCATGGCGTCGCCAGCCTCCTTGCTCCCGGCGGCCCGGGCGGCCTCCTCGAGCCCACCACGCAGCAACCGGTCGGTGACCGTGGCGTGGGTGGCCAGGAAACGGGCGCGCAAGGGCAGCAGCCGCCAGGCCCGCTCGACCGCGGCGGTGAGGGCGAGGACCGAGACCGCGGCGATCACCACGACGGTGAAGCCGCCATTCGAGACCACCATGTGGAGCAGGCCGTTCATACTGTCGATAATCTCCTGTGCAGGCGGGGATTGTGTTTACCGGCAACCCGAGTTATATTCACGCGGAATGCCTGTCCGAGGATGCTCATGACGGATCTGGTTCCCGTTCTCATTGGAACCTCTGGGATGGTCGAGGGCGAATGCTACGTCCTCGGCGAGGGCGTCGAGTTCACCATCGGCCGGAGCCGTTCCTGCGACGTCAGTCTGCGCAAGACCTCGGCCTACCTCAAGACCCCATCCCAGGTCCGCGACAACGACCACGATTTCAACACCGTCAGCCGCCGCCACGTCCGCCTGCAAATCCACGACGGCCTGGCCGCCATCCAGGACCTGTCCTCGAACGGCACCTACTGCAACGGCGAACAGCTGGTCCAGCCCCGCAAGGTCGACCTCAAGGCCGGCGCCTGCTCCATCCGCCTAGGTACCCGCGAGACCTTCGACCTCGCCCTGATGCCCAAGGACGACCCCCGCGTCCAAGGCCTCCAGCCCGTCACGGGCGGTGGCTCCGGCGACGCCGACTAACTGGCTGCGGTCGTTCTCGTCGGCGATGCCGGCGTTGGCTCACCGCTCGCGGTAGATGACTACCGCTTCGGGATCGCCGCCTTGGCCTCGCCGACGATAACGATCCTCGCCTTCCGATGATGGATGGGCGCGAGGCCGGGGCGGCTCGCTATTCACTGAAGACGCGAGGCCGGGGCGGCTCGCTATTCACGGTCAGACAGGATTGTTTCGAGAGCAGCGCGGGGATGGGCGCGAGGCCGGGGCGGCTCGCTGTTCACAGAAAAACGTCTACCAGAAAGAGCAGCGCGAAGCGCCATGCTCCCACACCTCACTTCTCCCTGCCTCCTGGGGGGCAGCGCGGAGCGCGATGTTGGGGGGCCGTAGCCCCCCAACTGACAGTCAGCGTTGATATGCGGGCAGGACGTGGCGTTGGACGGCGAGGGCGAGCACGGCCATGCTGGTCATGTAGACCGGGCCCTGGCCGCCTTCGTCGTCGCCGGGTGGGGCGGGCCAGGAGCCGTCGGGGTTCTGGTGGTCGGTGAGGGTCTTCTCGAATTTCGGGGCGTACGCGTCCCACTGGTCGGGTGCGGCGCGGCTCATGCCGACAGCGTCGTAGTAGGCGCGGTAGAAGATCCACGGGCCCTGCCAGGCGAGCGGATCGGCCTGGATGCGCGCGGCGATGCAGGCCACCTCCTTGGCGTCGTCCTGCTGGCCGATCGAGAAGCACAGCATGCTCAGGCCGCGCAGGGGGGGATGGTCGTCGCCCGGGTGGTCATAGCCGACCTTGCCGTCGGCGGTGGTCATGCGCTTGCCGAAATCGACAGCACCGGTCACCACCTCGACCGGCACCGCGATGCCGACCTGCTCGCAGGCGTGCAAGCTCATCAGCTGCCAGCCCGAGAGGCTGAGATCCGAGCCGCGATCCTCTGGGGTGTAGCGCCAGCCGCCCTTGGCGTTGGCGTCCTTCTCGAGCTTGGCGGCGGCGATGGTGACGGCGGCGGCGCGTTCGAGCGCGACGCGCATACGCTCGTCGAGTTCCTCGTCGCGGCACATGCCGAGCGCCTCGGCGAGCATCAGGGTCGCGATGCCGTGGCCGTACATACGGCTGCCGTCGCGACTGCCGAAATAGCCGTTCTCATCCTGCTTGCTCAGCACGAATGAGATGGCGCGTTTGATCCAGGCTCCGTGGCTCGCGTCGTCAGGCGCGTGTCCGGCCGCGAGATGCGCCATGATCGCCAGGCTGGTGATGGCGGTCGGGACGTTGTCCGACGCTGATCCGTCGGGCTTCTGTTTGGCGCGAATGAATTCGAGGGCCTTGCGGATCGCCACGTCGCGCGGCGATTCGGTGGTCAGGGTCTCCAGCACCTGCTGGTCGGACAACTCGGCTGAGCGTAGCCGGGCTTCCGATAGCGACAGCAGCGCGGCGACGCAGAGCAGTCCGCGCGCGATCACTTCTCCTCCCCGAGCCGGCGCAGATAGGCGCGGATGGCCTCCTGGTGCTCCTCGCTGAAGCGCTCGACGCCGTCGACCCGGACATTGCGCCGCGCCTTGTCGGACAGCCGCGCCCACTCCGGCCGGTCGTCCTTCTCGCTCTTCAGGTCGAGCTTCGCCGCGCTGCCGGCATCGCCTTCCGCGGAGTGCTTGTCGCTCGTGCCGGAGGGTTGAGCCCCGGCCCGCGCCTGGGCCGAGGCCGCCGAGGCCGCCGAGGCCGCGTCCATGCGCCGCGCTTCCGCGGCATCGCCGAGGATGTGCGCCGCCTGCTGGAACGATTCCGCCTTCGCTGGGTCTGCCGCGATCGCAGCCATGGCCTGCGCGGCGATGTCCGAGTTCGACGGCCCCGACGGCGACGATGACGGCGATGACGAAGGCGACGTAGGAGACGTAGGAGACGTAGGAGACGTAGGAGACGACGGCGATGAGGTCTCGGCTGGCGATTTCGCGGACAGGGCCGCAGCGGTGGCGGAAGCGGAAGCAAGTTGCTGCTGGAGCGCCTCGGCCGATGCGCGCATGCGCGCGTCGGCTTGACGCCCGGCCGCGGCCGCGGCGCGGGCCGCCGTCCGCTCGCCATCGGCGCTGGCCTGCGCCAGTGGCGCCGATGCCTCGGCGAGCCGGCGTGCGGCGCTCTCGGCGTCAGCGAGCCCGCGCGCCTGCGCGGCCACCAGGGGAGCCGCCGCGAGCGCATCCTGACCAGCGGAAGCGGTGGCCGCGTCGGCCTGGGCGGCCGCGGCAGCCTGCTGCGCCTGGCCGGCGTGCTGCTGCTGGGCCTCCGCCGTGGCGCGATTGGTTGCGGCCTGGGCGGCCATACCGGCGTCGCCGGGCGCGGCGGCCGAGCGTTCGGCCTGCGCACGCGCCTCGTTCCAGGCCTTGGTCGCATCAGTGGCGGCCATGCCGGCCTGATGCTGCGCGGCGTCGGCGCGGGCCTGGGCCTGGGCCGCCTCGGCGCTCGGCTCGGTGCCAGCGAGCGTCACCGCCGCATCGATGGCCTCGGCGAGGCGCTCCTGGCCGGCCAAGCGCTGGCGCTCGAGATGATCGAGCCGTTCGGCGGCCTGGCGTTGGCGCGCGGCCAGCGCCGCGGCCTGGCGACCGAGATCTGCGAGGGCCGCCGCGTCAGCATCATTTCCAGAGCGCTTGAAGGCCTCGGCGATCGGGCGCGCCACCGCCTGCTCAAGGCGCGCGGCCTCGGCGCGCGCCTCGTCGGCGAGCTGATCGGTCGGGGAGTTGCCGTCGGCGGCCTTGGCGGCCAGCGCGTTCGCGGCCGCGACGGCGGGCTGGGCGGAAGTCGGGACCGCGGCCATCGCCGCCTTGGTCTGGGGGTCCTGGGCTGCGACCGACGCCGCTGCCGCCTTGGCGGCAAGGGCTTCGGCGGCGGCGGCCGCTTCCGCCTGATCCGCGGCGAAACGGTGGCGCGCTTCGGCTTCGGCCTCGCGGGTCTGCTGATCCGCGGTCAAGGCCTCGGCCAAGCCTTGCGCGACCTGGGCCGCGCGCGCCGGATCGGTGGCGGGGTCGCGATGCTCGGCTGACGCGACCTTCAACTCCGCCAGTGCCTCGGGGCGTTTCTCGGCATGCGCCGAGGCCTCGGCCAGATCGTGCGCGAGCTTCTCGAGCGCCTCGGCTTCCGGCGATGCTGGCGCGGCCACTGCGCTCTCGCGATGCTGCTCCTGTTCGCCCTTGTTGCCGGCGAGCGCGGCGGCGCGGTCGGCGAGCCGCGACAGCTCTGCGGGTTCCTGGCCCTTGTCCGCGAAGCGATCGAGATCGTGGGCCAGCGCGGAGAAGCCAGAGGCCTGGTCGCGCTTCTGCTCCGGCGTGGGGGCGGCCTCGCGTCGGCGCTCGCCCTCGGCGGCGGTGGCCAGCGCGGCCTCGCGCGTCGCGAGACGCGCCTCGGCGAGCGCCTGGGGGCGATGCGCGTCGTCCGCCTGGGCCAACCGCTCGGCCGCCTGCTTGAGGGCGGCGGCGGTGTCCTTCGCCGAATCCGGCTGCCAACCGCGATCCTGGCGGTCGTATTCGCGCAGCCTCGCTTCCAGCTTCGGCAAGTCGGCGGACTGGCGATCGGCGCCAACCATGACTTCGAGCTCCCGGGCAGTGGTGTCCTTGCCCTCGGCATGCTCGGCCTGCGCCATCTCCTCGACCGCGTCGTGCAGGGCCGCATAGCGCCTCAGCGCTTCGGCGGGCTTATTCAGCGATTCGGCCTGCTTGAGCGCCTGGAGCTGGGTCAGCGCTTCGCGCGCCGCATCGGCGCGCGCAAAGCGGTGCGCAGCGCCCTCGCTGGTCTCGGTGGCGCGCAGCAGATCATCGATGCGTTTCCAGTACTGGCCGATCTCTGGAGCTTCCTGCGCCGAGTCCTTGATGCGGTCGACACGGGCGATGGTCTCGCGTAGCAGATCCGAGACCGCCGCGGCCTTGCGCGAGGTGATCGCCTGCGATAGCCGCGTGCGGGCGTCGGCGCCCGCGTCTGACAGGAGCTCCGCCCGCGCGCGGGGCGCGTCGCGCAGCATCTGCTCGAACCAGCTGCGCGTCGCAGCCATGGCGCGATCGGCCGATTGCCGCCGATCCGCGGGCAGCAGGTCGGCGGGCAGATGGTAGATGCGCTCCAGGCGATCGTGGGCGCGGTTCATCGCCTGGCGGAGCTCGGCCATCGCGCCGAGCGCCGGATGACGGATGCCCACCTCGCGCACCTGGGCCGCCACCTGGTCGCGGGCCGTCCGCGCCGCCTGGACCATCGCCGAGATCGGAGCGAGGGAGCGGTCGAGTTCGGTCACCGTCCACAAGGCGCGCGCCTGCGCCATCGCGGCGAGCGCGTCGCCCGCGACCTTGGCGTCGTCGGCAATGCGCTTGATCGACTCGCTTGATGCGGTGTCGGCGAACGCGGCGATGGTCGCCGGTACCTTGGCGAAGACGGTGAAGGATGCGGAGGTCCGCTCCTCGGCGGCGTCGACGACGCCCGGCGGCAATGACGCCATCGCCGCCACCAGCGCTGGATCGAGAGCGCCGGAGCGGGAGCGCAGGCGATCGGCTCCGAGCTCGACCAGCGGACCGCCCGCCGGCCCGGCGGCGAGACGCAGGTACGAACCGCCGCCCCCCTGCATGAATTCGAGCTTCAGCGGATGCCAGCCGGCGGCGAGGGTCACGGTTCCGGCATAGGCGATGGGCGGATGGCCGCTCCACGCCTCGGGTCCGATCAGATCCTTGCCGGCGACGTTCAGCCGCACGCCGTCGTCGGCGGTGGCCTGGAATGTCCAGTCCCCGGCCACGGGCACCTGTACTTCGCCCTCCCAACGCGCGCTGAAATTGAAGGCGCCGATGTCCGGGATCTGGCGGTTGTCGATCACCGGCAGGCCGGTCTCGGCGAAGACGCGTTCGCCCTGCAGATCGAGCCCACGATAGAAGCTCGCGGCAAGCCCCGGCGACTCCGTGCCGGCGCGCCAACCGCGATCGCCACGCACGATCGCCAGCGAACGCGACAGGCGCGCGTCGGAGACCTCGCAGCGGGAGATCAGCGCATCCGCCTCGAGCCGCGCCACCAGGATGGCGAGATCATGGCGGAACAGCGCGAGATCCTGGACCGCCGCCTCGGCCACCGCGGACCCGTACGTCATCGGAGCGGGCCCGGCGGGCGGCTTCTCTCCGGCCGCGGCCGCCACGGCGATGGCGCGCATCTGCTCTGACTGGCCAGCGGTCCAGACGGCGAGTTCGCGGCCGAGATTTCCGAGCTCGGCATCGAGTCGCACCTCGTTGCCACGGGATTTCACCGCGCCTTCCGCGATCAATGCCGCGGCCGCCTTGCCCAAGCCGTGCTGCCAGACCCCCACGCGGTCCTCGAGGATGGCGAGATCTCCGCGCGCCGACGACGGGTCGTCGCGCACGCCCGCGCGCGCGAGCGCAGCCCAGCCGCGCGCCTGGGTCTTCACCGAGGCCGATTGCGTGTCGACGTCAGCGAGCAACGCGCGCAGCCGCTCCGCCTGTGCCGCGACCGCGCCGTCCTCGGCCTTGCCGATCACCAAGTTGATGCTCTCGCTGCGGGCGCTCTGCCCGCCGACATCGGTGGCGATCGCGGTGACGGTCACGCTGTCGCCATCGGCGAGTCCCCACTCCGACAGTTCGAGGGTCGCGGACAGCGCGGCATCCTTCACCACCTTGGCGACCACCTGGGCGCCCGCCTGGACGCCCGTCTGGACGGCGCCTGTGACGGGAGCGGCTGGCAGCGGCAGGACGCGGCGCTGCGACTGCTGGTCGTGCACGACCTCGAGCTCGATGCGCCTCAAGCCCAGATCATCCGCCGCGGAGGCGGTCATCAGCACCGCTTCGTCGGCGCCGACCAGACCTCCTGCCAGGGTCGGAGCCGCGAGCGTTACCGTCGGCGGCTTGTCCGGCACCACCGTCAGCAGCCAGCGCTGCGGAGACTCGGTCGACAGGCCGCTGACGCCGACCAGGCGCAGGCCATAGGCGAGATCTGCCGTGGGCCTCAGCTCGGCGTGGGCCTTGGCGCCAACGTGTTCCTGCGCGGGCTCGATGAACGCCGCCTGTTCGGAGCCGTCGAGCAGGACACTCGCCGAGGACACCGCCTCGCCCGACAACTCGGCAAGGAGCGAGACGCTGCTGCCGGCGACGATCTCGGCGTCGCCGCCATCGACATCGCGCGTGCCGAGGCCGGTGTAGGACGGCGGAGTGATGCGCAGGCTCAGGTGGTCGATGCGCGGCGGCACCGCGACCGAGACCCGGAACGCTCGGCTCTCAGCGTCGCCAGCGCGTGCGGCATAGCTGAACGCGCGGGTCACGGCGCCGAGCTGATACACGAATCGTGACGGGCTGGTCTGGGTCATCGTCACGGTCTCGTGCACGCCATCCTGCCAGACGATGGCGAGCTCGGCCCCCGCCACCGACGGCTCGGCGGCCACCTCGATGGCCAGCGGCGATCCGAGCGCGAGCAGCCGGTCACCAGGCAGCACGGACAACGACACGCGCGCCGGCCGCGCGATGCCGGCACCCGGCAGCAGCGCGCGCAAGTACAGGGACGGCACCCCGGGCACCAGCCCCGCGGCGCACATCAACGCCGCGAGCGCGACGGCCGGCACGAGCGCGCGTCGCGCAGGGCGGTGGTCGACCAGGGTAGATGGATCGAGCGAGGCCGCGTCCTGCGCGGCGAGCGCGATGGTGCGGTTGACCATCCACTCGCTGACCCCGGTGGCCGGGATCAGCGCGAGCTGGACCGCCGAGCTCAGCCGCTCGTCGAGGGTGCCGACCCGGCGCTCGATCGCACGGGCGCTGGCGATCGGGCTGGGTTCGCGCAGGAACGGCACCACCGAGCGGGCGATGAAGACGCCCGAGACCGCGGCCAGGGATGACAGGCTCATGGCCAGGCGCAGGCCGTAGCCAGGATGCAGGCAGAGGTCGACGGCGGCGATGCCGGCGACGGCGATGCCTCCCACGATCGCGGTCTCGCCGATCCCACGCCACACCATCACGCGCTGGTGGCGCTGGTCGTAGGCCAGCAGGGCGTTGCCGAGGGCGGGTGGGAGCGGCTTGTTGCCCGGCATGCACTTGGGAACGGGCGGAATCACCCCCTGTGACCCCTCCCGGCGCCGGCCGGGCCGGAACGGGACGGTTGGCTCAGGTCGCGAGCTCGCTCAGGTCGAGCACCGCCTCCACGTCGTCCTCGATCACCACCAATTCGTCGGCGATGAAGGCCTCGTCGGGCGAATCGATGGCCACGCCGACCAGCGCCAGCGCCTGGCGCAGCATCGCATCCGCACCAGCCTCACTGGCGGAAACGGTCGCGACGGTGGCGGCAGGCAGGTCGCGTAGCGACGCCAGCTGCTTCTCTAGCCGCTGCGCCACGAGCCGTGCTCCCTCGGCCGGCGTGCCGGGAAGCAGTACGGCGAGCACATCTTCTGACCACACGCAGGCGACGTCGAGTTTGCGCAGCACTGCCGTCACCGCCGACCAGGCGCCGTCGGCGCACTCGGCGAAGCGCTCGGGAGCCGAGGTGCGCAAGTGCTCGAGACCCTCGAGCCGGGCGAGCAGCAGCGATGCCGGGACCCCATAGCTGCGGTAACGGCTGACCTCGCGCGACAACTCGTTGAGGAAATACGAACGCGAGTGCAGGCTCGCCTGGTGGTTGCGCAGCGCGGCGGCCAGACCGTAGCCGGCTATGCGGCCCGAGGCGACCGCCTCTTCGGCTTGCGCGGTCAGCTCGTAGGCGTGGACCACCAGCTCCTTGGTGCGCTCGGGCGTGCAGGTCTGGTGGCAATCGAGGCAACGCGCGAGCATCAGCGTCTTCTCGGCGCACGTGCCGCAGGCCCGGCAGCGGTACTGGTTCTCGATCCGATCGTGATCCGCCCCCTGCACGAGTAGCGGATGCCCGCAGCCGGCACACGCCAGGCCCGAGCCCTTGCGCGAGCGCGCGAGGGTGTCGACGTGTCCGCAGGCGCGATGCTTGAGCATCGGTTCGTAGCGGTAATCGGCGGATTCGCAGGCCGCGCAGACTTCGCCGAAGACCAAGTGGTGACTCGCGCACGATGGGCACTTGCGCATGCGGTGCGCGATCGTCCTGCGGCATAGGCCCATCTCGGCGAGGCGCTCGAGCAGATTGTGGTCGTCGATGGTGAATCCGAAAGCCGCCGTCACCGCCGGATAGCAGAATCCCGTTCCCTGCTCGGGGGCGAGGACCGGCGCGACGACGCGGTGCTCGTCCTCGAGCAGATCCTCGAGGAAGGCCAGGTAGGCGTCGTCCGGAATCACCGCCGGAATGCGCTGCATGGCGACCACCAGCAGCTGTTCGACGCGATCGAGGAAGGCGCCCTGGGTGAACGGCTTGATCAGGCAGCGGTCGAAGCGGCTGCGACGCTTCCATGGCGCCGGTCCGGACTCGGCCTGGTCGGCGATGACCAGCATGGTGGTGCAGCGGACGTGCAGCGCGTGCGAGCTGGAGAGCAGCTGGGCCGCGCCGCCCGAGGACATCGCCACGATCGCCAGATCGTAGCGTTCGGGCAGCTCGAGCTGGTCGTCGGCGGCCACGATCATCTCATCGAGCTTCAGCTGGAAGACCTCGGGCTCGTTGCCTGATAGCGACTCCGCGATGTGCAGCTCTCCGCCGAGCTCGTCGCGCAGATCGCGCGCGACGGCTTCGGAATCGCACACCAACAGGATCCGGCATTCGGCGCGCATGAGGCCGATAGTGGACAGGGAAGCCGCACGGCCATGGAGTGGCGGGGCTTCCTTCGACAAGGAGTCGAGCGGACAGCTGCTTGCAGGGGCGCCCTAGCACCTGGCAGGGGAAAAACGTCCTGGGTGGAGCGTCCCCGGGTGGAGCATCCCTCGGCCCTGGCGCGCCCGGAGGGCACGGCAGACTGGGGACAATGGACGCAGCGCCCCTCCCCCTCCCTGGATCACGCCCCGGATTCGACTGGCCGAAGCTCCTCCTGCTGGTCGGCACTGGCGGCGCCGTGGCGGTGGTGGCTGCCTGCCTGGTGGCGCTCGCCCTGGGCCGCGGCCAGACGCTCGCCCATTTCATGTCTCTGTTCCTGGCCTGCTTCGCGATCGTGAAGTTCGCCGTCGCGGCCCGCGCCGTGCGCGAGGTCCGAGGCGTCGCCAGCGGCGGCAGCGATCCTCGCGAGTTCTATGGCACCCCTGGCCGCTTCTGGCTGTGGGTGGGAATGAAGGCCTTCGTGGCGGTCTTGGCGCTGGGCTCGGCGATCTTCATCTTCGTCCACGGTCCTGGCTCGCTTGCTTAGGTTTCGGGGGGCTACGCCCCCCGGGCCCCCCACGGCCTTTGTCGTCCTTCTTTTTGGCCCTGCGGGCCAAAAAGTTTGCGTGATGGGCTGCGCCCATTGTTCACGCAAACCAGGACTCGGCGGCCGCTGATGTTTCGGGGGGCTACGCCCCCCGGGCCCCCCACGGCCTTTGTCGTCCTTCTTTTTGTCCCTGCTGGCCAAAAAGTTTGCGTGATGGGCTGGGCCCATTATTCACGCAAACCAGGCCTCGGCGGCCGGTCGCTTCGCTCCGGCTTGAGCGGGGCTCCGCCCCCAACCC
>JBBRLJ010000067.1:0-17523 GCA_038231435.1 Planctomycetota bacterium
CCCGGGAAGAAACGGATTGGGTGGACGGTGGTGCTCAGAAGAAACGAGACAATCCCCGGGGTTTCCCCGGGGCTTGTCTTTTTAGTCAGGGGCTTAGCACCGAAGGCCCTGCGGGCCTACCCCACGCGGCTTTGTCGCGGCACGGTTTCGTCGGAGCCGACGAAACCGTGGGCGGATGGGCTACGCCCATTGTATCCGCCCACCGCAACTTGGCGCCCGGCTTCGGGAACTATTGGTATTTCTGGTAGGCCTGAAGCACGACCAGATCCGTTGGTCGTTTGAGGTTTCTCGCCTCCAGTCTTCTTACTGTAGTCCGCGCTACGCCTTCTCCTTGCGTAGATGCCACGCCGCCGAGAGGCCGCCGAGCAAGCCGCCCAGGTGCATCTGCCAACTGATCGGCACCGTCTGGGATGAGGCAGACTGCGGCAGTGCCGCGGGCAGGGCGCCTGCGAACAGCACCGCGGTCACCACACCGATGAGCAGGGGCAGGAAACCGCGGCGGAATACGCCGTTGCCGATCAGGAAACCGATCAGCCCGAAGATCACGCCGCTCGCTCCAACATGGCACGAATTGGCGTCGCCTATGGCCCAAGTAAGGATGCCCGAATACAGGACCGAGTAGCCGACGGCGGCCACGGTCAGCTTGCGGCTGTAGCTGCAGCAGATCCAGCCGAGCACCGCGAGCGCGAGCGAGTTGGCCATGAGGTGCGCCCAGCCGGCGTGCATCAGCGGCGCGGTCGGGATGCAGAGCAGGCCGTGGATGGTGCGCGGCACGATGCCCAGCCGCACGTCGAGCCAGCCGCCGGTGTAGCCGTGACCGGGCTCCTCGATGCGCGTCACGATCACGTCGGTCAGCTCGATCAGCCACAGCAGCGCGATCCATGCCGTGACCGCGGCCAATCCGCTCGGCTCCTTCTTCGTGGCCATGATGGCGGATGTCCTCTCTAGACGGCGACACCCAGGAGATCGTCCTGGGTGTCGGGCGGCACTTTTTGCCCGCTGATGTCCCGCTGATGTCCCGCAGACGTCCCGCGGATCAGTGCTTCGGGATGACGACGATCTCGACGCGGCGGTTCTTCGACTTGTTCGCCTCGCTGGTGTTGGGCACCTTGGTGCGCTGCTCGCCGAAGCCGGCGAAGCCGAGGTCGGCGGCGTTGACGCCATGGTCGAGCAGGTAGTGCAGCACGGCCTGGGCCCGGCCGCCAGAGAGATCCCAGTTATCGTCCCACTTGTCCTTGGTGCGCGAGATCTTGGAGTTGTCGGTGAAGCCGTCGACGCGGACCAGGTGGTTCGGGTATTCCTTCTGGATGACTGCGATCACGCGCGAGAGGGTGGCCTTGGCTTCGCTGGTCAGCTTGGCCGAGCCCGGCGCAAAGAGGACATTGCTCTCGATGGAAAGCACGTGCTCCATCGGGCGGTCGCTGATGTCAACGCCCGGGAGGGCGGCATGCTGCGCGCCGACGTGGTCGTTGCCGGCCGCCTGATAGATGCTGTCGACCTTGCGCTTCTCGCAGGCATCGAGCTGGGCCTCGAGATCCCGGATCTCCTTCTTCAACTCGTCGACTTCGACCTTCTTGTAGTTGAGGTCGCGGGCGCCGCAGCCGGTGAGGTTGATGGTGGCGATGACTGCAAGGCCCATCGCAAGGACTCGGTACGTGCTCATAAGGGCCGCATTTAAGCGAACGATGACATTTTAGCAAGACCGTTCCAAAGCGGGCAGGTGGAACGGAGGCAATGGGTTAGAACCCGGGAGCCAGGAAGCGGACAGCGCAAAGCGGAAAGCGGAAAGTCGAGAGCCGGACGGGGGCGGCGGGGGTGGAAATAGGGAGCGGAAAGCGAAAGCGCAGAGACGGACAGAGTGGGAAGCCCTGGCCTTGCCAGGCGCCGTCCGCGTCCGCCTCAGAGCCGCACTGCCTGCTGGGCCATTCGTCGAGCCTCAGAGCTTGCGCAGCCGCTCCACCACCGCGTCGCCCATCTTCACGGTATCGACCATGGTCGAGCCGGGCTGCTTGATGTCGCCGGTGCGTAGGCCGTCCTTGAGGACGGCGCGGATCGCGCGGTCGATGAGCAGCGCTTCGTGCTCGAGTTTCAGGCCGTAACGCATCATCAACCCGACGGTGCCGATCATCGCCAGCGGATTGGCCTTCTTCTGGCCGGCAATGTCGGGAGCCGAACCATGGATGGGCTCGAAGAAGCCGACCGGGCCGCCGACCGAGGCCGAGGCGAGCATGCCGATCGAGCCGGTGAGCTGGCTGGCCTCGTCGGAGAGGATGTCGCCGAAGATGTTGCCGGTGACGATGACGTCGAACTGGCGCGGATCGCGGATCAGCTGCATCGCGGCGTTGTCGACGTACATGTGCGAGAGCTGCACGTCGGCGAAGTCCTTGCCGATGGCGATGGCGGTGTCGCGCCACAGCTGGCTCGACTCGAGCACATTCGCCTTGTCGACCGAGCACAGCTTCTTGCGCCGAGTGCGCGCGATCTCGAAGGCCATGCGCACGATGCGCTCGATCTCGTAGACGTGGTAGACCTCGGTGTTGAAGCCCTTGCGCTCGCGACCCTCGCCGCTGATGCCGCGTGGCTGACCGAAGTAGATGCCGCCGGTGAGCTCGCGGACCACCATGATGTCGGTGCCCTTGAGCACCTCGGGCTTGATGGTGCTCGCATCGAGCAGTTCGTCGTACACCGCCGCCGGGCGCAGGTTGGCGAACGCGCCGAGCTCCTTGCGCAGCTTCAAGAGGCCGGCCTCGGGCTTGATGTGGTGGGGCACCTTCTCCCACTTCGGCCCGCCGATGGCTCCAAACAGCAACGCATGCGAATCCTTGACACCTTTGAGCGTATCGTCGGGAAGCGGCACGCCGTGCGCATCGATGGCCGCGCCGCCAGCGATGTAGTCCTTGGTGGTGAAGACATGACCGCACTTCTCGCCCAGGACCTTGAGCACCTTCAGGCCTTCGACGCCAACCTCGGGTCCGATGCCGTCGCCGTGGATGACCGAGATGGTGTAGTTCGCCATGCGCGTGCTCCGGGGGAGCGCAGCACCGTAGCGGCCACCGCGCGCGGGCAAGGCGGCGCATTCCGTCCTAGTCCGGCCCGATTCGTCCCATTGGTCGGCTGGGCGCCTCCCTACGCTGCCGCGATGCCGCTGTACCCGAAAAATTCCGCCACCGCGCTCGACCAGGCGCTCTTCCAGGATCCCACCGCGGAGTACCGCGGCACACCGTTCTGGAGCTGGAACTGCACGCTCGACCGCGCGCGACTGCTGCGCCAGATCGACTCGCTCAAGGAGATGGGCATGGGCGGATTCCACATGCATTCGCGCGTGGGACTCACCAGCGAGTACCTGGGCGAGGAGTTCATGGGCCACATCACCGCCTGCGTGGCGAAGGCCAAGCAGGAGGGGATGCTCGCGTGGCTGTACGACGAGGACCGCTGGCCGTCCGGTTCAGCGGGCGGGATGGTGACCAAGGATCCTAAGCACCAGGCCAAGCAGCTGGTGCTGACCGCGAAGCCCGAGTTCGATCGCGGAACCGCGCCCTACATCGCCGGAGTCGCCAAGACCATCGCCCGCTACGCCGTGAAACTGGTCGCGGGCATGCTCGCATCATACCGTCGCCTGAAGGACGGCGAGGCGGCACCCGCGGACACGGTGTTGTGGACCGCCGGCGTGCGCACGACCTGGCACAATCCCTGGTTCAACAACCAGACCTACGTCGACACCCTGAGCAAGCCGGCGATCGAGAAGTTCATCGAGATCACCCATGAGCGCTACCGCAAGGCGGTCGGCGCCGAGTTCGGCAAGACGGTGCCTTCCATCTTCACCGACGAGCCGGCCTTCGAGGCGTTCTGCTCGCTGAAATCCGCGGATGCCCGCGACGACGTCATCATGTCGTGGACCGACGATTTCCTCGACACCTACCGCGCGGCCTGGAAGGAGGATCTCCTCGATTTCCTGCCCGAGCTGGTCTGGGAGCTGCCCGGCGGCAAGGCCTCGCGCGCGCGCTGGCGCTACCATGACCACAACGCCGAGCGCTTCGCCTCGGCGTTTGCCGATACCATCGGCGCATGGTGCGACCGGCACGGCATCCTCTTCACCGGCCACATGATGGAGGAGCACACGCTGTGGAGCCAGACGCGGATGATCGGCGAGGCGATGCGCTCGTACCGCGGCTTCTCGCTCCCCGGCATCGACATGCTCTGCGACGCGATCGAGCTCTCGACCGCCAAGCAGGCGCAGAGCGCCTCGCGGCAGTACGGCCGGCCAGGGGTGATGAGCGAGCTCTACGGCGTCACTGGCTGGGACTTCGATTTCACCGGCCATAAGCGTCAGGGCGATTGGCAGGCGGCGCTCGGCATCACCGTGCGCGTGCCGCACCTGTCGTGGGTGTCGATGGGCGGCGAGGCCAAGCGCGACTATCCAGCGGCCATCGACGAGCACTCGCCGTGGCATCGCGAGTATCCGCTGGTCGAGAACCACTTCGCCCGCCTGAATACCGCGCTCACGCGCGGCCGCGCGGTTTGCCGCGTCGGCGTCATCCATCCCATCGAATCGTACTGGCTGTCGTGGGGGCCGCAGGACCAGACCCGCGTCGACCGCGACGCGCGCGAACAGACCTTCAAGGACGTCATCCGCTGGCTGCTGCACGGCCTGGTCGACTTCGACTTCGTCTGCGAGAGCCTGCTGCCGTCGCTGAGCCCGCTCGAGGCGTCGAAGGACAAGGCCAAGGCCGGCCCCGGCGCCAAGAGCCTCCAGGTCGGCGAGATGGCCTATGAGACGGTCATCGTTCCCGGCATGCGCACCATCCGCTCGAGCACCCTCGACCGCCTCGAGGCGATGGTCGCCGGCGGCGGTCGCGTGGTGTTCGCCGGCGAGATCCCGTCGTTGGTCGATGCCGAGCCGAGCCAGCGCGCCCGCGCGCTCGCCGAGCGCTGCCTGCGCATCGGCATCAGCTGCGCGGAACTGCTCGCCGCCGTGGATCCGGTGCGTGACATCGAGATGCGCGTGGCGTGGGGCGGCGACGGTCTCCTCCACCAGCTGCGTGAGGACGGCGCCAGCCGCTGGCTGTTCGTCTGCAACACCAACCGCGATCACGGCGCCGGGTTGACCCTGGCGATCCGCGGCGCATGGCGGGTGACCCGCTTCGATACCTTCACCGGCTCGACCGAGCCGCTGGCGACCGCCGCGAAGGACGGTCGCACCGAGCTGTGGTGGGAATGCCCGCCCGCCGGCCATCTGCTGATGCGCCTGGATCGCGCCACGGCCGCGGACACCGTCATCCCGGTGGCGAAGAACCTCGCCTGGAAGGAAGCGGCGCGCCTGGCCGATCCCATCCCCGTCACCTTATCCGAACCGAACGTGCTGCTCCTGGATCGCGCCGAGTTCCGCGTCGGCGACGGGCCGTGGGAGAACGCCGAGGAAGTGCTGCGCATCGGCAATCTGGTGCGTGACCGCATCGGGCTGCCGCACCGCAAGGGCGGCATGGCCCAGCCGTGGGTCGATCCGGTCGAGGCGCCGAGGCACCGCGTGACGCTGCGCGTGCGCTTCGATACCGCGGTAGCCGTGGCTAAGCCGCGGCTCGCGCTCGAAGGCTTGGATCTCGCCACCGTGCGGTTGGATGGTCATCAGCTGCCGCACCAAGCGACCTCCTGGTGGGTCGACGAGGCCATCCAGACCCTGCCGCTGCCGGATCTGCTCCCGGGGGCGCACGTGATCGAGATCGAGCAGCCCTTCGGCCGTGCGACCGATCTCGAATGGATGTACCTGCTCGGCGACTTCGGCGTCGAGCTGCGCGGCCGCCACGCGCGCATCGTCGCTCCCGTGCGCGAGCTCGCGTTCGGTGATTGGACCCGGCAGGGTCTGCCGTTCTATGCCGGCAACGTCACCTACCACTGCGTGCTCAACGCTCCAGGTGGGCGCCTGGCCCTGCGCGTGCCTCAGTTCAAGGCGCCGCTGCTGGTAGCCCAGCTCGATGGTAAACGCGTCGGCCCGATCGCGTTCCCACCGTACCAGCTGGATCTCGGCGAGCCGAAGGCGGGCGAGCACCGGCTCGACCTCACCGCTTTCGGCAGCCGCGTGAACGCATTCACCTGCCTGCATCACACCGATGCGAATCTGCGCTGGGTGGGCCCGGATGCCTGGCGGTCGCAGGGGGATTGGTGGTGCGACGAGTATCAGGTGAGGGCGTGCGGGTTATTGACGGCACCGCGGGTGATGGCGATCGAGCAGAAGCAGGGAGATGGTGGGGGGCATAAGCCGATCCATCAGTGACGGCGGGCCGGAGAGAGAGGGGGAGAGGTTAAGAGACGTACTGGGCAGGCGCGCAGCCAGCCTCATCTTCTCAAACGTCGCCGATCCCCACACTCCCTCGATGTCCTCACGTTCCCAGCTCGCCACTGTGCTCGCCGACAACCGAGCGCATGACATGGTCGTCGGTCCTGGTGGGAACAATCACGTTCCCATGGTCCTCATCGCGCTGCAGCGCATGGGCGCCGACGAGTCCACGATCGAGCGTTACGTCCAGAGCGTGCGGAGCCGGGCTGGAGGGGCCCCGCTCGCCGCTCCGGATATCGCCGAGATCCACACTGAAGATGTCACAAACTATCTGGGTCATTTCGCCGCATTTCCCCTCTTCGTCGCGTACTTCGAGCGGCGCAAAAAGGAACTCGGCGTGGAGGAGATGCTCAGCGCCAGCATCCCCATCTTGATGAACGGCGTGATGGGCCACGCCTTTCACCCTCTGCTGCGCCTGGGCTATGCGCTCGATCTCGGAGACGAGGACGAGGTCGTCTACGCGCTGGCGTATTGGGCGGCGGCCTATGCTCCCAGCCCCGGTGTCGCTGCCACCGCGCCGCCGATCGATGCTCGGACCCAGCTCGCCGAGATCCAGGAGGCTTTCAGCGGGCCCGATGCCGGTGCCAAAGCGCTGACGGGAAACATCCAGCAGCGCATCCAGGACATCTACGTCCAGCCGCGCTTCTCGAGCCGATTGCAGCCGATCCTCGCGCCGCCTGATCGTCCGCTGATCGAGATCTCGGCGCTGATTCTCGATCTCTTCACCAGGGTCCACCACTTCACGATCCTGCACGCCGTGACCAGTTGCCAGGCCCTGCGGTTGGTGCTTCCCCACGTACGCGATCCGGCGCCAGCCATCAGCGCGTATTGGCATTCGATCTGCGCGGCTTCACTGACGGTTCCAGTACCTGCGCCCGGAGCAGTGGCTCCGATCGCGGCAGATTCGGACCGGGACTGGGATCGGTTGTGGTCCACGGCCATCGCCAGCGGCAATGAGCACACCATCAAGTTGGCGTACACCTGCCGGCTGGAGGCGGAATTCTACGGGAGGCCGGAATATTTTGGCATCGCGGCCAGGGAATGCGCGACGCCGGCCCGGTTCGGCTGAGAACCGCGTCCGCGGTCTGCGAACGTCGGCGATGCTAGGGTTCGGGCTCAGCGACCATGTTCGACCGGCGCCGTGACTGCCGCAACGATCCCGGTGGCTGCCCAGTGATCTGGCGGAAGGCGCGCGAGAGCTGGAACTCGTCAGCGAATCCGACCCGGGGCGCGATCGAGCGCAGCGGCTGCTCGGTGGCGAGCAGCAGGGTGCGCGCGGCCTCGACGCGCATGCGCCGCACGTACTGCATCGGCGAGCGCCCGGTGGCCTTGAGGAACAGGCGGGCGAAATGGAAACGGCTCATCGCCGCGACCCGTGCCAGATCGTCGAGATAGATCGGTTGGGCGAGGTGGTCGCGGATCCACGCGCGCACCTCCACCACCATCGGATCCGGAGGGCCCGAACCGGCGGCAGCGTATTCGAGCAGCAACGCGTGCATCAGCGCGGCGAGATTGACGTCGCGCTCGCGATCCTGGGCCGAGCACAGCTCGACCATCCAGTCGAGCAGCATGCGCATGCGGCCGGTGCGGTCGCTGGTCGATATCGGCATGCTCTCGAGCGATGCCCCGGGCGCCTCCTTCCAGGTCGCGAACACCAGCCCGCCGCGCTTGCCGTCGAGCAGGCGCTCGTCGTGGCCGATGCGGTTGCGGTGGAACTTGATGCCGCCGGGTCCGGTGACGATGGAGCGTCCGTCGGAATAGTCGGTCTGGACGCGGCCAGAGGTCACCAATACCAGTTCGTGGTGCTCCTCGTGCGAATGCATGGCCATGCGCCACCCGGCCTCCAACTGGATGCTGGATGCCGACCAGACGGATGGCAGGACGGGCGGCAAGGCGTTGCTGGCCATGGCGATGTGGCTATCAGGATCGCCACCGGGTCTGTGAAAGCAAGAAAAGACAAAAGATGCGCAACCGGCGGTATGTCGGTTGAAAAAATACCTGCGTACAATCAGCGCCAGCATCACCACCACAGCACCAAGGATCGAGCATTCCATGAGCAAGATACGCCTGGGTTTCGTCGGAGTCGGTGGCATGGGCCAAGCCGCCCATCTGCGCAACTACGTCACCGAGGGCGACTGCGAGGTGGTCGCGATCGCCGAGATGCGTCCGAAGCTGCGGGAGGCGGTGAAGACCCGCTACGGCATCGCGCGTGCGTACGCGAACCACACCGAGCTCATCGCCAACGAGCAGCTCGATGGCATCGTCGCGTCGCAGCCATACGGCCTGCATGGCCAGCTGGTGCCCGAGCTGCTCGCCGCGGGCGTGCCGGTGCTGACCGAGAAGCCCATCGGCCGTTCGCTCGAGGTCGCCGACCAGCTCGTGACCGCCAGCGCCTCCAGCAAGGGCAAGCTATTCATCGGTTACCACAAGCGCTCCGATCCCGCCACCGCCTGCGCCAAGCGCACCATGGAAGGCCTCATCGCGAGCGGCGAGATCGGTAAGCTCAAGTACGTGCGCGTGTGCATGCCCCCGGGCGACTGGATCGCCGAAGGTTTCGCCAACAACATCAATACCGATGATGCGTATCCCTCGGTGGCGTGGGACGCGGAACCGGCCGGCATGGACAAGCCCACTGCGGACGAGCACAACGCCTTCGTCAATTACTACATCCACCAGGTGAATCTGCTCCGCCATCTGCTGGGCGAAGGCTACGATGTCCGCTACGCCGATCCCGCCGGCGTGATGCTCGCCGTCACTTCGGTCAGCGGCATCCCAGGCATGCTCGAGATGGCGCCCTACGCGACCACGACCGACTGGCACGAGCATGCGATCGCCTGCTTCGAGCGTGGGTACGTGCGCATCGATCTTCCCGCGCCGCTCGCCAACGCCCGCCCTGGATCGGTCACCATCTTCAAGGATCCGGGCAATGGCGTCGCCGCCACCACCACCACGCCGACCCTGCCGTGGGTGCACGCGATGCGCGGCCAGGCGCGCAACTTCATCCGCGCCTGCAAGGGCGAGACGACTGATCTGTGCACGCCTAAGGACGCCCGCGACGATATCCTGGTAGCGAACCGCTACATCGAGCTGCTGAAGGCCGGTCGCGTCGCCAAGCCGGTGGCCAAGGCAGAGGCCAAGCCGGCCGCCAAAGCGGGCAAGGCATGAGCGCCGCGAAACCAGCACCCGCGCCAAAGACCGGCCCACTGCGTTTCACCAAGCAGCTGATTGCCACCCAGACCTTCGAATCCGCGGGCGTCTTCGATGTCGATGGAGACGGCGTGCTCGACATCGTGTCGGGCAGCTACTGGTACCAGGGGCCGGATTTCCGGAAGTGGCACTATATCGGCGAGGTCCAGCGCGCCGGCGAATACTACGACGACTTCTCGACCATCGCGCTCGACATCGACGGCGACGGGCGCCTCGACTTCGTCACCGGCGGCTGGTGGGGCGACAGCCTGCGTTGGCGTCAGAATCCCGGCAAGGCCGGCGAGCCCTGGACCGAGCACGTGATCGCCAAGGGCACCGGCAACATCGAGACCACGCGCGCCTGGGACGTCGATGGCGATGGCGTCGTCGAGATCGTGCCCAACACGCCCGGCCACGCGCTGTGCGCGTACCGCCTGCTCCGCTCCAACGGCAAAGGCGTGGGCCGCTTCGAGAAGCACGTGATCTGGCCGCATGGCCTGGGACACGGACTGGGTTTCGGCGATATCGATGGCGATGGCCAGGGCGAATTCATCACGCCCTCGGGCATCCTCAAGGCGCCCGCCGCCGGTCCGTGGAGCGGGGAATGGACGCTGTCCAAGGAGTTCGACCTGGGCTGCGCGAGCGTTCCGGTGATCGTCGCCGACGTCAACGGCGATGGCCTGATGGATCTCATCGTCGGCCAGGCCCACGGCTATGGCCTCGACTGGTGGGAGCAGCGCCGCGAAGGCGGCAAGCGCACCTGGACCAAGCACCCGATCGATCCTGGCAACTCGCAGTACCACGACCTGATCTGGGCCGACATCGATGGCGACGGCAAGCCCGAGCTGGTCACCGGCAAGCGCTTCCGCGCACATTGCGGCAACGATCCCGGCGAGTTCGACGATGTCGGCATCTACTACTTCAAGTGGAACGGAGAGAGCTTCACCAAGCAGATCATCAGCTACGGGGCACCCGGCGTCGGCAAGGGCTGCGGCATCCACTTCGCGCTCGCGGATCTGCGCGGCAGCGGGCGGCTGGATGTCATCGCGCCTGGCAAGGATGGATTGACGGTGTTCTTCAACGACGGCTAGCTGTCAGTTGGGGGGCTACGCTTTCAGTTGGGGGGCTACGGCCCCCCAACATCGCCCTTCGGGCTGCCCCCGGGAAAGCAGAGGCAGTTTGGTTTAGAAGTGTTCGGTTCGAACTCATGACGTGTGTGGAGAGCTAATGCAATACGGCATGAACCTGCTGCTGTGGACGGACGACGCGACGACCGAGGCGTTTGCGCCGGTGTTGGAGCGGCTCGCGGGGATGGGGTTCGATGGGGTCGAGGTGCCGATCTTCGATGCCGATGTGGCCAAGTTCGCGCGGCTTGGCAGGCGGCTCGATGATCTCGGGCTGGCGCGTACCGCGGTGACCGTGCGCGGCGCGGGCGACGATCCGATCAGCCCTGACAAGGCGGTGCGGCAGGCCGGCATCGATCAGACCAGGCGCGTGCTCGATTGCTGCCGCGCCGCGGGCATCCCCATGCTGGTGGGCCCGCTGTACGCGGCGCTGGGCGTGTTCAGCGGCAGGGGGCCGACGCCCGAGGAATGGTCGCGCGGGGTCGAGAGCGTGCGCATCATGGCCGAGGACGCGCGTGAACGCGGCGTGACCCTGCAGCTCGAGCCGCTCAACCGTTTCGAGATCTACCTGCTCAATAGCGCTGCCGATGGCGCGCGCTTCGTGCGCGAGGTCGGCCACGACCACTGCCGGCTGCTCTACGATACCTTCCATGCGAACATCGAGGAGAAGAGCGTGAGCGCGGCGCTCAGCGCGTGCGCGCGCGAGATCGGCCACGTGCACATCTCCGAGAACGATCGCAGCACACCTGGCCGCGGCCAGGTGAACTGGACCGAGACTTTCGACGCGTTGGCGCGCATCGGCTACGACGGTTGGCTGACCATCGAGGCCTTCGGCCAGGCGTTGCCGTCGCTCGCGGCGGCGACCAAGATCTGGCGCCCGATGTTCGTGGACGAGCTGCAGCTCGCCGCCGACGGCCTGGCCTTCATGCGCCGGGAATGGGCCCGACGCTCGACCGGAACCATGCGCAAAGCGGTATGATCCCGAGGGCGAACCCCCAGCCGATCGCCGAGCTCGATGCCGGTCTTGGCAGGCGTCTCGACGTCGATGGGTATCTGGTGCTGGACGGACTCATGGGTGAGCCGTGGCGTAAACGGGTTGCGGATCGTTTCGACCAGTTGGTGCGGCTCGAGGGTGCGGAGGCCGGTCGCGAAGTCGGACATGCCGAAACGGATACCCGTGGGCTCGCCAATCTGGTGGACAAGGGCGAGGTGTTCGACGGCATCTGGCAGCACCCGCTGGTGCTCGCTGCCGCGCGGCACGTGCTCCGCCGGCCGTTCACGCTGTCATCGCTCAATGGCCGCGAGCCGCTGCGTGGCGCCGGTCACCAGGGGCTGCATGCCGATTGGGGACCGCGCCAGCACGACGAACCTTTCCACGTGCTCAATTCGCTATGGGTCATCGATGGCTTCACTCCCGACAACGGCTCGACGCGTGTCGTCCCGGGTTCACACCTGGTGGCAGGAACGGTCGCCGAGCACGTTGCCGATCCCGGCGCGGTCCATCCCCGCGAGATCGTGCCGCTGTGCACGCCCGGCAGCGTGGTGATATTCAATGCCCACGCCTGGCACGGTGGCCGCAAGAATCTCAGTGGCGCGCGCCGTCGCGTGGTGAACGCGTACTTCACCGCCGCCGAACATCCCCAGCAGACGGATCAGCGCGCGCATGTCGGACCTGCTACCCTCGCCCGCCTATCGCCTGCAGCCCGAGCCCTGCTCCGCATATCCTGATCTTAGCATCCGCTCGTCGTCGGCCGAGTTCGAGAGACATCACCTGCAGTCGCGGATGCCCGAGCCCACCGCTCACCCCTTTGCTTCATCGGCCGTCGTCACGATCGACGGCGGCGCGCCTTCCTCGTTTTTCGCCTCATCTTTCGCGAAACCGCGCAGCCAGACGTTGTTTCCGGTGGCGTAGCCCTTGGCCGCGTAGGGATCGGTGCCCGAGACGTGCACCACGGTGCGGTTGTCGGCATTGGCGACGCTGACATTGCCCTTGCCCATCTCCCCTTCGAGGCACCAGGGCAGCAGCGAATACGAGTTCATGTAATGGCTGACCAGGGCGCGGCGGTAGATGTCGCTGCGGTTCTTCTTCGAGCGGTGCAGCAAGTAGCCATTGAAGAACACCACGCTGCCAGCCTTGACCTCGACCAGCTGCTCATCGGCTTCGTCGAATCCGAAACTCTCTGGCGCGAAGTCGAACTCCTTGGGATTCTTGTGCTCGCGCTGGGGATACAAGTATCCGCTGCGGTGCGAACCCGGGATGACGCGCAGGCAGCCGTTGGCTTCGGTGGCGTCGTCGAGCGCGATCCAGGCGCCGGCGAGCGAACGGTCGCGCGTCGGGATGTAGATCTCGTCCTGGTGCCAGGCCTGGCCCTGCTTGCCGGGCGGCTTGATGAACAGCATCGACTGCATGCACTTCACCGAACCGTCCCAATGCGGGAGGTGGGCGGCGATGATGCGCGACAGCACCGTGGAGATGCCGGCATGGGTGACGAACTCGCGCATGACCGGGCTGATGTAATGCGGCTGGTGGATGCAGAGGAGGTTCTCGAGCACCTGCGTGTCGGTGTAGTCGCTGGGCATCGGCTTGATGCTCTCGCACGGGTAGTGGCCGCGCGCGATCGCCGCCGCGTCGTCGCGCAGGCGCTGGACGTCGGTGGCCGAGACCAGTCCGGGGACCACCAGGAAGCCCTGGTCGACGAAGTGGCGGACCTGCTCATCGGTGACCCTGTACGGCGTGACGGCAGGGATGGCTTCGAGGGTGGCGGGCATGGGTGCTCCGGTGGTTTTCAGGGACATCGAGCGGTCTTCGTCTGGGCACATGGTAAACAAGAGGGGCGGGGCGGAATGGCGGTTAGCCGCTTAGACCTTTCCAATAGTAACATATCCGTTACGGTACGGCACCATGGGCGCGCACGAGCACGGCGAACGGCTGGTCATCTCCGTCACCCACCATGGGCTCGCCGACTACCCGCCAGGAGCCACCTTCGGTCCGCGCACGCTGCGCGATTTCGAATTCGTCTGGATCGTCGAAGGCGACGTGGTGTGGGAGGCTGATGGCGTCGAATACCCGGCACCCGCCGGCACCGTGCTGCTGGCCAGGCCGGGGATGCGCGATGGCTTCCGTTGGGATCCGCGGCGCCGCACCCGGCATGGTTTCTTCCATTTCACCCTCGACGCTGGAGCTGGCTCCCTGCCGCCCCAGGCAAACTGGCCGATGACCCGCCGCATGCCCGAAGGTGACATCCTGCGCCCGCTCTTCCATCATCTCGACTGGCTGCGCTCGACGCACCCCGAGGGCTGGAAGGAGCTCGAGGCGGGAGCCATCCACCAGGCGCTGCTCACGTTCATCACCGGTTCGATGTCGACGGCGAGCGATCTCGGCGAAGGCATGCACCCGCTGATCCACAAGGTCATGGCGCACGTGCGCAAGGCGTGGGAAGGCGGCAGGCTGGTGCCGCTGTCGCTCGACGGCCTATCGCACGCGGCGGGGGTGTCGCGAGCGCACCTCGCGCGGCTGTTCCGCGAGCACCTCGGCGCGACCCCGGTCGAGGCGATGCGCATCATGCGCCTGGACCGCGCGGCTTCGATGCTCGCGCGCACCAATCTCGCGGTGCAGGACATCGCCGACCAGTGCGGCTTCCCCAACGCCTTCCACTTCTCCAGGGTCTTTCGCGAGCACTACGCCTGCTCGCCGCGCGAATTCCGCCGAAAGCTCGCGCGCGGGATGGACATGCCGAGCATCTCGCTGGTGCGGGTGCGCGATCTGTCGACCAGGATGTGGCGCCGCGCACAGTGAGGCGATGCCGCGCCAGGTGACGGAGGCTCGCTCAGGGCGGGAGATCGCGGAGCTTTCCGCCCTGTTGGCCGCCGCGCTGACCTTCGCGCTGCCCGCTTCGCTGTCGGCCGGTCTTGGTCGTTCCACGTGCCGCGGCGGGAGTCGCTATGCGTCGGTGGCGCTGCAGGACCGCGGTGCCGGGATTGTTCCGTCGTCGCTGCAAGAGGACCACGGCCTGGGCCTGGATCGCGCGAAGCTCGCCCACCGCGTCGCAGCCTTCGTTGGTGCGCGCCTTGAGCCCGACGCAATCCAAGGGGATGCCGAGCAGTTCGGCGAGACGGATGCGCATCGTGCCCTTGTGTGGGCCGAGGCGCGGTGCCTGGGCCACCACGTTCACGTCGACGTTGACGAGCTTCCAGGGTTTCAACGCGTCAAAGCCGAGCACCTCGGCCACGAACTCTGCGGAATCACGACCGGCATGCGCCTGGTCATCATCGGGGAAATGCTCGCCGAGATCGCCGGCGGCGGCGGCCCCGAGCAGCGCGTCGCAGATCGCGTGCAGCACCACGTCGCCGTCGCTGTGCGCGACGATCCGGTAGGGGCAGGGGATGCGCACGTTGGCGAGGATGATGCCATCGCCTTTTTCCAGGCGATGGATGTCATAGCCGATGCCGACGCGGAAGGTCATCGGATGCACGACGGACAGCCGTCCGTCGCCCGTGCTCCGTCATCCACAGCCGACGAGCAGGCCAACGCTCTGCTGGTGTCGACGCCGGACGCCGGACGCCGGACGCCGGAGGATCCGCTCATTTCTTGATCTGCTTCAAATAATCCGGCTCGCTGAGCAACCCATCGAGCGCCTTGGCGCCGGACGGCCGAATCTTGACGAACCAGCCCTTGCCGGCGGCGTCGGCGTTCACCAGCTCTGGGTTCGACTTCACGGCCTGGTTGACCTCCACGACCTCGCCATCGACCGGGCTGTAGAAATCATTCACCGATTTCACCGATTCGATCTCGGCACAGGCCTTGCCTCGCGCGACCTTGGTGCCCACCTCGGGAAGCTGCACGTGGATGACCTCGCCGACCTCGCCAGCGGCGAACGGCGAGAGGCCGATCGTCACCAGGGCCCCGTCGAGGCGGGCCCATTCGTGGGTGGGGAGATAGGCGGTGCTCATGGGGCATCTTCCGGGAGCTGCGAGGACGGCGCGTCCGCGATCAGATGTCGGCAGGATGTGAGAGCCGTACGGGGCTTCAAGCACGGCCCGGCCAAGCTGGCGTGTCCAACGCGGATGCAGATCGCGGTGGTTGCCAGCCTCCCGTGGCGCCCAGACTGTGTGAGGGTGCCGACCAGGCTTCCGATGGTCTAAGTTGTTAGCCTGACGTCCGTTCCTACCCTCGCTGGAAGCCAGCGCATCGACCCCGGAAGCCCTGCGATACCGTGAGCACCTCAGCCGAACTCGACGAAGATTTCCGCTACGGGCAGCTCGCCATCGAGGGCCGGCTGATCAGTCCGGACCAGTTCGACGCGGCGATGGACAAGGTCAAGAACAACAAGAAGCCCCTAGCCGAGGTGCTGGTATCGGAAGGGGTCATCGACACCACCACCGCCGACCGATTGACCAAGGCCCTGCGCCGCATCGTCCGCGACGAGCGCGCGAAGTCCGAGGGCGGGATGCTGGTGAAGAAGCAGATCGGCGGCTACAAGCTGATCCGGCGCATCGGCGAGGGCGGCATGGGCGAGGTCTACCTCGCCGAGCAGCTGACCATGCACCGCACGGTCGCGCTCAAGATCCTGCACGGCAAATGGGCCGACGACGAGGAGTTCCGCAAGCGCTTCCTGCTCGAGGCACGCGCCGCCGGCAAGCTCTCGCACCAGAACCTGATCCAGGTCTTCGACGTGGGCAAGTATCAGGGCCTGTACTACTTCTCGATGGAGTACATCGACGGCGTCACCGTCGACGACCTGATCCGCCACGACGGCGCGCTCGAGGTCGACAAGGTGATCGACATCATCATGCAGGTCTGCCAGGCGCTGAAGTACCTGCAGTCGCACAACATCGTGCACCGCGACATCAAGCCCGCGAACATCATGGTGACCAAGGACGGCCAGGTGAAGCTGGGCGACTTCGGCTTCATCCAGTCGGTGTTCGACGCCGAGCTGATGCAGGAGGGCACCACCATCGGCACGCCCGATTACATCAGCCCCGAGCAGGCGCGCGGCGAGCGCAACCTCGACGTGCGTAGCGACATCTATTCGCTGGGCGCCACGCTCTTCCACATGCTCACCGGCAAGACGCTGTTCAGCGGCAGCTGCTCGAAGGTGATGCGCGACCACATCGAAACCACGCCTCCACGCCTCGAGGATCTGCGCAAGGACCTGCCCAAGGACCTGCTGCGCATGCTCAAGAAGATGATGGAGAAGCAGCCCATCGATCGCTACCAGTCGCCCGACGAGATCATGAAGGATCTCGAGATGCTGAAGATCGACGTCGCCGCGGACGGGGGCCAGATCCCGACCTCGCGCAGCCAGATCATCAACGTCATCAATGCCGAGAAGGAGCGCATCCTGCTGCTCGAGAAGGAAGTCGAGGGCGCCCGTGGCAAGCTCATCACTTTCATGGGCCTGGCGATCGCCGGCTGGGTGATCGCCATAGCGGCGCTGATCGCGCACGCGGTGCGCTAGGGCTTTTTTCATAGGGGCTCCGCCCCTACGGCCTTCGGCCTACCCCACGGGCTTTGTCGGGGCTCGGTTTCTTCGGCTGTGCCTCAAAAACCGTGGGCGGATGGGGCTGCGCCCCATTGTATCCGCCCACCGCCCCTCGGCGCCCGCCCCATCGCGGAGCGATGGGGCCCCCGGGTATGGTGTTTCAGGGCCGTACGGTGCGGGCGGCTACCGCCGACCCGGCCGCCGAGTCCTGGTTTGCGTGAATAATGGGCGAAGCCCATCCGCCCACGATTTTGACAGCGAAGCTGGAAAAATCGAACCCCGACAAAGCCCGCGGGGTAGGCCGAAGGCCGTAGGGGCGAAACCCCTGCTTTAGGGCCCCATAGCCTCCACTGCTTTCAGCCCTTGCAGCGCCTTGGCATTGGCCGGCTCGATCTTCAGA
>JBBRLJ010000068.1:0-16441 GCA_038231435.1 Planctomycetota bacterium
GAGCAGGTGCAGACGGACTTCAACGCCACGCAGAAGAGCGTGAAGAAGGTCTCGCTGGCCGACCTGATCGTCCTCGGCGGTTGCGCCGCGGTCGAGAAGGCGGCGCATGACGCCGGCCACGCCATCACCGTGCCGTTTACCCCTGGGCGCACCGACGCTACGCCTGAGCAGACCGACGAGACGTCATTCGCGATGCTCGATCCGCGCGCCGACGGCTTCCGCAACTTCGTCAAGGCAGGCGTCGAGCTGTCGCCCGAGACCCTGCTGCTCGACCGCGCCAACCTGCTGACCCTGACCGCGCCGGAGATGACGGTGCTGCTCGGCGGCCTGCGCGCACTCGACATCAACGTCTGCCATGCCCAGCACGGCGTTTTCACCCGACAGCCGGGCGTGCTGACCAACGACTTCTTCGTCAACCTGCTCGATGCGCGCATCGAGTGGCAGCCCGCCCATGGCGCCAAGGGCATCTACGAGGGTCGCGATCGCGTGTCCGGACAGGTCGCGTGGACTGCCACCGCCGTCGACCTGGTGTTCGGCTCGCACTCGCAACTACGCGCCCTCGCCGAGGTCTATGCCAGCGCCGACGCCAAGGACCAGTTCGTACGCGACTTCGTCGCGTCGTGGAGCAAGGTCATGGAACTCGACCGATTCGATATTGCGGCGCGACGCCGCTGACGGCACTGAACGGGTCGTCCACGGATCTCGGTCGGCGCCTGCGGTGCGCCACGTGGGGCTGCCGTCCGTGAACGAGAAGCTTATCGCGCGCGGGGCGTGGCACGGGTAATTCCGTTGGTCGCACTGGTATTATGAGGGTGCCTTACTGCATTCGAATTCATATGTGGTCCCGACGAGAAAACCCAAGCTGGCGATACGGTACGCAGGCCATGTGACGCTCACCCATGACATGTACGACCTCGTCTAGTCCCGCACCATGTAGAATTCGGCGACTCTCGCCAACCCCGGGAAGAGGATGCCCATCCAATTCGCATTGGTCAGAAGCGCCCAGGCACCGGTGATTCTCTGAAGCGATGTGGACTCGAATCAGCAGGGCCAAAGCGCCCCTGGCTAAACGTGCTTCGGCAATCGCAGCCAGAAGCGGGTTCCGGAGGGCTCGAGCCCAGCGACACCTATCGCCCCCCTATGTGCGACCGCGACTTGTTTGCAGAAATGGAGTCCGAGGCCGGTGGCATGACGTTTCGCTTCACCCACTCCGAGCGATCCGAATTTTTTAAAGATGCTTTCGCGTGAATCGATGGGCACACCTGGACCAGCATCGTCTACCTGGATCTCGATGTGACTCGCCTCCTCCAAGCATCGGACATGGATGGGCTTACCCGAGGAGAACTTGATGGCATTGGATACGAGATTTGCGACGGCTCTCACCACCAGAGCCTTGTCCAGAGGAGCGTCCACCTGGCGCTCGGAGCGCTCGATGAGAACCCCAGACCCAACGCTCACGCGAGCTATTCCCTCCGCAATGACCGCATTCACGTTGCAGGACGACACCTCGATGGGCATGGCTCCGGCTTCGATCCTGCTGACATCGAGGATCGTACTGATCATCTCGGTCAAGGTGCCGGTTATGCCAAGACACGATGCCACATCATCCGCTATTTGGCCGCCGTCACCGGTCGCTATGTCCTTCCGCATGGCATCCCGAGACCCAGCCGCTAGCTATGGCCCCGTCTTCACCTTGTCCGCCTTGCCGGGTTTTGCCGGCTTCTCGGCCTTCCCGTCCTTCCCGTCCTTTTCCACCTTCACCGCGCAGGTCACGGCAAGTTTCGTCTCTCCCAGCGTCACCGTGATCGTCGCGGTCCCCGCGGCCCTCGCCAAGACCACGCCCTGGCTGTTGACGCTGGCGATGTTCGGATCGCTCGAGGACCACACGACCTCTTGTAAGGTGGCGTTCACCGGCGTCATCGACGCGAACAACGGCAGCGTGGCATCGATCTTCAGCGGCTTCGCCGGAGGGTTCAGGATCTGCACCTTCGTGGCTGCCACCGTCGGCGCCGTGGCATCGACGCGGATCTTCACGTCGACGTCTGAGGTCGGATCGTTCGGCTTCGACACCTGCCCCCGATCGTCGAATGCCTTGGCGGTCATCAGCCACTCGCCGGCGGGTGCCTTGCGCCAGGTGAAGGCGAACGGCTTGGCGGTCGATTCGCCGATGACATGCTCGTTGCAGTAGAACTCGACCCGCTGCACGCCCGCGGAAGCGTCGACGCGGAGCGAGACGTCGCCGCCGGCTCTGAAGACCTCGTTCTCCTTCGGCGATGTGATCGCGACCTTTGGACGAGGCTTGGTCGCGGGCGCCTTGGTCGCGGCGCCGCAGAGGAAGCCATACGAGAATACCGATGGCGCCATGTTTTGCCCGACAGTGAACTCGCCCCCCCAGATGCTGTAGCGGTTCTCGAAGCGCACTTCGCTCAGCGGCCACGTGTCGACATCGGGATAGGCGGACGAGCGGCTGAAGTCCTCGTCACCGCTGAAGTGGAATCCAGGCCCGAAGATATCCACGCTTTCGCAGCTGCCGTAGGGCACGTAACCGGGCAGGATCTCGTTGTCGTAGACCATGCTGTCGTAGTCGATCAGCGCCCACGAATCCGGATGGAATGGAAACCTCACCGGGCGTTGGCCCAGGCCCGACATCCACACCATGTTCATCGGATTGCCGCCCAGGCAGTAGGCGGCGGTAGTATGCATGACGTCCAGGTACTTCTTGTCGCCGGTGATCGTGTAAGCGATGGCGGGATCGTAGAGCGACGGCGTGCTGAACAGGCCCATGCCGTGGATGCGGCCCCAGTCGGATCCGAAACGATAGCCGCGCTCCGCCGCCGTCTTGACGAATTCGCGGTCAGCCGCGGCCAGCACCGTGTCCTTGAGCGATTTCTGCAGCACGGCGTCCAGCCCCGGAAAATCGGCGGGCAGCAGCGCGTAGATGCCCGCGGCGAACTCCCACCAGTTTGGCGTACCCCAGCCCTCCTCGGAGGTTTGGAACGAGTGGTCTTGCGCGATGTCCGCGGCGAACTGCGCATGGTATGCGGCATCCTTCGTCGCGCGGAACAGACACAGCGAGGCCAGCATGCGCTCGCCGCGCAACTTGGGCTCATCCCCCGGCCGTGTGTTCGCCTTCGCCCATTCGTAGGCGGCCTTCGCTTCGGTGATCCAGCCGGCGCTGTCTGGACTGGCCTTCTTGGCGGCCTTGTCGAGGCAGGTGGACAGCCACGCCGCAGTCGCCGCGTACTGGTACGTCACCTGCGGATCCTCGGCCGAGAACTTGAGCGCGCGGGTGTCCTTCCACGACGCGCCCCCGGCACACGCATCGACGCCGCTGTAGCCGCCGGGAACTCCTCCGGTGGTCACGCCCGACTGCTGGCCGATGCTACGCGCGCGACGATAGAACTGGATGAGCCAACTCGCCTCGTCGAGCAGGTCCGGGACGCCGTTCTTGCCTTCCTCGACCCATGCGCCGTCTTTACCGTTCTTGTAGCGGTTGGCGACCTGGCCATCGGCGAATTTGTCCGGAGCCAGATCGTAGAGCAGGAGCAGGCTCATGGGCACGAGTACGTGTCCGGGATAGCCGTCCCAGTCGCCGGCGTCGTGATACCAGCCCCAGATCTTGAGCGTGCCGGTGGGCGTGATCGCTGCGTTGTGATCCGGCTTGTCGAGCCAGCGCCAGTTCTTGTCGTACTGGAACTCGTTGAGGCCATCGTCCGGATGGTGGTCGCGCGGATACATCAGTCCGGGCTCGACCTCCTTGTCAATGCCGCTGCGCTGCGTGAAAAGCCCTCTGCTCGCCAGGTAATACGCTTTGCGGTAGGCATCGGCGTCGATCGAGAACGGGAATGAGCAGCCGAGGCCGTCGACGGCGACGCGATACTCGCCGGGTTCGGTGAAAGCGGTGAAGTCGCACTGCGACACGTCGGCTTCGGTGAAATTCTTCGGCACCGCCTGTCCCTTGGCGCCATTGAACGGCGTGCCGTCGAGCCTGGATGATGTCTGTGGAGCGCCGGTAACGTTGTCCTTGCGCGCCGACACCGTGCCGCTGAACACGCTCTCGCCGTCACTGACGCGCACGAGATGGAACGGCTTGCCGGTGAACGCTTTGAGATCCGCCCCTCCGAGATCGCCCATCCAGTGCGACAGGTAGGCGAATTTCGGCTCCTCGGGCGTGAAGCCGATCTGGCTCACATGCACCGTCTCCGACCGCAGGCTGGCCTCGTGAAAGAGGAAGGTGAACGACTGGACCTCGCTCGCCAGTCCCTTGGCCTGAACCGTGGCCTGAACCGTGTAGGTGCATCCGTGCTGCAACGATTGCGGCAGCACCAGGTAGATCCAGTGGTCGAGCACGAACTTCTCGGGCCGGAACATCGACAGGGTGTCCCTCGCCTTCGACTTGCGCCCGACCTTCGTCGGCTGCTGCCCGGTCTTGAATCGGGAGTCATCCTCGCTGGAGATGCTGTAATTGGACGCGACGACGGCGGCGACGGTATCGAGCTGCGAGATGTACGGTCGCGCATCCTTCTCATCCAGACCCTGATCGATGTGCCCTTCATTGAATTGGACCGCGATGATCGTGTCGCTGACCGGGTTCACGCTCCTCAGGTCGGCCGCGAAGCCGGCGGGGCACACGAGCGCGAGCAGGACGAACATGGCGAAGGATCGCGACGGACGGGTGGTCATGGATCGGTCTCTCCTGAATCGGGGTAGGGTCCCATATGCTCCTCCTCCGCACCAGCAGATAGTGACATGGAAGTTGGCGATGGTCGATCGGAGGGTGATCTACCCTCGCCTGCACCGAACGCGGACGCACAGGTCGAATCAAGAGTTCCGGCAATGGCCCGCCAGCCGCGGTGCTCACCCGACTCGACCCCAGCCTGGCTGGCATGCCGTAGGCCCGGGCCATACTCGCCGACGTGCCTCGACCAACGCCAGCCAAGGCCGCCTCGCAACCATCGCCGACGAGCACGGCGATGCTCGCGACGGCGTACCTGCGCGATCCGAAACGATCACTCACCGCGCTGGCCGCCGAGCTCGGCATCTCGCGCCAGGCGGTCTCCGCCACGCTCAAGCGCGCCGAGCAGGACGGCCTGATACCCGAACGGCCGTCGGTCATCAAGGCGGAGCGTCGGGCGCGTGACGGCAAGGCCGCTGTGGCGGCGCTTGCCGAGGGGGCAACGGTCGCGGAAGCGGCTGCCTCGACCGGCATGACGCCCAAGCAGATCTACCGCCTCATCGACGTCGACGACGGCGCGCGGAAGGCGTACGAGTCCGGACGCGAGCGGGCCGAGCGCGAGCGCGACGGCGCCACGCGCCGGATCCGCCAGACCATAGCCTGGCGAGGGCTGACCGAGGCCGCGGCTGCCCAGGCCGTCGGCCTGACCCCTGGAGCGCTCAGCCAGATCCTCACCGGCAGGATGGCGCTCCACCGCGAGATCGTGGACTCACTGGCCACCGCGCTGCGCGTACCGCTCGTCTGGCTGCGCGCGGGCGAACGTCGGCCAGAAGGATTTCGCACGACCTGAATCGCACGCACTGCAGCGCACGACCTGACGGACGGGTCCGGGCGTCGAGGGCGGAGGAGACGGGTCTGGTCGGGACGTAGATCGCGCTACCGTCGTGCACACCCGTTGGAGCCCCTCATGTTCGGCGAATTTCGTGAATTCATCATGCGCGGCAACGTCGTCGACCTCGCGGTCGCGGTGATCATCGGCGCGGCCTTCGGCACCATCGTCACCTCGATGGTCAATGACGTGCTGATGCCCCCGATCGGCGTGCTCTCCGGCGGCCTCGACTTCAAGGACCACTTCGTCGTCCTGAGCGTCGAGAAAGCCACGCAGTTCGCCAAGGCCAGCGGGCATCCCCTGATGTCGTTGGCCGAGGCGCGGGCCAGCGGAGTCCCGGTGATCGCCTACGGCGCGTTCATCAACAGCTTGATCAACTTCCTGATCATCGCCTTCTGCATCTTCGTGGTGATCAAGTCGACCAAGCATTTCCAGAAGCCGCACGTCGCCGCGGTCGACACCAAGAGCTGCCCGCGCTGCCTGTCGACAGTGCCCTTCAAGGCCTCGAAGTGCCGGGAGTGCACGGCCGACATCTGAACGCCCACGCGACCATGATGGACGCGAAGGCGGAGGCAGAGGCAGACAGCTCGCCGGCCCACCCGGAAGGCATCACGAAGCGTTCGCTCCGTCGCGGGTCATATGGTGGTTCCAGCCACGCAGCACCAGATGGCTGCACGGATGGCCTTCGCCATGCATACGGTCTTGGCCGCTGAATAGCTGCACGAGCACGTGCTTGCGCGGCAGCGCACCGCGATTCGCCAGCGAGGCGTGCACGGTGAGGTACGAAAAGAACAGCAGGTCGCCGGGTGCACAGATAAGCGGCAGCGAGTCTTCCATGGGGAAGCGGGCGGCGAACGCCGCATCGTCGCCCATCGAACGCGCCTGGGCGCCGAGGCGATGGCTGCCGGGCCAGACGCGCAGGCAGCCGTTGCTCTCGTCCTGTGGCGTGAGCGCGACGTTCATCGCGAGCATGCTGTCGGCGACGGTGGGGAAGTAGCCGTGATCCTGATGCGGCGGGAACGCCGCGCCGCGACCGGCGGGCTTGAGGAACAGCTTGGTGTGGTGCATGACGAGGTCCGGGCCGAGCAGCGACTCGCAGACATCGAGCACCCGGTCGTTGTGGAGCAGTCGCGCCCAGGCGGCGGAATACTTCTGCACCTGATGGGTATGGATGACCTCGGTGCCGCCGCCATCGAGCGCGGTGGTGTTGGCGTTCTCCCAGCGCGCGTTGATGACCTCGCCCGACCGCACCAGCTGATCCACGATGCGATCGAAATCCCGTTCGAGAACGCCCACCTCGGGCCGCCCGAGGACTCCGCGTGCATGGTAGAAACCATGCTCGGCATAGAATGAGGCCACTGCGGCGCGATCGCTGTGGGCGGGGCTCAGGGGAAGGATGGCTGGCATGTGACCTCCGGATTTCCGGGCATCCTACCAAGATGGCCCCCTATCTGGCAAGTGGACCGCGCCCACACTGCATGGTATGAATTCAACACTGAAGTCGCCACTGATGTCACCAGACCCCCTCTTTCCCTGGTCCAGCGCCGCACTGCCCGAGGTCCTGCTCGCCGGGCGCTACCGGCTCGACGACCGCGGCTTCGTCTACGCCTACCGCAGCGAGATCCACGCCCTGCACCTCTACGAGTACCGTGGAGCGATGCGCCTATGCGGCCGCGAGGTCGCGCTCGCACCCGGCGACCTGACGCTCTCACCCGCCGGTGGCGAGACCCGCTACGACCTGCCGCTGCCCGGCCACCACTGGTGCGTGCATTTCCGCGACGCGCGCCCAGCGGGCGCGCCACTCGCGATCCCGGTGCACCTCGCGCTCGGCACGCTCAAGCCGCGCGCCATCGACGCCATCCAACGCATCGCTGGACTGATGGCAGCGCCGGCGGCGGAGGCCGGGTTCGCTCGCCCAGCGGCGTCGGAGGCGCTGCTCGAACTGCTGCTGACCCTGGCCGCGCACACCTCGCGCGTGAAATCTCGCGAGCGCGCACCGAAGGCTCGCGGCGCGGCCGAGCGCGCGGCGGCGCTGCTCGACGCCGAGCTGGCGGTGCCGCCGAGCGCGAGCGCGGTGGCGCGCCGGGTCGGACTGTCGCCGAACTGGCTCGCGCGCGCCTTCCGCGCGCGCTACGGCACCACCATGGCGCGTTACGTGCTCGCGGCGCGCGTGGCGATGGCGCAGAGCCTGCTGCGCGGCACCGATCTGCCGGTCGGCCGCATTGCCGAGCGGCTCGGCTTCCTCGACGCCCAGCACTTCAACAAGCAGTTCCGTCGCGCCGCCGGCTGCAGCCCCAGCTCGTTCCGCCTGCGCGGCGGCGAGACCCGGCGCTGATACCGGGCAGACGGTCACTACGGGCGCGGCGGCCGATCGGGTTCACTTGCTGAAACCGATGCGGTCGACGTAGAGGTCGAAGGCGAAGCCCTTCGCTCCGGTGTGAGTGTTGATGACCATCGCGCACAGCTGCTTGATGCTGAAATCCGCCCCGGTGAAATCCGCGAGCGGGATGACCACGTCGTGCCACATGTCGTCGTAGGCCTTCGGGCAGTACTTCAGCAACTCGACCTCGCTGCTGTTGACGTTCGACTCGGTGGTGCCGACGACGCTCGATCACCACCACCGGCATGGGCGGGGGCCATTCGGCTGGCTGATGTGCTGGAGCGCAGGCCCTCCGCAACCCGCCAACGAGACCAGGACCAGCGCCAAGGCCGCCATCGAACATGTTCCAGCGCCTGCGGCACATCTGATATTAAGACTGGTATTTTAGGTGCATCTGAGGAAATCCAAATCCGCCATGGCTCGGATGGGCCAGGCGCACTGACTTAGCGGCTAGGCTGCGTTAATATCTTATAAGATCATTATTTATAATAATATACATCGATATGGACGCGCTCGACCCACACTACACGGCTACCGTCCCGACGACCATATCCAGCCTGTGCGCAGTTAGGAAGGCCCAGACCCGCGTCCGGGCTACGGGATCAATCCGGTATCTATGCCGCCAGCGCCAGCGAGCTCTAGCTCGTCGCCCGCGCGCAGGATCCGCGCGCGACGACCTCGACCGCGACGCTGCGGTGCTCGACCGCGCATGACGGATCGGCGATCAGTCTTTCCAACAGCTCGAAAGCGCTGCGGCCCATTTCGTCGAACGGCTGGCGCACGGTGGTCAGCGCAGGGCTGAGCACCTGAGCGAGCGGATCGTCGTCGAAGCCCACCACGCTGAGGTCGGCCGGGATGCGTCGGCCCACGGCGGAGGCGGCGCGATAGACCGAGCGCGCGACCGCATCGCAACTCGCGAAGATCGCGGTCGGGGGCTGGGCGCGCCCGAGCAGCTCGGCGGTCTTGGGCTCGACCAGGTGCGACCAGTCTCCGAGACGATCGTCGGGGTTGATCTCGGCGACCAGCGAACGGTCGAAGGGCAGGCCAGCATCGGCGATGGCATCGCGCAGACCCGACAGGCGCTGCATGACCGTATCCGCGACCAGATATCCGATGAAGGCGATGCGACGGTGGCCCGCATCGAGCAGGAGGCGTCCGAGACGGTAGCCGCCGTCATAATTGTCCGCCGTCACCGATGGCACCTCGAGATCGCGCAGCCGTTGATCGACCATGACGAAAGGGAAGCGGCGGCGGTGGAGATCGTACAGCGTCTCGACGAACGCCTGCGCGTGCAGCGAGATGATGATGGCGCCGGAAACTTGGCTGTCGGGAAGCCGGCGAAGCTGTTCGATCACCAGCTCCATGCTGCCGTGCGCGTCGTAGATCTGCACCTGGACGCCGCCGCGGCGCGCGGCTTCCTGGACGCCGCGGCACGCTTTCAGACATGGCTCCCAGGCGAGGTTGCCGGCAACCACCTGGATGACCCCAGCACGCGCACCCTGGACCGAGCGCACGAACAGCCCCTTGCCCGGCCGGCGCTCGAGCAACCCTTCCTCGACCAGCAGCTGGCTGGCTTTGCGAACGGTCACGCGGCTGACGTTCTGCTCGCGCGACAGCTCGTGCTCGGAACCGAACAGGGTACCTACCGCGTACGGTCCATCCTTCAGCAGCTTGCGCAGCTTGTCGGCCAGCGCCTGATAGCGGAAGCCCGTGTTAATACCGGTAGCCATACCAGATGTTCGCGCATTCGTGACTCGAGTCAAGCCGCACAAGTGCAGATTTCATAGGCATTTAGAGGCATACCCTGATCGAGACCCTGCGTGGATCTCGCAATGCCCCTGCCTCAGCGCGAGATCCGTCGCACCACGATGTCCGAGAACACCACGCTGGCGTGGTGCGCGAACAGCGCCAAGGAATCGCCGCGCGCCCACTCCGGAACGCCGACGATCATCGTGCGGCCTCCGGCGATGCACACGTCGAGGCAGTCGCCGTGGACGATGATCTCCATGGTGAATGGCCGGTCGAGCCCAGTGACGCCATGGATCGCTTCGCGCTCGCACTCGTCGATGGTGTTCGCGTTGGCGCGACGCCATCCCACTTTTCCACGTGCCGGTTCGATGCGCAGTTCGTAGCCATCCGCGTAGGCGCCGGTGGCGCGCACGCAGATGCCGAACGCCCCGGCATGGATCCCGGGGTCGATGACCATGGTGATGCGCACGTCGCCGACGATCCCGCTCGCGGCCACCGCGATGAAACCATCGGGGGCAGCGAGACGCCATGCGCCATCGCCCGGCGACAGCGCTCCCCTACCGGTGGCCGTCCACGCCAAGTCGATCGGATCGCCCGTGGTGGGCCTCATCTCGACGGGGAAGGCGGTGCCCAGGGTGCCGTCCTGGTGCTGGATGATCTCGCGGAAGACCACCTCGCCGCCATAGCCGCCGCGGCCGAGGAACGCTACGCCGATGCGGCGGCCGCCGGTGAACGCCGCGGTCTTGAGCACGATCAGGCGCGGGCCGTCGAAGGCGTCTTGAGCGGGGCGGATCCACGGGCCGAGCGGATCGCGCGACATGCGGTACCGGGCGATGCCGTTGTTGCTGAAGACCAGGTAGTTCCAGCCGTTCCAGGAGAAGTGGTCCGGGCATTCAGGCTGATCGGTGTAGCCGGGCACGATGAACGGGCCGCGTTGCTCCCAATGCTCCAGATCCTGCGACACCAGGTGCGCGAGGCAGCCACCATGATTCACGATCGGCGATTCAGCGAGTTCGCTGGTCACCAGCATGTGGAAGAGCCGCGTGTGCTCGTCGTGGAACACCACCGGATCGCGAGCTGGCCCCGGACGGTACGGCAGCTCGAGGTATCCCAGTGTCGATTGCTTGGTGAAATGGATGCCGTCCATGCTGGTGGACACCTGCAGCGGTGCCGGCGATCCGTCGTTGGTGCGCGTGGCGTAGAATGCCCGGAAGACGCCGTCCCAATGGAAGACCGCGCCGGTACAGATGGAGCCTTCCCACTCGGCCGTTATCGGGATCGCCATCGGGTGATGTTGCCAATGCGCGAGGTCGACCGTGGACACGTGCGCCCACTGGTGCGCGCCGCGTCCGTATTTGCTGGCGTGGCCGTGGCGGTCGAAGAGGTAGAAGAGATGGAAGCGGCCCTCGTGGAAGAACGGCATGCAGTCGCCGACCCCGGTATGGTGCCCCGATGGGGACCAGTACTGCGAGAACGGGCGCTCTTCGCCGAGGATCTCCCGCGCACGCAGCCCCACGCGCGCGGCGCCCCCGCCGAACGCGACGATGTCCTGGTCGCTCAGCGCCGATCCCCACGTCTCGCAACGCGCGATCGTGCCGCGGAATCCTGCCGCCTCGGTGTCTGAAGGATCATGCCCGATCCACAGGGTGGCTCGCGGTGGAACATCTCCAGCCGGCCACTCCTCGTCGAGAACCACGCCATCGATGAACAGCTCGAGGTTGTGTCCGGAATAGCGAACGACGATGTCGCGCCAACCCGCGCGCCCGATCATGTCCATGGGTGCCGTGACCACGAGCGCCCGCGGCGGAGACGCGAAATCAGTGGTCAACTCGCAGCGGATGGCGTGGACGCCCTCCCTGGTGCCGGCCGACAGTCGCACGGCGAGCGGCCCGCCCTCTGGCCCCAGGCAGAGGATGACGCCCTCCCAGCGAGCGGCCGGATCGCACGCGCGCACGCGCAGACTCCACGGCTTTCCCAGAATGACGTCGCTCGCGACACCGTGGCCTGCGTGCAGCGCGAGCGCCATACCGTCTCCACCCGGCACGCTGGCTTCCGCATCGGACAGCTGGTGAAGGCGCGCGTCGCCACGCAGCGCCAAGGGACCTGATGCCATGGACCAATCCGGGGCGGCAGACGAAGGTGACATTGCCTCCGATGTCGCTGACGATGTTGCTGGCATGAATGCAGGAACCGGGACGGTCATGGTGCACTCCAGGGGCTGGGCGGACACCGCATCATTCCCGGAGTCCCGCGCCGAAGCCATGGCCGCACCCGAGCGCTGCATGTCCCGATGTGATCTGACCACAGCTGCCCTCAGGACAGCCGCCAGCCCCGACCCGATCTTGCTAGCCTTGCTGCTTCTTCCGGTAGGCCCGCGTGGTCAGCGGAGCCGAATCGGCTTCAGCGAGATCGGTTGCGCCGCACTTCGGGCAAGCGAGCGTGGATTTTCCGAGACCGAACATGCGCGCGATGAACGAGCGCGGCGGCTGGTCCAGCTTCTCCTGCACGAAGGAGGCGTGGCACTTCTTGCAGACATAGGTCACCTGGACTGGCTGATTCACCGCGACGTCCTCCCCTTTCCAGGATGTGCGACGGCGGCCCTAAAACCACCGCGATCTGGCCGCGCCTGGCCCCGGCCGTGATCCGCTCGGGTGTCGTGATCCACCTGGGGCGAAAGGATTGCGTTCAGTGCGCGGCCTTGCCCACCAGCCGCAGCCTGAGCGCGGCCAGCTCGCCAGCCGGCCGCACCGAGATGCGCACGCCCTTCGGGGCGTCCACGCCCACCTCGAGCACCTCGCCGTGGCGCCGCCACGACACCGCGATCGGGCCGCGCGCGTGGGGCACGACGCCACTCGCCCAGCGCAGGCTCGAGGCCTGTGGCGCCACCACCATGCGCTCGATCGATCCCGGCCGCTCCTGGCGCACGCCGAGCACGCGCTCCGAGAAATAGTGCAGCGGCGTCGCGCTCCACGCGTGGCAGCGACTGGCATGATCAGTGAAGTTCTCCCACATCGTCCAGGCCCCGGAGGCGCTCATCAGGCCGTAATTGCGCCGCACGGCGCGCTCCGCCGCGGCTTCGCGGCCGTGCGCGTACAGGCCGCCGAGCAGGAAGTGGAAGAAGTACGGACCCAACTTCACCGGCCCCTGCTTGGGGTTGTCCTCGATCACCGCTTCGATGTGGCCGATGACGGCGTCGACATGCCCATTGGGCACCAGATCGAAATAGAGGGCGAGGGTATTCGCGTGGATGGCCGGCCCCGCGAGCAACTGGCCGCCCGCGCGGGTCGCAGCGAAACGTCGGTCGGATGCGACCCACAATCCCTTCACGAGCTTCGCGCGCGCCAGCTTGGCGCGCTTGGCATAGGACGAAGCCTCGCCGCGCTTGCCGATGACGCCAGCGAGCACGGCGGCGCATTCCAGGGCGCGGCACCAGTACATGTTCAGGGTCGCGCACTCGCCCTTCTTCGACTCGGCGTTCTCGCCCCAGTCGATGAAGCAGTGCATGGCGTCCGCGTTGATCAGGCCGGACTCGGCGAAGACCCAGGACGGGCTGGCGAACAACGGCTCGAGCGCGCGCCACAGCTCCTTCACCAGCTTGGCGTCCCCGGTGGCAGACCAGTAGTCGTGGAGCAGGATCACCCAGATCAGCGAATAGTCCTCGAGCACGGTGTCGTGCCACGACGGCACCACGTCCTGGAATTGCCCATTCGGCAGCTGCGCCGCCGCCCATAGCCATAGGCACCGTCTGACCATCGCCGCGTCGGAGGTCACCGCTCGGGTGACGTGGTATTCGACCAGCGCATCGCCGAGGTACAGACCGCGTTCGCGCCATGGGCAGTCGAGGTACGCATCCTCCATGCACGCACGCAGGGTCGCGACGCCGGCTCCCCACACCCAGTCGAAGAGCGGATCGGAGCTGGCGAAGCGGCCCTCGACGCGCAGCGGGTAGGTGGTGTCGCGGACGGCGACGCGGGCCAGGGTCACCGCGCTGGTCGCGCCGCGCACCGTGACCTGCAGATAGCGGCCACCGCGCGCGTGGTAGCCCTCGAAGCGCTCGGGCGAGCCGCTGCGGGAACCGGCAGCGATGAAGCGTTCCGCCTCGCTGACCATCCAATGGGTCTGGAACAGCGCGAGCATGCCGTCCTCGCGCAGCCGTTCCGAATAGGCGATGTCGACGATGGTCCCGGCCGGGGCCGCGAGCTCGACGACGGCATGCCCGAGGTATTCGCCGCCGAGATCGAACACCGCGGTCGCATCGCGTCCGCCAGCGGTAGGCAGCACCAGATCCTGGACGACGTTCGCGTCGTGCGCCGCCGCCTCGGCAGGGCGATCCCACGCCATCGCGCGGGCGGGCACATCGAGCACCGCGCCGCGCGCGACCTCGCGCCACGCCATCGGCAGGCGCGGCAGCTCGGCGATCGATGTGGGAACGCGGCCGCCGCGCAGCCCCGCGAGTTCTGCCTCGGGCAGTGAATCGCCGTGCAGCATGGTGGCGCGCGCCTCAAGCGACGGTTCCGCCGCCGCGGTCAAGCCCTTGCCCCGCGGCAGGCCGATCACCACCAGCCAGCCCGAGGTCATGACCTCGGGCTCGCCGTAGAGGAAGTTCCAACCAGCGCGCAGCCGCACGACGATGTCCTGGCGGTTGCCGAGGCTCTGGCTGGTCGTCGGATGGAGCTCGTGACCGTTGAGGAAATGCGGTCCCCAGAACAAGCCGAGCGTGACCTCCTGATCGTGCGGCGAATGCACGTGCATCGCGTATGGCGTGCGCCGTCGCGCGCCATGGCTCGAGGCCGCGCCGTCCTCGCGGTAGCCGATGCGCTCCTCGTCGTCGCGCAGCGGCGCCACCAGCAGCACCCGCGCCGGCACGCGCTCATCGAGCGACAACGCGGGGATCGAGCGCGGACGCATGCGCCCCCAGGCGTCCTGGCGCGCGAGCACCGTGACCTTCGGCCAGGCGCGGTCGTCAGCGGCGCGGTCGAGCCAGCCGCGCGGCAGTTTCGCCACGTCGAGCATTTCGATCGGTCCCTGCGCGAAGCTGAACACCGGCGCCTGCTCGTCCCAGGCGGTCGCGCGCACGGCCTTCCAATCGCCAGGAGTGGACAGGTCGATGGCACCCGCCTTGCCCCAGGCGATGAAGCCACCGCTCGAGGGCAGGGAATCGAAGGAGCTCGCGCCCTTGTGGTTAGCTTCGACGGTGACCACGTTCCAGCCCTTCACCAGGAGCGGCGCGAGGTCGACGCTGTCGTGTTCGGGCGCGGTGGGCGTGAAGCGCGCCGGGCCATACGACGCGACCTCGCCGTTCACGCGCAGGCGATAGCGGGTGTCTGCGAACAGGTGCAGGACCGCCGCGCGCGGCACCGACGCCAGCTTGAAGCGCTTGCGGAATAGCGCGAATACGTTGCGCCCGGTGCCGTGATCATCGGTCCAGACGAAGACAGGTCGGGGCATCGCTGGATTCCTTGTAGCGGACGGGGACCGAAGGATCCGAGTGGCCAACGGAATTCAATATATCCACGCGTGCGGCGTGCGGCGAGGACAGCAGACAGCCGGAAAACGATCGTTCCGACGCAGGACGTGCCTCCGGCTGTCTCGCCGCACCCCGCACGCCGCACGTTCCCGGGTGCTTTGCACATCGGCCGATGTTGGTAAGGATGGTCTGCGCCGGACGTCACCATCTACGCCCACCGAGGAATCAGCCATGCACCGCCCCCTGCTCGCCACCGCCCTGCTCGTCCTATGCGGCGCTCCAGCCGTCTTCGCCGAGGCCGGGCAACCAGCTCCCGCTCCCCGGCCGCAGCCGATGTCGATCCCGATCACGCCCGGCAAGTCGATCATGACCATCAGGCTGGTGAACCTCGATGCCGCCGGCGCGATGACGCCCGACAGCCAGAAGGCGGTGGATGATCTGTGCGCCGACGGCTGGCGCGCGGGCAGCCTCACCTCGGTCTCGGCGCCGGGCGCGTCTCCGGTGGTTTTGGCGGTGATGTTCACCCATCCCGCCCCTCCCGCCGGTGGCCCGGGCGCGCCGCCGCATCTCGGACCGGCGGTGCCCCCGTCGCCGCAAGCCGCCCCGGCCCCCGCGCCCGGTCCGGCCGCGAACCCGGCGCCCGCCCAAGAGCGTAAGCCCGGCCTCTAGAGCGCTTTCCACCGGGCGTGACAGCCACCGTGTCCAGCCTTGGCGGCGTGTCCGTGGCCTCCCGAGTGCGCCCGGGAATGGTATCGGCATGGACTCAGCGGCATACCTGGTCGAGGTGACGACGGTGCAGGGCGGGAAGGTCTTCTTCGGCCCCTACCCGAGCGAGGAGACGGCGCGCTCGGTGGTGGCGGAATTCCGTCCCCGCATCGGCAGCGACGAGATGGTGTTCTCGAACACCGTCACCAACGATGGCCGGCCGACCGGGATGTGGTCGATGGCGGGCCGTGGCATCGCGGGAGTCCAGGTGGTGCGCGCGTCCTCCGCGCCGCGTCCGTCCGGACGCCTCCATCACACCCGCTGGTCCCACTGACTGTTTGTGCGGGGGCTCCGCCCCCGGGCCCCCACGGCCTTTGTCGTCCTTCTTTTTTTGCGGGAGCTTCGCCCCCGGACCCCCGCGCGCCTTTGTCGTCTTTTTTTCTGGCCGCCGGGCGGCCAGAAAATCTGCGTGATGGGCTGCGCCCATTATTCACGCAGACCAGGACTCGGCGGCCGGTGGCTTCGCCACGGTTTACGGAATCACCTCCCCCGGCCCGCAGGGCCGTAGGGCGGCCC
>JBBRLJ010000069.1:0-15743 GCA_038231435.1 Planctomycetota bacterium
CAGATGGAGGGATTCAACAACCTCGTCTCCAGGTTGATCCACCGCGCCAACGGCATCAGGTCCTTGCTCTACCTGTTCCGCCGGGCCAGGGCCGCCGTCCTCAGACCCCGTCAAGCTGTCTGCGGTCCTGCATGAGACCCACTTTTAATAAGTGGGGCTTTCATCAAGTGGGGCTACGGCCCCCCTTCAAACGGCCTCCGGCCTGACCCCCTGGGAAGCCGACTACTGGGTGGGATGGGAAGCGGTCGGCGGCGCCGCTTCACCTCAGAAATGGGCCTAGCCCACTGAGTAATCCTCCTCAGAACGGCCTCCGGCCTGTCCCCCCAGGAGGCAGGGAGCAGGGGATTTTGGCGGCTGTCGCCGTCGCGAAGTTAATGTGGTATCGGCGCCAAGGTGCTGGTCGCTTGGTCTAGCGCTGTGGTGACACGATCGGCCAGCAGCGCGATGAAGAGCGGGTGGTCGTGGACGCTGCGGGCGCGGTGGAGGGTGATGCCGAGGCGGTCGGCGAGGTGTTTCGCGTCGATGTCGAGGTCGTAGAGGACTTCGGTGTGGTCGACGAGGAAGCCGGCGGCGGCGAGGATGATGTCCTTCACGCCACGGCGGTGGGCGTCCTCGATGACCGAGAGGATATCGGGCGACGACCATGGAATGCTGCTGTCGCCGGGCTGACTCTGGAAGGCGATGCGGTGCTCGGGATGGCCAAAGGCGGCAGCGGCGAGCAGAGAGGTTTCCGCGAATTGGCGGCGATAGGGCGAGGTCGACTCGACGGGCTGGGGCACGGCGTGCGCCGTGAACACCAGCTCCGCGCGCGCACGGCGGTCGGCGACGAGCGTTGCTGTCGCCTCGCGCAGGCGATCGGCGATGGCGCTGACGAAACCGTCTGCGTTCCACCATGGCTCGGCGACGGCAACGATCTGCGGCGCCTTCGCGCCGAGCTGCTCGGCGGCCTCGGCGGCGTGCTTGAGGTACCAATCCCAGCTCACGCTCGACTGGTGCGGCGCCATCACCAGCAGCACCACGCGCTCGCAGCCGCGCGCGCGCAGTTCGCGCAAGCCGTCTGATGACCATGGTCGCCAGTGCCGGAAGCCGCAGGCGACCTGCAGCGGACGGCCCCTGCGTTCGAGTTCGGTGCGCAGCGCCTCGGCCTGCAGGCTCGTGAGCTGGTTGTAGGGGCTGAAGCCCCCGAGCTGGCGGTAATGGCCGGCGACTTCAGCCACGCGTCGCGCGCGCGCGGGATTGTCGCCCAGGATCCCCGAGACGAAGCATTCGGCCTCGCAGCCGGGCGTGCGCGGGCACGTGGCTCGGCGCTCGCAGCAGCCGGGCGTCGGCCCGCCGAAACCGAGCAGCAGCACGCCGTGCTTCGGCTCGCCTCGCTTCCTCTCGTCCAGGTTCATCTCGGCCCGATCGCCCATGCCGCCTCCGCGTAGAACCCCGTTATCCACCTGCCGCGCGAAGACGTTGCGCCGTCGCCCCGCACACTGTGGGAAATCCCTACGGCGGGCAACCTGCCACCGCGAATAGGTTCCCGCCTCACTCAGGAGATCGTCATGAAGTCGTTCGTACCCGTCGTCGCGCTCAGCACCGCCCTCTTCGCCCTTGGAGGTTGCGGCCAGAAACAGGATGTCGCCCCGCTCGATCCGCAGGCAGCCGCCATCCAGGACAGCAGCGCCTCGGAGTCGGGCATGTCGCAGAGCCTCGGCGCAGCAACCCAGTCCCTAGTGGACCACGCCACCCAAGGCACCCCGGGCGATCAGCCCACCAGTTTCGCCAGCGGCGGTAGCAATGCGGGCGGCATGGATCGCCTGGTCATCACCGCCACGGTCGATGTCGATGTCGTGCTCGAGAACGTCCTCGACGCCGGCGGACACCGGAAATACCCGAATCTCAGCGGTAATATCCACGTCCACGCCGATGGCGAGGTGGTGAACAGCTGGCCGACCGCGGCCGCGACCATGGCCCACCACGTGGTCACCGTGACCTTCGACCACGTGACGTACCATGACCCCGAGTGCGGCGCGACCGCGACGCTGGTCAGCGGCGCGTACACCTACGACCTCGATTCGGACTACCACTACACCTCCAACCAGAACTGGACCGCGTCGTTCGACGCCAAGCTCAGCGTCGGCTCCGGCACGGCTCTGGTGTGGACGGTGTCGCGCCCCGCACATGCGCTGCGCACGGTCTCGCTGTTCGGCGTGCGCGACGCGCATCTGGATCTGGCGCGCAGCAACAACGGCGGCACCGTCAACCGCCTGGTGGTCGACGCCCAGATCGACGGCACCAACGGCGATGGCACCACGCTCGATGGCGTGGTCGGCATTGATCCCGGCGCCGCCACGGACAGCTACACCAATTGGGACTTCACCGTGAACGGCACCGACCACCTGGTCTGGAATCGCCGCGCCATCCTGCATGTGCAGTGGGATTTCCCCGCGGTCGGTCCCGCCGGATTCGCGATCAGCGGCAGCGACCAGGTCTTCCTGACCCTCAATGGGACCAAGACCGGGCCTTACGCGGCGGATCAGCTGCGCGCGCAGTTCCACTGCAAGCTGGATGACTGAACGTCACGCGATCCGCGGGCTGCGCCCGCACTCGCTGCGCTCGTTTGTCCGGCTGCGCCGGACGGATCGCTACGACAGCCGGGGGGTCGAGGACGACCCCCCCGGCAACGCGCCTGTCGGCGCTGCCCCCCTCGCGAGAACGCGGATGTTCTGCAAGCACGCGCGGGCTGCGCCCGCGCTCGAGATCACGCGATCCGCGGGCTGCGCCCGCACTCGCTGCGCTCGTTTGTCCGGCTGCGCCGGACGGATGGTTGGCTCTGGGCCGCTAGTCGCCGGCCAGCATGGCGGTGAAGAAGCGGGGGAGACTGGCGAAGGTGGTGACCAGGTCGCCGTAGGAGGAGGGCTTCACCAGGAAGGCGGAGGCTCCCAGGTCGAGGCAGCGGCGGCGGTCGTTCGGGGAGCTCGAGGTGGTGAACATCACCACGGAGATCGCGTCCGTAGTGGCGTCAGACTTCAATCTCGTCAGCACGTCGAGGCCGCTCATGCCGGGCATGTTGAGGTCCAGGAGCACCAGGCAGCGCTGCGCTGCGACGGCTTCGATGAGGCGGTCGCTCGGTTCGGCGAGCAGGGCCAGCAGGTCGTCGCCGCGAGGGAAGGCCATGAGCTCGGCATCGAATCCGCTGTCGGCGAGCGCCTCGCCCATCAGCACGCGGTCTGCCGCGTCATCGTCGACGATGATCAGCAGGGGACGCAGCCGGGGGAGGCGGCTCGCCTGCTCCGCCGGAGATGACGCTTCATCGTCCAATGGATCCGATGAATCCGATGAATCCGATGAAGAAGAGGCGTGCGCGTTCACTGGCGGCATCTTGCGCGCGGCACTCTGCGGCCCAAGCAAATCAGGCCTGCTGCGTCGGCAGCTCGAGGCGCACGCGCACGGCCGAGCGGAACCGCGCCAGCGTCAGCTCGTCGTGCTCGCTGCCGGCCGTGGAGCTGGGAAGGGCCGGGAAGCGCGCGCGCATCCTGCCCGCGTTCACCTTGTCGGCGATGCCCCACCACAACCGTTCGCGCGCGGCGAGGCTGGCGGCGCAGCCGCGGCGGATCTGCTCCTGCGCGTCAGGGGTAGTCGCGTAGCGGGCGAGCGCCTCCTCGAGCCAGGCGGCGTGGTCCACGTCCTGCGCGGTATGCAGCGTGAAGTAACCGATCTCGTCCTCGGCGAAGCCCGCCTGGCGCAGGCCGCGGAGGATGTTCTCGAACATGGTCGGGATCGCCCACTCGTGACCCGGGCCGACCGCACCGAGGCCGACCAGAAAGGGTTCGTGCACGCACAGCCGCAGGTGCTCGACGATGAAACCGGTGACGGCGGGATGCAGGCTGATGCCGTCGAGCTCGTCGTCGCGCCAGCCGCAGGCGCGCATGAACACGCGGTAGTGGGCGGCGTGGTCCTGCGCCTCGGAGCGCTCGCCATATTCGTCGACCAGCACCTTGGCCAGCCACAGCTTGGCCTCCGATGACGGCGCGTTCAAGAGCAGTAGCTCGAGATAGCGCGTGAAGGTGCCGACCAGCGGGTAGTGCTGACCCGAGAAGATCTTGAAGTCGTGGCGCTGTTTCGGGTCCATTTCCATGCGCCCGAGCAGCGAATGCCCCAGCCCTGGATGGTGCGCGACCTCGTCGTGCAGCTGCCTGAGGAATGCGCGCGCGTCCATCCCCGGAAGCGTATCCGCGGCGGCGCCGGCGGCTACGCCAGGTGCGCGGCGAGCGCGGCCCTGCTAATCCCTCATGAAACCCGCGAGGGACGGAATCCACCGATCGACGGAAATTTCATTCGAACACAATAAACGTGCGAGGACCGTTATCGACCACGATGCCAAGGCGCCGAAGCCGCAAGCGGTAGTCATCTACCGCCAGGCAAGGCAACGCCGGCAGCGTGGTCGAGAACGGCCGCAGCAAGGCCGCGGCTAGACGTCGAGCTTCTTGGCGACGGCCAGCGCGAAGCGTTCGATGAAGTCGCGACGGATCGCGACATCGGTGCCCATCAGGGTCGCGAACATGCGCTCGGCCTCGATCGCATCAGACAACCCCACCTTGAACATGCGGCGCTTGGTCGGATCCATGGTGGTCTCCCACAGCTGGTCCGGATTCATCTCGCCGAGACCCTTGTAGCGCTGGATCTCCATGCCGCGCGAGCCGAACGCCTTGATCGTGGGAACGATCGCGCGCAGCTGGGTCATGGGCACCTCTTCCTTGGCATCCTTGAGGACGAAGGGAGCGATGCGCCCCGGGGCATCGAGCAGGTACTCGGGATTGTGCCCGAGCACACGCAACCGGTCGAGACTGCGTTCGATGGTGTCGCGCTCGTGGAATTCGATGATCTCGGGAACGATTGGCGGCAAGCCGTCGACGGTGGTCGGCGCGACGATCGGCTGGCCGGCCTTGCGCCCGAGCAGCTCGTCGAGCTCATCCTCGCTGAACAGGAAGCGCTCGGCCTCGCCGATGCGCGCGCGGTACAGCGGCAGCAGCCCACGGCCGTTGCGCAGCGCGAGGTACTCGTTGAAGGTCAGGCCCTTGAGCGCGAGCACGCGCTCGTGCTCGTCGAACTCCTGGAGCAGCTCGACCAGCGATCCGAGCGCGGCTCCGCCGATCTCGCGCTCGCGCGCCCCGGTACGATCGATGAGCACCGCGCCATCGAGGCCGAGGCGGATGATCTCGCCGGACAGGCGCTTGTCGTTGTAGACGTATTCAGACGACTTGCCGCGGGTGACGCGGTACAGCGGCGGCTGCGCGACGTAGATGTGGCCGGTCTCGATCAGCTGGTGCATCTGCCGGTAGAAGAAGGTGAGCAGCAGGGTGCGGATGTGCGAACCGTCGACGTCGGCGTCGGTCATGATGACGATCTTGCCGTAGCGCAGGCCGGCGAGATTGAACTCGTCGCCGATGCCGGTGCCCATGGCCTGGATCATCGCCGAGATCTCGCTGTGGCCGATGACCTTGTCGAGGCGCGCCTTCTCGACGTTGATGATCTTTCCCTTCAGCGGCAGGATCGCCTGGTACATGGCATTGCTGCCGCGCTTGGCGCTGCCGCCGGCGGAATCGCCCTCGACCAGGAACAGCTCGGTCTCGTCGACGTTGCGGCTCTGGCAGTCGCGCAGCTTGTCGGGCATGCCGGCGCTGTTGAGCATGCTCTTGCGGTTCTTACGCGCGAGATCGCGGGCCTTGCGCGCGGCTTCGCGCGCGTCCATCGCGGCGCAGGCCTTGGCGATCAGGCCCTTGGCGATCTTGGGGTTCTCTTGGCAGTAATCCTTGAGCGAGTCGCCGAGCAGGCCCTGGACGATGCCCGAGATCTCGATGTTGATCAGCTTGTCCTTGGTCTGGCCGCTGAACTTGGGGTCGGGCAGCTTGACCGAGATGATCGCGCACACGCCTTCGCGCAGATCCTCGCCGGTCGGGGGCTTCTCGGTCTTGAGGATGTTCGCGGACTTGGCGTAGGAGTTGAATTCGCGCGTCAGCGCCGTCTTGAAGCCCTCGAGATGGGTGCCGCCGTCGCGGTTTCGGATGTTGTTGGCGAAGCAGATCAGCTGCTCGTCATAGCCGTCGTTGTACTGCATCGCCAGCTCGACCATCACGCCGTCGGGGGTCTCCTTCTGGAAATGGATGACGGGATGGATGGCTTCCTTGCCCTGGTTCAGGTAGCGCACGAACGCGGCCAGGCCGTCGGTCGAGTAGAACACCTCGCCCTTGCCCTCTTCGCGCAGGTCCTGGAGGTTGATGCGCACGCCGCTGTTGAGGAAGGACAGCTCGCGCAGGCGCGCCGCCACGACCTTGAAATCGGGAATGACGTTCTCGCCGAAGATTTCGGTGTCGACCTTGTAGTGCACGGTGGTGCCGCGCTCCTTGGCGTCGCCCACGGTCTCGAGCTTGGTCACGGCCAGGCCGCGCTCGAAGCGCATGCGGTAGTGCTTGCCGTTGCGCTTGACGTCGGCCACCAGCCACTGCGACACCGCGTTGACGCAGCTGACGCCGACGCCGTGCAGGCCGCCCGAGACCTTGTAGCTGTTGCGGTCGAACTTTCCGCCCGCGTGCAGCACCGTGAGCACCACTTCGAGCGTCGAGCGTCCGTCGGACGGATGCGGCTCGACGGGGATGCCGCGGCCGTTGTCGGACACCGACACGGAATTATCGGCGTGGATGGTGACGATGACCTCGGTGCAATGTCCGGCGAGGGCCTCGTCGATGGCGTTGTCGACCACTTCCCAGACGCATTGGTAGAGACCGTTGGATCCCGGATCGCCGATGTACATGCCAGGGCGCTTGCGCACCGCGGCCATGCCCTCGAGCACCTGGATGTTGTCGGCCGAATAGTCGCTGGACGCCTGGCCCTGCGACTTCACCGACGGAGAGCCGGCCTGCGGACCCGCGGGAGCGTTCGATGGCGACGGTGATGACGAGGATGGCGGCGGCGTTGAGGATGCCTGGGACATGGGGTTCGGAATGCTCGCGTTCTTGGTGGGTTTGAGCGTGCCGTCCATTGACGGTGGAGATGTGACGGCGGGCTGGACGGCGGATTTCGAGGCCCCCTGGAGCGGCATGGCGGCGGGCTGGGACGGGTCCGATGCCATGCGCTCTCCAGCCACTTCGCGGTGCTCCCTCGATGTGGAGGAGCGTTCCGGAAATGGGGTGGGCCGAGTGTACCCGCATGCCGGATGAGGCAATGATTTCCGCTGGCGAAAATGCCCTTCGCAGACGGGTGTCGCAGGTCTGGCCACGGGTGAAATCCCGACCGCGCGCCGCTCCCGAATCATCGGAGTTTGCCTTGCACCACGCATGTCCACGGCACGGTGCGTGCATGCGTCCAGACCGTCGCGGAGCCAGCGTGCGCACGCCACCGGCGGTGGCGCCGGAGCTGTTCCTCGCCGAGGCCGCGCGCCTGGCCGACGCCGCGCTCGAACGCGCCCTGCCACCGCTCGCCGCGCCGCCCGCGCGGCTGCACGCGGCCATGCGCCACAGCGTCTTCGCCGGCGGCAAGCGCCTGCGCCCAGCGCTGGCCCTGGGCGCGTGCCGCGCCTGCGCTGGCGCCGATGAGCCGTGCTTCCCGGCGATGGCCGCGGTCGAACTGCTGCACACCTACACTCTGATCCACGACGACCTGCCGGCGATGGACGACGACGACCTGCGTCGCGGACGGCCCACCTGCCACAAGGCCTTCGACGAGGCCACCGCGATACTCGCGGGGGACGCGTTGCAGGCTCTGGCATTCGCGCGGGTCGGGGCGCTCGGGGTGAGCGCGGTCGGCGTGCTCGCGTACGCCGCGGGCAGCCTCGGCGTGGTCGGCGGACAGCAGGAGGACCTCGATGCCGAGGGCGCGCCCGTCGACGGCTCGCCCGCATGCCGCGAACGGCTCGAGCGCATCCACCGCGGTAAGACCGCCGCGCTGATAGCGGCCTCATGCGAACTCGGGGCGATCGCGGCGGGGGCTTCGGACGACGAGCGCGCGGCGCTGCGCGCCTATGGCGAGGCGGTCGGCCTCGCCTTCCAGATCGCCGACGACGTGCTCGACGCCACCGCCAGCGCCGCGGCGCTCGGCAAGACGCCCGGCAAGGACGCAGCCCAAGGCAAGCTGACCTACGTCGCGGTCTTCGGTCTCGAGGCGGCACGCGTCCAGGCCGCGCGCCATGCCGATGCGGCGGTGGCGGCGCTGGCGCCGTTCGGCCCGGCCGGCGAGCAGCTCACGGCTCTTGCGCGCTTCATCGTCAGCCGCGACCATTGAGCCGATGTCCTGGCCCGCCCTGATCCCGCCGTCGGTGCTGCTGTGTGCGTGCGCCGGCGCCTGGACCGCCGAGACGCCGCCGACGATCCCTCCACCGGTCGCTGCGTCCACGGATTCGCCGGCAGCCGCGCCCACGAAAGCCACGGCGGCGAGCGCCGGATACTCGTTCACCACCAATCAACAGCTCAGGTACGTCTACGAGCTGAAACAGGACACCTCGTTCGACAGCGCCGGTGATGCCCTGGCCTACAGCACCATCATGGTGTGGTCGTTCGTGGCCATGCCCACGACGGTGACCAGCGAGCGCGTGGAGCTCGGGGTGACCATCCTGGCGATCAAGGCCTCGATGAGCGGGCCGGGATCGCACCACGAGATCGATACCGCGCATCCGACCAGCGAGGCGCAGAAGGATCCGCTGTTCGGCCATCTCTTCGCCCTCGATGGCGCTGGGCTGGTGGTGGCGCTCGATCCCCGCGACGGACGCGTGCTGTCGGTGCAGGGGGGCGACGCGATCGCCGCGGCGATCGCCAAGCGCGACACCCGCTTCGGGCCCGGAGAGGCCTCGCCCCAGGAAGCCCAGGCCAAGGCCGCCTACTCGTCTGAGGCGTTGACCAGGATGTGGGGCGAGATGCTGGCCCTGCCGACGTCCGGCCCCCAGATCGTACCTCTCGGCCCCCCCTTCAGCGGGGCGCTCGAGCGGCGGTGGTCGGGCATGGCGTACACCCTGGGTCTGCCGACAGGGGTCGATCACCTCGACCTGGCCATGGGTCGCGAGCCGGTGGCGGTGGCTGGCGCGGTCACCGCGGTGGTGGGAAAAGGCTCGGTGGCGCCCGCCAACGGCGCTCCGGGGGCGGCGGAAGGCGAATTGGCCTTCGTCCTGACCCTGACCGCCCTGACCCAGCCGGTGGTCGAGAAACAGGTCCTGCATTGGCGACTCAGCCAAGCCAAGCCGTGAGCTGACCGCCCTCGGCAGGCCCTGGCGCACCCCCCGGGTGACCGCCCCGCTTCTATTTGCCACCATTGCGGGTTATACTACCATCCGTGGCCAGCGGCTTTACGCCATGGGCGCTCTTTCGTGACAACTTTCGATCCCGGGCCGCTCGCGGGCTCGGCGATCCAGACCGAATACATCCGGGGGACTCCGTCCCCCAAGGCGACGCTCGTCGCTCCCGGAGGGGAAAAATACCATGGCTCTCGGACAAGCGAAGACGGTGGTCGGCCTCGATATCGGATCCTACGCGGTCAAGGCCGTGGCGCTCGCCGGCAACCGCGACCGCATCACCCTGCAGGGCTATGCGCAGGCGCGCATCGACAACCAGGACGCGGGCGAGGTCATCCGCAAGGTCATCGATCAGCTGGGCATCAAGCCCAAGCGTCTGGTGACCAGCGTCTCTGGCCGCTCGGTGATCGTGCGCCAGGTCGAGACCCCGCGCCTCGGACCCGACGAGCTCAAGGCCCACATCGCCTACGAGGCGGACAAGTACATCCCCTTCGGTACCGAGGAAGTCATCATCGACGCGCAGCCGCTGCCCGAGGCGCCGGGCGCCGAGAAGACCGCCAACATGCAGGTCATGCTCGTCGCGGTGCGCAAGAGCTTCGTGCAGGACCACCTCAATCAGCTCAAGGGCGCCGGCATCGCGCCCGAGGTCATCGACGTCGACGTATTCGCGCTCGCCAACGCCTACGAACTGCTCGGCCCCGCCGCGCCGCCCGAGAGCGACAAGAAGGCGACCGCGCTGATCGACATCGGCGCGTCCAAGAGCAACATCGCCATCGTCCAGGGCAGCCGCGTGCTGTTCACCCGCGAGGTCTATCTCGCCGGCAACGAGATCTCTGACGCCATCGCGCGCACGTTCAATGAGCCCGCCGAAGACATCGAGCGCATCAAGCTGGCCCCGGGCGAGACGCTCGAGGCCCTGGTCGACGCGGCGATGCCGGCATTCGAGGATCTGGCGAACGAGATCCGCCTGAGCTTCGATTACGTCGAAGGCCAGTTCGACATGGAAGTGTCGACGGTGGTGCTCACCGGCGGATCCAGCCAGCTGCCGAACATCGCCGACATCCTCGGCAACATCCTCAACCGTCCGGTGCATGTCTTCGATCCGCTCGCCGGGCTCGATCTGGTCCCGAGCAAGTACGACATCCACGGGCTCGACGCCAACAGCCCCTGCCTGACGGTCGCGCTCGGCCTCGCCGCGCACATCCTCAACTTCGGCCAGACCTCGTTGGGTGGCGCGCAGAGCCACAACTGGCAGCCGCGTCAGAAGGCCGGCGAGGCCGGCGCCCCTGCACCCGCCCCGTCCGCGCCATCTCCCGCGCAGCGCGCACCGGAACCGTCGGGTGCGCACCGCAGCCCGCCGGTGCCGATGAACCTGGCCCCGGCCCCGACCCCGCTGTCGAGCCCGGCGATCACCAACACGCCGTCGCCGCGCGCCGTCCCCATCCCGCCGGCCCCGCAGATGACGCCGCCTCCGGCGCCCGCGGCCCCGCTCGCTCCGCCGCCGATGTCGCAGACCTCGAAGGTCATGGCCGACAAGAACAAGAGCGGCCTGCTGGTGGTGCTCGACGACGACCAGGAGATGCCGGCGAGCGAGAAGTTCGAGAAGCGCCCGGCGGCCAACCGCACCAGCTCGATCGTCAAGGTCGAGAGCTTCGACGAGGACGAGGGCAAGAAGAGCGGCGGCAGCGGGGTCGATCTGCCGGATCTGCCCAAGCTGTAGTGCACGGCGCGTGCGCGAGCTCCGCTCGCGTGCGCCTATGGGGGGCTACGGCCCCCCATGAACGCGCTCCGCGCTGCCCCCTTCGAAGAAACGGGAAGGGCAGGCGGGGCCAGACCACCTGCGACGCAATGGCGATTTTTTCATGACCGAACTGTATTCGCTCCACCGCCTCACCATCGACGATGCGGGGCAGCAGCTGTTCGCGGCATTGGCGACGGCGATACCAGGGCTGTCGCGGCATCAGGCGCGGCAGGCGGTGTCAGCGGGACTGGTGACGGTGCGGGGGGCGCGGGTGCTCGAGCCGAAGTCGCCGCTCCCGGCGAAGGCGCGCGTCGAGTGCGATCTGCGCCACGGCATCAAGAAACCATTCCTCGCCAAGGTCCACGCCGAGATCGCTCCGGCCGAGAAGCCCTTCACCATCCTGCACGAGGACTCGTCACTGGTCATCGTCGACAAGGCCGCGGGCGTGCTCAGCGCGCCGAGCGAGCGCGGCGAGCATGGCCACGTGCCCGAGCTATTGCGCCGCGCCTGGCGCAAGCGCGGACGCGACGTGCGCTTCATCGGCGTGGTCCACCGCCTCGACAAGGACACCAGCGGCTGCCTCTGCTTCGCCCTGACGCGCGAGGCGCAGCGGCTGATCGCGGCGCAGTTCGCGGCGCATTCCGCGAGCCGTGTCTACCGCTGCCTGGTGCAGGGCGGGCCGCGCAAGGATCAGGATACCCTGGCCGGCCGCATCACCCACGGCATGTATGGCCGTCGCGTCCTGCTGCGCGACGCCCCCGATGGCGCGCGCGCGCGCGACGACGATTCATCCGTTGAAGACGACGACGAGGACGACGGGGACGATCGCCAGGACGACGGCTTCGACGACGAGGACTTCGACGACCACGACGATGGCGACGCGGGCGAGGATCGCGGCCCTCGCGCTGGAGGCGGACGCGGGCGTGGCGACGCGGGCAAGCCGGGCAAGGAGGCGGTGACCAGCTTCAAGGTGATGAAGCGCTGGCCGCGCGCCGCCGATCTGGAAGTCAGCCTGGAGACCGGCCGCACCCACCAGATCCGCGTCAGCCTCGCGGCGATCGGCTGCCCGGTGCTCGGCGATCGCGTGTACGGGTTCCGTGGCGCCGACCGCACGCTCGCGCCTGGACAGACGCCCCTGCCGCGGCCGCCCCGGCTGATGCTGCACGCGCAGCGCCTCGCGCTCGATCATCCAATGGGCGGCGAGCGGCTGGTGGTCGACGCGCCGCTGCCGCGAGAGTTCACGGAATACGCGAGCCGATTGAAGTGACCGACGCGGCCTCTGGCCAGCGGATCCGCCCTGCGAGCGGCGCCTCGCCCTGCGCTTCGATTGCCGGACGGAGAGACAGCCAGCGCCTGGCTTTTCCACGTTCCGGCACACCATCGCCCCTCATGCGCGGGCTCTTTCCACAGCGGAAACTCAGACGAGAGCGCCCTCGAGGAGAACTCCTTCGCGACCGCGATCGGGATGACGGCAAGGGGCCGGAGCGCGCGCCATGCTGATCCAGGCCGTCAAGCCGCGACTGGTGCCTTGGGCCCTGATCGCTGCCGTGCTGCTGCTGACCAGCTACGGCATTGCCTGCGTGATCAGCGCCTGCTTCGACCCCGCGCACAGTTTCGGCCTGGGGCGCGAATCGCGACTGCAGTTGTACTGGTGGGCGATCGCAGCGGGTGCCTGCCTGGTGGTGGCGCACGTGACCCTCGGCGCATGGAAGCAGATGGCTTGGCCGCTGTACGGCCTGGGCGTGATGGTGGTGGTCTTCATGATGCTCGCCGCCGGATCGTCGCTGGTGCCGTCGATCAAGGGCCAGGCGAATTGGATCGTGGTGGGGCCGCTGCGGGTGCAGCCGGTGGAATTCATCAAGCTGAGCGCGTTGCTCGGGTGCGCCAAGCTGATGTCCGGTGCGGGCTTCGACGCGCGCAAGCTGCACCACGCAGTGCTCGGACTAATGGTGGCGGCGGTGCCTTCTGCGCTGGTAGCCCGCGGCGATCTCGGCAGTGGCTTGACCTTCGTGCCCATGGCGATCGGCATGCTCTACGTCGCCGGCATGCAGCTGCGCTGGATCGCCGTCGGCGCGGTCCTGATGAGTGGCGTCGCGGTCGTCGGGGTGATGGCTCTGCCCAAGGATGGCTACCAGTACAAGCGCGTGCAGGCTTATCTGCATCCCGACGAATACGCGCTGACTGAAGGGTACCAGACTCAGCGCAGCATGAGCGCAATCGGCTCCGGACAGTGGCTCGGCAAGGGCTATGCCGTCGGCGATCAGAACCGACTCGGCTGGGTGCCCGAGAAGCACACCGACCTCATCCTCGCCGTCGCCGGCGAGGAGCTCGGCTTCGTCGGCACCACCGTCATCATGCTGCTGTTCGTGGGCTTCGCCTGGGCCGGCCTTTCGGCCGCAGCGCAATGCCGAGATCCCACCGGCAGACTGGTGATCACCGGCTACGTCTGCCTGATCGGTGGACAGGCATCGATCAATATCGCGGTGGCCACGGGGCTGATGCCGGTGACCGGCGTGACGCTGCCGTTCTTCAGCTACGGCGGCTCGAGCCTGCTCGGCTCGTACATCGGTCTCGGCCTGGCGATCTCGAGCTGCGTCGCGCCGCGGCGGATGACCACCACTGCGCGCTCGGGCAGCTACCAGGCGCTCTAGCGCTCGGTCGACGTGGCCGGAGCCGCGGGAGCCGCGGACAGCGCGGGAATCACCAGCGTGGCGCCCACCCGCAGCGTCTCGAAATCCACGCCGGGATTCGCCTTCATGACGTCCTTCCAGTGCTGCGGATTGCCGTAAAAAGCCGTGGAGATATCCGCGAGCGTGTCGCCAGCCTGCACCACGTAGCTGCGCGCGTGGCGGTCGTCGTGCGCCAGTGGCGACACGACGGCCGCCGGTGCCGGCATGGACAGCACCTCGAAGCGCGCGGCGTCGGCGTGCTCCGCCACCGAGACCGCGAGATGCTCGGCCGCACGCACCACGCGCGGACGCATGTACGAAGTCACCGCGCCCCGCACGTCCTCGGCCGCGAGAGGCGACGGCGCTTGGCCATCGCCCACCAGCTCGATGGCGACCGTGGCCTGCTCCCACATCCAATCGCCGCCTTCGCCGCGCCGGTCCGGTGTCCACACCGGGGTCTCGGCAATCGACGCGGCCACTCGCCAGTGCTCACCCAGGTGCGGCTGGAGTTGCGAGACGATGGTGCGCGCCGCTTCATCGCGCGTGTTCTCGGCGGTATTGTCGAGCATCCGCCCGTCGCCAGTGATGATCACGCCAGGCGAGCGCGCATCGCCGCATCCAGTCGACAGCAGCAGGGCGAGCGTCAGCGCGGCTTGGACGAAGACCAGAAAAACGACATCGGCGCGCGCTCGTTGCATGGCGCGGATCCTAGGATCCACCGGGATAGCGCAATCGGCCACGGGCGGGCCAGAGGGCGCCGTCAGCGCACGGCGGTAGGCATGCGTCCCGAGATTCGATCGAGCGCGGCGCTGATCGCGGGCGACAGTGGGCGCGAGCTGGCGCTCACCTCTGGAGCGATGGCGCCCGCAGCGACGAGTTCGTGGTAACGGGCAACCGTCCATTCCGTGCCGTCGAACTCCAATGCGCTGAGGTTGTCCACCCAGTCGCCTGAATTCAGATAGGCGATCTCGCGCGGGCCATCGGTTCCGGCGACGAGCTGGCGCTGGTGGCACGGCATGTGGATGTGGCCGCAGATGATCTGGTCGACGTTGCGTTGGGCCGCCTCGCGCAGGCACACCTCCTCGAACGAGGCGATGTGGCGCGCGGCTTGGCCGAAAAGGCGCTTCGAGCCGACGGCGATGCGCTGCCGCGCCCTCGGCAGGCCGAACCACGCGCGCACCGCGTCGTGCCAGCAATCGGCGTCGACAAAGCGGTCGTAGAACCAGGCGCCGACCGCCGCCATCCAGCGCGGAGTCGCAAGCTGGTCATCGAAACGGTCACCGTGGTGGATCCAGGTCTTCTTGCCGCCGATGTCCCACACCATCTCGTCGACGAGGTGCACGCGGTCGATCGAGAGATCCGAGAATGTGCGCAGGGCGGCATCGTGGTTGCCGGTGACGTACCAGACCGGGACTCCGTCCTGCGCGAAGCCGAGGATCTGGCGCAGCACGCGCTCGTGCCCGGGCAGGAACGCGCGGCTGCGGAATTGCATGATGTCGACGATATCGCCATTGAGGATCAGCGTGCGTGGCGCGATCGAGTCGAGATAGGCGGACAGCTCGGCCGCATGGCTGCACTTGGTGCCGAGGTGCACATCCGAGATGATGGCGACTTCCAGCTCGCGTTTACCCATTCGCCTAGGCTATCCGCGCAACCCTCTGCACATGCTGCAAATCCTACAGGTTTGGACTTCTATATAATCGGGGGCTCCGCCCCCAAACCCCCACGGCCTTTGTCGCCCCTCACTCTGGCCGCCGGGCGGCCAGAGTGTTTGCGTCATGGGCTGCGCCCATTATTGACGCAAACCGGGGCTCGGCGGCCGCTATAAAATCGGGGGCTCCGCCCCCAAACCCCCACGGCCTTTGTCGCCCCTCACTCTGGCCGCCGGGCGGCCAGGGTGTTTGCGTCATGGGCTGCGCCCATTATTGACGCAAACCGGGGCTCGGCGGCCGATGTTAATCGGGGGCTCCGCCCCCAAACCCCCACGGCCTTTGTCGCCCCTCACTCTGGCCGCCGGGCGGCCAGGGTGTTTGCGTCATGGGCTGCGCCCATTATTGACGCAAACCGGGGC
>JBBRLJ010000070.1:0-14184 GCA_038231435.1 Planctomycetota bacterium
AGAGATGACGCCTACTTCTTCCTTCGCATAAGGGCAGCCTTTCCCGGAAAAGCGTGAAGAACCAAAAGTTTGCGTGATGGCTGCGCCATTATTCACGCAAACCAGGACTCGGCGGCCGGAGGCTGCGCCTCGGTTTGGACGGGGGCCCCATCGCTCCGCGATGGGGCGGGCGCCGAGGGGCGGTGGGCGGATAGAATCGGCGTAGCCGATCCGCCCACGTTTTCGCCGGCGTCCGGCGAAAACGAGCCCCGACAAAGCCCGTGGGGTAGGCACGTCAGGGCCGTAGGGGCGAAGCCCCTGAATGTAAAAGCCCGCGGGGAACGACCGTCACGGCCACGCGGTCGTAGCCGCGCAGGACCTCGATGACCACCGGCACGCCGATGCGTTCCTCGCCCAGCAGTCGATGGACGGCGTCGGGATGCTCGACGGCGTGGCCGTCGAGGGTGATGATCAGGTCGCCGCGCGCCAGGCCGGCTTCGGCGGCCGGGCTCTTGTCGGCGACCTCCGAGATGCGCACCGCGGTGCGGTTGGCCAAGCCGAAGTAACGGATCTGCAGGCGCGTCAGGGTGGCCCGGGCGCAGCTCATGCCGAGGTAGCCGCGATGGATGCGTCCCTGGTGGATGAGCCGCCCGGCGATGTCCATGGCGAGATCGATGGGAATCGCGAAGCATAGGCCCTGGGCGCCGGCGATCATCGCGGTGTTGACGCCGACGACGCGACCGCGCGCGTCCACCAGCGGACCGCCGGAGTTGCCGGGGTTCAGCGCGGCGTCGGTCTGGATGACCTGCTCGACCAGCCTGCCACCGACCGAGCGCATGCCGCGGCCCAGCGCGCTGATCACGCCAGCGGTGACGGTGTGGTCGAACCCCAAGGGGTTGCCCACCGCGACCACCAGCTGCCCGACCCTGAGCGTCGACGAGCGGCCGAGCACGGCGGCGGGCGGAGCCTCGGCGTGGATGCGCAGCACTGCGATATCGGTGTCGTGGTCGGCTCCGACCAGCGAGGCGCGATGGGTGTCGCCTTCCGGGAAGGTGGCGAGGAACGCGGCCCCGCCATGCACGACGTGGCTGTTGGTGAGGATGAAGCCGTCCGGAGTGAAGACGAAGCCGGAGCCGCTGCCACCGCCACCGCTGATGCCGCGCTCAGGGCCGTGGTCGTGCGAGCGCCGGGTCTCGATCTTGACCACCGAGGGGGCGACGCGTTCGACCGCTGCCACCACCGTAGCCGAATAGGCGTCGAGCATCTCGTCGTCCTCGGCCGGGTCCTGTCCAGGCGAGCGGGCGACCAGCGAGATGTCTCGCGAGATGTCCGGTTCCGCCGCGTCGACGCGATCCGTATCCATGACCAGCCTCCCCTACGCCAGAACGGCCGGGTGCGGCCGTAACGCCCAGTGGGAAGCGAATGTCGGGCCAATATAGACGGGTATCGATATGATGGGATCTGTGCGGCTGGTTCTAACGGGTGCCCGAGCCGGGATGTCCGGGCGGAAGAGGACCGCTGCTTGCGCTCAGGCCGAGGCGGGTGGCTCGCGCTTCGCGCGTTCGGCGGCGGCGGCCTCTGCCTTGCGATCAGCCTCGTCCAGGGCCGTCAATCCGGCTTGGAGCGCGTGGCGCGCGGCCTTGCGCATGTGCGCGCGCACCTCGGGCGAGATCATCTGGTCGAACATCGCCTCGGCGACCTTGCCGATGTCCTCGGCCGCGCCCTTCATGTGGTCGCGGGTGCCCTTGAAGAAGTCATCCGCCCGCTCATTGCCGCCAGCGCCGCCCTGGCTTTCAGCCTTGCCGGCGGAGGACGAGGAAGACGACGAGGACGAGGACGACGAGGACGATGCTGTCATGGTGGTACTCCACGCACCATGCTAGCGACCTGGCCGCGGAGTTCGATGGAAATCACCCCAGGGTGTCAGCGGGCCTCTCGGGCCGGCAGAGAATGATGCGCCCGGCCGGCTGGAGGGCCTCTCGCCTAGATCAAAGCGCCTTGAGCAGCTCCTCGGTGACCTTCTTGGCGTCGCCGAGCAGCATCATGGTGTTGTCGCGGTAGAAGAGGTCGTTGTCGATGCCCGCGTAGCCGGATGCGAGCGAGCGCTTGACGAACAGCACGGTCTTCGCCTTCTCGACGTCGAGCACCGGCATGCCGTAGATCGGGCTCTTGGAGTCCGAGCGCGCCGCGGGGTTGGTGATGTCGTTGGCGCCGATGACGTAGACCACGTCGGTCATGGCGAAGTCGCGGTTGATCTCCTCGAGCTCGACCACCTCGTCGTAGGGGACGTTCGCCTCGGCCAGCAGCACGTTCATGTGCCCCGGCATGCGCCCGGCGACCGGATGGATGGCGTAACGGACCTTGATGCCGTGGCCCTTGAGCGCGTCGGCCAGTTCGCGCAGCGCATGCTGCGCCTGGGCGACCGCCATGCCGTAGCCGGGAACTATGATCACCGAGCTGGCGTTCTTCATGATGAAGGCGGCGTCCTCGGCGTTGCCGGTCTTCACCGGGCGCTGCTCCTTGGCCGCGCCGGCGCTGGCGGCGTCGGCGCCGAAGCCGCCGAAAATCACGTTGATTATAGAGCGGTTAATCGCCGTGCACAAGATGTAGCTCAGGATCGCGCCAGACGACCCGACCAGCGCACCGGTGATGATCAGCAGGTTGTTGTGCAGCGTGAAGCCGATGCCCGACGCGGCCCAGCCCGAATACGAATTCAGCATCGACACCACCACCGGCATGTCGGCGCCGCCGATCGGCACGATCAGCAGCAGCCCGATGGCGAGCGAGAGCGCGACCAGGGTCCAGAACGCGCCGGGGAGTCCGCTCATCGCCAGCCACACCGCGACGGCAATGATGCCGGCGCCGATCAGGGCATTGAGTACGTGCTGGCCCCGGAAGATCAGCGGCGCACCGGAGACCAGGCCCTGGAGCTTGGCGAACGCCACCACCGAGCCGGTGAAGGTGATGGCCCCGATGGCGGTGCCGATGGTCATCTCGATCAGGCTCGAGAGTCTGATGCCATTCGGGCCGTCCGGCGTGGCGATGCCCATGGCCTGGGGATTGTAGTACGCGGCGGCGGCGACGAACACCGCCGCCGCGCCGACCAGAGAGTGGAAGGCTGCGACCAGCTGCGGCAGAGCGGTCATCTGGATCCTGATCGCGATGACCGTGCCGATCGCGCCGCCGAGCGCGAGCGCGGCGAGGATCATCGGCAGGGTGACGGCCTGCAGGTTTGCCATCGTGGTGCCGATCGCGAGCACCATGCCGAAGATGCCGAGGATGTTGCCGCGACGGGCGGACTCGGGCGAGGACAGGCCGCGCAGCGCCAGGATGAAGCACACCGATGCCACCAGGTAGAGCATCGCCGCGAGGTTGGGGCTCATCGCCAGCGCGCTCATGGCTTCCTGCCCGTGGAATTGCCCGTGGAATCGCCTGTCGGATTGCCCGTGGATCCGGCCAGGACCCGGGGCTTCTTGCGGAACTTGCCGAGCATGCGCTGGGCGATGACGAAGCCGCCGAAGATGTTCACGGCGGCCAGGGTCACGGCGATGAAGCCCATCACCTGGCTGAGCGTGACGCCGCCGTCGATGGTCGAGCCGGCGGCGATGACGGCGCCGACGATGATGACGCTCGAGATGGCGTTGGTCACCGCCATCAGCGGCGAATGCAGCGCCGGCGTGACGCGCCACACCACGTAGTAGCCGATGAAGCAGGCGAGCACGAACACGGTCAGGCTGAGGACGACCGGATCGACGGCGTCGGCGTGCGCCGCTGGCGGCAGCGCGTCGGTGGCTCCGGCGGCTCCGGCGGATGCAACGAGAGTACCGCGCAACATGTCGAGGACCAATGCCGCGAGCCCCATCTCAGCCTCCAGCCTGCGCGGGGGCCGCGGCGGCGAACGTCGGGTGCACGACCTTGCCCTCGTGGGTCAGCAGCGTGCCCTTGATCACCTCGTCGTTGGTGTCGAGCTTGAGCGTCTTGGTCTTCGGGTCGACGATCAGGCCCAGGAAGGCGAAGAGGTTGCGCGCGTACAACGCACTGGCGTCCACCGGCAGGCGGCCGGGCACGTTGCGGTGCCCGACGATCTTCACGCCGCCGACGTCGACCACGCGGCCGGCCACCGATAGTTCGCAGTTGCCACCGCTCTCGACCGCGAGATCGACGATCACCGACCCGGGGCGCATCGAGCGCACCATCTCGGCAGAGACCAGCCGCGGCGCGGGCCGGCCGGGGATGGCGGCGGTGGTGATGACGATGTCCAGCTTCTTCATGGTCTCGGCGACCAGCGCTGCCTGGCGGCGCTTGTAGTCGTCCGACATCTCCTTGGCATAGCCACCCTTGGTCTCGGCCTGCGAAGCTTCGGCGTCGTCGAGCCAGATGAAGGTCGCGCCCAGGCTCTGCACCTGCTCTTTGGCGGCTGGCCGCACATCGGTGGCGGACACCACCGCGCCGAGCCGGCGGGCGGTGGCGATCGCCTGCAGGCCAGCGACGCCGGCGCCGAGCACGAACACCTTGGCCGGAGCGATGGTGCCGGCGGCAGTCATCATCATCGGAAAGGCGCGGCCGAATTCAGACGCGGCGTCGAGCACCGACTTGTATCCCGCGAGATTCGCCTGCGACGACAGCACGTCCATCGACTGCGCGCGGCTGATGCGCGGCACCAGCTCCATCGCGCAGGCGCTGATGCCCGCGCGCGCATAGGCGTCGATGCCAGCGCGATCGCCGTATGGCGAGAGCATGCCGATCAGCACGCAGCCGCGTTCGAGCCCCGCCAATTCATCGAGTCCGCCTGGGGTTTCCGCGGCGAGTTGCGGGCGCTGGACCTTCAGCACCACCTGGGCGCCGCGCACGGCGCTCGCGGCGTCAGCGGCGATGGTGGCTCCGGCCTCGGCATACGCGGCGTCCGCGATCGATGCGCCCGCGCCCGCGCCGGTCTCGATGGCGACTTCGAAGCCCAGCGCCCTGATCCGCTTCACCGTGTCAGGGGTGGCGGCGACGCGGGTCTCGTGCGGCCTGCGTTCGGTGAGGACAGCGAGCTTCATCGGGCTCGACTATGGCCCACGGTGAGGCGGCTTACAAGGGCGAGGGGTTCCGATGGGGGGCGTGCGACGGCTGAAACGATCATCGCGCGCCCGCTTGTCCACGTTTCGGCGAGCGACCACGAGGGTATTCACGCGAGCGGGAAACCTGCCATGCTCACGCCATGCCCGCAACCGCGAACGTGCTCTCTTCGACGCAGATCGAGGAATTCATCCGTCACGGCATCGTCAAGGTGGAGGGGGCGCTCGACACCGCGATCGCCAAGAAGTGGGTCGACGCGAGTTGGGCGCGCAACGGCTACGATCCCGCCGACCGTTCGACCTGGAAGGAGGGAAAGATCCACATGCCGACTGTCGAGTGCGTCGACGCCTCGCTGGTGGCGCCGCGCGCCTACGCCGCGATCTGCCAGCTGTGCGGCGGCGAGGAACGCATCCGCACGCCGATCCCGTGGGGCGACGCCTTCATCGTCAACTACGGCCTCGGCGCCGATCAGGAGTGGATCCCGCCAGGACCACTCGCTGACGGCTGGCACAAGGACGGCGACTTCTTCGTGCACTTCCTCGACAGCCCCGAGCAGGCGCTGCTCACCATCGTCCTGTGGGACGACGTGGTGCCGCGCGGCGGCGCGACCTTCGTCGCCTGCGACTCCGTCGCTCCGGTGGCGCGCTTCCTGCTCGATCATCCGGAAGGGGTGAACCCGATGGGCAGAGGCGGCGAGTACGGCGTCGGATTCCCGCATCGCCAGTTCATCTCCCAGTGCAGCGACTTCCGCGAGGCCACCGGCAAGGCGGGCGACGTCTACCTGATGCATCCGTTCATGCTCCACACGTCGTCGCGCAACCACGCCGGGCGCGCGCGCTTCATCACCAACCCTCCGGTCCACTTCAAGGAGCCGATGCGCTTCGATCGCGAACGCGCCGAGGACCATTGCCCGGTAGAGCGCGCGGTGCTGCAGGCGCTTGGCGCCGAGCGTCAGTCTTTCGCGCCGACGGCTCCACGGCGCGCCCTCGTTCCGCCGCGGGTCGCCTACCAGCAGAAGCTGCGTCAAGAGGAGGAGGCCAGGAAGAAGGCTGGGATACCCTGAGCTGCCAGATCCCCGCCTGATCCAGCACCATGGCGATGGGCCAGGGGCGAGAAGCGCTGGGCGATGCATGGCTGGCACACCCTCGCAGGGCCCACCGACCTGCCGTTGCACCGCATCCGCGCGGTCTACCCTCGCCGGCCCAGCGGAGGGATCATGGACCACATCCAACTCGGACGCACCGGACTCAAGGTCAGCAGGCTCTGCCTGGGCACCATGAATTTCGGTCCGGAGACGCCGGTGGCTGAGAGCCACGCCATCCTCGACAAGGCGCTTGAGCTCGGCATCAACTTCCTCGACACCGCCGACGTCTATGGCTGGAAGAAGGGAGAGGGCATCACCGAGAAGATCATCGGTGATTGGTTCGCGCTCGGCGGCGGCCGCCGCGAGCGTTCGGTGATCGCCACCAAGCTCTTCGGCCAGATGGGCGACGGGCCCAATGATCGCGGCTGCTCGGCCTACCACATCCGCGCCGCCTGCGAGGCGAGCCTGAAGCGCCTACGCACCGACCACATCGATCTCTACCAGATGCACCACATCGATCGCGCCACGCCCTGGGACGAGGTCTGGCAGGCGATGGAGCAGCTGGTGCGCGAGGGCAAGGTGATTTACGTCGGCTCGAGCAACTTCGCCGGCTGGCACATCGCCACGGCGAACCAGACGGCGGCGAAGCGCAATTTCCTCGGTCTGGTCAGCGAGCAGAGCAAGTACTCGCTCGCGTGCCGCACCGTGGAGCTCGAAGTCCTGCCGGCGTGCCGTTCATACGGCGTGGGCGTCATCCCCTGGAGCCCGCTCGACGGCGGGCTGCTCGGCGGCGTGCTGTCGAACGTCGGCGGAACGGGCAAGCGCCGCGCCAGCGAGGGCATGGTCAAGCGCATCGCCGAGATGCGACCCAAGCTCGAGCAATGGGAAGGCCTGTGCGCGAAGCTCGGCGAGAAGCCCGCAGACGTGGCGCTCGCCTGGCTGCTGCGCAATCCTGCCGTGACCGCGCCGATCATCGGGCCGCGCACCATCGACCAGCTGACCGGCTCGCTGAAGGCGCTGACCATCCAGCTCGATGCCGCCACGCTCACCGCGATCGACGCGATCTGGCCGGGACCAGGCAAGGAAGCGCCTGAGGCCTACGCATGGTGACCGCCGTTTCCCGCCGTGCACTGGGCTTGGCGGCGGCGCTGGTCGCCATCACTGCCGGTGCGCTGCTGCTGCCTTCATGTGGCTCATCGGGGCCGGGCACGCGCGCGGCGGAACGCCCGCAAGTGCCGCCCCTGGTGCTCTCCGAGGACCTGGCGGCGGCTCGCGCCGCGTCCACGGCCGATGGCCTGCCGGTCTTGATCCTGGTGCGCGAGGATGGCGACTCGACGAGCATCGACGGCGAACATTGGCTCGCGGAGGACGAGTCCGTGCGTCCGGCGCTCGCCGGCGCGCACCTGGTCGCGGCATGGCGGACCGATCCCGAGATCAAGAAGCTGTCGTTGCGCGGCGGCATCCTGGTGGTGCAACGGCCTGGACAGCCGGCGATCGCCGCCGCCGAGATCCCAGCCCGCCGCTCGCAGCTCGCCGCCACGATCGCCACGCTGCTGGCACCGGCCACTCCGGCCACGACGGATGCGCCGCCAGCCGATGGGTCGGCGAAACCGAAGGACTCCGCCAAGGACTCGCCCAAGGATGGAATAGCCCGCCGGCTCGCCGATCTCACGGTTTTATTCAAGGGTTCCGAGCAGGATCCGACCACGTTCGGCAAGGCGCGCCCGGTGCTCGCCGAGCTGATCGCGATGCCGATGCCACCCGAGCGTCTGCAGGAATGCGCGGGCACCCTGGCAGCGGTCGCGATCGAGATGGACGACGCCACAGCGCGCACCGCCCTGCTCGAGCGCCTGGCTTCAGAGGCGCCGCGTGGCCGTTTCACGGCCGACGCCTGCCTCGACCTCGCGGATGACGCCTATGCCGACGGGCATGAGGACGCCGCCGCGCGCTGCTGGGAGCTGGCCGAGCGCGCGGCCGGCGACGGCGAAAGCCCAACGCTCGCATCAGCTGCGCGGGCTGCGCGCGCTCTCGCCATCGCTCCGAGTACCCCCGCGCGCGCCGCCTGGGAGCGCCGCACGGTGCTCGATGTCGTGGTCTTGGTGCCGGATCAGGCGACCTTCATCGCTGCGATTGGTCACTGGAGCGACCGCGCCTTCTTCCCGGTCTTGTTCCAGGACGACATCTACGCGCCGAAATTCATCTCCGCGTTCGCCCCCGCGCGCGTGGTGACGCTGCCGAGCGTCCTGTCTAATGCCCCGGCACGCCAGCCCGGCGCGGCTGCTTCGGAGGGTGATCCCGTCGACATCGGCCGCCTGCGCGCGGCCATCCTCGACAGCTGGTCGGACGCGAAAGCACGGCGCGGCACGCCCACGGCGAGCGATGAGCAGCTGCGCGCCCGCCTAGGCAAGCTGGGCCTGGCGCCAGACGGCATCGTGCTCGCCGATCCCGCCTCCGGCGAGCTTGCCGGGGGCCTTGCGCTCGCGGCCGGACGATTCCAGGGCTTCGAGATCATGGCTTCGCCCGAGACGGGCGTGGACCACCACCACGCGACTCCTGCCGACCAGATCTCGAGCGAGCAGGCATGGACGATGGCCTCCGGGGTAGAGGCTGCGCTCGCACGCTGGCCGAAGCCCGATGACGGCGCCTGGCGTTTCGTCACGCTCGCCGGCGCGTACCCGTTCCGCCGGCAGGGGGCCGACAACTGGGGGAACACGTACAGTCTCGACGATCTGCTCGGTCGCTCGGCGGACGGCGTGCGGCATGCGGTGGTGGGCCGGTTGCTCGGCGACGCGGCGCGCGGCGCGTACCAGGCGGCGTGCTCGCTGTTCCTGCAGCCGGACGCGGCGCTGCTGTTCGATACCTACGACCGCAACCCCCGCACCACCTTCGGCCATTACCGGCTCGATCCCATCACCGCCTCGTGGCCGCCGCGCCTGCGCTGCGACCACGTCTGCGGCGCCGCAGCCGACATCGCGGGCTTCCGCGCGCACTGCTCGCCCTGGAACCGCAATCCCGCGCTGATCATCACCTCGTCCGGCGGGCCGGATTCCTGGAGCGTGCCCGGCGGGGGTGGCACCACCGAGGATTTCCCGGTCGGGGTTCCGACGTGCATGCATGTGACCCATTCGGGATCCGCGATGAATCCGTACGACATCGACACGCTGGCGGGCCGGGCGGTCGCGGGTGGTGCCTTCTTCTATTTCGGCTCGGTCAATGAACCGTTCCTCAACGCGTTCCAATCCGCGCGCTACGCCGCGCGGCGTATTGCCGGCGGCGCGCCCCTGGCCGCGGTGTACCGCACGCGCTCGGGCCAGTGGGGAGCTGGACCATGGCGCTTGATGGCGATCGGGGATCCGCAGTTCTGCCTGCGCCGCACGCCGCTCACGCGCGGATCCTCAACCGCCGCAAACTCGTCACTGGTTCCCGAGGGCGCGAGCGAGGTCACGCTCGGGGCTCCTGGAGGCCCGAGCCTCGCCGAGCGCCTGCGCCGGGCCCGCTGGCTGGGCGACCATGCCGCGGCCCAGGCCGCGGTCGCGACCATCGACGACCCCTCGACGCTGGAGGGTAACGCGCTGGTCATGGCGATGGAGGAATGCTTGGAATCGGATGCCTGCCCGCGCGCGCTCGAGCTCTGGGACCGCTCGCATGCGACTGCCCGGATCGAACCATGGGCGCGTATCTACAGCGTGCTGGCCATCGGCAGGCTGTTGGACCAGGCCAGCTCGGCGGATGATCTCGAGCGCATGCTCGCGCGTTTATCGAGCCTGCTGTCGGCGAAGCCGGCCGTCAACGTCGTCGAGCGTTGGATGGACGTCGCCGACGCGCTGGCGCGCCGGCGCGCGTCGGCTGATCGCTTCGAGCGCTGGCTCGTGGAGCGGCGTGACGATCCGCTCTCTGCTGGTTTCGCTCGGCAGATCCGCGCGCGCCTCGCCGGCATCGCCGCGCGTCGGCTGGCCGCCCAAGAATCCTGGGCAGACGCCGACAAGGCGGCGGCGCTCGTGACGATCGCGGAGCTCGGCAAGGCCGGGATTCCCGCCGATCAGCTGTCGAGCCGCATCGACGAGCTGATGCTCGCGTGCGTCGGCAAGCTGCCCGGAGCGACCGTCGACTCGTTCCTCGCCGAGGTCGCGGCGATGGCACCATCGGCACCATCGGCACTGGAGGCTCCCGCGGATGATGGCTCCGGCAAACGCATCGCCGACGCACTCGCCCTGATCCAAGCGCGCCGATTGCTGTTCAAGGATTGGATGATCCTCGGGCCGTTCGCGAACGCGGCACATGGCTCATGGGAAGCGTTGGAAGCGACGGCTGGTGCCGTCGATGTGGCGGCGACCTGGGCGGAAGGCGCCGAGAACCTGCGCTGGCAGCGACCATTCCCTGCCGAGGCGTTCGGCGTCGTCGATCTCGCGGCAGTGCTCACGCCGAACACCGATGTGCATGCCTACGCGCTTGCCGAGTTGGTTGCAGAGCACGACATCCAAGGCTTCCTGCTGCTCGGTTCCGACGATGGCGTCACCGCATGGCTGGACGGCAAGCAGATCTGGCGCAATCCCTCGTTCCGCGGTGTCACCGTCGATCAGGATAAGGTGCCCCTCGCCGTAGGCGCAGGGACGCACTCACTGCTGTTGCGCGTCGATCAGGGTGGAGGGGGCTGGGGCTTCTGCGCGCGGCTCGCCGCGGACCAGGAGGGCAAGCAGCAGCTCGCCGGCGCGCTGCTGCGCGCGGTGGCCGCTCCGGCTCCAGCCATACCCCCAGCGCCACCGGCGCCACCCGCGCTCCCAGATCCTCAAGTGACGGAACCCGCGGCGAAGCCAGACGTCCCCCAGGTCGATGCGCCAGCACCTGTGCCCTGATCCACTCGGCTTGGACGCGTCACAAGCGCATCATTCGCTCATTCCTCTGCATTGAATCGTTTTAACGACAGGAACACATGTTCTCCATCCGCATGCCCGGCCTGCTCCCATTCCTGCTGGCGTCGCTCTCCGTCACGGCCACGGCCGCCGATATCTGGATCGAAGGCGAGAGCGCCGCCGAGTCCACGGTCCAGCGCCATCCCTGGTGGTACGACAAGGTGAAGACGGACCAGCTGTCGGGGGGCGACTTCATCACGAACTGGAGCGACAAGGCCGACGGGGCGGTTGCGTACACCATCAAGGTCGACGAAGCCGGCTCGTATCGCCTATGGCTGCGTGCGAATCCGACGGCGGCGAAGCTCGGATGGAAGCTCGACGACGCTCAGGAGAAGGACATCGATTTCGGACCGGCCATCGACAACGTCAACATCGCCGCTGACGCTGCGCCGGATCTCCGCTTCCTGGCCTGGATCGATCTCGGCAAGCTCGAACTCGCCGCCGGCGAGCACCACCTGCGCTTCCGCATGCACAGCGAGAACAACCACCACGGCATGATCGATTGCCTGGTGCTGACCACCGGTGCCTTCGTACCGAAAGGCACGCGCAAGCCTGGCGAGGCCGCCGCGAAGCCGCAGTCGCTCGATGGCCGCTGGGCCTTCGACCCGGAACAGGACACCTTCAGCGCCGATTCCCTGCTCGACCTGCGTTCGCTCAACGAGACAGTCGCGGGGGAACACGGCTTCATCACCCGCACCAAGGACGGATCCGATTTCGCGCGCGGCGACGGCGTGCCGATGCGCTTCTGGGCGATGCACAGCGATGTCTGGCATTCCGGATTTCCGGCGCTGCAGGATCACGCGCGCTTCCTCGCCAAGCGCGGCGTCAATCTGGTGCGTTGCCACGGCAGCCTGCCGAATATGGACGGTGGCATCGACGAGGTGAACCAGCACCAGGTCCAGGAGCTGTGGGATTGCGTGGCGGCGATGAAGAAGGAAGGCATCTACGTGATCGCCTCGCCGTACTATCCGCATGCCACCGGGCTCGATGACGCGCGCAGGAAGCGCTGGGGCATCGACTCGAAGCAGGGCAACATGACCGGCCTGGTGTACTTCGATCCGAAGGTCCAGGCCGCGTACAAGCAGTGGCTGCGCGCGATGCTCGAACCGGTGAACCCCCGCACCGGACTGGCGCTCAAGGACGAACCCGCGCTCGCGCTCATCCAGCTGCAGAACGAGGACTCGCTGCTGTTCTGGACCGTGCAGGACATCCAGGGCGGCGAACTGAAGATCCTTCAGGAGACCTTCGGCCGCTGGGCCACCAAGGCCCACGGCTCGGTGCAGGCGGCCTTCGATCTGTGGAAGGAGCCAGTCGAGGGCGACGACGCCGCGGCGGGACGCGTCGCGCTGCGCCACATCTGGGATCTGACCTCGGACGGCGTCGCCAAGAAGGGCCGCTCGCCACGCCTCGCCGATCAGGCGCGCTTCATGGCCGGGCTGATGCACGATTGGAACGCCGAGGTCGGGCGCTTCCTGCGCGAGGAGATCCACGCCAAGCAGCTGGTGAACGCCGGCAACTGGCGCACCGCCGACGCGGTGAGCCTGAGCGATCTCGAGCGCTGGTCCTACACCGCGAACGAGGTGCAGGCGATGAACCGCTACACCGGCAGCCTGCATGTGGGCGACAATGCTGGCTGGGCGATCACCACCGGCGACAAGTACACGTCGTACTCGGCACTGCTCGATCCGACCAGCCTGCCAGTGAGCATCAAGCAGCCGGTCGGGATGCCGTTCATCATCCCCGAATCGAACTGGGTGCCTCCGACCCTGAACCAGAGCGAGGGCCCGTTCCTGGTTGCCGCCTACATGAGTCTGAACGGCCTCGACGGCTACTTTTGGTTCTCGACCGGACAGACGCAATGGCGCCAGCCAGGCTCGGCCAATGGCTACCTGCCGTCGATCGGCAAGTGGGACGCGGCCACGCCCGAGATCCTCGGCAACTTCCCGGCCGCGGCGCTGATGTACCGCAAGGGCTACCTGAAGCAGGGCGCGCCGGTGGTCAGCGAACAGCGCGCGCTCGACGACCTGTGGGCGCTGCGCACGCCGGTGATCAGCGAGGAGGGCGCCTTCGATCCGAACCGCGACGCCGGCAGCTTCGCGGCCACCTCGACGGTGCATCAAGAGGTCAGCCGCCTCGCATATCTCGCCGGCCCGGTGGTGGTGACCTATGGCGGCGACAGTGCGAAGACCGTCATCGATCCCAAGCTCGCAGAGCTAGTGGATGAGAAGGCCAAGATCGTGCGCGCGAACACCGGCGAAATCACCATGGATTACGGCCACGGCGTCTGCGTCATCGATGGGCCCAAGGCCCAAGGCGTCACCGGCTTCCTCGCCAAAGAGCGTCCCAAGACCGTGCTCTCGTCGCTGACCATCGAGTCGGGCAACGACTACGCGACCGTGCTCGCGGTTTCCATGGACGACCAACCTCTGACATCGTCGAAGCGCGTGCTGGTGCAGATCGGCACCACCTGCCGGCCCACCGGCTGGGCCGAGAAGCCGGTGACATGGACGCAGGACGGCAAGCAGCTCGAGGGCTTCCAGATCGAAGCCTTCGGCGAGAAGCCCTGGCAGGTCGTGAATAACGACTGCAGCATCACCCTGAAGAACCCTGGCATCACCGAAGCGGTGGTGCTGGACATGAATGGTCTCAAGCGCGGCACCGTGCCGGTGGAGAAGGTCGACGGCGGGGTGCGCTTCACGCTGCCGAAGGACGCGAAGTATGTGATCGCAAGGTAGGTGGCTTGTCTCCGAAAGGGCGCAGCAAGTGTTGTCGAGTCAGGTCCGAGCTAGGGCCTGTCAGATCCTAATGTCGCCTCTTCGTCCTGAATGCGAATCACATCTCCATTAGTAGTTTGTTGTTGGTCCATCAGGATTTTCAATACGCGAATCAGGGATCCCATGAAACTTTCATCAAAGATTCTTTCTGTAATCATATTCATCCTTGTCCTCGCGGCCTGCACCAGAGGAACCGGCGGAGGGGATGCCTCAACTGATGACACCGCCTTTTATTTGGCTCTGCGTCGTTTCCCGTGGGTCCTTGCAGGCGCACATGAAGGCCCAGGTTGTCCGGCATGGACACCAACCCCCTGTTCACGATGGCCCTCGGGCTGACTCCACCGTGGTGCGTCACCGAGACGCGTTTCGATGCCGA
>JBBRLJ010000071.1:0-13760 GCA_038231435.1 Planctomycetota bacterium
GGCCCCCGTGGATCGAAATTGGTAGAGGCCGTAGGGGCGGAGCCCCGCAATCAATGATGCGAGTGGCCGCAGCTTCCGGTTCCGCAGCCGCCGCCGCCGCTCGGGGCCTGCGCGCTGCCGGCGCGGCTCTCGATGCCGGTGAAGCCGAGGCCGCCCGAGATCACGCGTTGGACGGGTTCGCCGGTTTCGGGGTCTGCGCTGAGCGGCTTGTCGGCCATGCGCTGCGATACCTCGAAGCGGCGTACCTTGGCGGGATCGTCCGAGATGGTTTCGTAGACGTAGGTCGGCATGGCGTGGATCCTAGGCACTTCTCGTGGCCGGCAACCGCCACCCTGCCGGCTTTCGCTCACAGAATGCGAGCGACCTCAGTCGGCGATGCCGGATGCCACGGCGATGCCGTCGGCGGGCAGGTGTGCCTGGGTGCCACGGTCGCGCAGGCGCGCGCGGCTGCTGACGATCATGGTCAGCACGGTGATGCCGGCGAGCATGTAGAACTGCTGGGTGGCGCTCATCAGGCCCAGGAACAACGGCACTGCGAGACCGAAGCCGACCAGGAAGATGAAGACGTTGTGCACCAGGCTCATCACCGTCGAACCGCGCCCAGCGAGGCCCGCGCCGGCGGCGAGCGCGAGCAAGCGCGCGTCCATGACGTTGGTGGGGGCGGCGAAGAAGGCGCCGACCAGCACCATCATCAGCGACGCCGTGGCATGGGTGTGCACCACGTGCGGATAGATCCCGATGCACACCGCCAGCGCCAGGTACGAACCCATCACGTGCCGCCTGCTGGTGAACCAATGCGAGCCGAGGTTGCCGCCGATCGCGCCGATGGCCGCGAACAGCGCCATCGAACTCGCGCGGGTCGGCGTCAGGTCGAGCCGGGTGTCGTCGATGGCGTCGATGTACACGGCGAGGCTGGCCGCCGAGGCGATCCCCCATGCCATGCCGCCGGCCGCCAGCAGCGCCCAATGCTGGCGCATCATCGAGGCGGTGCCGGCGATCAGGGCGCGCATGCCCACCGCGAACGGGATCGGGCGTGGCTCGGGCGGCCGCACCATCAGCGCGAGCACGGTCGCGACGCACATGAAGGCGAACAGGATCGCATGCCGCGCCATCACCGAATCGCGGTGGGTATCGAGCGACATCTTCTCGCGCAGGATCGTCCCCATCACCGTGCCGGTGAGGATGCCGACGACCAGGCACGAGTTGACGATGCCGCTCACCTGGGTGTTGGGCCGCCTGGTCGCCCGCGACAGCAGCGGGATGACCTTCCCGCGCGCCGCGCAGGCCGCGCCGTAGGCGACGCCGACGAGAGAGGCCACGATCCAGGGATTGATCCACAGGGTCGCCAGGCTGCCGATGCCGACGCCAGCCGATGAGGCCACGAACAACCGCGAGCAGCGCCACGCGCCGGCGAGTGGGGCATTGATCAGGTAGCCGACCAGCACCCCCAGCGTGAGCACAGCCGCGAGGCCCTGCGACACCGCTTCCTCGAGCGTCCCCTTATCGATGCAGCGCCGCACCAGCCGGTCCATCCACTCGAAAATCAGCGGATCCTTCGGCGAGTATTCGAAGGCCAGTTCGCCGATGAGCACGAACTTCAACCCGGCGAACCCGGCCCCGGTCATCAGCGTCACGATCACCGCCGGCCACAGGCTGGGACGCCTCACGCGCATAGATCGCCGAGTATCGGATAAGTCCGCTACTGTCCACTCGTTACTGCGACTCCCTCTGGGGCTCGCTGACGCGGGCGCGAGCCCGCGACCTGCGCGTAGTCCTGCTGGTGCCGCCCGGTCGCCGGACGACCGCGCCTTGCCGCCCTGGCTGCGCGTCTAGACTCCCCGCCTCGATCGGAGGCGCTGGTGAAGGTGATGGTGATCGGCGGCGGCGGCCGCGAGCATGCCCTGGCTTGGAAGCTCAAGCAGAGCCCGCGCGTCGACGCGCTGTTCATCGCCCCGGGAAATCCCGGCACCGCCTCGCTCGGCACCAACGTGCCGATCAAGGTCACCGAGATCGAGAAGTTGGCCCAGTTCGCGGTCGAGAACCACATCGAGCTGACCATCGTCGGGCCCGAGATCCCGCTGGTGCTGGGCATCGTCGACGAATTCCAGCGTCGCGGCCTGCGCGCGTGGGGACCGTCGAAAGCCGCCTCCACGCTCGAAGGCAGCAAGGTGGCGATGAAGGAGTTCCTGCGCCGCCACAACATCCCCACCGCTCAGTTCAAGATCTTCAACAAGCCGGTCGACGCCCACGCCTACATCGACGAGGTCGACGGTCCGCTGGTGGTGAAGTGCGACGGCCTGGCCGCGGGCAAGGGCGTGACCGTGGCCAAGGGCCCGGCCGAGGCCCACGACGCGGTGACGCGCATCATGGAGAAGCACGAGTTCGGCCGCGAAGCAGGCAGGAACGTGATCATCGAGGAGGTGCTGCGCGGCGAGGAGATCAGCGTCTTCGCCTTCTGCGACGGCCACAACGCCGTTCTGCTCGATCACTGCCAGGACCACAAGCAGGTATTCGATGGCGACGAGGGCCCGAATACCGGGGGCATGGGCGCCTTCACCCCGGCGACCGGCCTGATGAAGCCGCGCGACGAGGACGAGATGGTACGGCGCATCCTGGTGCCGACCATGAGCGGGCTGGTCCACGAGGGGCGCCCGTACGTCGGCGTGCTGTACATGGGCCTGATGATCACCGATTCGGGCCCGAAGGTGATCGAATACAACGTGCGCTTCGGAGATCCCGAATGCCAAGCGTTGATGCTACGCCTGGACACCGATCTGGTCGAGATCTGCGAGGCCTGCATCGCCGGGCACCTCGACCGCGTGTCCCTCGACTGGCATCCGGGCGTCGCGGTATGCGTGTCGATGGCCTCGAAGGGCTACCCCGCCGACGGCTACCCGCGCGACCTGCCGATCACCGGCCTCGACGCCGCGACCGCCGCCGGGGCCGTTGTCTTCCACGCCGGCACCACCCAGGACCGCGCCGGCCGGCTGCTCACCGCCGGCGGACGCGTGCTGTCGGTGTGCGGCCGCGGCGAGACCCTCGACCAGGCGCGCGCGATCGCCTACGCCGGCTGCGACGCGATCGCGTTCGACGGCAAGCACTACCGCCGCGACATCGGCAGGCGCGCCGAGGCGCGCAAGGCGAAATGAATCGCGGAAGTGCGGAGTACGGCGTGCGGCGTGCGGCGAGACAGCCGGCCACGTTCCCGCATGCATCCCGTCTGTCAGCAATTCTCTTTCCCGCACCCCGCACCCCGCTCTCCGCACCTCTGCCATGAAAATATTGTGCGTCTGCACCGGCAACACCTGCCGCAGCCCGATGCTCGCGGTGCTGCTGCGATCGGAGCTGCAGCGCCGGGCCAAGAGCGGCACGGTCGAGAGCGCCGGAACCGGGGCGACCCCCGGCGACGTGGCCAGCGAGGGCGCCGTGACCGCCATGGGCCGCCGCGGCCTCGCGCTGGATAATCATCGCAGCCGAGCCGTGCTCGGCCTCGACCTCGCCTCGTTCGACCGCGTGCTCTGCATGTCCTCTGGGCACGCCGCGTACGTACGCAGCCTGGGCGTGCCCGCGGCTCGGCTCGCGGTGGTCAATGCCGAGGGCGGTGGCATCCCAGATCCATACGGCCGCGACGACGAAGCCTACGAGGAATGCGCGCAGGCGCTGCAGAGCTTCGCCGAGGACTGGATCGAGGATCTGCCCGCGGATCCGCCGCCACCGGGAGGGTGATCGGGCGCAGGGCGCGGACGCAGGGCGCAGACGCAGGGAAGGGACCACGGCGGGAAGGTAGGAAGGCTCGAAAGCGAGAAAGCTAGAAGCCTCGAGGGCTCGAACGACCAGGAGCGAGCCGCAGGCGGGCGCCGTTTTCGGACTGTCCAACTCTCGAACCTTCCGGCCCTCTGGCCAGCTCCTGTAGTCCACCATCGAGTCCGCTCGCGCTTCCTCGTCCGCTTGGCGCTCCACACTCCGTCATGCCCGCATCGCCTCCGTCCCCCCTGTCGCCGCTCCCGTACGAGGAGTCCGCCCGCGCCGCGCTCGACGCCGCCCACGCGGCAGATCCCGAACGCGACGAGGGCCGGCCAGCCGAGCACGTCTACGCGGATCGCATCGAGGGCTGGATCGGGCGCCTGGTCGATGCGGCCTCGCCGACCCTGCGCCTCGCGGCGCGCGCGCAGCACCTCGAGCGCTGGGCCATCCCGCGCTCCGACTACCCGATGGACCGGCCGGGGTACCACCGCTGGCGGCGCGCCGTGCAAGCCCGACAGGGCGCGCGCGCGCGCGAACTGCTGCTCGCCAGCGGCTGTCCGACCGAGCAGGCGGAGCGCGTTGCGGTGCTGGTGGCGAAAAACGCCGCGAAGGGCGACGCCGATGGCCAGGCGCTCGAGGACGCCGCCTGCCTGGTGTTCCTCGAACGCGAGCTCGCGGCCTTCGCGGGCGAGCATGGGGACTACAGCCGTGAGAAGTTCATCGATATCATCCGCAAGACCTGGGCGAAGATGAGCCCGCGCGCCCACCAGCTCGCGCTCGGCATCCCCCTACCGTCCGAGCTGGCGGCCCTGGTGAAGGAAGCTGTCGGCTGAGCGGGGGGCGGAGTCTCTGGCGCGCCCATTGCCCACGGGCGGCGTGCGACTACCGTTCCTTTCCACGGCCGAGTGGCGGAATTGGCAGACGCAGCGGATTCAAAATCCGCCATCCTCACGGATTTGTGGGTTCGAGTCCCACCTTGGCTACCAGATGCATTCGTGGCTGATCGAGGCTGATCACCACTGGATCGCAGCCGATCACGGCCGGATCGCGTGGCGATGTGCCACCCGCCCTGGTCTGCTCCACTCGGCGCGCGGCGGCCTTCCTCCGTCATGTCCATATTCCAGGAAAACCGACAGCGCCTACGCGGATCGGCCGTAGGCATCGCATCGGCAGCCCATTGGCTTCGCACAGCATTGCATTCCCCGGAGGTCCCATGTCCCGACACCTGCTCGCGCTCGTCGTCATCGCCATCGTCGCCTCGGTCACCATGTCCGCCGACGCCATGGCGGCGACCGCGCCGCCGGCCGCCAATGGCGGTCTCGACGCGGCGGGCCCAGGCACATGGACGAGCGACGACGGCAAGCTCAGGATCACCTACGTCTTCGCTCCGCCCGCGCACCCGCAGCCGGGAGCCAAGCTGGCGGTGGTGTTCGGTTTCCACGGCAACAATGGCGACGCGGCGCAGGAGGTCGCCAGCACCGCGGCGACGCTTGAGGCGATGAAGATCCGCGACCAGTACCTGATCGTCGGCCTGAAATCCATGGGCACCGGCTGGGCGGTCGAGGACGACCCGGTGGTCTCGGCCTTCGTCCACCACGCGCTCAAGCGCTGGCCGATCGATCCGCGCCGCGTCTACGGCATCGGTTATTCGGGTGGCTCGTTCTTCCTCAACCGCTTCGTGCCGCTGAACTCGGATCTCTTCGCCGCGGCAGTCACCTGGGTCGGCGGCGGCGGCGCCAATCCCGTGGGCGCACCGGCCGACTGCGGTGCCCGTTACTGGATCAACGGCGGCAAGGACACCACCGTCAGCGCCGCGTCCTGCCGGCCACAGGCGTTGGCGGCGAAGGCCCAGGGCACGCCGGTCGTCTACCGCGAGCCGCGGGATCTCGGCCACTCCTTCGCCGTCGAGCCGCTGCAGGCCGATGCCCTCGCCTGGCTCGACCGCCAGCGCAACGTCAACGTTCCTCCGTTGGGCGCCGAGGCTGATCTGATCGCGCTGCTCTCATCCGACAAAGGTGACAAGGGTGACAAGGGTGACAAGGGTGCGAAGGCGCTCGAGAAACCGGCGACGTGGACGCAGCTGTTCGCCATCGGCGGACGCCCAATCATGCCCGCGGTCGCGGCGGCGCTGGGGAGCGAGGCGACGACCGCGCGCCTGAACGCGGCGACGCTGTGCGCCAAGACCCCTGTCGACGCGGCGTGCATCGCCGCCCTGTCGACGCTGATCGACGACAAGGACCAGCGCGTGCGCACCGCCGCGATCGAGGCGCTGGGCACCCAGGCCTCGTGGCAGCAGCCGGGCGCCGCGACGCCTCTGCGCCGGCTCGCGCTCGCGCACGACCGCAAGCTGCCCGACCGCGGCGCCGCCCTGACCGCCGTGGCCCGCGCGGCCGCGCTCGATCTCACCGGCGCCTACCTGGCGGGTGAATCGGTGTGGACGCTGGTCGATCTGCTCGCCGACGACGCCGCTCCATTGCGCGTGGCCGCCTTCGCCGCGCTCGCGCCGGCCGATACCGGCGGCTTCGGCTACGACCCGAAGCTCGGCACCGAGCAGCGCAAGGCCGCGGCGCAGCGCTGGAGCGATTGGTGCGCGAAGACCTACGGCGAGCGACCAAAGGACACGGGCGAGGCGAAGTAGCGCCCGGTCCGCCAGTCCGCCGTTTCAGGTGTGAAGCCTCCGCCCACCCTGGAAACGCGCTGCGCGAAGCTTCGGCCGAGACTTAGCGAAGTCTCAGCGTGGAGCGTTCGTGGGCGTCGGCTTGGGCGCCTTGGGATCGGACTTCGGGGCGTTGCCAGGCACCGTCATCAGCAGATAGATCGGGCTCTCGCCCACGGTGAGCGTGATCGATCTCGACCCGGCCTTCTCCCACGCCTGCTTGGGCGCGTCGCCGTCGGCCGTTGCCATGCCCATCGACTGCTCGGGCAGCGCAGGCAGATCAGCGAGCGTCACCGTCAAGGCGTGCGGCGCGTAGCCGTCCTTGGCGTTGGTGGCCACCCCGGTCGGCGACCATGCCAGCCACGCCACGCGGGTGGGATCGGCGCCATGGACGAACTCGTCCACATACACGGCGCCGGCCTCCTTCTTCACCACGCGCTTGAAGCGGTAATCGCCGAGCGTCTGGTAGAGCTGCCGCACCGCCCAGAACGACGGCTTCGGCGCGAAGCCGCGGGTCAGGCCGGCGCAGCCGTGCACCGACGGCGAATCGCTGTCGTCATAGAAGTAGATGTAGGCGCGCTGGACGTCGCGCTCCGCGAACGCGAAGAATGAACGCACCAGGTACTGCGCCTGCTGCAGATCGGTCACGCCCTGCCAGTCGAGGGTCTTGAACCAGCTCTCGCGGCGGTTCATCGCCTCGGGCGTACAGGCGTCGTAGCCGAACTCGGTGACCCAGATCTCCTTGCCCTTGGCGTGGTCGTTGCGCCAGGCGATGGTCTGATCGATGGGCTGCAGGTAGCGCGCGCCCGGATCCTCGGGGTAGCTGCGCGTCCAGACATTGTCCTTCTCGGTCTTTCGCGGCATCGTGGCGTAGGTGTGGATATTGATGGCGTCGTACAGCGGCAGCACCTCGTCCTCGGCGAAGTGCTTGCGCAGATCCAGCGAATAGCCGTCGTCGTCGCTGGCCTGGGCGGTGGCCATCAGGATCTTGGCCTTGGGATCTCCAGCGCGGATGCCCTTGGCCATCTGCACGAAGATCGACTTGTAGAGATCGGCGTCGAAGGCCTGGCCCGGTTCGTTGTCGATCTCGAACGAGGTCGCGAGCTTCTGCGCGCCCGACGGACCGAAGTACGCCGCCATGGTCTTGCCGTAGTCGAAACACCATTGTTCTTTGCCAGCCCACAGCTGGGGAAAACTGTTGGACCCCGGGCCGAAGCCCGCGAACTGGATGCAGATGTCGGTCTCGAATCCAGCGGCGGCCCAGGGGCCGTAGACATTGGCTTTCCAATCGACCTGGTTCACGCACACCGGGATGGTGTTGCCGTCGCCGACGTGGGCGACGTCCCAGTTGAGGTTGTGGTAGTTGCGCGCCATCCGGCAGACCTGGCGATAGAGCTCGGGCTTGAAGGTGAAGTGGCCGTTGATGCCCATGAAGTCCTTGAACAGCGGCTTGGGGAACGCTGGCTTGGCTTCGACCGTGGTGGCCGAGGACTTGGCATCCACGGGCTTCTTCTCCGCCGTCTTGTCGGAGGTCTTGTCGGAGGTCTTGTCGGAGGTCTTGGCTTCGGCCGCGCCGAGGGACGCAGCGAGCAACGCCAGCGCGAGACAGCGGAACGGCCCATGGGCGCGGCGCGTGATGCTGGTGACGGGGCCGATGCTCGAGACGTTGGTCATGGTGGCTCCTGACGTATCGTCGCCATGCGCGGCGTCGTTGCATTCCAGGGACTGAAAGATGATCAGTTGCCGCACGGTAGGCTCCGGGCGCCGGACCGGCGACGAGGACCCTGTCGGGCGCGACAGTCCCGACAGATTCCTGGGTGTTACTTCGCCAGTACGGCCGGGGTGGCGGGCGTGGCGGGCTGCGACGGTTTCTCGTCCTTTGCCGCGATGACGTCCGCGAGCTTGGCCTTCGCCGCCTCGAGCTCGACCCTGGCCTGGTCGAGGCGCTTGAGGAGCTCGTCCTTCTTGGCGTCGATGCTCTTGCGGTTCTTCTCGACCGCGGTCAGGCGCTGGCGCGCCGAGACCAATTGGGTCGAGGAATCGGCGGCGACGCGCTTCATGCGCTGGTATTCCTTCTGCGCATCCTCGAAGGCCTTGGTGGTCTCGGCGCTCGCGCCGCCGCCGCCTCGCCCGGTTCCGGGGGTATCGGCGCCCACTCCGTTATTATTGCCGTTCGGATTGCGACCGGCCGAGAACTCCTTGTTCATCTTGGCTTCGGCCGCATCCATCGTCGTCTTCGCGTCGGTCAGATGCTGTGGTGCGTTCTCGACCTCGTCCAAGGCAGCCTTGTCGCGTTCGATCTCCTTGTCGAGCTTGGCGGCGCGCGCGTCGCCGTCGGCGATCTCCTTCGTCACCCGCTCGACATCCTTGGCCTTCGATGCCACCTCGGCCTCGGCCGACTTCACCAGGCGGTCGTGGCCCGCCTGCGCGCGTCGCGTGTCGGCGTCTCCGGCGTCGACGGCGGCGGAGATCACGGCCGGGGATGCAGCACACATGGCGAGGACGAGGATGAGGACGAGGGTCGAGATCAGGCGTGCCGGCATGGGTGCTCCGAGCGGCCAGTGTATGACACGCGAGCAGCCTGCAAGACTTCGATCGCATCTGCATGCGACCTGGAGCTTCCTCGTGGCGGATGGGGTCAGCGGCCGCGCACGCCTCAGTCGTCGGAGGCGTCCTCGACCACCAGCTCGTATCCCGAGGCGGTGAGGAAGGTGATGATGCCCCACAGGAAGCCGACTCCCGCGAGCGGCAGGATGATGAAGAACAGATGGCCGGTGAAGATGAAGATGCCGCCGAAAACCAGCAATCCGAGCCCGCTCATGATGATCTTGCCGATCGACGCCCGACGGTTGTGGGACTGGATGTCGCCGAACACGGTGTCGACCATCTCGCTCGCGCTGACCGCGTTCGCGCCGCGGCTCATGAGGATCCGCACCACCTTTTCCTTGTTCTTCTCCCTGCCGAGGAGCTCGCGGGTGGAGATGTACACACGTTCGGCGTCGGTCATGGCCATGCGGCTGTCCTTGGGGGTTGGTTTTCCATGATACCCCAGAACTAGCCCGCACGCACCTCATGCCTATCCACGAATGCCCCCGACGTCAGGGCGTGCCGAACCGCGCCGCCTGGGGGCAGCGCGATGCCAGAGATCACGCGCGGACGCGCCTGCGCACCCAACTCCGGCGCAGGGACAATGCCATCCACGTCCAAGCGAACGCGACGGTGAACCACTGTACGGTGCCGAATACGTAGACGATGACGAAGGTCGGATCCTTGGCTCTGAATCCCCACCAAGCCAGCCAGCGGAACGCCTGGAAGGCCAGCAGGTCGAGGGTGTGCAGGGCGCGGCTGCCGGGGCCGACGCAGGCTGCCGCGATCACGTAGGCGGCCGCCGCGACGATGGCGACCAGCACGCACACCTGGCCCGTCGACAGGGCCTCGATCCGACGCGGCTTATGGGCGAGGTGCGTACGCATGGATCCTCCGCGAGGTCAGGATCCGAGCTCATCGCCGTGCGAGCAGCCGCCACGATCGACGCTGGATCTTACCGGCCGAACGCACGCCGATCCCACCGGTTCGAGGATTTCCCTCGGCTGCCTGTCGCGCGCGACGGATTAGACGTTCTTGGGGATGAGACGCATCACGTCGTACATCAGCGTCAGCCCGACCAGGAACAGGCTCGCCCCGGCGGGGATGATCCACACCAGGCCGAACCAGCCGTCACGCCGGCCGATCACCCCATAGATCACGCACAAGAGCAGCGACACGAACACCACCGCCGTGAAACCCGCCGTCATCGGCGCGCTCAGCATGCGCGCGAACTGCATGCTGGCGAACATCAGCGAATACGCGGCAGAGAAGCACAGCAACGAACGCTGGGATGCGATGGAAAGGAGCATATCTGATCCTTGGGCGACGGCGGGCTGCATCCATGGTACGCTCGAACGGCCGTTGGGAATGGCCCCCTGCCGCCATCATGTGTCGCCAACGCACCGATGCTCACGGTCTGCTCGCCGACCGTGCCACCGCATCGATCTCCCAGATGACCACAGTGCGCGCACCGGCGGATTCACGCGCGTCGTAGCAGCGGTAGAGCAGCCGATGCCAATGCGCGTCGCACCACAGCAGCGGATAGGCGAGCCGTGCGCGAACGACCGCCACCGTGGAGTAGCTCTCGAAATAGAAATCCGTACCGCTCGAGCCGGACTCGCGCACGTACGCGCTGCGATTCGCCCGGTAGGCGAGCGAACTGGCGAGCCAGCCGATGCCCACCAACGCGCACACCATGAGCACGCGCGCGCGCCTGGCGGGCGATGAGCGGGCCATCGCCGGGCCGGGCATCGCGGGGCTAGTCATCGCGGATCACATAGCCGGCCATCACCGCGCCGTCCTTGGTGCAGATGCAGATGGACGAGCAGTTGTTGCAGCAGATCCGGTACCTGGCGAAGCGCTTCTGGAAGGCATCCAGCCGCGTCAGGTCGTCGGCGGTCACCCTGCCGAGGAACGTGGGCAGCGTGTCGCTCAGCGAACCGCCGCAGACCTTGCAGGATTCCTCGACGACCAGGCGCTCGAATCTGCGGATGATGCGCCAGTGCGCGATCAGCACCGCGAGCCCCGCGGTGATGGCGACGGGAATGGCGAGATACAGCAGGGTTTCGACCATCGGCTGACGCGCTCAGCGCCGGTCGGAACGCATCCGGTCCATGGTCTGATACAGGTGCCTGAGGTCCTTGAGGCCGAGGGAGACGAGATACGGCATCTTCTCGTTGGACAGGTTGGCGATGGTCGTGATCAGCTGGTCCTTGGTCAGGATGTCCAGATCGACCTCCACCGTGATCGCCTTGCGGTTCGCGACGACGCGGGTCTCGCGTGTTGGACGCACCTGGCGCATCTCACGCATCTCACGCGTATCGCGCACGGCTCCGAGCCGGCCCTTGTCGCGCATCAAGCAGTAGTAGACGGATTTCTGGCTGCGGCCGCGCGTGTTGTACTTGTTATACAGCTTGAGGTGCCTGGGACTGAGCTTGACCAGCGTCGGCTTGCCGCCGTCGTGGAAACGGTCGCGCCAGTTGGTGATGTAATAGATGATGCCCTGCTTCTCGTGGAAGAGCGACTTCTGTGGCACCGCCATGGTGGCCTCCGTGGTCAGGACTCGTCGAGCCGGTCCAAGTGATAACGCTCCGAGATCACGAGCGTTGAGCCCCGGGAGCACCCGAGCCCGTCATCCGACCCCCCTCTCGTCGTCCTGCGTCACGCCCCGGCGCTCGGCTGCTGATGGAGGAACATCGGCGTCCCGGGCTTAGCGCACCGCGGGCAGCGCAGTCCGTTGAGGCCGGGCGAAATCTCGAAACGGGCGCATTCGCGGCAGGTAACGCAGTCGCATGCCGCGCAGAAGATGCCGAAGTCGCTGGCCTTGGCGCCGATGGGCAGCGCGTCACCCTGGCACACGGCGCAGGGAACCTGGCGATCGGAGAAATGGCAGAGCATCAGCGCCCCATCCGGCGGCACTCGTGGCCGCTGGCACCCGATCGCAGGCGCCGGCTCAGAACCAGCTCCAGATGATCACACCCGACTTCATCAGACCGACCAGCAACGAGATGCAGGCGGTAGCGAGCGCTCCGATCTTCATCAGGCGGTAGCAGCGTGAGAGGTAGCCCTCCTGGTCGTGATGCATGACCTTGAGCGCCGCGTGGATCTTGCGGTTGTCATCCTCGGTCGCGCATTCCAACAGCTCCGATTCATCCATGTCCGCTCCGATTCGACTCCTGATGGCGATCGAGAGGCCGATGATGACGAGGCCGATGATGAAGGAGGCCAACCTGCATAGGCTCCCTGAGCATCACGCACGGGCGGAGCGACGCCACTCTCGGCGGCAAATTGCCGGCGAAAGGCCCGGCGAAGGGCCAGGCGAAATGCCCGGCGAGCCGCCGACGAACGCCGTGCCGGCGACACATAGTGGGCACGCGACCATTCACGAGGGTTCGCGGGCACTCCGCACGTCCACTTCCGGATCGTGGGGCGAGACCCAGGTTTCGGCGATCCGCTCATGGGTGCGCGCCGGCGTGCTGACGATCACCGACCGGCAGCGCACCCGGTGCTCCAGCAGATGGTCGGCACGCCGGGACCGGCGCTGCTCGAGCAGGATGTCCACGCGCAACTCGGCCGACGCGATCAGGCCGCGCTCGATGCGCGCGCGGTCGAGGTGCCGGTTGTAGGCCACGGTCATACGGTCGACGATGGTGCGGGCACGAGGCTCGCGCAGGATCCCCCAGCCCTCGCCCGCCGCCAGATCGATCGCGCCTGCCGCGTCATCGGGGGGCACGGCTGAGCCCAACGCGACGAGGATGCCCAACGCCCAATAACCGTCGCAGTCGTTGTTGCGCGACATGAAGTGCGTCAGCAGGCCATCAGCGATCGACAGCAGATGCCGCATGCCTTCCATCCGCCTTTCCAAGGCCGTGCGCGGCTCGCCTCGCGAATCGGGCCCGTCACCGCACGCATGGTACATGCCGGCCGAGATCAGGTGGGACAGGTTGCCGTCATCGACCCTGGCGCCCTCCACTCCGCGCGATCGCATCAACTGCCTGGAGCCGAGCCAGCGGGCACGGAGGATCACATGGAAGAGAGCGTCCATGCCATAGCGATGGCGATGACGACATACGGCAGCTCGTCGTTCCGTACGTCTCCGGTTATGGTGATGCGATCCCCTATGGAGATCCGCATCCGGTCATCCACGACCCAGGTGTTCGACTCCTGTCGATCATGCGTAACGACCCATCCTCGCCCCAGAACATCGACGCCGGTGCCATCGTGCGGCGAGATCCCACCGGTCATGTGCCGACCACGAACGGTCAGGCTGAAATCGTGGTCCAAGGCCCCGAATCCACCGAGCGCGGTCTTGTGCATCACCGTGTATGCGCTCCCCAGGTAGGTGATGTTGAGGCTGCCTTCGTCCCGCAACGTCCCCACCACGGCCTGATCACGTAAGATCTCGATCACCTCAAGCCTCGCTATTCTGCAAGCCGTGGACTACCCGCGTATCTCGGCCTCCACCAGCTTCGCCAGCAGCATGAGCGAGTCCTGCCAATGGCAGTTTCCCCAAGGCGTCAGGCACGAGGCTTGATCGGCGTTGCTATATGCCAACAAACGCCAGCCGGATCGATCAGATGCACCTCTCTGAATCCCCATGGATAATCCTGGGGTGGCTTGAGCACTACTCCTGAATATGTATCGGACAGCCGCAGTGACTCGAGGTGAGTCCACCACGAATCCACATCATCGACCATCAGAGCCATCATGAAATTATTGGCCATGTCGAGATTGAAGAAGTTTTGAAGATAGAATTCACAGGATTCATAAATCA
>JBBRLJ010000072.1:0-10906 GCA_038231435.1 Planctomycetota bacterium
CAACCGACACATCGGGTCTGAAGACCTTCGCGACCCTGCCCGAGGCCGACTGGTCGAAGATCGACCTCGCGGTCGAGACGGTGACGGAGGACCTGGCGCTGAAGCGGACGCTGTTCGCCGAGATGGAGGCGCTGGCGGGCCCCGCCTGCGCGATCACGTCGAATTCCTCGAGCTTCCCGATCAGCGAGATCGCCAAGGGGCTGAAGACCCAGGGCCGCATGATGGGCCTGCACTTCTTCATGCCCGCTCACCTGATCCCGCTGGTCGAGGTGGTGAGCTCGGTGCACACCAATCCGATCGAGGCCGAGCGGGTCGGTGCGATCGTGAAGGCGCTCGGCAAGCGGCCGGTGCAGGTCCGCAAGGACGTGATCGGCTTCCTCGGCAACCGCATCCAGGGCGCGCTGATGCGCGAGGCGCTGTGGCTGATCGAAGAGGGCGTCGCCTCGCCGGAGGATATCGACGCGACGGTGCGGCTCTCCTTCGGCTTCCGCTACGCCGCGGCCGGCCCGATCGTGCAGAAGGAGCATTCCGGCTGGGACACGACATGCGCGGTCGCCAAGATCATCTGGCCCGACCTCAGCAAGGCCGACGGCCCGCCGCCGGTGCTGCAGAAGAACGTCGACGAGGGGCGCCTCGGCTTCAAGACCGGACGCGGCTTCTTCGACTGGGACGAGGCGTCGATGGCAAAAGAGCGCGCCCGATATGAGCGCGCTCTTCGCAAGTGCCTCGAGATCTTCCGCGAGGAAGGGATCGTTTAGGCAGCGCCGCGGCCGCGACCACGACCGGCGCCACCACCGCCAGCGCCACCGCCGCCACCACCGCCGAAGCGACGGCCGCCGTTGCCGCGCGGCGGGCCGCCGAACGGGCGGTCGCCTTGCGGGCGCGGCGTGTAGGGACGGTTGGCGTGCGGGCGCGCGCCGTAGCCGTTTTCGGCCTGCGGGGCGGCCGCGCGCGGCTGTTCGCGATAGTCGCCGCCGCGCCACTGATGCTCGGCCGGTGCGGCGGGACGATCACCCGCGGGGCGATCGCCCTGAGGGCGGGCAGCCTGCGGGCGGTCGCCGCGCGGCGGGCCGGAACGATCGCCGAACGGACGATGACGGCCGCCGGGGCCGCCGCCGGGACGGCCCGCACCACGGGGACCGCGATGGTCGCGAGGATCGCGCTGCATCTCGTCGTTAGCCTCGCGCTCGGCGCGCGGACGCATCGGCGGGGCGGCCGGCATGTCCTCGTTGGCCGGCGTCGGCACGACGGCGATGCGCTGGTTGGTCAGCCGCTCGATGCTCTTGAGATGGCTGCGCTCGCTCGAGTCGCAGAACGACAGAGCGATGCCCGAGGCGCCGGCGCGCGCGGTGCGGCCGATGCGATGGACGTAGCTCTCGGCGTCGACCGGCATCTCGTAGTTGATGACATGGGTGACGCCGGTCACGTCGATGCCGCGCGAGGCGAGATCGGTGGCGACCAGCACGCGGGCGCGGCCGCGGCTGAAATTGTCGAGCGCCTTCTGGCGCGCGTTCTGGCTCTTGTTGCCGTGGATTGCCTCGGAGGAGACGCCGCGATCTTCGAGCGCCTCGGCGACCCTGTTGGCACCGCGCTTGGTGCGGGTGAAGACGATGACCCGCTCGAGCGCCTCGTCGGTCAGCAGATGGCTGAGCAGGGCGCGCTTGGTCGCCGAGTTCACGAAGTAGACGCGCTGGTCGACCTTCTCGACCGTGCGGCCCTGTGGCGCGATCTCGATCCGCTCGGGGTTCTTCAGGATCTCCCCCGCGAGCTTGGCGATATCGCCCGGCATGGTCGCGGAGAACATCAGCGTCTGGCGCTGCTTGCTGACCGACGCGATGATGCGGCGGACATCCTTGATGAAGCCCATGTCGAACATGCGGTCGGCTTCGTCGAGCACCAGGAACGTCACGTTCCCGAGCTTGACGTTGCCGCGCTCCATCAGATCGAGCAACCGGCCAGGCGTGGCGACCAGGATGTCGACGCCGCGCGCCAGGGTCTCGACCTGGCGGCCGAAGCCCAGGCCACCGATCACCATGCCGAGGCGCAGGCCGAGGCCGCGTCCGTAGGTGTCGAAGCTGCGGCCGATCTGCACGGCAAGCTCGCGGGTCGGCGCCAGCACGAGCGCGCGCGGGCTCTTGGGCTGGGCGCGTTCCTTGGAGGCGGCGAGGTGCTGGAGGATCGGCAGCGCGAAGGCCGCCGTCTTGCCGGTGCCGGTCTGGGCGACGCCGAGAACGTCGCGGCCCTGCAGAAGCAGGGGAATAGTCCGGGCCTGGATGGGCGTCGGCTCGACATACTTGGCGGCAGACAGGGCACGCAGCAGCGGCTCGGCGAGACCGAGATCCGCAAACGATACATTACTCACTGGAGATATAGTCCTCTTGCCGCCGGTCGTGCCTTTCAGGCACGTGTTTGGCGCGGCTCTTGGCCCGTTCCCGCGCGCGGCTGGGACGGCTCTTGCTTTGGGGATTGTCTCGGGATGAAGCGCCATCTGACGGGGCGCGTCGCGCGATCGCGAGAAACCTTTGAAACCCGCCAGTCGGCGAGTTGGGCTGTATATGATGGTGCGACGCAGCGAAGTCAAGCGGCGAGAAGAAGGCATTCAGAGGAGCGCGCCACACCAGTGAGCGTGTGAGCCTTTCGGCATCAGGCTGCCTGGATGATATTTCGAGTTAGGCATTGCACTTTGTGCGGGGTTGAGATTCCGTGGGTTGCAGGAAGTTTCGGGCGGGAGCGTGGTGATGTCCAATAGCGGCGAACTGTTCGATGGCTTGGCCGAGCAGCGTGGCCCGCAGCGGGCCTCGGCGGGCGGCGCGCCGCGCTTGCGGCAGCCGGAGCGCCATCAGATCGGATGGCAGCAAGCGTCGATCGACGATCTGGTGCTGGCCGATCACCCGGTGCGGGCGATTTGGGCGCTGGTCTCGGGGCTCGACCTTGGCGAGCTGCACGACCGGGTGAAGGCGCGGGAGGGTGTGCCCGGACAGGCGCCGCCGGCCCCGGCCGTGATGCTGGCGCTGTGGCTGTGGGCGACGATCGAGGGGGTCGGCAGCGCCCGCCTGCTCGACCGGCTGTGCGGGGAGCACCTGGCCTATCGCTGGCTGTGCGGCGGGGTGTCGATGAACTACCACGCACTGAGCGACTTCCGGACCGCCCATGTCGAGGTGCTGGAGCGCCTGCTGGCGCGCGGCGTTGCGGCGCTGGTGGCGGAGGGTCTGGTGTCGCTCGAGGTGCTGGGCCAGGACGGGATCAAGGTGCGGGCGGCGGCTGGCGGCGGCTCGTTCCGTCGGCGCAAGCGGCTGGAGGAGCTGGAGGAGGCAGCGCGAGCGCGGGTCGAGCGGCTGCGCGGCGAGCTGGAGAGCGATCCGTCGGCGAGCGAGCAGCGCAAGCGGGCCGCGCAGGCGCGTGGCGCGCGCGAGCGGGTCGAGCGGATCGAGGCGGCCAAGGCGCGGATGGTGGAGCTGGAAGCCGAGCGGGCGCGGCGCGAGAAGAGCCACAAGGCTCAGGTGGCCAAGCAGAAGGAGCCGCGGGCCTCGACCACCGATGCCGAGGCGCGGGTGATGAAGATGGCCGATGGCGGCTTCCGGCCGGCCTACAACTGCCAGCTGAAGTCGGCGCCGGGCCAGCAGGTCATCGTCGGCGTCGATGTCGAGACCAGCGGCTCGGACCATGGCCTGGCGCGGGTCGGGCTGGAGGCGCTGCACGAGGACGGGATCGAGCCGTCGGATTATCTGGTCGATGGCGGCTTCGCCAAGAACGACGACATCGAATGGGCGCACGAGCGCAACGTCCGGGTGTCGTGCCCGCCGGTTCAGGGCAAGCGCGACACCAATCCCTATGCGGTGCGGCCCAACGATGGTCCGGGGATGACCGAATGGCGCACACGCATGGCCAGCGAGGCCGGCCAGGCGCTCTACAAGGAGCGCCCCAAGATCGAGTGCAGCAATGCCTGGGCCCGCCGCATGGGGCTGAGCCGGCTGCTGGTGCGCGGCAAGCACAAGGTCCGCGCCGTGCTGCTGTGGTTCGCGCTGGCTCACAACATGCTCCGCACCATCACCTTGCGGCGCCACGCCGCCGCGGACCGGCTCTCGGCCCTCGCCGCTTGAGCGGCAGCTTGCAAGAGCCAAGCCATGCCCCTATCGCCAGCCTGGCTGGCACCCGACCGCCATCCCGACGCTTGCGCCCCAGACCGCGCATCAGTGCCGATCGAAAGTTCGTGACCAAATCCGGCACGGCCCGAAGCAAAAAACCGCCGATGAACCAGCCAGTGGCCGAGCAATGCAAAAGGCTCACATGCTCAGTGGCACGCGCCTGGGCTCAATCGTAGACGAACGCCTTTTCGTCGAGGTCGATGGCCGGCAGCTCGTTCTTCTCGCGCCAGTAATCCTGGGTATGTGACCATTCGCGCTTGTCGCCGCGCTTGGGCAAGAGGTGCATGCCGCGCGTCAGGTAGCCGGGATTGAAGTTCTCGGTGTCGATCCACGGCAGCAGCGTCATGGCCTTGTCTTCGGGTCGGAGCGCCACCTCGACCCGCCGCGCCTGGCGGCCCTTCATGTGGTTGAGCAGGCGGCAGACGAAATCGGCGACGAGGTCGGAGCGCAAGGTCCAGCTCGCCCGGAAGTAGCCGAACACCCAGGCCATGTTGGGCACGCCGGTGAACATCATGCCGCGATAAGTGACGGTGTCGGCGAAATCGAGCGGCTTGCCGTCGATCTCGAAGCCGATGTCGCCCAGCGCGTTCAGATGGAAGCCGGTTGCGGTAACGACGATGTCGGCTTCGAGCTCCGCTCCGGACTTCAGGCGGATGCCCGTGGCGATGAAGCGCTCGATCTCGTCGGTGACGACCGAGGCCTTGCCCGACCGGATGCCCTGGAACAGGTCGCCGTCGGGCACGAAGGCGATGCGCTGGCGCCACGGCCGGTAGCTCGGCGTGAAGTGCCTCGCCATGTCGTAGTCGGGGCCGAGATGGGCACGCACGCCGGCCAGCAGCTCGTTCCGGACCTTCTCGGGCTCCTCGAACGAGCGGCGCGTGAACACGTCCTGATCGTGCAGGATCTTGCGGCGCACGATCTCGTGGATCCAGCTTTGGTCGACCTCGAGCCTGCGCAGCGTGTCGGCGAGATCGTCGGCGTTGCGCGCCGCGCGGAAGAAGGTCGGCGAGCGCTGCAGCATGGTGACGTGCGCGACATCCTCGGCGATGGCGGGGACCAGCGTCGCAGCGGTCGCTCCCGAGCCGATGACCACCACCTTCTTGCCCTTGTAGTCGAGATCCGTCGGCCAGGTCTGCGGATGGACGAGGCGGCCCTCATAGTCGGCCATGCCGGGCCAATCCGGCGTGTAGCCGTCGGAGTGTCGATAATAGCCCTGGCACATCCACAGGAAGTTCGCGGTCAGGCGGAAGGCCTCGCCGGTATCGAAGCGGGTGCCCTCGATCGCCCAGCGATTGTCGACGCTCGACCAGCGGGCCGACGCGATGCCATGGCGGTAGCGGATATGACGCGCGAGGTCGTTGTCCTCGATCACCTCGGCCATGTAGCGCAGGATCTCCTCGGCCGAAGCGATCGGCGCGCCGGTCCACGGCTTGAAGCGGTAACCGAAGGTGAAGAGGTCGCTGTCGGAGCGGATACCGGGATATTTGTGGGTGAGCCAGGTGCCGCCGAAGCTCTCCTGCGTCTCCAGCACGACGAAGCGGGTGCCGGGACATTGCTTGCTGAGGTGATAGGCGCCGCCGACACCGGAGATGCCGGCGCCGACGATCAGCACATCGAAATGCTCGACCGACTGCGACGCGGCCGGCCGGGCCAGGGTGGCGGTATCGGGCACGGTCAGCTCACGCGGCTGGCCGCGCGGCAACGGCATTTGTCGACCTGGTGCAGCTCGACCATGTTGCCGCAAGGATCGTTCATGAAGACCTGCGTCGAGTCCGGGCTCGTCAGCCCCTCGATCACCCAGTATTTCACGCCCATGCGCACCAACTCCTGGCGGGTCGCGACGATGTCCTTCACCGCGAAGGCGATGTGCGGCCGCGTCGGATCCTCGCCCGGCCCCTTGGCGACCGGCGAGGGCTGCGCGCCGCCGATCAGATGAATCTGGCCGACCTCGCCGACATTGATCCAGGCGCCCGGAATGCCGGGAATGGTCGGACGGCCGGTATCGCGCGAAAGGCCCAGCACGTCCTTGTAGAAGGTCTCGGTGTCGCCGAGCTTCTCCGCGCCGGTGTCGATTCGCACGCCGGTGTGATGGATCTCCAGGATTTCGATGGCCATGGCTGCTTCCTCGGATGTCTTGATGTCGGGGCGATCCTAGCCACAGGATGGCGTCATGGCGAGACGACACCTCGACGGCGACGGCAGGCGGGCACGGCTGGGCATCGTGGTGCCGAGCGTCAACACGGTGATGGAGCCGTGGGCGCAGAGGATCGTGCCGGAGGGCGTGAGCATTTTCGTATCGCGCATGTTCATCCCGCCGGCCACCACGCCGGACGCGTTCATCGAGATGGACCGCAACGAGGGCAAGGCGGCGATCCGGCAGCTCTCGAGCGTCTTCCCCGACGCCATCGCCTACGGCTGCACCGCCTCATCTATCGTGCAGGGGCTGGCCTACGACGCCCGTCTTCGTGCCGAGATCGAGGAGACCTGCAAGGCACCCGCCACGACCGCGGCACATGCGATCCTGAGCGCCGCCAGGATCTTGGGAGCGACGGCCGTCAGCATCGTGTCGCCCTACACGAAGGAGGTCGACGAAGCCGAGCATCGCTACTTCGAAGGCGCGGGCCTCACGGTCGTCGGCGGCGCCTGCCTCGGCATCGACGACGGGTTCCGGCTCGCCGAACCTGAGCCCGACGCGCTGTTCGAGCTGGGCGTGCGCGGCTTCGATCCGCGGGCCGAAGCGCTCATCATGACCTGCCTCAACACGCGCTCGCACACCGTCATCGCCCGGCTCGAGGAAAGGCTCGGCAAGCCGGTGATCAGTTCGACCCAGGCGACGCTGTGGCATGCCCTGCGACTCGCCGGCATCGACGACCGCATCGCGGGCTACGGCGTGCTTCTCGAAGCGCACTGATGAAGGTCAGGGGAAACTGACGTCGCCGTAGGGATAGAAGTTCTTCACGTCGACATTCCGGTAGGGCAGCGCGTCGAGCCGCACCGTGCCGAGGAACGGCTGCTCGGGCTCGACCAGCAGGATCGTCTTGGCGAAACCCGAATCGTCGAAGCCGCGGCGGAAGTGCACACGCGACTTGATGGCGAAGACCTTGAACTGCTCGATAGGGAAGTTCAGCGCCGTCGGGTCCATGATCTGCGTCAGGTACTCGCTCAACAGCACGATGTTGCCGCGCCCGAACGCGACGCCGACCCAGAGCAGGCCTCCGGCCTCGACCACACTGGCGATCCTGCCCTGCACGCGCACCGGCGCGCCGGCCGATTCGTCGGCCCGGCCGCCTACCGCCATGTCGAAGGCATCGCCGGCCTTCAGGCCCCTGGCCTTCACCGTTTCGGTGGCCTGGCGGTCGGCGATGGTGGCGATCAGGACGTCCGACAGATCCTGCTCGATCACCTGCTGCAGCACCCAGGTCGCCGAGCCCGAGCGGTCGCTGTGGTCGGCCAGCACGACCGGAAACGCGCCGCGCGCCACCGCCTCCCTGGCAAGCCGCACGCCTTCGGCAATCGGATGGACCTTGGCGGTCCCGAGCAGCTCCTTGCGACGGCGCCACGCCCCGGCGGCCATGTCGTCGGCGACCTTGCGTGCGAGCTCGGGCTTGCCGTTGCTCATCGCCTCGATCGTCATGCCGACATCGGGCACATCGGCGAAGGGAAAGCCGAAGAACACGTTGACGTAGACGTCCGGCTCACGGGCTTCCCAGGTCAGCGCGCGCTGCACCAGGTCCATCCATGGCGAGGCGCCAGTCCATTGCAGCACCGTGGCGGTGAGGATCGGCACCTTCACCGTCACGGTCGCGGGCTTGTAGTCGCCGCGAATGGCGCGGATCAGCATGCGCGCCGCGCGCTCGCCCTGCAGGCGGCTGTCGTAGTGCGGGAAGTACTTCACGCAGAATGCCATGTCGGCGGCAGCGAGGAACTCCTCGTCCTCGTTGCCGTGCGGATCGAAGGTGCCGACGATGAAGGCCGTGCGTCCGACCACGGCGCGGACCCGCCGCGCGATGTCGGCCTCGGGCTTGGCCACGCCGCGCACGCCCATCGCGCCGTGCAGGGCGAGATAGACGCCGTCCCATGTCCCGCCGGCCTGGAGCTCGGCGATCATGCAGCCGAGGAAGGTCTCGTAGGCCTCCGTCGTGATCCAGCCCGAGCCGGTGCCTGTCCGGGGCCACAGCGGCGATTCGATGCCGACCAGCTCGACGCCGTCATGCTCGCGCGCCACCTTCACGAAGCCGCCCATGTACGATCGCGGCTCCCAGGCGAGCAGCGCCTCGCCCCTGGCCGGCGAGCCCGGATAGATGAAGTCGGCGAGCGTGGTATCGTTGGGCAAGAACGTCACCGTCTCGTGGGCGAAATTCAGGACGGCGATGCGGATCGGCTGGGTCATGACAAGCAAGAGTTACCCGGGAGGGGACCAATGGCAAACCGCGTCATCGACGCAGACGGTCACATCTGCGAGCCGCCCGCGGTATGGAACGAATATATCGAGAAGAAGCATCGCGCCGACGCGATCCGGGTCGAGGGCGACGCCGACGGGCGCGACTGGATCTCGATCAACGGCCGCACGCGCCGCAACCTCCGCCCGGCCGCCGCCTGTCTGCCGGGGGGCATGGACGATCCGGCCAAGGTGCCGAGCTGGGACGACATCCTGCCCGGCTCCTACGATGGCGGCGCGCGCGCCACGGTGCTGGAGGAAGAAGGCATCGAAAGCTCCCTCCTCTATCCCTCTCTCTACCTGATCGCCGGCGACATCGAGGACCCCGCTGTCGCCGCCGCCTGCTGCCACGGCTACAACGAATGGATCGCCGACATGTGCCGCGACGGCCGCGGCAAGCTCGCCGCCGTCGGCATCGTGCCGCTGCAGGACGTCGATGCGGCGGCGCGCGAGGTCGAGCACATCGCCCGGCTCGGCCTGAAAGGCGCCTGCTTCCGGCCCGAGCGCTACAATGGCCTGGCGCTGTACGACGATTCGCTGAAGCCGTTCTGGGAACGGGTGGCGGGCAACGGCCTGTTCGCCGCCGTGCACGGCAGCTTCGGCGCGCTGATGCCGTCGTTCGCCACCGGGCGCTACGACAATCTCTTCTTCAGCCACATGATATGCCATCCGTTCGAGCAGATGGCGGCGATGCTCGACATCGTGGCCGGCGGTGTGCTCGAGCGCCATCCGAGCCTGCGCGTCGCCTTCCTCGAGTCGGGGCTGGGCTGGCTGGAGTACTGGCTCGACCGGCTCGACGGCCATTTCCACTCGATGCGCCAGCACGTGCCGTGGATGAAGCGAAAGCCCAGCGAGCTGTTCGCCGAGCAGTGCTTCATCTCCATCGAGTCGGACGAGGCCCATCGCCTGCCGCGCCTCAAGCAACTCGGCATCGACGGCTGCGTGTTCTGGGGCGCCGACTATCCCCACTACGACTGCACCTATCCCGGCGCCGTCAGCGACCTCGAGGCGCATCTCGCGCCGCTCGACGAAGCGCTGGCCGACGGTGTGCGCTGGCGCACCGCCGAGCGGTTCCTCGGACCAGGTTAGAGCTTTCTTCGCTCTTGCCGGAGCGCGGCCTCCCGACCCGCGCTCCCGGCAAGAGCATGAGGACGCGGTTCTTGTCGCTGCCACCGGCTGCCAGCAGTCGTGGCAGTGCTTCGGTGCAGCAGGGCCGGCATTTTCCGGCATTCCTGCCACTCTGCCCGCACCCCCTCTCCCGTCGGCGAAAATTCGCGATCCCGCAAGCCCGCAAGCACGCGCAGTCGCGGCAAGGGTGGGCCGGAGGCCAATGCGGCGCAGGGCGGGCATCGTCATGGAGTCCACATTGCACCCGCTGGCGCGAGACACCTATTACCGGCAATGGCGGCGAAAATTCGAGGGGAGAATCAAGGCGCGCCGACCCGTCCATTGCCCGTAATGCGCCTCTACGCGGGTGGTAATCCACAGGCTCGAGGCGCGCGCCTGCTCGGCGCCGGCAGACCGCGCGACGGCGAGAATTGAGGCCTCTTCAGCGCCGCTCGGAGACGAAGAAATAGTCGCTGTCGATCTGGGCCACGCGCCGGATGCCGTGGCGCGCCATCAAATCGGTGATGAAGGGCAGGCGCTTGGCGAGGAGCTCCTCGGTGGCGCTCCAGATCTCGATCTGCAGGACGCAATGGTTCCGCGAGAGCAGGCCCACCATGCCCTCGAGCGCAGCCAGCTCGTGGCTCTCGACGTCCATCTTCATCACCAGCAGCTTGCCGTCGAGATCGAGCTCCTTGTCGAGGCGCACGGAGCGGCAGCTCGCCTGGGTCACCTCGCCTTCCTCGGCCAGGCGGGTGCCGCCGCGATTGCGCTGGGTGCGCAGGGTCAGGCCAAAGGTCGCCTCACGGTCGGACGCGGCGAGCTGGCGGGCATCGATCGCGCCCGCGGCCTCGTTCAGGAACAGGTTGGCCTGGAGCTGCGCGTAGTTCGTCGGGTCGGGCTCGAACGCGACGATGCGGCCGAAATGCCCCGTCTTGTGGGCCAGCAGCGAATAGAGGCCCCAGTGTGCGCCGACGTCGAGGAAAACCGCTTCGCCGGCGTGATGCTTCCTCTCCTCGTCGAACAGGCCGAACAGCTTCTCTACGCACAACGGCTCCCAGGCGCCGGACAGGAAGATCTGCCGATCGACTGCGTTGCCCTGATCGAGCAGCAGGTCGAGGTCGAGGCGACGCTCGAGCGAGAAACGGCCGTGGACCAGCCGCGCCCAGGCCAGTAGCACGAGGCGGAACAGCCCCCGCAGCAGCGGGATGCGGGCGAC
>JBBRLJ010000073.1:0-10458 GCA_038231435.1 Planctomycetota bacterium
ACCCGCGATGGGCATCGGGGTCAAGGCTGGCCGCCCCGGCCACCGCGGTTCCTCCGCGGCATGGCCTTGACGCCGATGACGATCGCGACAATCGGAGCTAGGAGACTGAGGATTGGGAGAAGCCGGAGATGGATGGATCCGCATGCCGATCTACCGCGATCCGACGTCCGCTACCCGACGTCCGCTGTCCGCCCTCCGCCTTCCGCTGACAGCCGACAGCGGACAGCGGACAGCCGACAGCCGACAGCCGACAGCGGACAGCGGACAGCGGACAGCGGACAGCGGACAGCGGACAGCAGATCATTGTGGACCCATTGCAGCACCCACCCCAGCGCTCCCTCCCCCTTCCCCCCGCCTTCCCTCCGCTAACCTCCCCTCCTCCCCCGCCCCGGATAAACCGGGCTTCACCGGAAAGAGCGCATGGCCACTCCCCCCACCACCTCCACCCCCAAACCCTTCAAGCTCGGCATCATCGGCGCCGGCGGCATCGCCCACGCCCATATCACGAACATCAAGAAGGTCGCGGGCGTCGAGATCGTCTGCGTCGCCGACATCAGCGAAAAGGCGCTCGCGAGCATGAAGGAGAAGTACGGCGTCCGTACCTATTCCGACTACAAGGAGATGCTGGCGAAGGAGAAGGAGATCGACGCGGTGAGCGTGTGCACGCCCAACGGCCTGCACTCCGAGAACACCATCGCCGCGCTCAACGCCGGCAAGCACGTGATCGTCGAGAAGCCGATGGCGATGAGCGCCAAGGAAGGCCAGGCCATGCTCGACGCCGCCAAGAAGGCCGGCAAGCAACTGGTGGTCGGCTTCCAGTACCGCTTCGACGGCAAGACCCAGGTGATCAAGAAGCAGGTCGACGACGGTGTCTTCGGCAAGGTCATGTACATGCGCTGCCAGGCCCTGCGCCGCCGCGGAATCCCCAACTGGGGCGTGTTCGGCCGCAAGGATCTACAGGGCGGCGGTCCGATGATCGACATCGGCGTGCACGTCATGGAGATGGCGCACTACGTGATGGGCTCGCCCAAGCCCATCGCGGCAAGCGGCAACTGCTGGACCTACCTTGGCAACAAGCCGATGGAGGCGCTCACCGGCTGGGCCAACTGGGATCACAAGAGCTACACCGTCGAGGATCTCGCGGTCGGTCTGATCCGCTTCGACAACGGCTCGCTGCTGTCGATCGAGGCGAGCTTCGCCGCGCACATCGAGAAGGACGTGTGGAACTTCACCATGATGGGTGAGAAGGGCGGCGCCTCGTGGGATCCGTGCGAGATCTACAAGGACGAGCACGGCTACATGTTCAACGAGAAGCCGTTCTACATCGGCGGCGGCGACATCTTCGAAGCCAAGATGAAGCACTTCGTCGAGGTCTGCCGCGACGGCGCGCCGAACGTGTCCTCGGGCGAACACGGCCTGATGGTCCAGAAGATGCTCGACGGCGTCTACGCGAGCGCCGCCAAGGGCGGCGAAGTCATCATTAATTAGAGCCCGCTGCTGCCCCGCCCTCCGACCCTGCCCCCTGATTCCCGGGGGGCAGGCCGGAGGCCGTTGTTGGGGGGCCGTAGTCCCCCAACTGAGAGTTTTTGGCGACGTCCTTCGTCTTTTCGGGCTTATCGACACTCGGCTTGGGGTCGGTCTTCGTCAGCCCGGTGAAGCCCTGGAAATGCACGCCCATCGACACCGCCTTGGCGGGGAAGCCGAACCATTCGACGGTCTCCAGCGGCAGCACGACGATGCCGCCCTCGAGATCCTCATCGCCGTAGATCTCGAGCGTCACCTGACAGGTGTCGAGATCGATGCCGGTGATCCGCTTCACGCAGAAGCTCTGCGAGCCGACCAGGTTGGCGTGCAGGAAGCAGCTGCCCTCGGGAAAGGTCTCGCTGTCGAGCTGGTTCTGGATCTCGATCAGCTTGCCGACGCGCTGCGACTGCAGCCAGAGCTGGGGGCGCTCCTCCTGGAAGCGTTCCAGGGCCATCTGCTGTTTGAACTCGGCGAGGTGCTGTTCCTTGACCGACTCGTCCTTCGGGTCCTTCGGGCGCTTGGGCATGTCGAAATCCTTCACCGAGGTGCTGCCGCCATGCTCGCCTAGGAGCCTTGGCAGGGAAAGGGCTACTCTCGGATGCTTGTTTATAGGGCAAGGGTGTTCGACCCATGCGTTTTGGCAATGGATCAACCCCCGCTTGGGTGTGCCGGCGTGCATAGGGCGCCAGATTAGGTGGCCACCTCGGCCTCGGCCGCACACTGGCCGGTCAATCGAGGTCACCATGAGCGCACGCGTCTTCAACTTCAGCGCCGGCCCGGCCATGCTCCCCACCGAGGTCCTCGAGGCCTCGGCCAAGGCCCTGGTCGATTTCCAGGGCAAGGGCCTGGGCATCGCCGAAGTCAGCCATCGTGGCAAGGAGTTCGACGGAGTCCTCGACGAGGCCATCGCGCTCTGCCGGAAGCTGATGGGTGTGCCGGATACTCACGACGTGGTCTTCCTGCAGGGCGGCGCCACCCAGCTCTTCACCACCATCCCGATGAACTTCCTCAAAGGTTCGGCCGACTACGTGGTCACCGGCGAATGGGCGAAGAAGGCTGCCGAGGCGGCCAAGCCCTACGGTACCGTCAACGTCCTCGCCAGCAGCGAGGCCACCGGCTTCGACCGCATCCCGACCGACTGGAAGCAGAACACGGATGCCAGCTACCTGCACATCTGCACCAACAACACCATCTACGGCACGCGCTGGTCGACGATCCCCAGCCACCCGAATCTGATCGCCGACGTCAGCTCGGAGTACATGGCCCGCGTCATGGACGTGTCCAAGTACGCGCTCATCTACGGCGGCGCGCAGAAGAACCTCGGCCCCTCGGGCGTGGTGCTGGCGATCGTGCGCAAGGACCTCTATCCGCGCATCCCGAAGACCGTGCCCGGCATCTTCAACTTCCAGAAGCACGCCGAGGCCAAGTCGTGCATCAACACACCGCCGACTTTCGGCATCTACATCCTGCTCGAGACCTTCCGCTGGCTCGATCGCCAGGGCGGCATCGGTGCGATGGAAAAGCTTAACGAGCAGAAGGCCACGGTCGTCTACGACGCCATCGACCGGCTGAGCCACTTCTACAAAGCCACGGTCAGCGACATCCCAAATCGCAGCCGCATGAACATCACCTTCCGCCTGCCTTCGGAGGAACTGACCGAGAAGTTCCTCAAGGAAGCCGAGAAGCAGCGGATGGTGGCGCTCAAGGGTTACCGCACCGTCGGCGGCATCCGCGCCTCGATCTACAACGCCATGCCGCTCGCGGGCTGCGAGGCGCTGGCCGCTCACATGGCTGCGTTCGCGAAGGCGAACGGCTAGGACGGCGGAAGAAGACGGAAGGAGCAGCGAGCAGCAGAAAGCAGAAAGCAGACGATCATTTCGGCCCCTTCGCCAACCCTGCTCGTTTTTTCCCGGGGGGCAGGCCGGAGGCCGATGTTGGGGGGCCGTAGTCCCCCAACTGACAGCAGAAAGCAGACGATCATTTCGGCCCCTTCGCCAACCCTGCTCGTTTTTTCCCGGGGGGCAGGCCGGAGGCCGATGTTGGGGGCCGTAGTCCCCCAACTGACAGCAGAAAGCGCCTGGATCGAGCGGATCCATGTCAACCGTTTTCGCCTCTGCACTTTTCGCTCTGTGCTTTCCGCTCTGTGCTTTCCGCTCAGCACATCCCTTCTCCCTTGCCTATTCTCGCCACCGATTCGGATCCGCGCTCCCGCACATCGTCACGCCAACCGCGTACAACCCCAAGGACTCCTCCATGCCCAGCAAGCCAGCCAGCCCCAAGGACATCACCGTCGGCGTCGTCGGATACGGCGGCGCGTTCAACATGGGGAAGCAGCACCTCGAGGAGATGCGCAAGGCAGGCATGACCCCGACGGCGGTGGTCGAGGTTGACGCCGCGCGGCTCGAGGTCGCCAAGAAGGATTTTCCGGGCATCGAGACCTACGCCACCGTCGAGGAGCTGGCGAAGTCCTCGAAGGTGAGCCTGGTCACCATCATCACGCCCCACAACACCCATGCCCCGCTCGCGCTAACCTGCCTCAACGCCGGCAAGCACGTGGTGTGCGAGAAACCGTTCGCGATCACCACCGAGGAATGCGATCAGATGATCGCCGCCGCGAAGAAAAATGGCACGATGGTCTCGACCTATCACAACCGCCACTGGGATGGCTGCATCCTCAAGGCGGTCGAGCTCGCCCAGGCCGGCGCGATCGGCGACATCATCCGCATCGACGCGCACATGGGCGGCCATGGCCAGCCCGGCGACTGGTGGCGCACCAGCAAGTCGATCTCGGGCGGCATCCTCTATGACTGGGGCGTCCACCTGCTCGAGTACTCGCTGCAGCTGATCAAGTCCGACGTCACCGAGGTCTGCGGCTTCGCCAAGAAGGGCTTCTGGGCCGACAAGACCAAGTGGAAAGCCGACACCAACGAAGACGAGGGCTTCGCCATCGTGCGCTTCGCGAGCGGCGCGTGGATCTCGCTGCGCATCTCCTCGATCGATGCCAATCCGCAGCGCGGCTTCCTCGACATCACCGGCACCAAGGGCTCGCTGCTGATCGACTGGGGTGGCTACGAGCTCACTGTCCCCGGCGAGAAGGGCCAGACCGTCATCACCAAGGGCAAGCATCCCGACAGCCAGGGTCACGAGTTCTACAAGAACATCGCCGATCACCTGGTCGGCGGCGCGAAGCTGGTGATCACCCCCGAATGGGCGCGCCGCCCGATCCACATCCTCGATCTCGCCGGCAAGAGCGCGATCGCCGGGAAGAGCCTGCCGACTACGTATAAATAACCGACCTAGACCGAGGCTGGACGCGCGAGGAAATCGCGCGCCAGCAGCTCGGCGCGCCGGAGCAGGTCCGGCGCGTCGCCGGGCAGCCAGGCGATGTCGCTCCAGCGCCGGTACCAGGTGCACTGGTGGCGCGCGAGCTGGCGGGTGTTGCGCGAGACCAGGTAGATCGCGCGTTCGACATCGTGGTGATGGTCGAGCACGCCGAGCACCTCCTTGTAGCCGACTGCCTGCAGAGCCTCTGGGCCCAGACGCTCTCGCAGGCGCGAGACCTCGTCGACCAAGCCGCCGGCGAACATCTCTCGCACGCGGCGGTTGATGCGTTGATGCAGGGCAGGGCGTTCCCACTGCAGGCCGATGATCAGCGGGGCGTAATCAGGGCGACGCACGCCGTCGGTGGTGTGGAAGCTGGAGTACGGCTTGCCAGTGAGCGCGAAGACCTCGAGCGCACGCACCACGCGTTTCTCATCGTTGGCGTGGCGCTGAGCGGCGTAGTCGGGATCGACGCGCGTGAGCTCTGCGAACAGCGCCTGTGGCCCCTCGTCCACGAAACGCCGATGCAGCTTCTCGCGCAGCGCGTCGTCGCGCGGCGGGCCGGCCGAGAGTCCTTCGAGCAGCGCTTTGGCGTAGAGCGGGCTGCCGCCGGCGACGATGGGGATCTTGCCGCGCGCGGCGATGTCGGCGATCGCGGCCTCGGCCAGTCCCAGCCAGCGGTTGACGTCGCAGCGCTCGGTCGGCTCCATGCACGACACCAGGTGGTGCGGAACGCTGGCGAGATCCGCGGCGGTCGGCTTGGCGGTGCCGATGTCCATGCCGCGGTAGACCGCCATGGCGTCGGCGCTGACGATCTCGCCACCCAGCGCGCGGGCGAGCGCCAGCGCGAGCGCCGATTTCCCAGACGCCGTCGCGCCCACCACCATCACCAGGCGCCGTGCGCTCATGCGCGCACCTTGGCGACGCGGCTGCTGGCGCCAGCGGCGCCTGCTGATGGCGATGTCGATAGTGATAGACGCGACTGTCGAACCCAGTCATAGCTCGCGTCCGTTGCATGCCTGCTCGCCGGGCGAGGATCATCCCATGGACCGCGCTGAGATCCTCGCCGAACACGCGCTGCCCGCCCCGCCGGCATGGACGCGCACCGAGAGCTGGCTGTCCGGCGTGCCCGACCTGCCGCCGCGCACCGCGCGCGACCTCCTGCGCTGCGCCACCATCCTCGCCGAGGCTGCCGCCGGAAACGTCACCGAGCGTGCTCGAGCTGATGTCGCGCTCGATCTACCGACGCTGCGGACACGGCTTGGCGGCACGACCCTCGCCGCGCTCGCGCTGGCGCTGTGGCTGCCCGCGACCCTGCCCGAAGTTGCTGGCTACGCCACGCGACGTGGTTGGCGCCACGGCTTCGCGGTGGCGGTGGTGGCCTCGTCGCTGGCGCCCGACGATGGCGGCGAGATCTGGCGTGACGCCATGGGTGAAGCCGCGGCGCGTCTGATGCTGGCGGGACGCGGACCGATGGCACCCGAGGCGGCGGTCGCCGATCCCGATCGAGCGCTGATTGAGCTCGGGGCTCTGATCGCGGGCGAACAAAAGACCGCTGGCGGCTCGCGCGCAAACGACGCGCGCACGGTTGCCGCATGGCTGTTGGCGCAGAAGCGCATGCTGGCGCCGCCGGGGACCCACGATCCGTCGCTCGCGCCCGCGACCCTCGCTGGGCTCGGACTCGGGCCCGACGCGCTGGTGGCGGTGATCGCAGCACTGTCGGCATCGGTCGAGCGCGCGCGGCGCTTGTCCACCATCGCCCTGGAGCGACGCTGAGCGGATGCTCGTCATCACCTCGGTCAGCAAGCGCTTCGGCGACCTCACCGCCGTCGATGCGTTGTCGCTGACGGTGCCGGCCGGCTCGATCCACGCCTTCCTCGGCCCCAACGGCGCGGGCAAGACCACCACCATCCGCATGTGCGTTGGCCTGCTGCGCCCCGACTCGGGCAGCATCTCGATCGGCGGACACGACGCCGTGAGCGACGGCGTGGCCGCGCGACAGCTGCTCGCCTACGTGCCGGACGAACCGTACCTGTACGACCGCCTCACCGGCCGCGAATTCCTCGACTTCACCGCGCGCGTCTATGGGCTCGATCGCCAGACCTTCGCCCGCCGGCTCGACGAGGTCAGCGAGCGCTTCTCGCTGCGCGAATTCCTCGATCAGACCGCCGAAGGCTACAGCCACGGCATGCGCCAGCGCGTGGTGCTGGCCGCGGCCCTCCTGCACGCGCCGCGCCTGCTGATCGTCGACGAGCCGCTGGTCGGACTGGATCCCAAGCACATCCGCGTGGTGCTCGACCTGCTCAAGGAGATCGCGCGGGGCGGTGGATCGGTGCTGATGAGCACGCACACCATGGCCACCGTCGAGGGCGTCGCCGATCACGTCACGGTCATGGACCATGGCCGTACCCTGGCAAGCGGGCCGGTGGCCACGGTGCGCGGCGACCGCGATCTCGAGAGCCGTTACTTCGAGCTCACCGGCGATGCTCCGCCGATGGCGCCACCGACACCCCCGCCACTTGGCAACACTGAGCCGTGAGATTCGGCGGCGGCGGGATCCCGCACGGGCATTGGCTGCTCGTCGATGGCCACAACCTGATCCACGCCGAGGCATCCCTACGCGGCCTGATGGGCGATCCCGAGCAGGCACGCCGGCAGCTCGAGATCCTGCTCGCGCATCTGCGCGGCAAGGGCCGGATCGCGGTCTTCTACGACGGCGGCCCGGGAGGCGAGGTCGCCGAGCGGCATCGCGATGGGTTGGTCGCGCAGTATTCGGGCAACGGCGAGGCCGATGACCTGCTGGTGGCCTGGCTGCGCGCGCGCCCTGGCGTGCGTGCCCTGGTGGTCACCGATGATCGCGCCCTGCGCGCCCGCGCCCGCGCCCTGGGCGCATCCACGACCGGCTGCTCGGAGCTGTTGGCGGCGTTGCCGCCCCTGCGCGAGCACGCCGACGACGCGCCCCCGCTCGACGAGGCCGAGGTCGCCGAGTGGATGAAGGTGTTCGGGATCGAGGAGGAAGAGGAGTAGCCGAGAGCAGAAAGCAGACGACAACGTCGCCTCTTTGCTGACTCTGTCTGTTTTTTCCTGGGTGGCAGGCCGGAGGCCGATGTTGTGGGGATCGCGAAGCGATCTTGGATGCCCTTTGGGACATCCACCGGCCGAAGGCCGTAGTCCCCCAGCTCAAAGCGAGTCTATCGGGAAGTGCGCTCCCGCGTTGGCAGGTATTTTTCTTCTTACCAATCCATTACCATGCCCAGATATCCGCCGATGCCCCAGTTCACCTGCTGGTAGCGGTCGCGGTCGGCGCCGTTCGCGACGGTGGCGTTGGCGAAGGGGAACCAGCGGTCGTAACCGGCGCCGACGCGCAGGTGGTTGAAGCTGCGCAGCGCGGCGGTGTCGCTGCGCACGATCGGCGCGACGCGCAGGCCGAAGCCCATCTGGATGACCCCGCGCGTAGCTTCGTGCTCGGGGAAGCGCGGGTTCGGGCCCCACACCGCGATCCGTTCGGCGCGGATGCCGCCGGCGCCGTAGACATAGGGCATCAGGTGGACCACGCCGAACAGCGGCGGCGGCGTGAGCGTCGGGGCGTGGCCGACGAGCAGCTGATCGCTCAGCAGCTTGTCGTCCTGCCAGCCGTAGTGCGGGGCGCCGCCGAAGCGGTAGTCGATCATGACCTCGTGGCGCAGCCAGCTGCGCAGCCAGTCCGGACCCGCGTCCTGCAGCGGCACCGGCTGCCAACGATACTGGAATCCGATCACCGCGCCCGAGTAATAGCCGAAGTCGTGCTCGACACGCTCGACACCGAGCCAGCGGTATTGATGAGGCCGCACCAGCAGGCCGATGCTGCCGATGGCGTCGTGGGTGCGCGGATTGACGCCAGCGGTCAGGTATCCGCCGAGCGGCAATGGGAATGGTCCGTTGCTCGCGCCCGCCACCAGCCACAGCCCGCGCTCGTGCTCGGCGACCACGGCGGCGCTGGGCGTCGCCTGCACGCCTTCGTTCCAGCGCCAGCGCGCGCCGAACCAGGTCGATCCCTGCTTGCCGATCAGCACGCCGTCGAGCTCGGCGAACAGCTGCTGCTCGCCGCCGGCGGTCGCCATCGCGGCGCCCGCCGCCGAGATGCCCCAGATGCCACGCGGCACCAGCCAGGTGAACGCCGGATATGAATGCGCGGCGAAGAGGCTACGGCCGTAGACGAAGGCGAGCGGATCTGCGGCGTGCTCGCGGTCATACGGCAGTTTCACCTCGTCGTATCCGGTGCCCTTGTGCAGCACGTCCTGCAGACGGCCCCCACCGAGGTCGCCGTCGAAACGCATGCCCACGCCAATGATCGCCAGGTGGTGGAAGGACGCGTCGTTGGAGCGCTCTGACTCCATGACGTAGCCGAGCGTGGCGGTGATCTCGTCACTGCGCTGCGGCGCTCCGGCACGGAAGCGGTTGGTGAACACGCTCGAGTCGGCAGCGGCCGCCCAGTGGTTCCGGCCCTGCCCCCAGCTCGCGCCCATGGCGATCGCGCCGGTGCGGAAATCGTCGCGATTGAGCACCCCATCGCCGAGGTTGTCGTTGCTGACGGTCAGCCAGTAGGTGGGCAGCGGGCCTGGCGTGGGAGCCTCGGGCAAACCGGCGATGGCCGCCGACACCTGGGTCGCCGCCAGCGCCAGCACCATCACTCTCCAGTGCCGCATGACGCGATGGTCAGCCCCTCCGCCAGGATGCAAATGCGCTCTAGACCCGATCCGGACCGACACTTGGGCGCGTGTGGCGATTCCCGACAGCAGCTACCGTCGACCCCGGATAGGATGGGGCCAGCGGCGCGAACGAGCCGTCCGAACACCACCGACTTCTCTCACCGAGGAACCAGCCATGATCAAGACCCTCGTCCCCACCCTCGTCCTCATCGGCCTGATGGCCGCCGCCAGCACCGCCTCGGGCGCCGTCTCGGGTGGAGAGGGCCATCGCCGCGAGGTCCGCGCCGACCGCGGCGACATCCGCCACGATCGCGCCGACCTGCGTGCCGATCGCACGCAGTGGAGTCACGATGGTCGCGACGTGCACGCGGATCGCGCCGACGTGCGCGAGGACGTTGCGGATCGCGCCAACGATCGCGCCGATCTGCACGGCGACCGCACGGACATCCACGCCGATCACGCCGAGGTCCGCGCGGACCGCAAGGAGATCGCCGGCGATCGCAAGGACGGCGACGCGGCCGAGCTGGCGAAGGACAAGGCCGAGCTCAAGGACGACCGCGGCGAGCTGCACGGCGACCGCAAGGAAGCCCACGCCGACGCTGCCGATCTGCACCACGACCGCGTCGACACGCGCAAGGACCTCCGCGACGAGCGCAAGGACCACGTCGAGGCCGCCGGCGATCGCCACGACATCCGCGAGGATCGCCGCGACCTGCGCCAGGACCGTCGCGACATCCACGAAGATCGCTGAACTGAATTGCGGGGGCTCCGCCCCCGGGCCCCCACGGCCTTTGTCGTCCTTCTTCTTGTCCGCCAGGCGGCCAAGAAGTTTGCGTGATGGGCTGCGCCCATTATTCACGCAAACCAGGACTCGGCGGCCGAGGCGGCTGCGCCGCCAATTGGACGGGGGCCCCATCGCTCCGCG
>JBBRLJ010000074.1:0-7628 GCA_038231435.1 Planctomycetota bacterium
CGGGCGCCGAGGGGCGGTCGGCGGATACAATCGGCGTAGCCGATCCGCCGACGATTTCGTAGGCGCAGCCGGAGAAATCGAGCCCCGACAAAGCCCGTGGGGTAGGCCCGACAGGGCCGTAGGGGCGGAGCCCCTGACTAAACAGCCGGGCGCCGAGGGGCGGTCGGCGGATACAATCGGCGTAGCCGATCCGCCGACGATTTCGTAGGCGCAGCCGGAGAAATCGAGCCCCGACAAAGCCCGTGGGGTAGGCCCGCAGGGCCGTAGGGGCGGAGCCCCTGAGGAAATCAGCAAGTAGCCAGGCCGTGCGCGATGGTCGCGCGGGTGGCGTCATCGCGGCGCAGGTACGAACTGGTGAGATTGCGGGCGATGCGGCGCAGGATGGCGCGGTCGCTCGCCGGAGCGAGGTACGGGCCGGCGCCGCTGCCGTCGAAGCGGCCGACGCGGCTGTCGAGCTCCTCGCGGGTGACCATGCGGCCGCTCTCGAACAGGTCGATGTAGCCGCCGCGCCAGCGGCCGAGCACGTGCTTGGGCAGGGCGATGGCCTCGAGCTCGACGCCGAGGCGCCGGCCGATCAGCATCCACAGCACCGTGAGGGTGATGGGTAGCCCGATGCGGCGCTCGAGCAGCCAGGGCATGAACGAGTTCAGCGGATTGTCGTAGTCGTGGTGGTCGCCGATGAATCCGCAGTCGCCGCAGATGAACTCGGCGATGGCTCCGCCATCCGCTCCCGGCGGGATGCGTTTGGCGAGCGCATCGAGCGCGGCCATGCCTGGCGAACGGTAGTCGCAACGCGGCAGGTGCAGGCGCGGCATGAGCCAGATCCCGGTCTCGAGATCGTCGGCCTCGGCGAAGGCGTCGACCAGGGCCTCGGCGTCCGCGCGCAGCACCAGATTCACCAGCGCCTGGGCGGGCTCGCCGCGCGCTGCCGCCGCCTGCCAGATGCGGTCGAGCAGTTCCGGATCCGCGCCCAGGCGGTTCACGAGCGAGTCCTGCACCAGCGGATCCTGGTCCTCGAACAACGCCAGGATGGCGGCGATCTGATCCATCAGCGGTGCGTGAACATGGAGTCGGCCATTCTATGTGCGAGATGCGCGAGATGCGCGAGATGCGCGGGATGCGCGGGATGCGCGGGATCTACGAGATGTGCGGGATCAGCGATGGCGACGAGCGGCGTGCGCCATCGTGGCCAGGTCCCGCACCCACGGTGATTGCGCGCTGACCCGCAGCGTACCGCTCAGGCGTAGATCGCTCCAGCGTTCGATGGCGTCGGCGAGATGTTCGGCGTAATGGAGCGCGGTGGCGTCGAGGTCGTCCTTGTGCACCCCGCCGATCAGCGGCAACGCCAGGAGCGCCGTGCGCAGCAGCGCCTCGACGTCGGCTTCGGCGGCATCGGGCTCTGCGCCGGTGGCGAGGCGCGACAGCAGATCCGCGCGCGCGCGCGCGATCACCGCGTTGAGGGTCTCGTCGGCGCCGTCGAAGCGCAGCCGCGCGATCTCGTCGACCAGCGCCTCGAGGACCAGATGGTTGCCGATCGCCTCGTGCAGGCGCGCGCCGAGCCAGCCCGCGAGCAGCGCGCGCTGATCCGCGCGCAGCCGCGAGCGCGCGACCACGCCCAGGTAACGCTCGACCAGGTCGTCGTCCTTGCCGCTGGCTGAGCGGTAGCGCCGCAGCGTCTCCTCGGCGATGTGGGTCTGGCCCATGCGCAGGCGGCAGAACAGCAGGCGCCGCCAGGCGTCGGGATCGGTGGGACGCGCCGAGGCGAAGCGCGCGAAGGCGGATTCGGCCGCTGGCAGGTCGTCGAGCGCCTCGCAGGCCTGGCCGAGGTCGAAGTGCGCGATCGGCGCGACGTCTCCGGAGCCGCCGGTGGACCCGAGCAGCAGCCGCGCCGCGCGCAACAGGCCCAGGCGCAAGGCCAGGCGGCCGAGCTGCACGCACGCCCAGGGGTGCTCGTTGCCGGCCAGCGTCGCCCATGGAGTCTCGTCGTCCGGACTGAGATCGCCCCACAGGCGCTGGGCGATGCGCAGCGCCTTTCGCGGCTCGCGCGGCTTGTGCTCGAGCAGGTCGGCGACCTGGGCGGCGACCAGCAGCGGCTGATGGCCGTAACGACGCACCAACTCGGACAGGCCGGATTCTCCGCCCCAATGGCCGGGACCGTTGAGCACCAGGGCTTCGAGGAAGGCGTGGTCGAGCTCCTCGTTCGGCTCTTCCAGATCGACCTCGCGGGTCTCGCCCGCGCCAGGGCCGATGAGCCAGACGTGCGAGGTGGCGGTGGCGCGATCGTATTCCAGGTAGCAGTCCTGGCGCAGCGTCGGCAGCCAGGCCCACATCGCGAGGATGCGGTTGTTGAGCACGTGGTCGAGTTCGCGCGCCTGGCCTGGCGCGAGGTCGAGCCGCGCACGCGCGTATTGCAGGAACTCGTCGAGGCAGGTGGGGAAGGTGCCGAAGATCACGGCCAGGCCACCGAGCTTGAGGTCGCGGCCCTTGTCCTGATCGAAGGAGATGTCCACGCCCGCGGCCACCAGTGGCGGCGGCCTCACCCGGCCGGCGCGGAGTTTGGCGCGCTGGCTATGCCAATCGTGATCCAGAAGGAGGAGCGGTGTGGGCATTCTCCGGCCGCGTGCAGTGTAACGTCCTCCCGGGCTCTCGCTACTTTCAGTTGGCTGGCTTGTCAGTTGGGGGGCTACGGCCCCCCAGCATCCCCTCCGGGCTGCCCCCCAATGGGCAAGGAAGAGGGAGGGCTGGCATCGGCTGGGTTCCAGCGATCGACCTCATTCTGACTTATTTGGGTGAGTGCTATGTGCGAGGGCTTTGGGACTGGGCTAGGCACCGCCCACACACGGGATATCAGGGCGTGGACGTGGCCCTTCGCTGGCTTGGATCGCGACCGGGCCGATGATCCCGCGCCATGGCGTCCAGCACTTCATCGACCAACGGGTCCCATGGCAGAGGACCGGCCATCGTCGCGACGGGACTCACCAAGACCTTCCGCATCTTCGACCGCCGGCCCGGGGTGCGTGGTGCCCTGCGGGATCTCGTCGACCGCCGTTACCGCGAGTTGACCGCGGTCGACGGCGTCAGCCTGACCATCGCCGCGGGCGAGGCGATCGGCTACATCGGCCCCAATGGCGCGGGCAAGAGCACCACCATCAAGATGCTCACCGGCATCATGACGCCCACCAAGGGCGAGGTGCGGGTCAACGGCTTCGATCCGCACCGCCAGCGCTCGCAGTACGTCCGTACCGTGGGCGCGGTGTTCGGGCAGCGCTCGCAGCTGTGGTGGGATCTGGCGGTGGGCGAGAGCTTCGAACTGCTGCGCCATCTCTACGACGTCCCCAAGGCCGACTTCGAGCGCAGGCTCAAGCGCTTCGACGAGGTCCTCGGCCTCGAGGAGTTCCTACGCACGCCGGTGCGCAAGCTTTCGCTCGGCCAACGCATGAAGGCGGATCTGGCGGCAAGCCTGCTCCACCATCCGCCGGTGCTGTTCCTCGACGAGCCGACGGTGGGCGTGGACGTGGTGACCAAGAGCAGGCTCAGGCGTTTCCTGGTCGACCTCAACCGCGAGGAAGGCACCACCATCCTGCTCACCACCCACGACATGCAGGACATCGAGGCGCTGTGTTCGCGGGTGGTGGTGATCGACCACGGCAAGATCATGCACGACGGCGATCTCGCCGGCCTGAAGGCCCGCTACGGCGGTTCCACGCGCCTGCTGCTGACCCTCAAGAACGCGATCGAGCCCGCCCGCCTCGACGAACTGCCGCGCGAGGGCGTGACCTGGGAGCAGACCAGCCCGCTCGAACTGGCGGCGATGATCGGCGGCCAGGTCGATACCCCCGCGCTGCTGCAGATCTGCTTCGCGCGCCTGCCGGTAGCGGACATCGCCATCGAGGAGCCGAAGATCGAGGACGTGGTGAAATCGCTATACGGAGGACGGGCGGGATGATGTTCGAAGTCGCAGAATCAGCGTCGAAGGCAAGGGTGAGCCGTCCGTCGGCTCCGGACGGCCGTCCCTCATGAGCATATACGACCATCCCGACGTCGCCGAGATCATCGCCTTCGCGCTGCGCGAGGATCTTGAGCCGAGGCCCGGCGTGCGCGACGACCTCACCTGCCGAGCGCTGGTGCCCGCGGGAGCGCGGCTCGCCGGCACAGTGAGCGCGAAGAGCGCAGGCGTGGTGTGCGGCATCGAGCTGTTCACGCGGGTGTTCGCGGCCCTTGGTGCAGGAGGCGGGGGCAAAGACGGTCATGTCGAGACCTCGGCTGCGGCGGCGGACGGCGCCCGCGTCTCACCAGGAGACGTGGTGCTGCGCATGTCCGGTGACGCCGCCATCATGCTGAAAGCCGAGCGCACCGCGCTGAACCTGTGCCAGCGCATGTCGGGCACCGCCACGCTCACCCGGCGCTACGTCGACGCCGTCGCCGGCACCCGCGCCGGGATCTTCGACACGCGCAAGACCACGCCGGGCATGCGCGTGCTGCAGAAGCACGCGGTGGTCGCCGGCGGCGGACGCAACCACCGCATGGGCCTCTACGACCAGGTGCTGATCAAGGAGAACCACATCGCGCTCTTCCTTGCATGTGGAGCAGGTGGAGCGGGTGGAGCGGGAAGCCCCGGAGCGGCGAACGCGGCCAGCGCTCCGGCCGAGGCCGTGCGACGCGCGCGCGCCGCACTCGGCGGCGTGGTCATCGAGGTCGAGATCGAGCACCTGCGCGATCTCGAGCCGGTGATCGCGGCGGGCGCGGACATCGTGCTGCTCGACAACATGGCCCCGGAGCTCTTGCGCGAGGCGGTACGCCGCCGCGACGCCGCGCGCGCCGCGCTGCGCATCGAGCGCGCGGTGGAGCTCGAGGCCTCGGGCGGCATCACCCTCGCCACCGTGCGCGCCTTCGCCGAGACCGGCGTCGAACGCATCTCCACCGGCGAGCTCACCCATTCGGTCGCGGCGCTCGACCTGTCGATGCGCTGCGCTCCGGCGCGATCTCCGGCGGGATGACGCGCGGATGACTCGGGAGGCTGAGATGCTGCGCGTGCCTGGGCCGGCCATCACTCCTGCGCAGGCGCTCGCGCGCCTGGCGGGCGAGTCCACGCTGCTGCTCCTCGATGCCTGTGGAGCCGGCCGCGGCTACCTCGCGTGGGGGCGGCACGCGGCGCCGGTGGCCTGGAATAGCGGCGATCTCGCGGGTTGGCTTCACCAGCTCGCCGGCGAGGACGTGTCCAATCAGGAGCCTGCCACTGGTGATGCCAGGGGATCCGGCTGGGGTGGGTTCGCGGGCGGAGCATTCGTGCAGCTCGACTACGACGCGGGAGCCGTTCCGCGCGCCTGGCGGATCTCGGGCTGGGTGGAATGGGACGCGCGCGGCGCTTGCGAGATCGTCGCCAGGGACGCGAGCCAGACAGCCGCGATGGCCAGCGACCTCGCGCGTCCGGCGCGCGCGATCGCGGCGCCGGCGCTGCTCTCAGCATTGACGCCGGCTTGGGACGCGGCCGAGCACGGGCGACGCGTGGAGCGCATCCGCGCGCTGATCGCGCGCGGCGATATCTATCAGGCCAATCTCACCCTGCCCTTCATCGCGACCATCGCCGAGCGCTCGGATCTCGACATCGCCACGTACATCCGGCTGACCGCCAAGAGTCCGGCGCCGTTCAGTGCGTTCCTGCGTGCCCCCTCTCCGGTGGACAGCGATATCCAGGGCGACCTGGGTGGCAGCATCGTCAGCCACAGCCCCGAATGCTTCCTGCGCGTGCGCGGAGAGCGTGTCGAATCGCTGCCGATCAAGGGCACGCGCGCGCGCATCCAGGGTGCAGAGGCTCGCGTGCGCGCCGAGCTGCTGGCCTCGGCCAAGGATCGCGCCGAGCTGGCGATGATCGTCGACCTGGTGCGCAACGATCTCGGCCGCGTCGCCCGTCCCGGCAGCGTGGTGGTCGAGGACGCCGCGCGCGTCCTCGATCTGCCGTACGCACACCACCTCGTCGCCACCGTCACCGCCACCCTGCGCGAGGGCTTGGCCGCAGGAGATGCTCTAGCTTCGGCGTTCCCCGCTGGCTCGATCACCGGAGCGCCCAAGATCCGCGCCATGCAGGTGATCGAGGAACTCGAATCTGGTCCGCGCGGAGCGTACTGCGGCGTCTTCGGCTGGATCGGCCCGCGCGGCTGCGATCTCGCGGTAGCGATCCGCACCCTCATCGTCGGCGAGCGCACCGTCAGGGTGCATGCCGGTGGAGGCATCATCGCCGATTCGGATCCCACCCGCGAATGGGACGAGGTCCGGACCAAGGCGCGGGCGATGGCGCGCGCGCTCGGGACGGAACTCGCATGAAGCCGCGCGAGGACCTGCGCAAGATACCGCACGAGACACTTCTCCAGGCACTAGGAGTGGCGATCGCGGTGGCGACCGTGGCGCTGCTCGCCAACGGCTGCGCGGAATCCCGCCAGCAGTCCAGGCCGGAAAAAACCGAGGCGCGGACCGCGCGCCCCGGCGGCGACGCGCTCGATTTCGGACACCTCAAGCTGCCGGGCCCGCCCACGCCGTCGCCAGCGACCATGGCCGAGGCGCGCGACATCGACGAGGCGCAGCAGCTGGTTGACGACGGATTGTTCGATCAGGCGCGCGCGAAGCTCGACGCGCTCTTCGCGCGCGGCTGTCGGCATCCGCAGGCGCTGATCCTCGAGGCCAAGCTCGCCTACCAGCAGGGCGACTTCGACGCGGCCATGCCCTGGTGCGACCGCGCGGTGGACGCGAGCCCGCTGTGGATCGAGCCACGCGTGCTGCTCGCCCAGTGCTGCATCCGCACCAAGCGCCTCGCCAACGCGGCGAGCGTCTACGAGGACCTCGATCGCATCGCTCCCGAATCCCCGTGGGGCCCATACGGCATGGGCGTGGTCGCGGCGATGCGTGGCGACACCGCAGGCGCCAGCAAGCAGCTCGACATCGCGCTGGCGCGCGACCAGCGCCACTCGCCCTCGCTCGAGGCGCGCGCGGGCCTGGCGCGCATGGTCCAGGATCCGGCGCTCGAGGAGTCGCTGCTGCGCCGCTACGTGGCGGTGGAACCGCTCGACGCCGCGGCCCACGCGCGCCTGGGCGAACTCGCCCGCGCCGCCGACCGCCGCGAGGACGCGCGCCGCGCCTTCGAACGCTCGTACGAGATCGCCCCCCTGCCCATCACCGCCCGGCAGCTGGCCGACCTCGCCCGCCAACGCGGCGACTCGGCCGAGGCGCGGCGCTGGAACCAGATCGCCGGCTACACGCCCGCGGACCCGGCCCCCGACGCCCCGCCTCCCGACGACACCACGCCTCGCTGAATCCGCGCGCCCCGCCGCGCGTGGCGGACGAACGCCTGCAAAACCGCCAATGTGAAGCGCCGACGGCTGACCCCGAGCCCTGAGCTTGACCCCACACCACGGGTCCTATCCTTCGCCCTCCGCAACGACCACTGGGGTGTCGTCTAACGGTAGGACTGCAGACTCTGACTCTGCCTGTCGGGGTTCGAATCCCTGCACCCCAACCATAAACCCTGTCACGACCCCGAGTTGTGACGGGGTTCTCTTTTGCACCCACCCAGCTCCCATAATCGGGCTTTCGAGCGCGATTCAGGATCATGGAATTGCGTTTACGGCTTCGACCAG
>JBBRLJ010000075.1:0-7588 GCA_038231435.1 Planctomycetota bacterium
GGCGTAGCCGATCCGCCCACGATGTCGCCGCCGCGGCGACATCGAACCCCGACAAAGCCCGTGGGGTAGGCCGCAGGCCGTAGGGGCGGAGCCCCTGTTCAAATCGGAGGGGCACAGCCCCGACCGGGCGCCGAGGGGTGGTGGGCGGATACCATCGGCGTAGCCGATCCGCCCACGATGTCGCCGCCGCGGCGACATCGAACCCCGACAAAGCCCGTGGGGTAGGCCGCAGGCCGTAGGGGCGGAGCCCCTGTGTAAACTAGTCAGCCCAATCCTCGTCGTCGAGCGCCTTGAAGCCCTCGATCGGCGAGAGCGGGTACTCGGACAAGAAGCGGGCGACATCGTCGTTTGGTCCGACGAGCCGCGCCAGGGCGATACCTGCATCCGCGGCACCGCACATCGTCGCGAGCTGATCAGCCGAGGTGACTCCACGATGGCTGCCGGCAACCACCGCGAGCACGTCCACCGGCGGCACCGCCAGCGGCTTCGACACGTCCGTCCAGGCCGCGGCGCTGCGCGCGGCGCCGGTCGCCACGTCCAGCAGGGCGACCGCGTCTGGCCAGGCGTGTCCGGGATGTCGTTCGCGGCCACGCGGCCGCTCGCGCAGGTAGCGCCACATCGCCACGCTGGCGCGCCGCGGCATGCGCGCGGTGCCGAGGTGCTCGATGCGTGCTTCACGCAAGCGCTCCCAACTGGCGATCACCCGCGGACGGCTCCAGGGCGCGGGGCCGACGGGCGCATCGGGATCCTCCTGGATGTCCTCGGTATCGAGCGCGCACCAGGTCGGGAACGCCGCGAGCAGCGCCTCGACCGGACGCATGGCTTCGACGCAGCGCCAATGCGGGCCGGCGATCGGCACCAGCACGGTCACGGGCAGCTGTCGCCAGCCGGCGTAGGCGCGCGGCGGATGCATGCTGTCGCGCTCGATCGGCGGTTCACCGATATCGATGACGCAGGTCGCGCGGGTCTCGGGATCGCGCCAACGGCCAGGACGATATCCATCGCCGGGTTCGAGCGCGACGCCAGGGATCTCGCTCGCCGCCGCGGCGATCTCGGCCACCGACGGCTCGATGTCATGCTCTGGCCTGAAGAACAGCAGGGTCAGCATCGCGGCGGCATGATCACGCCACCGCCGCCGCCACAACCGCTTTCAGGAGGGCCGTTCCAAAGCCAGGCCCGGCGACGCTCAGCGCCGAAGCGAGCACCGCGAGCCAGCGGCGCCGGGCTGTCAATCTCACTACGCGGCCCAGCCGCGCCGCAGCGATAACTCCACCGCGAAGGGGGGATGAGCGAAGCCGCAGGCGCAGCGAATGGAGCGGGGGTGAGCGCAGCTCCCTCCGCCTACAAAGGCCCGCCGCCGCGCAGCGGTGGAACGAGCGCAGCGAGTCGGCGGCGGAGCCGCACGGGCCGTGAAAGCCAGTCAGTCGTGGAGGTCGTGCAGCGACGCCTTGAACAAGGCGCGGATGTTGGCGTGCGGCAGGTGCTTCACCACCTCTTGAGCGCTCAGCCAAGCCTCGCGGACATGCTCCTTGCTCAGCACCACCTCGCTGGTCGAGGTCAGCGCGGGAAAGTAGACGGTGCGCTTGGTGCGGCCGCTGGGCAGGGTGTAGTGCAGTTCGATGGGCGGCCCGTCGATCGCCACCACGGCGATACCACATTCCTCGGCGCATTCGCGAAGCGCGGTCTGGAGCAGGCTTTCGCCAGGATCCTGGTGGCCCTTCGGAAAACCCCATTCGCGGTGCTTCGACGCGCGCAGGAGCAGCCAGCGCGGCCCCTTGCGGGTGGCGCGGCGCAGGATCAGTCCGGCGGCGATGAGATCGGGAGGGGCCAGCGTCGAGGAGGCCGAGGACACCGGCCTGGCATCCAGGAGCAGAGGCGATTCGTAAGTGTCGCGAGAGCCGGTGACGCTTCCGGAGAAGCACTCAGGTGACCGATATGAATAATAAAGCGGCAGAGCCGGCTTTGAAATCATTGTTCTCATACTAGGTAAAAGGGCCCCTGGTTTCAAGACAAACCGCGTGTCGCGCATCGAATGGACGGCTGGCCGATCCTCCAGAGGCTGGCGACGCCGCCCGCCCGCCCTACAAACGTCCCGTGAGCACCCCGTGAGCAATGACAAGCCAGCCTTCCTGGTCTTCGATATCGAAACCATCGTCGATGGCAGGTTGGTGCAGCGCATCCGCTACCCAGACCAGCCCGAGCTGACGCCTGCGCAAGCCGTGGCGAAGTACCGCGCCCAGCTGCTCGAAGCGTCGCACGGCAAGAGCGACTTCGTGCCGCACACCTTCCAGCTGCCGGTGTCGATCGCGATCGCCAAGGTCGGAGCCGACCTGTCGCTGCAGGACGTACGCACCCTCGACCGGCCAAAATTCAGGCCGCAGGTGATCACCCGTACCTTCTGGAAGGGCTGGCAGTCCTACGGCCAGCCGACCCTGGTGACGTTCAATGGCCGCTTCTTCGACCTGCCGGTGCTCGAGTTGGCGGCGTACCGCTACGGGCTCAGCGTGCCGGCGTGGTTCCAGTCCACGGGGCCGTCCTATCAGCAACCGCGCAACCGCTACAACGGACAAGCTCACCTCGATCTGCAGGACGTGATCTCCAATCACGGCGCGGTGATGGTGAATGGCGGACTGAACCTCTGCGCCCAGCTGCTCGGCAAGCCCGGCAAGATGGACACCAAGGGCAGCATGGTCCAGGACTTGTGGGAGCGCGGCGAACACCTGCGCATCGACGACTATTGCATGTGCGACGCGCTCGACACCTACTTCGTGTTCCTGCGCACGCGCGTGCTCTCGGGCCACCTGACGCTCGAGGAGGAACGCCAACTGGTCGATCAGGCGCGGGTCTGGATCGAACGCGCGGCCGCGGACAACCTGGCGCTGGCGGAATACCTGAACAACTTCCGCACCTGGCAGGTGATCGGCGACGATGCCGATCCGTTCCTCGGCGCGCCCTGAACCGTTGGCCGTGATCCTTGCTGCGAGTGGGCACCGCCGGTCAGCAGCCGACAGGACAGCGAGGGAGGCCGTTGCGTCGCCGTCGTCCCGTGGACAGCGGCTGAATTACGTAGTCCTCGACCTCATCCCTGTACAATCGTCCAAGCGATGAGCGGCCCCGATCCAGAACTCGACGACCTACCAGGACTTCCGGACGACGATCCGGAGGATCACCAGGACGATCTCCAGGACGATCTCCAGGATGATCTCCAGGATGCTCTCCAGGATGATAGGGTCGCGGCAGGCCCCGAGGGCGCACCCGCCATCCCCGCAGATGAGCAGGCGTCCGACCGGCTGCCGGTGATGGCGTTCAGCGGCGACGAGGAACTCGACGAGGAACTCATCGACAAGATCTCGTCCATCCCCGACACCCCGGGCTGCTACCTCTACAAGGACGCCACCGGCCGAGTCATCTATGTGGGCAAGGCCAAGAATCTGCGCAAACGCGTGGCGAGCTATTTCCAGCGCGCCATCGGCCACCCGGCCCGCACCCTGCGGCTGGTGCAGGAGGTGGTCGACATCGAGACGCTGACCACCGATTCGGAAGTCGAGGCACTGCTGCTCGAGAACTCGCTGATCAAGGATCTGCAGCCGCGCTACAACGTGAAGCTCAAGGACGGGAAGAACTACCCGCTGCTGGCGATCACGCGCGAGGAGTTCCCGCGGGTGTTCGTCACCCGCGACCGCGACCTGCCCGCCACCGACTACGTCGGCCCGTTCGTCTCGGCGATCGAGCTCAGCCGCGCCTACCACTTCCTGCAGCGCGTATTCCGCTTCCGCGTCTGCGATCTCGACATCCACGAGGGCGACCCGATCAGGCGCTCATTCCGCCCGTGCCTGAACTTCCATATCAAGCGCTGCTCGGCGCCCTGTACCACGCGGGTGTCGGTCGCAGAATACGGCGAGGACGTGCGCGCCCTGCGCGCCTTCGTCGGTGGTCGGGGCAAGCAGCCGGTGCTCGAGGGGCTGAATGCGCGCATGCGCGCGGCCGCGGGCGAGCTCCGCTTCGAAGATGCGGCCCGCTATCGCGACCAGATCCAGACCATCGATCGCCTGAAGAAGCGCGGACGGCTGCGCGATTACGACGAGCCCACCGCGCCCACCGTCGACATCCATGCGGGGATGGAGCGGCTCACGCAGATGCTCGGGCTTGCGGGCCAGCCACACACCATCGAGGGCTTCGATATCGCTCATCTCGCCGGCGAGCACGTGGTCGCGAGCCTGGTGCAGTTCGTGGGAGGCGTCCCGAACAAGGACGGCTACCGCCGCTTCCGCGTGCGCGGGATCGAGGGCGACAACGATCCGGGCAACAACGATTTCGCGGCCATGCGCGAGGTGGTGGGGCGCAGGTACCGTCGGCTGGTAGATGAAGGGGGGAAGCTGCCCGATCTGGTGGTCGTCGATGGTGGCGCGGGCCAGGTGCGCATGGCTGTCCAGGCGCTGGCCGAGGCCGGCGTCCAGCTGCCCTGCCTGATCGGCTTGGCCAAGCGCGAGGAGACCATCGTTCGCACCGATGGCACCGAGTTGGTGGTCGGCCGTCGCGATATGGGGCTGAAGCTGCTCATGTACGTGCGCGACGAGGCGCACCGCTTCTGCCGGCGTTATTTCCATCTCCTGCAGCGCAAGGCGCTCGCACCGGAGATCACCGCGCAGATAGCCTCTCGGCAAAAGGCCTTGAGGCGACGGTCGGCAAGGCTACGTAAGGGGCCGTTAGAGCCGTGACCACCAACGATCCGACCTCCGCATTGCTTGCGACCTTGTCCGGAAATGCCCCGGTCACGGTGGATTGTTCCGCGTACCCGCGCCTGCCGGTGGCATTCATCGATGCCGCCGTAAAGCGGCCGATCGCAGTCGCGCTGACCAATGTCCAAGTGGATGCCTGCTGGGCGCTACACCTGCTCGGACTCGGCGAGCGGCTGCGCGTCGATTCGCCGATGCAGACCAAGCCGCGCGACATTCCGTTCCAGCTCGGCATGGATGGCACCGGACTGCTGGTGTCGCCAGACCGCACCATCAGCCAGAACAAGTTGCTGTCGGATCAGGTCTGCCATTCATGGGCGCGCGGGCTGCTCGCGGAGACGCTCACCGTCGATTTCGCCGCCGTCGACCAGGTCAACTCGATGCTGGTCGCCTGGCTGCTGCAACTTGCGCAATCGGCGCGGCCCGCAGGCATGGTGGTGCGCAATGCGCGCGCCCAGATCTTGACGCAGTTCAAGCAGCTGCGGCTCGATCAGATGATGAAACTGGCCTGAGCTGAGCTGACCTCTCGGGCTGCCAAGCGCTGCGCGCTTGGTCCACGCGGGGCGCGCGGACTGGATCCGCTGGGCGGATCGGCAGCCCTGTTTTCAGATGGGGGGATCGAGGACGATCCCCCCATCAACGCGCCTGCGGCGCTGCCCCCCCATCGCGAGCACTTGGACCAGCGCGTGGTACGGCTAGCGCGTACGCGGGCTGCTGCGCGCTTGGTCCGCGCGGAGCGTGGACTCGATCCGCTGCGTGGATCGGCAGCCCTGGGTTAGACAACGTTCAGATCAGTTCAGTTTGAGCCGATGGGACGGCCTTCGGTGAAGGGGTCGTCGCCGAGCGGGCGGGACTTCACCTGACCCCAGTGGCCTGATGGGTCGGAGCCGCGGATGATGATGCTGCGTTCGTTCCACTTCTGGTCGGAGCGCACGTCGAGGGTGCAGTAGCGCAGGGTCATTCCGCAGCGGCGGCGGGGGGACGGATTGGGGGGCGAGCCATGGAGCAGCATGTCGGCATGCATCGAGCCTTCGCCGGCGTTCAGCACGATCGGCAGGGGGGTGCCGCGGCTCTCGGCGTGATCGACGGTGTACCAGAGCACGTTGTTCTCCTCGGGGCGGCTCTGGCGCATGGGCAGGGGGCCGGCGAGGTGCGAGCCGGGGATGACGCGCATCGCCCCGTTGCCTTCATCGACGTCGTCGATCGCCAGCCATACCGTGACGGTCTTCGAGGGCGAGAGCGGCCAGTACGGCGCATCCTGGTGCCAGGTCACCGACTTCGGATCGTGCGGCATCTTGCAGAAGTAGTGGGTGCTCCAGCAGGCGAAAGAGTCGCCGAGGATGTCGCCCACCAGGTCGGTGATGCGCGGATCGGTGGCGAGATCGTAGACCGAGGCGCAGGTCGCCTGGCAGGAATTCACCGCGTAGCTGTCCTGTCCGCGTGACCGGTACGCCGCCAGCAGCGCGTCGAAGGCGGCGCGGTGCTTGGCCATCTCGGCGGTGGGGATGATCGGCAGACGCGGAATGCAGCCGTCGCGATTGAAGGCGCGCACCTGCTCGCGGCTCAGCACGCGCAGCGGGCGATCCTCAGGAATCGGCACAAAGCGCAGGTCCCGGGTGTCCTTGGGCGAGCTTTCTGTGGCGTCGGCCGTGGCGGTAGCGATGGACGGCGACGAGGTGGCGCTGGTCATGGGCTCTCCGATGACCGCCAGCCTAGCCAGCGGCGTTCGGGATTACCATGCACGAAGACGAACTCCGACATGGACGATCATATCATCAGCCGATAGGCTCGCGCGTAGGGGCAGGCCATGGGACTCGGCATCACCACCATCTTGGCCTGCGGTCGCGAGCCTTGCACCCCAACCTGGACACGTTGGGAATTCGTGCCGGAAACCTACGCGAAGTTCTATTTCGTCGTCAAAGGCGAGGCCACCTACGAGAACGACGCCGGTCCGATCAGGCTCGTCCCTGGAGTGTATTTCTTCCCCGCGCACCAGCGCAGCCGGCATGCCTGCCCCCGTTTCATGGATGTGCATTGGATGCACATTTCCATCGACTCCCCGGTGCTGGATCTGCGCCTGGCGCGGGTACGCGCGATCCAGCCCTGGAAGCTCGCGGAATGGGCCCAATGGGAACCGGTCTACAGCCAACTGATCCGCTTCGCCAAGCAGCCGGACGAGGAGCTCGAACTGCGCATCCAGGCGATGATCATGCACGGCTTCGCCGAGGTCCTCCAGCGCTTCCCGGAAACCGAGGATCCGGTGATGGCCGCGCTGCGCGAACGCTTCGACCCGGCGGTGCGTTTCATGGATGCCAATTGCCGTCGCAACCCATCGCTCGCAGAGATCGCGAGAAATGCCGGATTGAGCGGCGTGCACTTCCACCGCAGCTTCACCCGTGCATTCCACGCGACGCCGCACGCCTACATGCTGCGCCGCCGCATGGACCTCGCCCACCAGCTGCTCTCCACCACCGCTGACCCGATCAGCGAGATCGCGCGCGCGTGCGGCTACGAGGACCAGTTCTACTTCTCGCGCGTCTTCAAGCGCCGCTTCGACGTCAGCCCGGAGAAATTCCGCTCGGCGCGCGCTTCAAGTCCGTAAGCATCAGGAGCTCCGCCCTGACGACCTTCGGCCTCCCCACGGGCTTTGTCGGGGCTCGACGCTTTTTACATCAGGGGCTTAGCCCCTACGGCCCTGCGGGCCTACCCCACGGGCTTTGTCGGGGCTCGATGTCTCCGCTGCGCTGCGACATCGTCGGCGGATCGGCTGCGCCGATTATATCCGCCGACCGCCCCTTGGCGCCCGCTGTTCAGTCAGGGGCTGCGCCCCTACGGCCCTGCGGGCCTACCCC
>JBBRLJ010000076.1:0-7512 GCA_038231435.1 Planctomycetota bacterium
CCACGTGCGAGGATATGCTTCGATTCTATGAAACTTCCCTGGGCGAGCGTGGAGCGCGCGTTGGTCGTCGGCTTTTACCCAGGTCCCCTGGACGGCCCGGCAATCCTGGCGAAACTGCGGCAAACCGGTTTTCGGCGAGCGGCTACGGTTTACTTTCCTGCGGATGGCGAGGTGCAAGTCGAGGAACACGGCATCCGGGCGGGACGCGGGGCGCTGGGCGCGGCGGTGATCGCGCTGCTGGTCGGGATCGCCGTGCTGCAATTGCGCGGAGCGCTCCTGCCGCCCGGCGCGATGCTCGTGAGCGCGCTCCGGCTGGCGGTCTTCGCGGTGGCGGGCGGGGCCGTGGGGTGGTGGATTTTCCGCTGGCTGGACATGCGGGTGGATGCCGCGCAGTTGGTCAGCTTTCAGCAGTGGATCGTCCGCGACGAGTCGGTGGTGCTCGTCGAGACCTCGGTGGAGAAGGCCGGACGGGTGGTGGCACTCTTGCGCGAAGTGGACGGCGACCCTCCGGTGACGTTCGCTTTTCACGCGGCATCGACCTTCGATTTTGAGCCGGAGGCGACCCTGCTGCGCAATGAAGCATCCTCGAGCCAGCGCCTGGCGCTAAGGGCGGTCCAACTGGCCGGTTCGATCTCGACCGGGAGCGGAGCAAAGGTGGGTGGCCAGCCGCTGCTGCGCCGTTTGCACGAGAGCGAACACATTCTCCAACGGACCGACGCCAGCCTCACGATGTCGGCGGAAGTGCATCAGGCGTTCGCGCTTTCCGCGGAGTGGCTGCTGGACAATGCCTACCTGATCCAGGGGCAGGTCAGCGAGGTCCGGCGCAGCCTCCCGAAGAATTTTTACGCGCAGTTGCCGGTGATCTCCAGCGGCCCGCAGGTCGGATTGCCGCGGGTTTATCGCCTCGCGACGGAGATCGTGGCGGAGACGGATGGTGCGCTGGATGCCGAGACGATCCGCACGTTTCTCGCCGCGTTTCAGTCGGTGACCCCATTGAACATCGGCGAACTCTGGGCGGTGCCGTTGATGCTGCGGCTGCGGCTGGTGGAATGCGTGCGCTCGCTGGCGATCCAGGTCGAGCGGCTGCAGCGCGAGAGCGAAGAGGCGGATTTCTGGGCGAACCGGCTGATCACCGCGGTGCGGCGCAGTCCCGAGCGGCTGGTCGAGTTGATGGCGGAACTGGTCGAGCAGCATCCCGAGCCGACGGCGCATCTGGCCAGCGAATTGGTGGCGCATCTCTATGACGAGGAGGCCGCGCTGCCCATGGTGAATGTCTGGCTCGAGCGTTCTCTGGGCGCGCCGATGATCGAGGTGGTGCAGCAGGAGCACCGTCGGCAGGCGGTGCAGCAGGTTTCGCTGGCGAATGTCATTACCAGTTGCCGGCGGCTCGCGCAGATCCAGTGGCAGGATCTTTTCGAAGCGGTCAGCGCGGTGGATCTCGCGTTCGCGAAAGATCCCGCCGGGGTCTATCCGCACGTGGATTTCGAGACGCGCAATCGTTACCGCGATGCGGTCGAGGAGATCGCGCGGTGGGCGAAGATTCCGGAAATGGACGTCGCCGGCGCGGCGCTGGCGCTGGCCGCGGCGGCGGCGGACGGGATCGCCCGGCATGTGGGCTATCATCTGATCGATGCAGGCCGGACGGCGCTGGAGCGGCAGCTCACCTGCCGGGTGCCTCTGGCGGAGCGCTCGCGCCGCCGGCTGCGGCGTCACGCGGCGGGTTTTTATTTCGGAAACATCGGGCTGGCCACCGTCGTCCTGGTGGCTCTCCCGCTCGCCCTCGCCGCGGCGGCCGGAGCCGGTGCGCTGCTGCTGGGCGTGCTCGCCACGCTGCTCCTGCTGCCCGCGAGCGAACTCGTCGCGCAGGCGGTGAACTATCTGGTGACCTGTCTGCTGCCGCCCCAGGTGCTGCCCAAGATGTCCTTCAAGAAAGAGGGCATCCCCGACGATTGCCGCACGCTGGTCGCGGTGCCGATGATGCTGACGACCCCGGACGCGATCCGCAACGAACTGGCGCGCCTCGAAATTCGCTTCCTCGGCAACACCGACCCGAATCTGCGCTTCGCGCTGCTCAGCGACTTCGCCGACGGGCCACGGCAGCACATGCCGGAGGATGCGGAGTATCTGGAGATCGCCGCGCGCGGCATCGAGGAGCTGAACCGGCGGCACGGGGCGGGACGCTTCTTTCTCTTTCATCGCCAGCGCGAGTGGAGCGAGAGCGAGCAGCGCTGGATGGGATGGGAACGCAAACGCGGAAAGCTCGAGCAGCTCAATCGCTTCCTCATCGGCGAGTCGGCACCCGAGCTGGACGAAATGCTCTGCACCGGCGACCGCGCGCAGCTCGAAAGCATCCGCTTCGTCATCACGCTCGATGCCGACACCCAGCTCCTGCGCGACACCGCGCGGCGGATGATCGAGACGCTGGCGCATCCGCTGAATCAAGCGCAGCTCTCGCCCGATGGGCGCACGGTGCTGCGCGGCTACACGATCATTCAGCCCGGCGTGAGCGCCACGCTGCCGAGCGCGCGGGCGACGTGGTTTTCGCGCATCTTCGCCGATCCGCGCGGGATCGATCCGTACACGCACGCCGTGTCCGACCTGTACCAGGATCTCACCGGCGAGGGCAGCTATCACGGCAAGGGCATCTACGATTTGCAGGCGTTTCATCGCGTGCTGTCGGGCCGCTTCCCGGAGTCGCACCTGCTGAGCCACGACTTGATCGAAGGCGTCCATGTGCGCGTGGCCCTGGCGAGCGACATCGAGCTGCTCGATGTCTTCCCGGCCAGCTACATCTCGTGGTGGAATCGGCAGCATCGCTGGATTCGCGGCGACTGGCAGATCGTCGATTGGCTGCAAGCGCGCGTGCCGGCGGCGGGCGGCGGCACGTCGCCCAATCCGCTCTCGGCTTTCAGCCGGTGGAAGATCTTCGACAATCTGCGCCGCAGCGTAGTGCCGCTCGCCACGGTCGCGCTGCTCGTCGTCGGCTGGCTCTGCTCGCCCACGCCGGCGCTGTGGAGCCTGCTCGTCGCGGGCGTGCTGTTGTGGCCGGTATTGGTCTCGATGCTCGGGCTGGTGCTGCATCCCCCGCCACCGGGGACAAGATTCTGGCGCGGACCGCGGGACTGCCTGCTGCGCGCGCTGCTCACCGCGGTCTTTCTGGTCGATTATGCCGGGATGGCCGCCGGGGCGATCGCGCGCGTGGCTTACCGCCGGCGGCGCTCGCATCGGCTCCTGCTCGAGTGGGAGACCGCGCAGGATGTCCACCTCCGCGCGAAGAATCTGCAGCGGCAGTTCATTCAGGAAAGGCTGTGGATTCCCGCCACCGCGCTGCTGCTGCTCATCGGCACCTGGTTCAGCGGAGCCGCGGCCGCGGCGTGGCCGTTCCTCGTTTTGTGGGCGTGCTTCCCGGCCGTGGTGGCGGTGCTAAATCGCCCGGCCTTCAGCCTCCGCGGGGGCATTCTCACCACCGCCGATCGCCGCATGCTGCGCGGCACGGCACGGCGGACGTGGCGGTACTTCGATGATTTCGTCGGGCCGCAGACGCACTGGCTGCCGCCGGACAACGTGCAGGAAACGCCGCGGCGCGAAATCTTCCTGCGCACCTCGCCGACGAACATCGGGCTGTGGATGCTCGCCACGGTGGCGGCGAATGACTTCGGCTACATCACCCTCGACGACGTGGCCGCGCGCAATCTCGCGACGCTGGAAACGATCGAGAAACTCGAGCTTTTCGAAGGCCATCTGCTCAACTGGTACGACATCGGCACGCTCGAGCCGCTGCGACCGCGCTACGTCTCGACCGTGGACAGCGGCAATCTGCTCGCGAGCCTGTGGACGCTCGCCGCCGCGCTCCGCGAACAACTGTCGCAGCCTGTGCTCGAGGCCAGCGCGCTGCGCGGACTGGCCGACACGCTCGACGTGCTCCGGCAGGTGCCCGGTCCCGCGAACGAGCCGGCGTTTCAGCAGGCGCTGCTCGGGCTGGAGAAACTCACCGCCGCCACGCCGATGGATCTCGAGGACGTGATCTACCGCCTTCGCTCTGCGGCGCGGCCCGCGAAGGCGTTGGTCCAGGCGCTGCCGGCGGACGGCACCGACCCGCGGACCTACTGGGCGCGCCAGGTCGCGAAGCAGGTCGAGGCGTGGAATGCGACGATCGACAAATATCTGCGGCCGGTGGAAATCCTCGCCGTCTCGCCACCGCAGCTCATGTCGCTCGGCGAGTCCGCGCACGAATGCCGGCGCGAGGCGCTCGGGGCGATATTTTCGCCGCGCAACCTGGCGAAGACCAACATCCCGCGCCTCTCGACCCTGCTCGCTTTCCAGCTCCGACGCGACGAGCCAAATGTCCCCGCGACGGTGCGCGCGTGGCTCGACGATCTGGCCGCGGAGGTCGCCCACTCGCGGGAAAACGCCGCGCAACAAGTCGCGCAAGTGGAGGCGATCGTCAGCCGCATTCAGGAGCTGGAGCGCGGCATGGGGCTGCGCTTTCTCTACGACGAACAGCGCCGCATTTTCGCCATCGGCTACCAGGTGGGCGAGCGGCGGCTGGACACCTCCTTCTACGATCTGCTCGCCAGCGAAGCGCGGCTGACCAGCCTGCTCGCCATCGCGCGCGGCGACGTCCCGCTGGAGCATTGGTGGGCGCTGGGCCGCCCCTTCGGCGCGGCCAGTGGACGGTACCCGCTGCTCTCGTGGAGCGGCACGATGTTCGAATACCTCATGCCCGTGCTGCTCACGCGCACGCATGAAAACTCGCTGCTCGATCGCGCCTGCCGCGATGCGGTGCATTGCCAGATCGCCTATGGCGAGCAGCGCGGCGTGCCCTGGGGCATTTCGGAATCGGCGTTCAGCGCGCTGGACCGGCATCACGTTTATCAATACCGCGCGTTCGGCGTGCCGGCGCTCGCGCTGAAGCGCGGGCAGGAGCGCGACCTGGTCATCGCGCCCTACGCCTCGGCGCTCGCGCTCGGCGTGGAGCCGGTCGCCGCGATCGAGAATCTGCGGCGGCTCGCCGCCCTGGAAGGGGTCGCGATGGTGGGCGACTGCGGCTACTTCGAGGCGATCGATTATGCGCGCCAGCGCGAGCCCGGCGGCGAGGCCGGGATCGTGGTCCACTGCTACATGGTGCATCACCAGGGCATGTCGCTGCTCGCGTTCGATAATGCGCTGCACGACGGCGTGATGCGGACGCGCTTCCACTCCGATCCGCGCATCCGCGCCAGCGAGGCGCTGCTCCACGAGCACCTCCCCACCACCATCTCGCCGACCACCGGTGAGGCGCGCGAGGAGCGCCCGCTGCCGCGCGTGACGCCGATCACCGGCGCCACCGCGGCCCCCGCGCACACGCCGGACACGACGGCGCCGCGGACGCAGTTGCTCTCCAATGGCACCTGCTCGGTGATGGTGACCAATTCCGGTGGCGGCTACCTGCGCTGGCGCGATCTCGATGTCACCCGCTGGCGCGCCGACACCACCTGCGATGTGGCGGGACCGGCCTGCTACATCCGGGATCTCGATGGCGGGGTGGTGTGGAGTGTCACGCATCATCCGGTGCGTTCGCCGGAGCAGCGCTACACCTGGAGCTTCGCGCCGGACAAGGCCGACTTCCGCCGCCGCAGCGGGCCGTGCGATACCTTCACCGAGATCGCCGTGTCGGCGGAAGATAACGCCGAGGTGCGGCGCGTGACGCTGGTCAATGTCTCGCGTCATCCGTGCCGGCTCGAACTGACCAGCTACGCTGAACTCGCGCTCGCGCCGCACAAGGCCGACCGTGCGCATCCCGCGTTCAACAAGCTTTTCATCGAGACGGAATGGCTGCCGCAATGCCAGGCGCTGCTCGCCCGGCGCCGCCCACGTTCGCCCCAGGATCAGCCAGTGTGGGCGGCGCACCTCATGGTCATCGAAACCCCTTCTGACGATCCGCCGCAGTTCGAGACGGACCGCGCGCGTTTCCTCGGCCGCGGACGCACGCTGGAAAATCCGGAGGCCATCGAACGCGCGCTGACGAACAGCACCGGCTCGGTCCTCGATCCGATCTTCAGCCTGCGCCGGCGCGTGACCATCGCGCCGAATCAGCGCTGCCAATTTTCGCTCGTCACCATGGTCGGCGAATCGCGCGAGGCAGTCATCGGACTCGTGGAGCGCTACTCGGAATTCCGCATCTCGGCGCGCGCCTTCGAGACGGCGTGGACGCACTCCCAACTCGAGATGCGCCGCCTCCACATCCGCCCCGGCGACGTGCAGCTTTTCCAGCAACTCGCCGCGCACGTCCTCTTCCCGCAGGCCCGCCTGCGCCCGCCGCCCGCGCGGCTCGGGCGCGGCACCGCGGGCCAGCGGGCGCTCTGGGCGCAGGGCATCTCCGGCGACCTGCCGATCGTCGTCGTGACGATCGGCCATCCCCGCGACATTGAGGTCGTCCGCGAGGTGCTGACGGCGCACACCTTCTGGCATCTGCGCGGGCTGAAGGTCGATCTGGTGCTGATCAGCGAGGAGGTGGAGAGCTACGAGGAGCCGCTCTTCGCCCATCTGCGCCGGCTCTCCGAAGCCCACGTGCAGCTCACCGGCGTGGATCAACCCGGCGGGGTGTTCCTGCGCTCGGCGAGCAAGATCGCACCGGCAGAATTGATCGTCATCCTGGCCACCGCGCGCGCCGTGCTCGTGGCCGCGCGCGGCACCCTGCGCCAGCAGTTGGCGGCGCCCGTGCCGGCCGGTCCGCAACCCGTGGTGCGGGCACCGGGCAGGCCGGTCCACGAAGAACCGTCGCAACCGCTGCCCTTCATCGAACTCGATTATTTCAACGGTCTCGGCGGCTTCACCAAGGACGGAAAAGAATACGCCATCTACCTCGGCCCCGGCACGCAGACGCCGGCGCCGTGGGTGAATGTCATGGCCAATCCGAACTTCGGCACGCTCGTCTCCGAATCGGGATCGGGCTTCACCTGGTGCGGCAACAGCCAGAGCCACCGGCTCACGCCGTGGTCCAACGATCCGGTCTCCGATCCGGCTGGCTGCGCCATCTATCTCCGCGACGAAGACATGGGCGTCTTCTGGTCGCCCACGCCGCTGCCGATCCGCGAGATGGATGCCTACCGCGCGCGGCACGGCCAGGGGTATTCGATTTTCGAACACAACAGCCACGCCATCGAACAGGAGCTGCTCACCTTCGTGCCGGTCGATGCCGCCGGCGGGCTCCCCGTGCGCGTGCAGCGGCTCCGGCTGCGCAATCGCTCGTCGCAGCGCCGCAAGCTGACGGTGACCTCCTACGCCGCGCTGGTGCTCGGCAGCGACCCGGAGGAAACGCGGATGCATGTCGTGACCAAGTGGGATTTGCAAAGCCGCAGCCTCTTCGCGCGCAACGCCTACGAGCCGGCGTTCTGCGAGCGCGTCACCTTCGCCACTTCGAGCCCGGCGCCCGCTTCGTTCACTGGCGACCGCGCGGTCTTCATCGGGCGCAATCGCTCGATGCGCAATCCCGCCGCGATGGACCACGAGCGGCTGGTCGGCGGCACCAGC
>JBBRLJ010000077.1:0-7216 GCA_038231435.1 Planctomycetota bacterium
GAAGCCCTGGCCAGCCTCGTCCAAGCGGCCAAACGAAAGGCGCGTGGATACCGGAACCACGAGACGTTCATCCTCATGGCGTATCTCATCGCGGGAAAACTGGATCTGAGAAGTACCCACACAAAGTGACGCAGAGCCAGATATCTTCACAACGTGGGATGTCATAGGGCGAGCCGCTTTTTTCGACGAGGATCAATCAGGCGTGGCGGCGACGCCCGCCACGCGCTGGGCAGACAGCCGTGCACGCGTCGGAAGGCGGCGGTGAAGGTCTGCGCATCGCGCCAGCCACATTGCCTGGCGATCTCGACGATCGGCAGGCCGGTCTCGCGCAGCAGCTGGCCCGCCGAGCGCAGGCGCGACTCCTCGATGTGATGCCGTGGCGAGGAGCCGGTCACGCGACGGAAGGTACGCGTGAGATGCTCGCGGCTGACGCCCAGGTCCCGCGCCAGGGCCTCGACGGACAGTTCGTAATCGCCAAGGCGCTGCGCGATGCGTCGCCGAGCGGCCGCGGCGAGCGCGTCCTTGGGCCGCGCCGCGGCACGTTCAGCGCTCTCGGCGAGATCGCTGAGCAGCCGCCAGACCTGCTCGCGCGCATCCCAGGGCGGCACCGTGCGGGCACGTCCGCCGGCCGTCGCCGAGCGCAGCCAGCGGATCACCGCGTCGGCCGGATCGAGCGCGAAGAGCGGGCCATGACGCGCGACCAGATCGGCCGCCATCGTCGACGCGGTGGTGCCGGCGAAGGTAAGCCACAGCCATTCCCAACGCGCCGAGGCGCCAGGCGGATAGCGGAAGACAGCGCCAGAGTCGTCGGCGCGGACGAGCATGGCGGTGCCGGCGGAAACCGGGTGCGGGCCGGCGCGATCGACGAGCAGACCCGCCCCGCTCGTCGCGTAGTGGAAGATCCAGTAGGCATCGTCGGGCCGCACCCTGCCCGACGACCAGTAGGCCGGGTTGGTCGTGGATGCGCGGCCCAGGGACAGCGCGCGCGGGAACGAAGCCGGCGTGAGGTCGTCGGAAATCGGCAGGAAACGGTGCAAGAGGTAGGTTCCGGGGTGCTCGCGCATCCAACGGCCGCGGTCCGAATGTGGGGTAAACGCCATGCCGGTATCCTAATGGATCACAAAAACCGGGTCCAGGTCACAATCCCCTGGTCCGCGGCGCGGCGGCTCGCGGGCATGCTGCGCGGCACGAGGAGAACTCCATGAAGCCACTCACCGCATGCGTCATCGGCGGCGGCGCCGGCGGCCGTCTGAGCCTGGACGCGCTGGCGAGGTCGCCGTTCTTCCGCCTCGTCGGCGCGGCCGACCTGCGCGCCGACGCGCGGGCCGAACTGGAATGTCGTTATCCGGGGATCCGCACCTTCGCCACGCATCACGAGCTCTTCGCCGCCTGTCCGAGCGAGGTGGTCTGCGTGAGCACCTGGGCACCGAGCCACGCCACGATCACCACCGATGCGCTGGCCCTGCCGCTCAAGGCGATCCTGGTCGAGAAGCCCCTCGGCGAGGATGCGGTCGCCGGCCGTGGCATCATCGAGCGCGTGCGCGCCAGGGGCATCCCGCTGGCGGTGCCGCACGGCCTGATGGTCAAGCGCTGCCCCCTAGAGGTGATTGCGCGGGTGCGCGAGGGCGACATCGGAGAGCTGCGCCTGGTCGAGATCCAGTCTCCGCGCTGGGACATCATGAGCGCCGGTATCCACTGGCTGCACTTCCTGCTCAATGTCGCCGGCAATCCTGCGGCCGAATCCGTGCTCTGCGCCTGCGACCACTCGACCCGCACCCAGCGCGACGGCTTCCAGGTCGAGACCGCCTCCATCACCCAGATCGATCTGGCCAATGGCGTGCGCGGCATCCTGATCACCGGCGACCACCTGCGCTCCAACGGCGAGCGCGGAGACACCACCTTCCGCCTAGTCGGCACGCGCGGGCAGATCGAGTTCTGGGGCTGGGCGGGCGACTACCGCATCATCGCGCCGGCGCATTCGGGCGGCGCGGTGCTCACGCCGGTCGAGGAGGAGCGCACCCTCCATCAGCGCCACCTCGAGGCGCTGCTGCCGCAGGTGGAGTCGGGCATCCACGATTACTCGCTGGCGACCAGCTCGCTCGCCGCGCTCGAGCTGGTCGAGGCGGCCTACCTGTCGGCGCGCCTCCGCTGCCAGGTGCGTCTGCCCTTGGCGAACTTCATCGCGCCCGAGGAGCATGCCTGGGATCCGGGCCGGCCGCTGCCGGCACCGGCCGTTGCCGCGACGCTACCCGCCGGGTGCGGCACATGAGCGCCATCTCGTTCGTGATCATGGGCTGGGGTTGGCGTTCGCGCCAATACGCCGCCGTCGCCGCCGCCCTGCCCGAACGATTCCGCTGCGCAGGCCTCATGCGTCGGAAGGCGGATGGCAGCGAGGGAGCGCTGCCCGTCTTCACCGAGCTCGGGCAGGCCGCCGCGGCCGGCGCCGATTTCATCCTCGCCTCGCTGCCTTGGCAGCAGATGCCCGACGCGATCAGCGCGTGCGCGGAACGGTCACTGCCGGTGCTGGCCGAGACGCCACCAGCGCCAGATGTCGCTGGCCTGCTCGCGCTCTGGTCGCGTCTGGGTCGGACGGCCCGCGTCCAGGTCGCGGAGCAATGCCCGCTCATGCCGCAGCACCTCGCCGTGCGGCGTCTCATCGACGACGGCACCATCGGGCGGCCGGTCCAGGCCGAGGTGTCGATCGGGCATGGCTACCACGGCATGGCGGTCATCCGCCAGCTGCTCGGGACCGGCTTCGCGCTGCCGCGCATGCGCGGCTTCCGGCACGCCGCGGCGGTCGTCGCCGGGCCCGGACGCGACGGGCCGACAGCCCAGGAGCGATTGATCGAATCGTCGCGCGAGATCGTGGCGCTGGACTTCGGCGATGGCCGCCTGGGCATCCACGACTTCGACGGCGAGCAGTACTTCTCGGGCATCCGCTCGCAGCGTCTGCGCGTCCGCGGCACCCATGGCGAGATCGACGATGCACAGGTGCGCTGGCTGCTTGATCACCGCACGCCGATGAGCGCCGCCATCGAGCGGCGCGACTCCGGCCAGCGCATGAACCTCGACGGCCATCACCATCTCGGCTACGTCGCCGCCGGTCGCTGGCTCTATCGCAATCCGTTTGCGTCGGCATCATTCTCGGATGACTTCATCGCCATGGCGACGGTGCTCGAGCGCATGGGCGCCTATTCACGCGGGGGCGACGGCTCCTATGGCCTGGACGAGGCCAGCCACGATCATTGGCTTGGCCTGCACGCGCAGCGCGCGATCGCCGAGGGCGGCCCGGTGGAGGTGGAGCGGCCGCCGTGGTCGTGAGTGCTCGCGTTGCGCATCTCGATTCCAGTCACATCCCCGACACGTCTGACATCGGTAATCACATGCACCTCTCGTCACCGCCGATCGCCTGCTTCCTGCTCATCTCGCTCGGCGGCTCCGTCGCCGCCGCCGAGGATCCGCCGATCCTCGAGCCCGCCACCAGTGCGCCCGCGGCCGCGCGCCGACCCGAGCCCGATCGCTGGTCGTGGAACGCGCCGATGTCCACCATCACCGCCACCGGGGACCTGGCCTGGAAGCCGCAGCCGTTCGTCTACTCCAAGGGTGCTTCGGTCCGCTACATCGACTACGCGGCCGGCGCCGACGACCATGACGGGCTCTCACCAGCAACGGCATGGAAGCACCATCCCTGGGATCCCGCCGCCAATGGCGCGGCCAAAACCTGCGCGGGCATCCAGACCTACGTCTTCAAACGCGGGGTGGTCTATCGCGGAACGCTGGTCGCCCGTGACGCGGGCAAGCCCGACGACCCGATCCGCCTGACCAGCGATCCCGCTTGGGGTGAGGGAGAGGCGGTGCTCTGCGGCGCCGAGGCGGTCATCGGTTGGAAGCAGGGCGCCGATCGCCCGGACATCCCCGACGCGGCCACGGTGTGGTGGGTCGACCTGCCCTATGTGCCCAAGAACCTATGGGAATCGGGTCGGAGCGGCATCGTCCGCATTCCCCTGGCGCGGACGCCGAACTGGAAGGTCTCCGATCCCAACGACGTGATGAGCGAGTGGTGGACGCTCGAGCAGCCGGAGTGGTGGACGGGGAAGTGGAAGATCAGCTTCGACGGGCATCGCGCGCACATGGGCGTCGACACGAGGCACCTCGACCAGCCTGCCGCATGCTATCTCGGCGCCATCGTCCGGCCCGAGTTCGCGCCGGTGATGGGCACGCCCTATCCGAGCCGGGTCGAGGGCTTCGATGAGGCGAAGAAAGGGCTCATTTTTCAAGGCGTGTGGACCGGCGACAGCGAGAACCACTGGACCGGCAACCGCTACTACCTCGAGGACAAGCCGCAGTACCTGGACACCGATGGCGAGTTCTGGGCCGACCGCCGCGGCGATGGCGCGCGCGTCTATCTGCGTCTGCCCGGCGATCGCGATCCCAACCAATCGACCGTCGAGGTCGCCCGCCAGATCGACATCATCTCGGCCGAACGCCTGAGCGAGGTGGCCATCACCGGGCTCACCTTCCGCTTCACCAACACCTATTGGGACCTTTCGCTGCCGGACTGGGGGCACGCGGATGTCGCCAATGCGGCGATCCGCGTCCTCGGCTCGAGCGAGGGATTGCGCATCGCCAACTGCCGCTTCGACCACATCGCCGGCCGCGCGCTGCGCCTCAAGGCCGACAAGCCCGAGCAGCGCTTCGACCGCTTCTCATTCGACGACAACGACGTGGATGCCATCGACCATGGTGCGATCGCGGTGACCTGCGGCTCGCGCGGCGCGGTCGAGGTGCTGCGCAACCGCATGCACGACATCGGCGGCAGGCCATACCGCCAGGACTGGGGTCACGCCCTGGTGATCAGCTATCCCGAGACCGTGCACGTCGCCGGCAACATCCTCGACCGCTGCTATGGCGCCGGCATCTTCGTCTGCGGCGGCAAGGACACCGGCGACGGGCGCGACGTCGCGTTCTCGCGCACGCTGATCCATGGCAACCGCGTGATCGACTCGCTGCTCGCGGCGACCGACTGGGGCGGGATCGAGACCTGGAATTGCGGACCGCACTTCGTCTTCAACAACATCTCGGGGAACGCCGTTGGCTACTGGAACTGCACCTACGACCCGGCGAAGAAGGGCAGCGCCTGCCTCGGCTTCACCTATTATTTCGACGGCTCCTGCCGTAACGCGGTGTTCAATAACGTTGCCTGGGGCGGGACCGGGGATCGCGACAGCAAGCTGTTCGCGCAGGCCGCCTTCTACCATTCCACGCCATCGATCGAGAACACCCTCTTCAACAACACCGCCGTCGATTTCAAAGTGGCGTCGAACTGGTCGCCGGCGGGTGGCCGCGAACTCATGCTCGGCAACTTGCTGATCGATGTCGCCGGCCCGGTGTTCCAGTGGGGCCAGCTCAAGGAGGACACAGGTCCGACTCCGGCAGATTACGACCACGCCTCGACCGCCATCGCGCGCAATGTCTTCGCCTCCTGCGGCAATGGCAAATTCTTCGGTTGCTTCGAGGCAAACGGCACGGGCTATCCTGATCTCGGTGCGATGCAGGCGGCATTGGCCGCGCGCAAGCCGCTCGCCGACGGCATCGGGATCGCCACCGACCAGCCAGTGGTGCGCGAGGCCGGCAAGGGTCGCGATCTGCATCCGCTTGCCGGATCGCCGGCTGCCGCGGGCGGCGCCAAGGTCTTCGTGCCCTGGGCCCTGGGGCGCACCGTCGGTGAATGGAACTTCCGCCGCAACCACGCCGATCCGACCATGCTGCTCGACGATCACTGGTACCCGACCACCTATGTGGTGAAGCGCGAAACTTTTTACCAGCCGCCAACGTGGCCCTTGCAGGGCGTCGGCATCGGCGCCAAGGACTACGTCGCCGGACCGCTCGAGGACTGGACCGACGGCGCACTTCTGTTCGACGGGAAGGATCAGCGCGCGGTCCTCGCTAACGCGGTGATGTGCCGGCCCTATGCCTACACGCTGGACGAGAAGCCGCGCATCGCCGAAGGCAAGGCGCTGGCCAATCCTGACATCGATACCCAGGACCTGCTCATCGAGACCTACATCCAGCCCAAGGCCGGACAGGGCGCGTGCGAGATCGTCAGCAAGCTCGGCAACAGCGGCTATCGCTTGGCGCTCAACCGCGCCGGCGGCGTCACCCTGACCCTGCTCTCCGACGGCAAGCGGGCCGAGTTGGCGAGCGGCGCCCGCATCGCCGACGGTGCCTGGCACCATGTCCTGGTCGAGGTCGATCGCGCCGCTGGCAGTACCGCCATCTACACCGACGGCCTCCGCACCGCGAACGGCGCGATCGCCCTGGCCAAGGATGCCAGTCTGTCCAACGGCGCGGACCTCGTGGTCGCGAAGGGCTTCGCCGGCGCCTTTGAGTATCTGCGCATCGCCCGCACTACCCTCGCTGGCAGCAGAACCTCGATCGAGGAGTTGTACGATTGGGAGTTCGCCGGACCCTTCCTGCGCGACTTCGCTGGCAGGGAGCCGGCCGGCAAGCGCCGCTGCGCGGGGGCCTTCGAGCCGGTGGAGTAGCGGCCTCGGTGGGTCGTTTTCGCAACTGAGGCAGCGAGCCGACAGCGGTGCTCATCGCACATAACAGGCGTCGTCGAGGCATTCTACGATTTGCCCAAAGGATGACGACCTCGGCATCCTCGGCGCGCGCGGATTCCGCGTCGCCATTTCGGACCGACAGGATTCGAACCTGCGTCCAGCCCGTCATGTGAAATAATTCCCTGAGTAGCTCCCAGGATTCGATCTCGATCGGCCCCAGTCAAACACAACCTCCATTTCTACAGTCGGTGGAAAGCCGCTGGCGACGACATGCTCCGCCGCCGAACCTAGGATCCAGGGATTAAGAACGTGACATAAATACATATATTAACTTGTCTTATGGCTCGTTATGTCGACCTCCACGGAGTCCGGTGGAGTTCGGTCGCCCTCGGCGGCACAAGGGTTTACGAAGGCGAATCCGCTGAACTCCGTGGAGGTGTGGTCTTGTGGTCTCGGCTGTGGACCCACCCGGGTAAAGGAAGACGGTGTCGTGCGGATCGCTCTCGTGCGTTCTCACGGGGGGGATCACCCGGAGTCTTTATGGTCATCTTGCTGTTCGTGATCTTGCTCTCGATGGGCGAGGTGGCTGCTTCTGAGGCATCCCTTTCGGAGGTCGGTCAGATCCCACTTCCCGGCGTTCACGGCCGCATCGA
>JBBRLJ010000078.1:0-6773 GCA_038231435.1 Planctomycetota bacterium
AGGTCCTACCTCAGCACTACGGCCAAGAACGGCGTCGATCCCTGCGATGCCATCGCCATGGTACTCGCGGGTCAACCCTGGCTGCCATTGGCTCCGATAATAATCCGCTCAACTCAACGAGCGGCGGCCTGAGCAGTTACGGCAAGGAATGGTAATGTCCGGACAACCGCGGCACGGTTTCCTGCGTCGCAATGCGCTACTCATCATGCCTGCATTGATGTTCGTTTTCTATGTTGCGTTTTACGCGCTTTTATTTCCGAGGTACCCGTTCATTCACCCTGGACCCCGAGAGCGAGCGCGTAGTGCAGCAGGCGCTCGACGTGCTGATGCGCGGCAGGACCACCGTGATCATCGCGCACCGCTTATCGACAGTGCGCAACGCCGACCGCATCGTGGTGCTCGACCGTGGTCGCATCGTCGAGAGCGGCCGCTTCGACGAACTGATGAAGTCGCGGGGGAAGTTCCATGATCTCGCCGCGGGCCAGCTGTTCTGACGAACCGACGACGGGGCCTCCCTGGTCTTCCAGGGAGGCCCCGCGGAAAGACCCTCGAGACTACTACTTCTCGACGTGCTCGTGATTCTGCTTCTTGTCGTCCTTGGCTTCGCTGACTTCCAGGGCCGCGCGTAGCTCCTTGCGGGCGTCCTCGCACGCCTTGATCGCCGCTTCGCGATGCCCGCCGAAATCGTGCGGGGCCTTCTTGAGGTCCTCGATCGCTTCGTCCAGCGCCTTGATGGAATGCGCGATCCGTGGGTGCTCGGCGGCTTCCTTCTTCAACTCCTTGTGCTCCTCGCCGACTCCGGGCTTGTCATCGGTAACGGCGGCGAATGCCTGGTTGCAGGTGAAGGCGGCAGCGAGCGCCAGGACGAGGGGAAGACGCATGAAGGCTCCTTGGTATGGCCGCGTGGCCGGTGGGTCATGGGTGACGCCGCGGACGGCGGAAGTCTACAGGGAATCTCTCGAGAGATTCATCCGGTGTCGGGCCGCTGGTCTGGAATCCACTCGGCATAGGTGTCTGGAGATCCACCCAGCAGCGTGGCACGGATGCGCGCGGCGTGGGCGGCGAGCAGGCAGATGGTGCGCACATCGCGTTTTCCCTCGGGCGCGTAGGGGGCGTAGAAGTAATACGCGCGCTGGGTGATGTTCGAGGCGCGGGACAGCGGGGTCTCCCAGCTGGCGATACGCACCAGCTAGCGCATGCATGCTTCCAGCTCGGCCAGGCTCCTGCCGTCGAACGGACCGTTCATCCCGGGTATCTGTACGGCTCGCGGATCGGACGCGCCAGAAGTACTCTCGTTTGCGGATGGGCGCACCGGATGAGTACGTTCGTTCCCCTACTGGATGGACCATTTCAGGCCCAGGCCGGCGATGACCTCGTTGAAGGTGTAGGCGCGCAGGTTCGAGGTCGTCCTGGTCATCTCGCAGATGCCTTCGGCCGAGAGGTGCGAGACGAGGTCGCGGGAAATGGTGATGTCGCAGGTGACAATGCGATCGTGGCGCAGCTCCTGCCGCCCAGGCTCGATGCCGTTGTACGTCGCCGCGATCACGTCGGTGTTGATGAGCGCATGGAACGCCCCCGGCAGGTCGAGGGCGAGGTCGATGCCGGCATCGAGTTGATGGTAGCCGACATGGCGGGTGGTGGCGTCGTACCGTTCCGGCGTGCAGGTGATCGTCACCGCCGAGAGCCAGAGGTCGTCGAGCGGCACTAGGTCGATCGAGAGGTCGACACCGTACTCGTAGCCATCCTGCGCCTTGAACGCCGTGGGATGCGTGAGGACGGAGTAGAAGGGATCGATGGACGTCGAGACGGTGCGCGACCAGTCCTGCGTCCACCTGGCGTCGGCCCGGTCGTCGGCTTGGAAGTAGTGCCCGTCGTACCACTGGTCCTCGCGGCGGTAGCCGGGGGCGATCTCCGCCTCGTCGGAGACGTTGATCGGCAGCTGCAGCTGTCCGCTGGTGACGGTGGTGTCCAGGACATGCTGCCTGGTGTATGCGTCGTCGACCACGCGTCCCTTGAGGATGAGGGGCACGCGCGGGAACTCCATGCGGATGCGCGCGACCGCATCGTTCAAGTAGTCCGCCTGGTACTGGTTCGCGGGTTGGTAGCGCTTGGTCGACAGGTGCGGGTTGCTGTCGTAGTCGAACTGGTCCTCGAGGCTGGCGGTGACCGACATGGTTTTCTGCTCGGGCTTCGGATCGGTATCCGCCCCCATCGCCATGCCGGCGCTGGCGATGAAGACCACCAGACTCGTGGCGGCTGGAGGTCTGATCATTCTAATCGTCGTCATGTCGCAGGGATCCCGGGCGGTGTCGCAGGCTCGATTGGTGTGAATGCTCGGGTCGGGCGCGGCCCTGGTCTGCAGGAGGTGTCGGCGAGACAGCAGGCGATGCCGACCCTGTCGACGGCGCCGATGTGGGGGACGCCGCCCGCGAGCCATCGTCATCCGCCTGGGAGCGGGCATCGGTGACGTCGACCGGAGCCGCCCCGCCCCGCGCATCACTTCCACCGCTCACCGCCGGCGCACGGTCTTCGGGTTCCGCGATCGGTGGGGAAGCGGGCCGCGGGTCGCTGACGGGAGGCGAACCGTCGACGCCCGACCTGTCCACGCCGACGGCTGGGGCGGTCGTGATCGTTGACGGCCCAGTCTCCGTCTGCGGTACATCGGCGGCATCAGCGGGAGCCGTGGAGACCGATCCCGTCGGGGGGTCTACCGCCGGCACTGTTTCGGGTGACCCCGAGGCGGTCGGTGCGATGGGCAAGATCGGCTCGCGTGGCTCGGTGCGTGCGGTCGCGGTGTCGGCAGCGGCGCCCGGCGGCGTGGCGTCCTGCTCGGGACCCGGCGTGGAGGGCGTCACGCCTGGAGCGGTGGATGGCGCCGTGGATGGCGTGGGTACCGCGGACGCCGCCGCGACGGAGGTGGGTGTCGCCGTGGCCCGGCCGTCGTTCGTCGTCGAGGGATGTCCGGCTCTGGAGAATGCGATGCCGGCGGACAGGGCGATGGTCGTGACCACCAGGACGGGAAACCGACCGACCCTGGAGCGAGGCACGGCGGGAGCGGTGGTGTCGATCACCGTCGGCGCCGGTTCCACGGCGCGTCCTCCGCACGACCGCTCGCTAGGCAACCGCGCCGCGAGCCGGCGCAGCTCCGAGCCGAGCGTAGTCGCGGAGTCGGGCCGGCCCGCGATCTCCTTGGCCAGGCATCGGGCCATCACCGGGCCGAGCAGCTTCAGATCTGGACGTTCGGACTCGATCCTCGGCGCCGGCTGGGTGAGATGGCATTGGAGCGTCTGCAGCGGCGTGGTCGCGGGAAAGGGCAGCTGACCGGCGAGGGATTGGAAGAGCGAGCAACCGAGGCTGTAGAGATCCGACGCCGGGCCCAGTTCGGATCCGCGGCAGGCCTCGGGCGACATGTAGGCGGGGCTGCCGATCAGGTCGCCCGCGTGGGTCACTTGGACCTGGTCCCCGGATGCTGACGAGGAACCACGCGCGAGCCCGAAGTCCGCGAGTTTTCCGCGGCCCGATCCCGTCACCATGATGTTGTCCGGCTTGACGTCGCGGTGCACGATCCCCGCGGCATGGGCGACGGCCAGGCCATCGCAGACGTCGGCGTAGATCGACAGTACGTCGCGCACCGGCCGTGGTTCGCGCAGCCAGTGGCCGAGGCTGGGGCCGTCCACGTACTCCATGCACAGCACGTACATGGGCCGCCCGTCGGGGCCGTCGCAAGGACCGAAGTCGTGGCAGGCGATGATGCTGGGATGCAGCAGGCGGGCGATGGCCTGCGCCTCGCGTGAGAATCGTCCGATGTACCGCTCGTCGTTCGCCAGGTGCGAGGCGATGACCTTGATGGCGACGCGCCGGTCGAGGTGCACCTGGAGGCCCTGGTAGACGGCGCCCATCGCCCCTTGCCCGAGGAGCCTTTCGAAACGCATGCCGTTGATCTCGTGGCCGATGAGCGGATCCGAGGCGGAACCATTCCGCATACCTCCGGCCAAGCCGGCGATCCGTTCGTCCGCTGATGAGGTCATGTGCGACAGCATGGTCGGGCTTCCGGATCCTGGAATCACCAATGGCCCGAGCACGACCACCCTGCGAGAGATCGTGCGCGAGCGAGGGTGAGGATGATGATTGAGCAGCGGCGTGCCGAGGGGCACCCACGCGTGTCCTCCACCATCCTCAACGAGTGTGAGGGGTTCTCAACGGCGCGCGCGGTGGTGGGTCTCGCGTTGTTCACGGCGCTCCTCGCGATCCTCGCGCGCGTCCCTCCTGTCGCCGCGCGCGTCACGCGCGTCGGCGGCGCGATCCGAGCGATCCTCGCGCGCGTCCTTGCGATCGTGGTCGATGTCCTTCTGGTCCTTGCGCTCGCCACGGGCGTCCGCGCGCCGGTCGGCGCGATCGTGGGCGAGTTCGCCCCGATCCTGGTGGATGTCGCGGTCGTCGGCCTTGATGTCGGCGTGGTCCTTGGCGAGATCGCCGCGGTCTTTGGCCAGATCGGCGCGATCGCCGGCCAGGTCGGCGCTGTCTCCGGCCTTGCGGTCGTGCGCGATATCGCGGCGATCCTTGCGGATGTCGGCGCGGTCCTGATGGGCTTCGGCGAGGTCATGGCCGCGATCGGCGGCGTCGTGGCGCAGCTCGCCTCGATCCTGATGGATGTCGGCTGAATCCGTGCGGATGTCAGCGGCATCGGCGTGGCGATCCGCGCGGTCCGCGGCGAGGTCGGCCCGGTCGCCATGCAGGTCGCGCTGGTCGGCGCGCAGATCCTGGCGATCCGCGTGGAGCTCGGCGCGATCGCTCGCGGCCTCGGTCGGGGTGATGGTCGAGGTGACGGTCGGCGCATCGGTCACCGCGGCCGAGGCGGCGCCCGAGAGCGCCAGCAGCGCGGCGAAGGTGGCGGAACGGAAGAGGCGTGGGCTCATGGGTGACTCCAGGTCTGCGGTGTACGCCTGGACTCTACGAAGCTCTCGCTGGCGGGCGGTGTCGGATATCCAGACGCCGGACCAGCGCATCCATCCTGGAGCCAAACCGAGGACGAAAGTACTCGGCGAGCGCCCATCGCGGCCGAACCCCGTGATCAGGTTCTCGCGGTCTCCAGCCCAAGCGTCACCAGTCCCTGCGCCGGCACCGGTATCCGCCAGAGCCCATCGGCAGCGGTGAGCGGTTCGCCTCGGGGTTCCTCGTCGAGGCCGAGCATGTGGACGGCATCCGCGCGCACCCGCAGTTCGGCGATGGCCGGCAACGCCGAGGCGTTGTGCAGCCGCACGATCACGCGCGCGCGATCGTGGCTGCGCTTGCACGCCGAGACCCGCACCGACCCGGGCGCGAGCGCGACCAGCGGATCGTGATCGACCGGCTGCCTCGGAGGATCGTAGCCCCAGATCAACCCGGTCAGCGCCTCATGGCGCCAGGCGAGCGCCTCGGCGAGCAGGCCCGCGGATTCCTCGGCCGCGTAGGGCCTGAGCGCGAGCACGTGCTCGAGATCGCGCTCCAAGCATTGCGCCTCGGGGGTCAGCGTGCCCAGCCCGGAGCCGAGCCAGCCGACCGCGCGCACCAGGGTGAGCGCCAGACGGCAACCGCCGCCGTCCTCGACGATCTCGTAGTTCAACGGCGCGCGCGCAAACACCGCGAGCCCGCCGTGTTCTCCTGCGTCGGCTCCCGCGACGGTTCCGGAGCCGTTCCCTCGACCGATGGGTGCGGCGACGAAGGCGTCGGCGGGATGCTCGGGAGCGACCAGGCGCCCATCATGGCTCGGCTGCGCGCCGGCCGGGCGCGAGACCTCGGCGAATTTCAACCCGGCGCGCGTGGTTTCTGGCCGAGCGGGCAAGGTGGCGTTCCAACGCAGGCGCATCTCCTTCGCGCGGTTGCGCAGGCGGATCCTGCAGGTCAGCCACGCCTCGCCCGGAGCCAGGCTATAGTCGACGATCACCGGGATCGCGACGCGCGCGCCGCCCTCGCGGCGCGCCGCGGCGTCGGCCGGCAGGCGCAGCTCGCCCGCCACGCGCACCACCTGCATGCCGCCAGCGCAGGCCAACGGAGACGAGACGCGCGTGAACGCTGTGTCTGCGTGGATGCGCTCGGCATCGTCGGTCAGCGGCACGAAATCGTATTCGTTGCCGACGTCGCCCTGATCCGACCAGCGCCCGAGCCCGCTCCAGGTAGAGCCCGAACGCAGATCCACCACATCGACGCTGCCGTCGCTGCGCACCGTCGCCGACAGGCGCTCGTTCGCCAAGGTCAGGCCTCTGGGCTCCTGGACCACCGCTTCGGGCAGCGGATCGATGACGAAGCGGCGCGGAGCGAAGGGCGCGAGGTCGCCCCGCACCTCGAGCCGCAGCACGGTATGGGGATGCTCGGCCGAGCGCTCCCCATGAAACCGAGGACCTCCGTCGATCCCGTACGGATCGTCTCGACCAAGGCGATGATCGCTCCATGTACCTTCGAGTACGTGTTCGAGTCAGGAGCGATGATGAGGACCTCGACAACGGGTGGGCGCATGAGAGGCAGCTTTCGGAAAACGATGATGCTGACTGGAGACGAGGCTAACGGCCATCGGGATCGGGTCTATCGAGCCGATCAAGCAGCTACTGAAACTTCTCCTCGACGTCGTCGAGCAGTTCCTGGTCGAGGCCGGCATCGCGAAGTTCAGAGAGACCGTGTTGCCCGCGGCCGTCGCGCAGGGCGCGAGAGATCCAGATCGAAGCCAGCTCGCGTCGGAGCAGCGCCCACGACTCGAGCGGCCTCAGCGCCTGGCGATCAGCAAGCTCATCAGTGAAGCG
>JBBRLJ010000079.1:0-5773 GCA_038231435.1 Planctomycetota bacterium
AAATCGAACCGCGACAAAGCCCGAGGGGTAGGCCCGTCAGGGCCGTAGGGGCGAAGCCCCTGATGTAATTGGACGGGGGCCCCATCGCTCCGCGATGGGGCGGGCGCCGAGCGGTGGTGGGCGGATACAATGGCGAAGCCATCCGCCCACGATTTCGCCGTCCCGGCGAAATCGAACCGCGACAAAGCCCGAGGGGTAGGCCCGTCAGGGCCGTAGGGGCGAAGCCCCTGATGTAACAGCCAGCGCATCGAGGTACGGGGCTGTGTTGAAGCCCGGATAGCGCGCGGCCATGCCGGCGATGAAGGTCTCGTTCCACAGCGGGTCGCCGGGTGCGGGAAAGCCCAGCAGCTCGAGGCGGCGTGGATCGGATTCGGCGATGAAGCGCTTCAGTGCCGCGTCCTTGTGGCCGCCGCACCACTTGTAGGTATAGCCGCGGCCGCAGTCCCAGATGCGGTCCTTGCGCGACCAGATCGTCCACATCGCGGCGCGGAATCCCGACGGCGCAGTGAACTTGGACGCCGAATGACGGGTGACATGGGTGGAATAGAAGTACAGCGAGCCGGCGGGCAGGGTCATCTCCACAGCTTCCGAATCCGGTCTGCCCCACGGCACCATGCGCGTCGGCGACATGCCCGGCTTCACGTCGGTGAGGGTCATCGAGAAGGTCATGTTGCCGTGGTCCTCGGGCACCACCGGTCCGAGGGTGTTGTTGCCGACGTCGACGTGGAAGCCGTCGTCGACGTCCTCGCCGGCGTAGCGCACGTTGACGTCGCTGTCCGAGAGACGGATCTCGCGCGTGCCGATGACGCGTTCAGCAGCGTCGATGATGTCGGGATGGGTGGCGGCGTGGTTCAGTCCGCTGTGGTCCCAGGGGAAGAGCGCCTGCGCGCCGTCCACCTGCTTGCCCGCGCGCCGCTGATCCGGGGTCGGCGCGAACACCTCATGGAATCCCGCGAGCGCGGAGGCGACCTCCTCGCGGGTCAGGAAATTCTCCACCACGGCGAAACCCTGATGGTGAAACGTATCGATATGATGTTGGCTGATGCGCATATCTGGTAATCATGACTTTTGCCGAATAAATCAAGCGAATATCCAGATAGGTCCGCCGCTTAAGAGGTATGATGTCTCATGATTCGCCGGCCTGCGCTCCGACCCACGTCATGCCGCCAATGCTTGCGGGAATGTCCGCGAAAGGGTTGCTTCAGCCATCTCCAGCCATCTCCCGAAGGGCTTCTGGCGGATCAGGAAATGGCGGCTCGGCTGACTACCTGGGCGGCAGGACGACCGTGAGCAGCGACCGGGCGGGAGCTGTGAACGCGCACGCCGCGGCGGCCGCGAGTTGCAGGCGGATCTTGCGCGCTCCACCGCGATTGAGCACCACCACCGCCACCGAGCCGTCGGGATTGGAGAACGCGGCAGTCTCGAGATCGTCGCGCGGACTGGCGCAGAGCACGCGCCGCGCGCCGGGCTTGACGTAACGCGAGAAATGCCCGATCGCCGACCACGACGGATTCACCGTCACCGCGCCGCTGGCGGCATCGATCATCACCGGCGCCGAGCACAGGTTGCCGACGTGATTGGGCCCGCCGCTCGCATCCAGGCAGAGGTTCCAATCGACCCAGCCGACGGTCCAGCGGTTGAGATCGTTGATCATCGAGCGCGCGTAGCGCTCGGCGGTGTCCCAGCTGCCCGGATGCGGTCCGCCTTCCTGGCAGCCCTCGGTGAACAGCAGGTGCTTCTCGGGCCAGGCGTCGTGGGTCAGGCGCACGTTGTCGAAGGTGTCGGTGACGTACCAATGGAAGCCGACGCCCCACATGCGCTTCCGCACCGCCGCGTCCGCGTAGTAGACCGCCGCGCGGTGGACCATGACGTCGCGGTTGTGGTCCCAGCCGATGATCTCGATGTGCGACAGCCCGGCGCGGTCGAGCGCCGGCGCGAGGTGGTCGCGGATGAAGTCGCGCTCCTCCTCGGCGGTGAAGATGCACGAGTCCCACGACTGGGTGGCCTCGGGTTCGTTCTGGATGGTCACGCCCCAGATCGGCACGCCCTCGGCTGCCCAGGCCTCGATGAAGCGGACGAAGTAGAGCGCCCACGCCGCGCGGCATTCGGGCAGCAGCTTGCCGCCGCGGTTCATCATGCCGTTGGTCTTCATCCACGCCGGCGGGCTCCACGGCGACGCGAACAGGCGCAGGCCGTCGCCGGCGATGGCGCGGGCGCGCTTGACCAGCGGCAGCAGCCAGCGGCGGTCGCACTCGATCGAGAACGAGGCCATGGCGTAGTCGCGGGGCTTCTCGGCGTGCGTCCAGTTGCCCAGCGCGAAATCGCACGAGCCCATGTGCACGCGGCACAGCCTGTAACCGTGTCCCGCCGCCTCGATGGATCCCTCTAGTGGATCCGAGGAGAAGAATCCGCGCAGGATCTCGTCCTGTCGCGCCGGGGTCGCCTTCGACAACGCGAAGGCTGCGGCCTCGGTGAAGGCGGCGCCGAAGCCCATAATCTCCTGGAAGACGATGGCCGGATCGGCGAAGACGATGGTGTCGTGGTCCCCCGCCTCGCCGAGCTCCTTGGCCGCCGGCAGCACCGGCACCGGCGGCTGGGGGGCGAGGCGCTCGCCGCTGCCGAGGGCGCTGCGGACGATCGAGGCGAAGGCGGGCATGGGCGCTCCTGGACGGATCGGGCGGGCTGGGATGCTCTGGGTCGGGGCGCGCAGGGAAGCCCCGGTGCGGCCCAGGGGCTGACCACCGCGCGCGGCATGCTATGGTCGCCCGTACGATGAGGCCGCTCAGATTCCCCTCACCGCCGATCACGCACGGGAACGGATGCCAGCATCGCTGTCAGAAGTTGCTCGGCGCATGACCGTCGACGAGGCGCTCGCCGCGGTCCGGGCCGGAGACCACGCCGCCTTCCGGCACGCGATCGGAGCGTGCGAGGCCGAGGTCCGGGTGCTGTTGGCCGCCATGCTGCCGGATCGCACCCGGGTCGACGCGTGCGTCCACGAGGCGTTCGTTACGGCATACCACCGCCTCGATGGATTCCGCGCTGGCCGCGAGGATGGCAAGGCGTGGATCGTGTCCGTCGCCCGCGCCGTCGGCATGGCCGCGCGCCGCGCCGCCATCCGCGTCGAGCAGGCGAAGCGCCCGCATCGCGCCGAGATCGAGGCCAGCCTCGACGACGAGCTCATGGCGCGCGTCGATCGCGGTCTCGGCAAGACCATGGCCGGCCTGCCCACCTGCCTCGCCCAGCTGCACGAGGCTGCGCGCGAGGTGGTCGTGGAGCATTACTGGCGCGGCACCGTTCCCGCCGATATCGCGCAGCTGCGCGAGCGTTCGAACGCGTGGGTGCGGGTGACGCTGTTCCGCGCCCGCGAGGCGCTGGCCGCCTGTCTGGAACCGGGAGCCGGTAGTGGCGGAGATCGCGGATCTCATCCGAGAAAAGACGGCGCGCATGGAGCGTGATCGCCGCGACTACCTGCTTTCTGGTTATGTCGGAGAAACCCTGACCGACGCCGAGGGCCGCGAGCTGGCAGACCACATCGCGCGCGACGCTACGACGCGCGCCCGGTTGCTCGACCAGCTGATCCTCCACCGCCTGCTGCACGAGAGCGCGCGGCTCCCCGCCGATTCGGGCCGGGTGCTGCAGGCGCTCTCGGAGCCGCCGGACACGGCGGACGCCGTGATGTCGCGCCTGCGCGCGAAGAGCGCCATCGGCCGCGAAGAGACCATCACCGACAGCTTCCACCGCCGCCCCGCCGCGAAGGCCTCGCACAAGCTGCCAACCGTCGAGCGCAGTCGTTGGGCATGGATCGCGTGGGGTATCGTGGCGGTGGCGGTGATCCTCGCCGTGGTGTACATCGCTCGCCGGATGCTCTAGCCCTGGTCTCCAGGACCATCCGCGGATTTCCGAGGAAGGCACGAGGGGCGACACAGTAGTGGAGGACCGGGTGCGAAGCCCCCGTAAGGGATTATTCTCCTCGACCGCCGAGTCCTGGTTTGCGTGAACAATGGGCGCAGCCCATCACGCAAACGTCTTGTCCGCCCTGCGGCCAAGACGAAGGACGACACAGGTCGTGGGGGACCGGGGGCAAGCCCCCGCATAATAGACGAGCGATGGTGTGGGCGGCGCATCGTCGTAGCTTTGCGCCATGCTGCAGCCCTGGTTCCCCGCGGCCAAGTTCGGCATCTTCATCCATTGGGGCATCTATGCCGTCAACGGCAAGGACGCCTCGTGGTCGTTCTACAATTTCAACCGCCAGGGCATGAAGCAGGCCGACCAGCAATCGTATGCCGACTACATGGCGCAACTGGGCAAGTTCACCGCCGACCGCTACGATCCTGACGCCTGGGCCGATCTCTTCGCCCGCGCCGGCGCGCGCTACGCGGTGCTGACCACCAAGCACCACGATGGCGTGGCACTGTGGAACACCAACCAGAGCGGCCTGAGCGTGCCGGCGAAGACGCCCGCGGCGCGCGATCTGGTGGCGCCGTGGTGCGTGTCGATGCGCAAGAAGGGGCTGAAGGTCGGCCTCTACTTCTCGCACCTCGATTGGTCGCACCCGGATTATCCGAGCGTGCGTAACGGCGGCCAGCCGACCATGGCCGAGAGCGATCCGGCCTACGGCTACGCCTTCCCCAAGGGCCCCGACGATCCGGCGCGCTGGGAACGCTTCCTGACCTTCAACCGGGGACAGCTGCAGGAGCTGTGCTCGCGCCATCGGCCTGACCTGCTGTGGTTCGATGGCGACTGGGAGCGCACGCCCGAGCAGTGGAAGATGCACGAGCTGCAGGAATTCCTGCATCGGCTGCATCCTACGGTGGTGCTGAATTCGCGCATGGGCGGTCACGGCGACTACGACACGCCCGAGCAGGGCATCCCGATCGCGCCTCCACGGCGGCCGTGGGAGTTCTGCGTGACCATGAACGACCAGTGGGGCTACACGCCGAATCCCGATGGCTACAAATCCACGCATCAGCTGGTGCGCATGCTCGCCGAGTGCGTCGGCATGGGCGGAAACCTGTTGCTGAACGTCAGCCCCAAAGCCGACGGCAGCATCCCGACTCCACAGGTCGAGCGCCTCGAAGCCATCGGCGCCTGGACGCGCACCCATGCCGAGGCGATCTATCCCACCGGCCCGGGCCTGCCGCCCGGGCACCTCTACGGCGCCAGCACCATCTCGAAGGATCGTCAGACCATCTACGCGTTCGTGTTCGACAGGCCGTGGCATGAGTTCGCGATCAAGGGTGTCCGCAACCGCGTGAAGCGCATCAGTGCGCTCGGTCACGACGGCGATCTCGCGCACCGCGTCGTCGGCGGTGCGCCATGGGCGGGCATCCCGGGCGTGCTGTGGATCGAGGTGCCCGAGCGCGTGCTCGATCCCTCGGCGACGGTGCTCAAGATCGAGCTCGAAGGCCCGCTCGATCTCTACACCGGATCCGGCGACGCCATCACTGCTAATTAGTGTTCAGGGGCTTCGCGCTTACTGTTCAGGGGCTTCGCCCCTACGGCCCTAGCGGGCCTACCCCACGGGCTTTGTCGTGGCTCGTTTTGTCCGGGAGCCGGCCAAAACGTGGGCGGATCGGCTACGCCGATTGTATCCGCCCACCGCCACTCGGCGCCCGCCCCATCGCGGAGCGATGGGGCCCCCGTGGCTATGTACATCAGGGGCTTCGCCCCTACGGCCCTAGCGGGCCTACCCCACGGGCTTTGTCGTGGCTCGTTTTGTCCGGGAGCCGGCCAAAACGTGGGCGGATCGGCTACGCCGATTGTATCCGCCCAC
>JBBRLJ010000080.1:0-5622 GCA_038231435.1 Planctomycetota bacterium
GAAGACGGTCTCAAAAAAAACCTCACGGCGCCCCTTCGCCAACAGTCACGCGTCATGCAACCCACAGAAAGCAGCAACCTCATGAAAACCTCGATCACCACTACCAAGGACCCCATCTGCGGCATGGCCGTTGATGAGGCCACCGCCATCCATGCCGAGCGCGATGGCAAGACCTTCTACTTCTGCGGAGCCGGCTGCCTGAAGAAGTTCAAGGCGCTGCCCGCCGGAAAGCTGCCTGAATCACCGACTGGAGGTTGCTGCGGGTAGAAGGCCACGAGTCCTTGCCCCATTCCTCAGCCATTGATCGCCGTGGCCTTGGCCACGGCGATCAAACGGCTTTTTTGTCTTTTGAAACATGAACCCTCCATCGCGCCCAATCTACAGGTCCACTCGTGTGGTGTCGTTCATAGCGGTGGACGTGGCCTTGCGATGTGCTGGCGGGAGAGCCCCATCCGCGCGGTCGACATCGCGGAGTGGTATTCGCCAGCACGATCCCTGCCGTGTCGAGAGCCATCAAGATCATGAAGAGGGTTGCTCTACCACCCGGTTATGATTCACCGAACGATATCCAGGAGTCCGCTATGCGACTACGCACGACGCTTCCGATGACGCTCGCGCTCTTCTGCGTGGGCCTGGGATCGCAACTTGGCGCCGCGGAGCCCGCGGATACCGCAAAAGCGGGCCCGCATGGCAGCAGTGCCGGTGTGGTTCCGGCTGTCCCTGCACCCTCGCCGGTCACCTTCGCGCCGATGCTCGCGTCCGTCGAGCCGTGCGTGGTGAGCGTCTACTCGTCGCGGGTTGTCGGGGCGGCGGGCCTAACGCCTGGATCCGACGAGGGCGATCTCCTACGTCGCTACTTCGGGCCGATGTTGCCCGACCAGGGCATCAGACCAGGACAGCAGCGCCAGCATGGCCTGGGATCAGGAGTGATCGTCAGGGCTGACGGCTATATCCTGACTAACAGCCATGTCGTGGACGATGCCGACGATGTGCAGGTGGCGCTCGCCGAGGGATCCGAGCGCCTGCCTGCCAAGGTCATTGGCGTAGACCCCCAGGCGGACCTGGCGGTGCTCAAGGTCACGGTTCCTGACGGTGCCCATCTGCCAGTCCTGCCCTTGGGCGACAGCGATCGGGCACGGGTCGGCGATCTGGTGTTCGCCATCGGCAATCCGTTCGCGGTTGGCCAGACGGTGACCATGGGAATCATCAGTGCGACGGGCCGCGGCGGTCTGAGCATTGAGGATTACGAAGACTTCATCCAGACCGATGCGTCCATCAATCCCGGCAATTCGGGCGGGGCCCTGGTGACCGCCGACGGGAAGCTGGTCGGCATCAATACGGCGATCCTCAGCCCATCTGGCGGCAACCTCGGCATCGGTTTCGCGATTCCGATCGGCATGGCCAAGGAGGTCATGGATGCCATCATCACCACTGGTAAGGTTTCGCGCGGATTCCTCGGCGTGAGCGCGCAAGCGCTGACGCCCGACCTCGCGAGCGCGCTGAAGCTCGATCCTGCGGTAAGTCACGGGGTCCTGGTTGCTGACGTGGTGGCGCACGGCCCCGCGGCCGAGGCCGGCATCGCCACGGGCGACGTCATCCTGCGCATCAATGGATCCGTGGTGCCCGACCCACGCCACCTGCGGCTGATGGTCGGCCGGCTGGCCCCTGGAGCCGAGGTGACGCTGGATCTGATCCACGAGGGGGCCGAGCGGCATGCCGCAGTGAAGCTTCTGGATCTCGCTGATCGCAAGCCTCACCAGGCTGCCGCTCAGGGTCAGCCCGGCGCCGCGCACCCGACCATCGGTCTACGGCTCACCGACCTCGACTCCGAAGCGCGTCGCCAACTCGCCGTCCCCGATGGCGTCGATGGTGCCCTGGTGTCCGCGGTCGACCGCGACTCGCCGGCAGAGACCGCGGGAATCGCACCTGGGGAAATCATCACCCAGGTCGCCGGCTCGCGGGTAACGTCGGCCGAATCCACGGTGCAGGCTATCCACGCCCATACCGGGATCGATCTCCTGCTGCAGGTGTGGGGCCAGGGAAGTAAGCGCTTCGTGGTGGTGCATCCGCGCCTGGCCAACCGGGATGAGCACTGAGAAGACCGCCGCGCACAGTTCACCAGCGCTGACGATGCTGACCCTCAACGCTTGGATCTCGCTCGGGCTCGGCGTCGTCAGCGCGGCGGTCATCGTCTCCGATCTTACGCGCGGCCATCGCCAGCCGATGGCGATAAGAATTTGGTCTGTCCAATCACCGGGAAGAGGGAGTTCGAGAAGGTGAAGGCGGATAAGAACAGCGCCATTCTCCACCGGGAAGACGATCTTCCTGGTGGAGTCGCATCTCTCCGTACCTCGATCCTCTGGAGTCAGCCGTGTCCATCACCACGCTTCATGTCATCAACCCTGTCGACCGCTTCCGCCGCATCGCGGCAGAGCTCGGAGCAGACCAGGCATGGCCGGTCGATCGTGCCTGGTGGCGTTATGCGGCGCAGGCGGCCGTGCTCAGACCGGCGGACCCTGCCGACACCGCCAATGCCATCCGTTCGACCCTCGCAGAGCTGCGCACGCGCTGCGGATGGAGCGACTCCATTCAGGCACCGTTCGGCCAGATGGTTGCGGCAGTGCTGGTGCAGATCGGGGACACGCCCGAAGCCTTCCTGGACGACCTCGTGGCTATGCGGCGCATGCTGCACGAGGCAGGCCTGCCGCATAGCAATTGGTACGAATTGAAGGCCGTGCTCGCGCTCCGGGCGCTGTCCGACGGCGCACCTGTTGCGACGCCGCCTACGGTGCGCCGACTGCGCGACATCTTCGACCGCATGCGCTCCTACCACTGGTGGCTCACCGGGCGCGACGACTTGCCGACATGCGCGCTCCTGAGTGCCTGCCCGGGCGATCCGTCCGCCATAGCTGATAGCGCCGAGGCGATCTACCAAGAACTTGCACGCACAGGGGTCAGCAAGGGCGAGCAGTTGCAGGCGGCGGCGAACATCCTGCCGCTCGCCGGCATCGAGCCGGCGACGATCACGCATCGCTATCTTGAGGTATCATTGGCGATCACCGAAGCAGGGCTGCCGCGCGACGAAACCACCTATCCCATCGAGGCGATGCTGGCGCTGCTCGATCACACTCCGTCGTCCATCGCCGCTCGGCTGGCATCGGTGCACGACCAGCTAGTGAGCAATGATCCGGTGGTCGCCGCCACCGACCTCAGCGTAGCGGCTGACCTGTGCTTCATCGACTTGGTGCGCATGGATCACCACCATCGGCTGCGCACCGCCGAGAATGAGGTCGACGCCGTCCACACGCTGATCCGACGGCAACGCGCGCTCGCGGTGGTGACTGCTGAAGTCCCGCCGACGCCCGCCATCCCGTACGGCGTCGCTCCCTGGATGAGAACCTCGACCGGACGCCAGCCTGTGTAGCGAAGCCCCCAACATGTTACGGACGGGACGTTAACCCCAGGGCCTTCGGACCGCGGTCTCGACCTACGTTTTTCGTCAACTCGCTGGTGGCAGTGCTGCTGAGCGCTGCGGCTCTGGGCGAGCACTTGGGGGCGCGCCAGGCGGCGGCGGGGGCGCTGACCCTGGCCGCCGTGGCTGCGATCCTGCTGACGAATGCACCACCTCGCGCGGCGGCGGATTGAGTGCCGCCGGCTCGTGCGTTCCCGCCGCGGCCTCGTCCTCGCCGGTGATCAGCCGCGCGCTGCGGTCCCACGAGATCCAGTACCATGCCCACTGCACCAGCACCAGCAGGCGGCTCTGGAAGCCGACCAGCTTCATAATGTGCACGAATACCCACACTAGCCAGGCGATGGTACCACGCAGCTTCCAGCCCGCGATCTCGCCGACCGCGAGACGCTTGCCGATAGTCGCCATGCTGCCGAAGTCGCGATAACGGAACGATGCGGGCACGCGGCCGCCCAGGCGCGCGCGGATCACCCGCGCGACATGCACCCCCTGTTGCATCGCCACCTGCGCCAGCCCGGGCAGCGGCCTGCCGGCGGGATCGCCAGGGATCTCGAAACGCGCGGCGTCGCCGACGACAAAGATCTCGGGATGCGCGGGCAGTTCGCAGTCGGCGCCGACCATCAGCCGGCCCGAGCCGTCGAGCTTGGCGGCCGCCGCCGTGGCGACGAGACGGCAGAGCGGCGAGGCCTGCACGCCGGCGCCCCACAGCACGGTCGCGGCGGCGATGGTCTCCTCGCGGCCGTTCGTGACGAGCGTGACGCCATCGGCGCGCACGTCGATGACCCTGGTCGCGCAGCGGATCTCGACCCCGAGATGCTCGAGGTCGCGCTGAGCGCGCTGCGACAATTCGGTGGCGAACCCGCCGAGCACGCGCTCTCCGGCCTCGACCACGATGAGGCGCGAGCGCGCCGGATCGATGCCGCGGAACTCGCCGCGCATGGTATGGCGCGCGATCTCGGCAAGGGATCCGGCGAGCTCGACGCCGGTCGGGCCGCCGCCGACCACGATGAAGGTAAGCAGTGCCGCACGCTTCAGTTCCTCGGGCTCGCGCTCGGCGGCCTCGAAGGCGGCGAAGATGCGGCGGCGCATCGCAGTCGCGTCCTCGATCGTTTTCAGCCCAGGCGCGTGGCGCTCCCATTCGTCGTGGCCAAAGTAGTGGTGGCGCGATCCCGGAGCGAGGACGAGGGACTCGTACGGCAGGCGACCGTCGGCGAGTACCAGCTCACACGCGGCGACATCAATCCCGACCGCATCACCCAGCAGCACATGGCAGCGGCGCTGGCGCTTGAGCAGCGTACGCAGCGGCGCCGCGATGTTCGCCGGCGACAGTCCACCGGTCGCAACCTGGTAGAGCAGCGGCTGGAAGAGGTGGAAGTTGCGGCGGTCGATCAACGTAACCTCGACCGGCGCGCGCCTGAGCGCGCGCGCGCAGCTCAGGCCTCCGAAGCCGCCGCCGACGATGAGGACGCGATGCATGGCGGGACGATGGCGATGGATCGGCTGCGAGGAACCGCTGCTGGGGCAGGATTGCACGCTGCGGCAGCACCGCAGCGTCGAGTGCGGCTGGCGGTACTGTTGGCTGTTTTAGTGATGTGGCGAACACGATCCCACGGCGAGGCGGAGATCTGGTCATGAAGCAATGGGACACTCTTCTCGAGGTGGTCCGGGTGGATGTTCTCTCGCACCTCGGTTCCTGCGGTCACCGAGCGTGCTTCGACAGCACTTCGGTGCCGACAGAAGGGCCGCACCGAGGCAGAGGGCTGCTGCCGTGGTGAACGGCCCCGCACCATGCCCGAACCGCTGCACGAAAGGTGTGGTGATGCCGAAGAAGGCCGCGGCACCGAGAGCCAGCAGGACTCCGATCGCGATGGGATTCCTCAGCATCGGAGCGACTCTACGTTGCCACTCCAAGAGGCAGAGTCGGCATCACGCGCCACGGTCAGCTAGCCAATCTTCGACGATAAGATCCGGAACGCGCTTGAATTCGCGAACGTTGTGCGTGACCAGCGTCCACCCCAGCGAGTAGGCGTGGGCGGCGATCAGGGTATCCAAGGGGTCAGCTCACGAAACGGGAAAAATCGTACGCTAGCGTGTAATATACTCGTATTACAAGGCTTAGATGGCGTTAAAGGCGCTAACGCCTGACAAAACGC
>JBBRLJ010000081.1:0-5601 GCA_038231435.1 Planctomycetota bacterium
CAGGTTGGGGATGATCGTGCCGACGCCCTTGCCGGTGCGGGTGGGTGCGATCGTCAGCAGATGCGCCGGCCCTGCATAGCGCATCGGCTTGCCGGTCTTCACGTCGCGGCCGATCAAAAGGCCGTGATCGTCGTTCAGGGCTTGGGCTTCCCCGGCGCTGGCGAAGCGGGCCGAGCCGTGTGTGTCGGCGCGATCGTCGTAATCGAACCGGCGCAGCAGCGGCAGGACGAACATCCAGGCCGTGACCAGCACCACGGCACCGCTGATCCCCATGAGCGCGAGCTGAGCGACCGCGCCGTTCTTATCCAACTCGAAATACCAGATCGACAGCAGCAGCAGGGCGAACAGCCCGAGGAACAGCGCGAGCGCGAACAGCCCCATGCCGATGATGTGGCGGGCGAACCGGAAGGGGGCGAGCAGGACGCCGAGTAGCGCCCACATCGGATTGGCGCGAGCGGTGCGGGCGAGATTACGGGTGGCGCGCGCGAGGCCCATGCTAACGGCCCTCGGGAGACGCCACGGCTGCGAACGGCGTGATCGGCAGGGAGCGATCGGCGTCGGGATGATCGTAGAGCCGGAGCAGGATTTGCGACACGAGGGGAGGGGACACCCCTTCACCTAGCAGCATATCGAAAAACGCATCATCGTTGGGCGTCGGGATAATGTCCTCGATCACGAGGTTGGCGCGCGACTCCGCCATGTCCTCGCGCCACATGGCGACTTCCACGGGCGTGCCGCGCACGAAATCCATCGCCCGGACTTGCGTGCGCACCGCCTCAATATCGAAATCACTCATGGCGTTTCGCTCCCTTCCGCTTCAGCATCGAACGCGCGCTTGCCGCGTCGCTTCCACAGCGCCAGCAAGTCGCCGGCGTCATCGCCCCGCGCCCGTCCCACAAGATCGAGCAACGCGCCGTAGAGGGTGGCGCGATCGTCATCGGTCAGCTCGACCAAGCCGGCTTTCTGGACGAGCCCGCCCAGCTCGATCAGGTGGCGCGTTCGTTCTCGGCGTTGCATGACCCAGCCCCGCGTATCGTTACGCCGTCCCGCCGCTTCCGCCCGCAGCGTCGCCGCCCGGTTCAGCTTGAGCAGCCGATCCGTCGATTGCAGCAGTGCCGCCACCTTTGCGCCCGCGCCGTTGAAAGAAGGCCGCGCCCTTTGATCGCCACGCCTCCTTCGCGCTCGCATCCTTCGATCCAATCGCATCGAGCAGCACGCCGGCGAGGGTTTCCGCATCGAGTGCATCGGCCCCGGTTGCGGCGACGAGCTGGCCGAGCTGTTCCACCCGCTTCACCTTGAGCGCGCGGGCCTTATCACCCAGCACCTTCAGCTCGGCATCGTAATCGCGAACCTTCCGCATCGCCTTCATCCTTCTGCGTATCGGTCTGTAGCATCCTAGCGCAGCCATCACTGGGGTAAAGCCGGAACGAAGGAAAAGCAGCATCAGGTCAATCACAGGGAGCGAAGCAGACTGTGAGTGCGCGCTTATACGCCGTTCCGGCATCGCTTGTAGAAAGTGCAGCAGTGCGGCATGATGCTTGCCAATGGCGATCTATCATTTCTCCGCCAAGGTTATCAGTCGCTCGACGGGCGCAAGCGCGGTGGCGTCGGCCGCCTATCGAGCGGCCGAGCGGCTTCCCGATGAGCGGCTTGGCCGGGCGCATGATTTCACGAACAAGGCGGGCGTCGTTCATTCCGAGATCATGCTGCCCGAGGGCGGAGCCGAGCGCTGGCGTGATCGTGCGACATTGTGGAACGAAGTCGAGGCGGGAGAGAAGCAGAAGAACGCGCAATTGGCGCGGGAAATGGAATTCTCGATTCCGCGTGAGATGGACCAGGCCGAGGGCATCAGGCTGGCGCGGGATTTCGTGCAGCGGGAGTTTGTCGATCGCGGGATGGTTGCCGACCTCAATGTGCATTGGGACGCGGCGAAGGATGGCAGTCCCAAGCCGCACGCGCACGTCATGTTGACCATGCGCTCAATAGAGCAGGGCGAGAACGGGGAGGCGGTGTTCGGCAAGAAGGAGCGCGGTTGGAACAACCGGGCGCTGTTGCAGGGCTGGCGCGAAGGCTGGGCCAATCACGTCAACGAGCGCATGGCCGAGCTTGGGCTTGAGGGCCGGATCGACCATCGCACGCTGGACGCCCAAGGCATCGAGCTTGAGCCGCAGCACAAGATCGGCCCGGCCGCGTCGCGCCGGCCGGAGCAGGGACTTGAGGCGGAGCGGATCGAGGATCACGTCCGCATCGCCCGCGACAACGGTGACAAGATCATCGGCAACCCGTCGATCGCGCTGGATGCAATTACGCGGCAGCAGGCGACGTTCACCACCCGCGACCTCGCGACGTTCGCGTTCCGGCACAGCGATGGCAAGAACCAGTTCGACCAGGTGATGGGGGCGGTGCGCGCCAGCCCCGAGCTGGTCGCGTTGGGCAAAGACGGACGCGACCAGGAGCGGTTTACGTCGCGCGAGATGATCGCGGTGGAGAGCCGGCTTGAGCGCGCTGGCGACGAGCTGGCGGGCCGCGCCGGACATGGTGTTACCGATCGGCACCGTGACGCGGCGATCGGCGCGGCGGAGGGCAGGGGGCTTGTCCTGTCGGGCGAGCAGCGCGACGCCTTTGAGCATGTGACTGGTGATACGGGGCTGGCGTCGGTCGTCGGCTACGCCGGCAGCGGCAAATCCGCCATGCTTGGCGTCGCGCGCGAGGCTTGGGAGGGGCAGGGCTACACCGTGCGCGGCGCGGCGTTGTCGGGCATCGCGGCCGAGAACCTTGAGGGCGGGTCCGGTATCCAGTCCCGCACCATCGCCAGCCTCGAACACGCATGGGGGCAGGGGCGCGAGCAGCTAGGCCCCAAGGACGTGCTGGTGGTGGACGAGGCGGGCATGATCGGGTCACGCCAGATGGAGCGGGTGCTGTCCCAGGCGCGCGACGCCGGGGCCAAGGTCGTCATGGTAGGCGACCCCGAGCAGTTGCAGGCGATCGAGGCGGGGGCGGCGTTCCGCAGCGTCACCGAGCACCACGGCGCAGCCGAGATCACCGAGATACGCCGGCAGCGCGAGGACTGGCAGCGCGACGCCACGCGGGCGCTGGCGACCGGGCGCACCGGCGAGGCGATCCACGCCTATGACAGCAAGGGCATGGTCCATGCGGCCGACACGCGGGAAGCGGCGCGGGGCGAGCTGGTGGACGGGTGGGATCGTGCGCGCCAAGCCGAACCAGGCAACAGCCGGATCATACTAACTCACACTAACGCCGAGGTCCGCGAGCTGAACGAGGAGGCGCGGGGCCGGTTGCGCGCGAGCGGCGACCTTGGCGACGACGTGGCGGTGAAGACCGAGCGTGGCGATCGGCAGTTCGCGACCGGCGACCGCATCATGTTCCTGCGCAACGAACGCGGCATGGGGGTCAAGAACGGCACGCTCGCCACGATCGAGCGGGTGTCGCCCGAGGGCATGGCGGTGCGGCTCGATGACGGGCGCAGCGTCGCGTTCGACACCAAGGACTATGCCCATGTCGATCACGGCTATGCGGCGACGTTCCACAAATCGCAGGGTGTGACGGTCGATTCCGCGCACGTTCTGGCGACGCCGGGCATGGACCGGCACAGCGCCTATGTCGGCATGTCGCGGCACCGTGACGACGTGCAACTCCATTACGGCCGCGATGATTTCACCGATCAGCGTCAGCTTGTCCGTGCCCTGTCGCGCGACCGGGGCAAGGACATGGCGGGCGACTACGCCAAGCCGGAGCAGGATCAGGCCCGCGCGTTCGCCGATCGGCGCGAGATCCGGTTCCCGGAACTCGCGCGCCAGGTGGTCGAGAAGGTGCGCGACAAGGCCAAGGGCATGTTCGACGGATTCCGGCCCAAGCCGGCGACCGAACAGGCGACGTCGCCGGAGCGCGTCGTGGCCGATCGGTCGTCGGCACTCTCGCAGGGCCGCGCGATCGAACGCTATGGGCGTGCCGCAGCCGATATGGGGCGGATGCGGGCGAAGGGATTGCCGGTGCTGGCGCACCAGGAACAGGCGCTGGCGAAGGCCGGCGACGCGCTCGACCAGGTGCGGCCGCATGGCGCGCGCGACCTCGCCAGTGCGATCGAGCGCGATCCCAAGCTCGCGCGCGAGGCGGCCGAGGGCAACAGGGGCGGCGCGGCGAAGGCGATGGAGACGGAGCGCCAGGTCCGCATCGATCCCGAGCTACGCGCCGGGCGGTTCGTGGAGCAGTGGCAGGGTATGAAGGAAGCGCGCGCCAGTATGGAGCGTGCCGGCGACCGTGTGGGCGCGGAGAAGATCGGCAAGCGCATGGAGAGCATCGCGGGCGGGCTGCATCGTGACCCGCAACTTGAATCCGTGTTGCAGCGACGCGCCCCCGAGTTGGCGTTGAGTATGGAGCGCGGCCGGTCGATCGGGCAGGAGCTGGCGCAGTCGGTCAGCATCGGGCGTGACCGCGACCGTGGCATGAGCCGGTAGGTGGTGATGGACGAAGATACACAGGAGGGCGGCGATCCGGCCGAGGCATTCGACCGGTTGCGCGCCGTTATAGAAGGCCAGGACCGCGAGCTGGCGTTGCTACGCCGTGCCGTGGAGGGCTTGGCGGCCGAGCGCGCCGCGATCGACGCGCCCGACTATTCCGAGACACTTGGCGCGCTCCAGCAAGGTGTGAATACTGCTGCTGAGAATATCGGGCGCGTCGGGCAGTTCCTGAAACAAGCCCCGGCGCTGGCGATGACGCCCGAGCAGATGGCGCAGCGTATCGCCGCAGCGGGCAGTGCCGCCCGGCACGAGGATCAGGCGGCGCTCGCCAAGGCGGGCGAGGACAAGGCCCGCGTCATGGCCGAGCTTCGCACCATCGCTGGGTCCGCGTGGACCAAGGCCGACCAGAGGAACCGGCAGCTATGGTTCGGGTTGGGCGGGGTGGCGATCGGTATCCTCGCATGGGCGATCCTTCCCGGCTTGGTCGCGCGCGAGGTTGCGCCGACGAGCTGGCAATGGCCTGAGCGCATGGCGGCGCGGACGGTGGATTTGCCGATGTGGGAGGGCGGGCAGCGTATGATGCGCGCGTCATCGCCCGACGCCTTCGCTAATGTCGCGGCGGGTGATCGGATCATTACGGCCAACCGGGAGGCGATCGAGCGATGCGCAAAAGCCGCGACCAAGGCGCGTGAAACGGTGAGATGCACGATCAGGATTGCGCCCGCGCGATAGGACAGTAGTCCGCTACGAGCCTCCTTGGAAGTGAAGTGCTCTGCTCCCCTGCTTTTCGATATTTTATTGCGAAAAGCTGTTAAAAAGATCATGTTAAGGGATGCGATCTGCCAACTAGACTAAAGCAGATCAGGCGTTACGCAGGCATGATCGTCGTCATTCTGGAGCAAGAGGCTGTCCAAAGCTAGAGAAGGTTCTGGTACAACTACCCCTCGTCGGCGCCAACCTGCCGCCAGCCGGACGTCCGCGCCCGATCGGCAAACCACACCCCAGTCGCTGGGCAGCGACGCGGCGGAAGGAGTGGGCGGTGCGTTCCCGATCGTCGGTATCGGCATGTCGGCGGGCGGGCTGGAGGTGGCGACGGCCTTCCTGACCGCGATGGCGCCCGACA
>JBBRLJ010000082.1:0-4405 GCA_038231435.1 Planctomycetota bacterium
GTGATCACTGGAGCGCGCGCGGTGGGGCTCGAGTTGCAGGAGCACCTGGTCATCGGGTTCGCGAGCTGGCATTCGATGCGTCGATGCAACGGAGGACTGTGGATCTGACCCGATCCATGCCCTCAGAAGAACACGGCTGGGGACACCTCGATCGGTACACATGGATGGTCCCCGCATCTGGCGGAGGAACCATCCATGGCACCAATCACAGCGGAACTCAATCAGCTAGAGGCCGAGGTCGATGATATTCAGGCGCGAGTGATCGGGCACGACGACGCCGGCGAGCTGATCGAGACGCGGCCGTTACCGGCCGCCGCGGCCTACCGCCAGGCGATGTCGCTGGTCGCGACGAAGGGATGGTTCCTCCTTGGCGCTCAGCGCGACGGACACGAAGTCACCGCGGTGCTTGGCGAGCGCCGGATCGGCGTGGTCCACCCGCGCGTCCTCGTCGACATCGCCGCCGCCCGCGTCGGCGTAGACTGCCGTCGAGCCGGTGTACACCAGACGGGCCCGCGGCACATGACGGCTCAGCAGACCCACCGCAGGTTCCAGGCCGTTGTCGCGACCGCGGCGCAAGCCGGGATTGGCGGCGAGCAGGACGGCGTCGAAAAACGCGGAGGTGCCTGGCTCGTCCACCGCATCCATGATAGCCGAGGAGATGACCGCGAAGCGGTTCCACCATGCCGGATCGGCGATGTCGCCAGCCACGATTCGGAATCCGGGTTCGGCGACCGACGGCTGGCGTCGCACTCCCACCACTTGGTGGCCGTCGGCGGCCAACAGGTCACCGACCAGGGTCCCGATGGTGCCGCATCCGAGGATCAGGACGTTCATGCCGCTCCCGGGCCAGGCCCGCCGTATCCTCCCCCCGCACGGCCGTCGGCAAGCCTCGTGGGGAAGACGGGAACTCGCCGACACCTCGCCCGTCCAAGCGTATCCTCTCCGATCCCACCACCGATACAAGGACGCATGATGACCCGACTCGCCGCAACCGCGCTCGCCTGCTGGCTGCTCACCCCCTGCCATGCCGCCCAGCCTGCTTCCGAACCGACAACCGACATCAGGATGCCGATCGTCCTCGCCATGCCCGCCGGGTGCACTCTGGACAAAATCCCTGCCCTCACGATCTGCACGCTTCCCGACGGGTATGCCGCGCGCGTCCTGCAGGAAATGGATCGACACACCGGACAGATACCTATCTGGCTCGGCATCGAGCCCGAGGCCGCCATGTACGCGCACATGCTGGATGAAGCAACGGATCGGTCCGCTGGAGGAATGTCGCCATGCGACGATCGCGAGACGGTCGCGCTGGTGTCGATCGCCGCGCAAGCGCGTCCCATCGACATGGTCCGCAACGGAGCGGGCTTCACCATCCACGTCGAGGCTCTGCAACCGCGGCTCGTACGCCATGACGAACCGGAGATCCCGCTGCGTCAGGTCTTCGCCGTGAGCCTCGGCCGCCTCGCCGCCGGAATGTATCGCTGCGACCTGTCGGTGACGTGGCGCGAACCCGTTACCAATGGACCCGAGTTCTACGGCACATCGCGCCTCGCCAGTGGAGGCGCGCCGTTCGCGGTGAGAGGGAAGAACGACGCGAACCATGAGGCGGCGGCTTCATCGCTTCCTTCCCTTGCGGATGATGACGTGAAGACGCTCGAGACGAGGGCCTCGAAGCCAGGGCAGCCGCTGTGGCAGGTCCCGCGCTGCGAGTCGCGCCCGCTGGCGGAAAACTCACTCGCCGCTGTCGGCCTGATGGGAGTCGGCGGAGTCGATCTCGGCACCCTCGGCAAAGATCCCATCGCCATGCCTGTGATCGCTCCGGTGGACACCACGGGAGCGACCAAGGGCACCCTCATGGCCGTCATCGCCGGCCCCACCCTGATGAGCGGCGAATGGCTGCGCGTGCGATCGGTCGATATGGCGCTCAGCACCTATACCATCACCATCGAATCCTGGCGCGACACCGACGTCCGCGACAGGAACGTCCCGCACCGCGAAATCCTGCTGGTGCCCCTCGAACTCCCCGAAGGCGGCCTCAAGCAAGCCCCACGCGTGAAAGTCGCCTGGCGCGAACTCGTCGCAGACCAGGCCGGCCACCCGTACGTGCTTTCGAAACCGAAAGCCAGCGCAGAGCCCCAGCCCGCCATCCGTCTGACCCCTGCACCCGACCACGCGCGTTATTCCGCTCCCCCCGACCACGGCCAGAGGGCCGTCCCGCCCAAGGATCCCGAGGCCACAGATCAGAACGATTTCTAAAAAGAGCAGCGCGCGAGCGCCTGCTCCAACCCCTCCCTTCCCGTTTCTTCCCAGGGGGCAGCGCAGAGCGCGATGTTGGGGGGCCGTAGCCCCCCAACTAAAAGTCCCCAACTCAGAAAGCCTGCAGCTTCTCCATGACCACGCGCGCGCGATCCGCATCCGAACGCAGCACGTAGGTGTGGCGCAGATCGATCGGCTTGTTGAAGCTCGCCAGCAGCTCCGAATGCGCGGTGACGTTCTCGATGATCGGGCGCCCGAGAACGCGGCGCTCGCACAAGAGCCGCGTCCCCGATTCCGCGGTCGCAGCATCGGCAGCGGCGGTGCCCGCGCCCGCGAGATTGGTGAAGAGCTGCCGCGAATGGCGCACGAACACGTGGCAGCCGGCCTGCTTGAGCGCACCGACCAATTCGAGGGCCAGGAAGTTCTCCTGCGCCTCGGCGCCGACGCGCTCGCGCAGCACCAGCTTGGCCGGTTCGCGGTCGAGGATGCGGCGGCTCCACGGCAGGCCCCGGGCGCGCGCCTCGTGCAGCCGCGTCAGCACGTTGTCGTCGCGCAGCTCGACCAGGTCCTCGACGCCGCGACCGAGCGGAAAGGCAATCTCGCCCTCGGCGATGGCGCGTTCGAGGTAGTACTCGAACGCCGGCGGGGTCTTGTGGAAGTACACCTGCAGGAACATGTGGTAACGCGCGAGCAGCAGGCCTTCGAGCGCGTGCACGCCGTGCGCGTCGAGGCCGAGTTCTGGGCCCTCGGGCCCGGCGAGCACGGTCTTGTGCCCCTCCACGTATTCCCCCGACTCGAATCCTCAAGAATAGGTTGATGTATTCCGGCTGCTCCTAACCGGCTCTCACGAGCCCGAAAGGAGTGGCCATGAGCCACGTTCATGATCTTCCATCCGATTATTCCGGCCCGGTGCCGGAGCCTCAGCGTCGGGCGCCGTTCCCGCCGCCGCAGCAACCACCCCCGCGCCAGCCGAGCGAGTGGCTCGAGCCGCTGACGGGCGAGTCTCCGCCAGTCCCGGAGGCGCCGCCGAGCGTCGATGAGGAGGGCGATGTGGTGATCATCGACGACGCTCCGGCAGGCCCGGCGCTGTCGGCCGGGCGGAGGTCGCCGCGGCTGCCCTACGGCCAGGGATACGTCAAGCAGGCGGGAGCGGCGAAACCGTTGCCGAAGCGTCCCGTCGCGAGCTCTGGCGGCAGCGCGGAGCAGCGCCTGCTGATCCTCGATACCTGGATGCGCTCGGGCCTGCCGGCGGGGGACTACGCGCCGCTGGTGGGGGTGTCGAAGCACACCCTGTACGCGTGGAAGTCGAAGTTCGAAGAGCACGGCCCGGCCGGGCTGATGGACCGGCCGCGCGGCGGTCCGCGGGGCAGCCGGCTTCCGGAGCTGTCGAAGCGGGCGATCCTGATGATGAAGAAGCAGCATCCGGATTGGGGCGTAGACCGCCTGAGCGACATGCTGGTACGGACCCAGGCGCTGGCGGCCTCGCCAGCGGCAGTGGGGAAGGTCCTGCAGGAGGACGGGTATCTGGTCGAAGAGATGCCGATGAAGCGGCACCCCGGTCCTGGTAAGCCGTTCGAGAGGGATGCCCCGAGCGAGTTGTGGCAGACCGATCTGTTCACCTTCGTGCTCAAGCGGCAGACCCAGCGCGTGTATCTGGTGGCCTTCATGGACGACCACAGTCGCTTCATCGTCAGCTACGGCCTGCACGCCAGCCAGTCGGCTGGGCTGGTGCTGGAGACGCTGCGCGCGGGCATCGCGTCGTACGGCACGCCCAAGTCGGTCTACACCGACAACGGCAGCCAGTACGTGACCTGGCGCGGCAAGAGCCAGTTCGCGCACGAGTGCCAGAAGCGCGGCATCGAGCACATCGTCGCCAGCCCCCGCCGTCCGCAGTCGCTGGGCAAGATCGAGCGCTTCTGGAGCTCGCTGTGGAAGGAATGCCTGGAGAGCGCGGTGTTCATGGATCTGTCTGACGCGCGCCTGCGCATCGGACACTTCATCGATCATTATAATTTTCAGCGCGCGCATCAGGGCGTCGGCGGCTTCGTGCCGGCCGATCTGTTCTTCAAGGCCACGCCGGCGGTGCTGGAGGCGCTCTCGCAGCGGGTGGCGGCGAACGCCATGGATCTCGCCCGTGAGGGCGTGCCCA
>JBBRLJ010000083.1:0-3779 GCA_038231435.1 Planctomycetota bacterium
ATCGATTCTGCGCAGCATCTTGCTGCACACCTCGGGCGAGCAGATCGCATCTGAGTACCCGTTGTGCCCGGTGAAGAATGACCCCCAGGGCATGGGCTCGGCCATGACCTACGCTCGCCGCTATTCGCTCGCCGCGCTGGTTCAGTTGCTACCGGCGCCTGCGCGCTCTGCGCACCATGCGCTGGCTGCGCTCGCGCATGACCACCTAACCCACCAAGGATCCTTTGGGCGCCCCCCGCAAGGGGGTCCTTTACCAGCGCGTTAGCTCCGCTGTGCCCATGAAACCAACTTTTTACCCAACTGCCAAAGGAGCAGACCGTGAACGCTATCATCGAACACCAGCCGCTTACCAACGGCTTCGCGCTTCTCACTAACCCCACCGGCATCAAGGAGGCCCGCGAGTTCGCCGAGATGTTCGCCAAGACGGACCTGGTGCCGAAGGCGTACGCCAACAAGCCCGGCGACATCATGATCGCCGGCGCCATGGGCGCGCGCCTCGGGCTCGACATCTTTTCGGCGCTCGCCGGCATCGCCGTGGTCAACGGCAAGCCGACGCTCTACGGCGACGCGATGCTCGCGGTCTGCCAGGCGCGCCCCGACTTCGTCGACATCACCGAGGTCATCGACGGCACCGGCGACCAGATGACGGCGACCTGCACCGTCGAGCGCAAGGGCCGGAAGCCCTTCGTCTGCACCTTCTCCGTCGAGGACGCCAAGAAGGCGGGCCTGTGGGGCAAGCAGGGGCCCTGGAGCCAGCAGCCCAAGCGGATGCTGACGATGCGCGCCCGCGCGTTCGCGCTGCGCGGCGCGTTCGCCGACGCCCTCGCCGGCTTCCACGCTCGCGAGGAGATGGAGGACGAGTTGAAGGAGGTCGAGCACCAGGTGGTGCCGGAGCCCAAGCAGGCGAAGGCGCGGACGGTGCATTTGGATCCGACGCCATCGATTAAGAAGAAGGCCGAGGCCACCGGCGACGCCGAGCCCGTGGTCATCACCGACGCCGACGAGAAGCCTACCGCCCCCGCGGTGCGCACCGTCGCCGACCTGGTCGCCGAGGCGCAGCGCATCGCCAAGGAGTTCGGCACGCGCGGGCTCACCGCGGTGAAGGCCTTCAACGACAAACTCGGCGTCAGGCGCACGGGCGAGTGCCCGCCGGAGCACGTCGAGCGGGCGTTCGCGCTGCTGGCCGTATTCAATCGCGAGTTGAACGAAAACGCGGTGACGCCGTGAGCGCCGCCCTGATCGTCCAGCACGACATCGCAGCGCCAGCTGTCGAGGTCATTCCGTTGGTCCTGGTGCAGCATGTCGACGCCGCGCTCGCGCTGTCGAAGGGCTTCACCACCGTCTCGAAGGACAACATCGACCGGGCCAACACCGTGGTGATGCGCCTGCACGCCCTGTCCAAGGACGTGACGAACCAGGTCGACCGCATCAAGAAGCCGCTGAACCAGTTGCTGTCCGCGGTGCGCGAGTGCGGTGCCCGTGCCGAGGCTCCGCTGTTGGAGGCCAAGGCGAGCCTGCAGGGCAAGATCGGATACTACAACGCCGAGGTGAAGCGCGCGGAGGAGGCGGAGCGCGCGCGCGTCGCCGCCGAGCAGCGCAAGGCCGACGAGGCTGCCGCTGCCGAGCAGCGTCGCCTCGTGGCCGAGGCGAAGGCCAAGGCCGAGTTGCAGGCGAAGCAGATAGAGGAACTGATTGGGGAGGCCGTCGAGGTGAAGCCCGAGCCGGTGCCCGAGGTCAAGGCCGCAGTGATCGTGCCCACGGTGATCATTCCGGCGAAGCCTTCGGCGGTGGTGACGCGCAAGGAAACGAGGCTCGTCATCGACAACCCCAAGGCCGTGGCCCAGGCGTACCAGATCGGCGGCGAGGTGCTGGTCACGGTGAACAACGCGGCGGTGCGGCGCCTGCTCGACGCGGGCGTGGCCGTGCCGGGCGCGCGGCTCGAGGTCGTCGAGACGACGGCGATGCGGGGTGTCCGATGAACATCGACCGCTACATCCGCCCCAGCAACCTCGCCGCAATCGCGCTCTGCCCCGCCCGCCCGACCATGGAGTCCGCTGTAGTGGAGGCCGAGGGCGAGCCGGCATCCAGCGAGGTTGCCGACCTCGGCACCGACCTGCATGCGCGGTCACAGCGCGCCATCGATAGTTGGAAGCTCTGCCAGGAGACCGGCGAGCGTGGCGCCCTCTGGGGTGACGCCATCTCGCTGGAATGCAGCGAGGCGACCGAGGCCGGTATCGATTCCTGGTCCGTCTTCTGCCTCCAGAAGGCCCTGGAGTTCGTCCGCGACCTGATCGAGAAGCACGACATCCATCCCGACAACGTGCTGACCGAGCACCGCCTGGACATGGCGTCGCTCGGCTTCACCCAGGGCGGCACCGCTGACGTGGTGCTCGTGGTCCCTGGGAAATTAGTGATCGTGGCTGATTTTAAGTACGGCTTCATCGACCAGGGCGACGCCGACGAGAATGACCAAACCCAGGCGTACGCAGCTGCGGCCGCCGAGATGTTCCAGTGCGACCGCGTCGAGGTGTACCTCGTCCAGCCGCGCGCGGAGAAGCCGTACCGCTTCACCGGCGCGACCTACGACGCCGACACCCTGCGCGCGAACCGCGCCTGGACCGCGGCCGTCATCCGCCGCGCCCGCGACCCCAATCCCGAGCTCGAGCCGGGCTACTCGCAGTGCCTCTACTGCAAGGCCCTGCTCCGCTGTCCCTCTTCCAAGGAGTTCGTCATGCGTGCCCAAGAAGCCCTCGAATTGATCGGGCCCCCATCGGATGCCGATGCCTGGGGCGACCTCGCGGGAGCTGCCAAGCTGGCGCTCAAGTGGGGCGATGACGCCAAGGACCGGGTGAAGGCGCATGTCGTCGCCGGCGGCAGCGCGACCGGTTGGAAGCTCGGGAATCCCCGCGCCATCCGCACCATCACCCAGGTCCCCGCGGCGCTCCAGCGGCTCGAGCAGGCGGGAATGGGCCAGGCTGGCGCCGAGGCCCTGTCCATGTCCCTCTCCAAGTTGCCGGACGAGGCTGCGGACGTGATCCGCGATCACATCACCGAGAAGTTGTCGGAGCCGCCGCTGGTCGCCGACAAGCGCAGCAAGGCGCAGGCATGACCGCCCACGTCACCACACCCGAATCCCGCGCCCGCTTCGCCGAGGCCGCGTCGTTCGTGATGACCTTCGGCATGCACAAGTGCCGCCGTCTCGACGATATCGCCGCGACCAATCGCGGCCTGGGATATTTGTGCTGGCTGCGCACGACATGGGGCACGGTCGACGGCGCGCTGGGAGTGGCGCTGCGCACGTACCTCGATGACCCCGCGATCGCTGACGCCGTCGCCAGCATGGATGAGAGGCGCTGGTGAAGCCTATCCCGCCTCGACTGGAGGTAGCGCGCAGCGCTCTCTCTTTGTGTTTGCCATGGCCTCCATCCGTGAACGCCTACTGGCGCCCGTTCCCAGTCCGCGGTGGCCGCGTGGTCATGACGCTAACCAAGGACGCGCGGATGTACCGCAGCCTGGTCCACGAGGCGATCAGGAAGCAACTCGGCAGCGCCAGGCTCGTCCCGTACACGACGCCCGTCCGTCTCGATCAGGAGTTCCGCGCGCCAGACCGACGCAGACGCGATTTAGATAACTTCCAAAAGGGCCTGTGGGACGCGCTGACCCACGCCGGCGTCTGGGCGGATGACAGCCTGGTCGACGAGTTCTCGGGACGCCGCGGCCGCGTCATCAAGGGCGGCGCCGTCATCGTTCTCATCGCCGCGCTTGATCGCGAGCCCGAG
>JBBRLJ010000084.1:0-3579 GCA_038231435.1 Planctomycetota bacterium
AGGCCGCCCTCGCCCGCCTGCACGAGAACGGCGCAAAGGCTTGGGCCGGCTATCGCCTCGAGCCCGAAGGGGATGCAGCGCGGGAGGCGCTGACAGACTCACATCGGATCGCGGCAAGCATCGGGCTCGGAATCTTCCCCGGGAAGTGCAGCGACGAACAGGCCTTGCGTTGGCTTGTGGAGAAAGAGGCACGCTACGGTCACAAAGAGGCTCTCCGCGACCTCGGCGCGCTCGAAGCTTTGCTAGGCGGCACAAATGGGCCGTCAATCAAGTTGCGCGCGTTCCTTGAGCGCCGCGCTCTCGCATGGTCTCCCAACGTGGATGAAGCACCGCCAGTGTACTGGGGGCGCACATGAGCTACTTGTTCCTCAGCCGCACCGAGCACGTCGCGCGCAAGAAGCATCGATGCATTTGGTGCGGCGAACAGGTGCTCCCTGGCACCCGATACGTCCGCCAGGCTGGAGTCTTCGAAGGCGACCTGCAGGCCGACAAGTGGCACCTTGAATGCAACGCCGCCGGCGACGAGTATTTCAGCGAGACAGGCGAGGAGACCTTCGATCCACACCAAAACGAACGCCCGCCCGCTCTGCAGGCGCACGGTTGATGACCCCCGCCCGCGTCCTCCGCAAGCGCGACGCTCCTGCCTACCTCGGCATGGACCGCAATCGCTTCGACGCCGAGGTTCGCCCTCACCTGGTCGAAGTGCCCCTCTGCGCTGCCGGCGAGGCGGGCGGCGTCGGCGTACTCAGCCAGGCGGCGGGCCGATGCAGGGCCGATGCAGGGCCGATCATCGTTCGCAAACGCAGGCTGGGCGCGGCCTGCGCATCGGCCCTGCATCGGCCCTTGCGTTGGCCCGTGGGCCGGCCCGAAGCTTCCGTCACCGTGCGCAAGCACTTTGACGGGAGCGAGATCATGCATTTGGCAAGCGAGACCCGCCCACAGGTCCGACGCGATCGGCTGTTGCGGCTTCCCGAGGTCGAAACCGCAACGGGCCTCAAAAAGTCTTCGATCTACTCGCTGATGCGAGCCGGCGAATTCCCTCGATCTGTAAAGCTGACGGCGCGGTGCGTGGCCTGGCCGGAGTCGCAGGTGCTCGGCTTTATCCAAGCGCGCATTGATGCGTCGCTGGCGCCTTGGACCTTGACCAGGCTGCCGCCGCCAACCAGGTGCTGAGCCCCCCTACGACGCCCGCCTGAGCGGGCGTCGGTGCGCGCGGCAAATGTCACGCAGCGAGACCCGCCTGGTCGAGGCGGCGAACAAGGTGTGAGCGAGACGCGGGGATCGGGACCACGGTGCTACCGCGCTTTGTCGACGGCTCGCTCGAGCCAGGCGTTCGCGGAGCAGCCGGCGGCGTCTGCCAGCCTGTGCAGCTTTGCGAGGCGTGCGTCTGTCGTGCGCATTTCGAGGCGGGCGGATTTGCGCTGCCCCGGCGGCAGGGGCGGGCGGCCGAGGCGGGCGCGGATCGCGTCTGCAATCTCGCGGTGGCCCTCAGGGGTACTGATGATGGTCATGCGCGCATCGCGCAGGGTGTCACTCATGGTTGTCTCCGTCCGGCGCTGCCGGTGTCTGTGTGGCTGCGAGGGCGGCGTTGATGCGGCTCGCAATATCAACGGCTTTCTCGCCGGTGTCCACGTAAGCGTACATCGCGTAGCCCATCAGATCTGCCGCCTCTTTCGCCAACGCGCGCAAACTCGCCCGATCATCTGCTTCGTCTGCCTGGGCAACGCATAGCATTCGGCGCAAGCGACGATTTTCCGCGCTCGTGCCGGATTCCTCGTCAAGCGCATCCACGGCCGCGGCTCCCAACGCCTCGACGGCCCGTGCGATCGACAACAGTTCATTGCGTTTGATGGTCATGCGCGCATCGCGCAGGGGGTTACTCATGGCTGTCTCCGTCCGGCGCTGCCGGTGTCTGGACGGCTTGCCGCAGTAATCCTCGCTCACTGGCTCGCGCTCGCTGCTGTTAGTAGGGCGAGGATCAGCATGGGGTCATCCTGTCTGCGCTCGCCGGCAACAGGTCCGGGCCTTCGGTGTTGCGTTCGGCCGGGGACTCGCAGCGCCGCGCGAGTTCGACCAACCACTCGGCAAACGACGGTGGCGTTGCCTCACGCTCGCGCTTTGTGATCGAGGGCAGGCGCGGATAGCTCTTGGTCGGGCGCACGCAATGGGTCGGACGCCCGCCGCGAATTGGCATATGCGGAATGTCATCGGGATCGCAGCCGACGACGTACAGCCAGGTCGACTTCTCCGCGCGGTGGCCGAAGATGAACTGGTCAACAGCCAGCGACCAGCCGCCGAATGCATCGGGAAACTGGCCGGGCCTGGGAAGGCCGCAGTGCGCCCACAGCGTTGACTCGGCTGGATGCTCCAGGACGCCGCCGAACTTGCGGACATGCGCGACGGCCAGCGGGCCGAGCATTCGCTCTTCTTCGGTGGCGTGCGAGAACTGGCGCAGCCGACCCCAGCCTCTGCATGGGGGGTGAGCCACTAGCGGACACGCACCAGGCCAGCCACGCGCGTCCCTGGCCTCGTCCCACACGTCCAGGCCCTGCAACGTCTTGTAGATGCTGTCGGCGCGGGCAAAGAGGACCGCGACGCTCACTCGGGCCTCTCTGGGGTCATAGCTGCGCGGGCGTACCGCAAGGCATCCCGCGGTGCGGCCTGCTCGGGGGTGGCGAGACACTTTGCATTGATGAGGTCGGCGAGGTAGCCAATCTTCATCAGCGTGGCGAAGTCGTCGTAGCCCTCGGGGTCGTCGATAGCGGCTTGCTGCACGAAGCCGCCGAATACCAGCATTCCGGCGAGTTCCAGCGTCAACAGGCGCTCGCCCGGCCGGCTCGATCCTTCTTGGATGGTCATGTCACCTTCTCCCAAATTTCGTCCAGCCGCTCGCGCGAGTGCATCGCGCAGGGGTGGCGAGGAATTCACTGATGTCCTCAGCGAGCCTCACATCGCCTGCGGGCGGCAGCCATTCAGGGTCGGCGTCACCGTACTTCGACTGCCACGCATCTAGTTGCTTGAGCGCGCGTCGGAGTAGCTCGCCCGGCTGGCTCGATCCTTCTGTGGGGGTGCGACCGAGAGCGGCTGGGGCGGCATGGGCGGCGTCCATGAAGTCGAGCAATCTCGCCATTGCCACTCTGGCGGTGTGCCGATGGGGCTTGCCGAACTGCATCGCCAGGAAATCAATCTCGTCCCGTGTCGGCCCCGGCTCGCTGATGGCCGGCACTGCTTCTGTGGGGGCGGCAAGGGCGGCGCGGGCGGCTTTCGTGAGTCGAAGGCACAACTCACGCAGCGCTTCTTCGGCTTTCCGCGCCCGCCGCAGGTACTCCACAGCCCGCGTGCCTTCGCTATCGGCCAGCGCGAGTGCATCGGCGAGGGCATCGCTCAGCGCCCCGCTTGTCTGTGGGGCCTGCTCGCCCTCGTACCCAGCCCATGCCTTTGCGCCGCGCTCGTGCAGGCGCTTGAGGGCTGCTTCGTCCACTTCGGTCGTTTCGGGGGCCGGCGCTGCTCCTGTGGGGCCGGCGCGTAGGGTGTCACTCATGTCTGTCTCCGGTTGGCGCTGCCGGTGTCTGGGCTCGC
>JBBRLJ010000085.1:0-3407 GCA_038231435.1 Planctomycetota bacterium
ACACCAGCTTCCTAGAAGGCATGAATAACCGCATCAAGGTCATCAAAAGGATGGCCTACGGGTACAGAGATGACGCCTACTTCTTCCTTCGCATAAGGGCAGCCTTTCCCGGAAAAGCGTGAAGAACCAAACTTTTTGGCCGTAGGACAAAAAGAAGGACGACAAAGGCCGTGGGGGCCGGGGGGCGGAGCCCCCCGTAAAATCAGCCGACGGCTTCGCCGAGGATGGGCCACATGCCGGGGCGGCAGGCGATGATGTCGGGGTGGCGGAGGTCCCAGGGTTCGCCGGACCAGCGGCGCAGTTCGTAGCCCAGGGCTTTGGCGATGGCGGCTCCGCCCGCTTGGTCCCAGGGGAAGATCTTGCTGATCGCGTACGCGTCGACCTTGCCCACCACCAGGTGCGCGAAGTCGACGGCGGCGGAACCGAAGGTCTTGTACTGGCGGATCTGCGGCGCGAGCTTCACCAGCATCGCGCAGGTGCGCTGGCGCTCGATCAGGTCCCATGGCCAATCGGTGGCGATCAGCCATTCCTTCGGGGGCCCGACCGGGGTCGCGCGCGGCAGCGGCGCGTCGTTCCACCACGCTCCCAGGCCGACCGCCCCGTGGACGCTCAGGCCGCAGGCCGGCCCGTGCACCACGCCCAGCACCGGTTGGTCGCTGCCGTCGGCGCTCCGGCGCGACAAGCCGATCGAGATCGCCCAATACGGCAGCCCGCGGCTGTAGTTGCCGGTGCCATCGAGTGGATCGATGTGCCAGGTCCATTCGCTGCTCTCGGGGCCGAGGCGGGTGCCCTCCTCGCCGGCGATGCGGTGCTCGGGGAAATGCCCGGCGAGCGCGGTGGTGATCTCCTTCTCGCTGAAGGCATCGGCCTTGGTCACGACGTCGACGCCGGCGCCCTTCGAGGTCGAGGTACGCAGCTCGTCGCCGAGCTCGACCATCTTGCGTCCGACCTCGATGGAGAGATCGCGGACGATCTTGAGGGTGCCGATCGCGAGTTCCGGGGGCATGCTCATGGCCGCGACGCTATCCGCGCGCCCTGCCCGCGCTATCCGCGCGGCCCTATCCTGGACAACCGCCGCCACCCCCGCCGACGCGGCTCTCAGCCATGCCGGTCAGGCGGACGGCTGGATGATGCGGCGGTGGCTTTCGCGGTACTGGTGCGGGCTGGCGCCGTGGGCGGAGCGGAACAGACGGTAGAAATGCCCGAGGTTGCTGTATCCGCAGGCGTAGCAGATGTCGAGGATCGCGTCCCGGCTCTCGCTGAGGCGACGCGCCGCGTACGCCATGCGCGCTTCGTTGACCAGATCGGTCGGGGTCCTGCCATAGCAGCGCCGCACCTCGCGCGCCACGTGCTCGGGCGAGCGTGCGCACATCGCGACCAGAGCCTGCGTCCCCGCCAGCAGGTGCTCCGGCTCGCCGAGCCTGCCGACCGCGTCGTGCAGCCAGGCCGGTACCTCCGACGATGGACGCGCGCGTGCGCGCTCGAGCAGGTGCATGAGGTTCAGCAGGAAGCGTTCGATCGCCGCCATCCCGCGTGCGCCGGCGGCGATGTCCGTGGCCGCGTCCTGCAGGTCGCGCAGCGCGCCGGCCTCGAGGACGGTCACGCGCGCATCGGGCTGCTCGAACGGATCCGCCGTGGGGAAGCAGCGACGCCGAAGCTGATCCCAGACCGCCACGGGGAAGGCCAGATTGCACATCCCGCAGGACGCTCCGCGATCGACGCCGAAGGCGTGCTGATTGCGCGCATGCACCAGGGTGACCATGCCGGCATGCACCTCGCGCCGTCCGTCCGGCACGTGCTCCCAGCCGCTGCCACTGTCGATCCAGAACACCTCGTGGAAATCGTGCTCGTGCAGCTCGGGGTGGTCGACTTGGCGCAACTCGGTACGGCCATAGTGGCAGAACTGCCCCTCTGGCACGAAATCACCAATCCGCAGGTGCTGCGTCATATCAATACAGAGTAATGCTTGGTCACCGGACGACAAGATTCAGCCTGGGAAGTGGTTATCGTGAGCCCGTCACCATCAAAAGAGGGCATATGAACGCAGCGACCGCCATCCAGACCCCCTCCCAGGCCGCCAGCGGCTATCCCAAGCCCCGCCTGGACGCCAAGCAGATCGCCACCTTCCGCCGTGAAGGCTACCTGATCCACCCGGATCCGGTCCTCGCTCCTGATCGCTTCGCCGCTCTGGGCCGCCATTTCGACGGCATGCTCGCCGCGCTTCCGGCCGATGCGCGCCCGGAAGCGATGGACGTGCCGCACTTCACCGACACCAAGCTGTTCACCTGGCTGTTCGATGACGCCATCCTCGACCTGGTCGAGCCGCTGCTCGGGCCCGACATCGCGCTGTTCTCGAGCCACTTCATCTGCAAGCCCAAGGGCGACGGCAAGCGCGTGCCCTGGCATGAGGACTCGGCGTACTGGGGCGACATGCTGTATCCGATGGAGGTGGTGACGGTGTGGCTGGCGATCGATCCGTCGACGCGCGAGAACGGCTGCATGCGCATCATCCCCGGTACCCACGTCTTCGGCTATTCCGAATACGATCCCGTCGACGATCCGGCCACGCACGTGTTCCCGACCGAGATCAAGAAATCTCAATACGACGCTTCGCGCGCGGTCGACCTCGAGCTCGCGCCAAACCACGCGAGCCTGCACGACGGCAAGCTGATGCACGGCAGCAACCGAAACATGAGCGACAACCGCCGCTGCGGCTACACCATGCGCTACGTCAGCACGCGCACGCGCCTGAACGACAAGTGCCTCGGCCATCACCAACTCTACCTGGCGCGCGGCCGCGACCACGCCGGCAACGTCTACGGCGATCCGACCAAATCCTACCGCGAGAAGCTCGAGCACCGCTGGACGGCCGTCAAAAAGGGGCATTGAATCGGGGGGCTCCGCCCCCCAAACCCCCCAACGGCCTTTGTCGGCCCTCTTTTTGTCCTGCGGCCAAAAAGTTTGCGTGATGGCCTGCGGCCATTGTTCACGCAAACCGGGCCTCGGCGCCCGGTGGCTGCGCCACGGTTTGGACGGGGGCTCCGCCCCTTGCCCCCACGAGAGCCACGCTCACCGCTGTCACGCAATAACCGGGTGCCCCGTCGCTTCGCCATGGGGCGGGCGCCGAGAGGCGGTCGGCGGATATAATCGGCGCAGCCGATCCGCCGACGATGTCGCAGCGCAGCGAAGACATCGAGCCCCGACAAAGCCCGGGGGGTAGGCCGAAGGCCGTAGGGGCGAAGCCCCTGACCAATAAATAGACGGGGGCCCCGTCGCTCAGCGATGGGGCGGGCGCCAAGGGGCGGTCGGCGGATACAATGGGCGCAGCCCATCCGCCGACGATGTCGTAGCGCAGCGAAGACATCGAGCCCCGACAAAGCCCGGGGGGTAGGCCGAAGGCCGTAGGG
>JBBRLJ010000086.1:0-2306 GCA_038231435.1 Planctomycetota bacterium
CGCGATGAAGTCCCACTCGCTCTCGGGCGCGCCGCGCTGAGTCTCGATGCTGCGCCGGGGCAGCACTTCGCGCAGGTGTTGGCCGAAGGGCTCGAACAGGCAGAGGTTCCCCATGAACAGCGGCCCGACCGTGTTCCGGTGCAGCACGGCCAGATGGTAGGGCTCGAGGAAGGTGTCGATGACCAGCTTCCAATTCATCTTGCGGCGAATCACGCGCGTCTCGTAATGATGGTAGCGCTCGAATCCGTAGGACGCGAATTCCTCGTCGAGCCCACCGAGGTGCGTTTGGGCATCCAGCTCCGCATCGACGCCTTTGCGCTGCGGATCGACCGAGGGCAGCACCCACAGCATCCCGTGCCGCTCGGCGACCGGCAACGACACGAGGCCGTGCTGGTCCTTGTCCACGCCGGGGAAGTTGCGCTGGTCGGGAATGCCGCGCAGGTGGCCGTCGAGGCCGTAGGTCCAGCCATGATAGGGGCAGATGAAGTTGCGCTGGTTTCCGCATCCCTCGGCCACGCGCGCGCCGCGATGGCGACAGACGTTCAGGAACGCGCGCACCTTTCCATCGCTGCCCCGGACCACCAGGATCGGCACGCCGGCGTTGTCGTCGGTGAAGTGGTCGCCGGGTTTCGGAATCTGGCACGACATCCCCATCAACAGCGGATAGCGGCGAAAGAGGATGTCGGTTTCGCGCGCCAGGCGCTGCGGGCTGGAGTAGCTGGCCGCCGGCTGCCGATACACCGCGTCGGCCACGTCGGTGGTGCCGGCTTCGATATGCGCGAAGACCTTGCGCATCAGGTCGAGTTGAACGCTGCGATGCATGGATCCTCGTGTCAGGCCAGCCAGCGTTTGCGGCGCCGGTAGCTCTTGACGCTGCGAAAACTCTGCCGCTCGCCGGCGCGATTGCCGCCGGTGCCCAGATAGAACTCTTTCACGTCCTCGTTCTCGCGCAACGCGGCCGCGTCGCCGTCCAGGACGATGCGGCCGTTTTCCAGGATGTAGCCGAAATCGGAATAGCGCAGCGCCATGCTGGTGTTCTGCTCGGCCAGGAGGAACGTCACGCCCTCCTTGGTGTTGAGGTCCTTGACGATCTCGAACACCTCGTGGACCACCTGGGGCGCGAGGCCCATCGACGGTTCGTCGAGCAGCACCATCTTCGGCGTGGCCATCAGCGCGCGGCCGATCGCGCACATCTGCTGCTCGCCGCCCGATGTGTACGCAGCCTGCGAGGAGCGTCGCGCCTTCAGTCGCGGGAAATACGCATAGACCTTTTCGAGCGTCGCGGCCACCGCTGCCTTGCCGTCCCGGCGCGTGTAGGCGCCGGTCATCAGGTTGTCTTCGATGTTCAGGTGCGCGAAGCAGCGACGCCCCTCCATCACCTGGATCACGCCGCGCTCGACCATGTCCGACGGGCTGAGTTTCTCGATGCGTTCGCCGCGCAGCAGGATCGATCCCTTCGTCACCGCACCGCGTTCGCCTTCGAGCAGGTTGCTCACCGCGCGCAGCGTGGTGGTCTTGCCGGCGCCGTTGCCGCCCATCAACGCGACGATGCGGCCTTCGGGCACCTGCAACGACACGCCCTTCAACACCAGGATCACGTGGTTGTAGATCACCTCGATGCCGTTGACGTCGAGAAGGATGGAGGTCGAGGGGTCCATGAACTTTGGGTCGAGTGTCAGCGTTCAGGGACGGGGCCGCCGGGTACCCGAGAATACCCGCTCGAGTGCGTCCCAGTGGGCTTGATGCATCCACGTCGAGACGAAACCTTCCTGCTCGACGTCGCGTGCGCGTTGGTAGTCCATACCAGCGCGCCAGCCCGAGACGTTGGCCTTTAGCGCGACCAGCACATGGCGCGGCGCGGCGTCGAACGAAGCGAAGAAGCTGCGTGCGGCCAGGCCCTCGAGTCCGCCTTCGACGATCGCTTCCACGAGTCCATCGGCGAGCGCCTGGTCCGCGCCGAGCAACTCGGCGCGCGCCATCATGCGAAAGGCCCTCGAAGGGCCGACTGCCGCACACAGGTCGGCAGCCCCGCCCCAGGCGGAAGTCATCGCCAGCCGGCCCTGCACGTATCCGATGCGTGCCGCCGGGCTGGTAACGCGCAGGTCGCACGCCATCGCCAGTTCCGCGCCGCCGCCGAGCGCGTCGCCGTTGAGGTACGCGATGACCGGGAGCGGGCTCGTCCGGATCGCATCGAGCGCGCTGCGCGCCCACGATCCGAACGCGGTCGTCTGTTCGATCGAACGGATCGCGGCGAGCTCGACCAGGTCGCCCCCCGCGCAGAAGTATCGTGGGCCTTCTCCGGTGAG
>JBBRLJ010000087.1:0-2231 GCA_038231435.1 Planctomycetota bacterium
CCCACGGGCTTTGTCGTGGCTCGATGTCTCCGCTACGCTGCGACATCGTCGGCGGATCGGCTCCGCCGATTGTATCCGCCGACCGCCCCTCGGCGCCCGGCTGTTTTCATTCAGGGGCTGTGCCCCTACGGCCCGGTGGGCCTACCCCACGGGCTTTGTCGTGGCTCGATGTCTCCGCTACGCTGCGACATCGTCGGCGGATCGGCTCCGCCGATTGTATCCGCCGACCGCCCCTCGGCGCCCGCCCCATCGCGGAGCGATGGGGCCCCCGATTGAAGGTATGTTCACGGCATCTGTCGCTCGCGACCTGGCCCGGCGTTGAGCCATTCCAACAGGCGAACCGTCGAGCAGGGTAGCTGAAGTGCGATGAGCGAGGTTCGCGCTTCGGTCTTCAGTCTTCAGTCTTCAGTCTTCCGTCTTCTCCTATTTCCCCGCGATCACTTGCCGCGCGAGGGGCTTGCGTAACCTGCGCCGCCCATGGAAGAAACACCGGATCAGTACCGAGCGGCGCGGCAGGCGAAGGCGCAGAAGCTGCGCGAGCTGGGGGCGGATCCGTTCGGGGGGCGCTTCGAGACCACGCACGGCGTGGTGGCGGCGAGGGGGCTGGCCGCCGCCCTGGTGCTCGGCGCCGACGGCAAGCCAGCGCCGGTGCAGCCGCGCTCGGAGACGGTGAGCGTCGCTGGGCGCATCGGCAATCTCCGCACCTCGAGCAACAAGTTGGTGTTCGCGACGCTCTACGACCGCAGCCGCGGCGATGCGTACCGCGAACAGAAGCTCGCCGGAACCGCCGACATCGATGGCGCCGAGGCGAAGAAGGCGCGCGGCATCCAGCTGTTCATCGAGTTCGGAGCGCTCGGCGACGAGCAGTGGAAGGTCGTCGAATCGCTCGACCTGGCGGATTGGGTCGGCGTCACCGGGACCGTCGGCCGCACCAAGCGCGGCGAGATCAGCATCTTCGTCGCCGCCATCCAGGTGCTCGGTAAGGCCATGCTGCCGCCGCCGCACCAGGCCGGCGCCGACAGCGGCGCGCTGTCACCCGAGACGCGCAGCCGTCAACGCTACCTCGATCTGATGATGTCCGACGCCAGCCTCTCCACCTTCGTGGTGCGCAGCAGGCTGGTCGCGGCGATCCGGCGCTTCTTCACCGACCGCGCGTTCCTCGAGGTCGAGACGCCGATGATGCAACCTATTCCCGGCGGCGCGACGGCTCGGCCATTCGTCACCCATCACAATGCGCTCGATCTCGATCTCTACCTGCGCATCGCGCCCGAGCTGTACCTCAAGCGCCTGCTGGTGGGCGGGCTCGAACGCGTCTTCGAGCTCAACCGCAATTTCCGCAATGAAGGCATCAGTCCGCGCCACAATCCCGAATTCACCATGCTCGAATGGTATCAGGCCTACGCCGACCATCGGGTGATGATGGATCTGAGCGAGGAGCTGTTCAGGCACCTGGCCGATGAGGTCGGTGGCTCGCGCGTGCTGCGCTTCGGCGAGCACGTCATCGATCTCGACAAGCCATGGCGCCGCATCTCGTACCACGACGCGATGAAGGAACTGGGCGGCGTGGATTACCATGATCGCTCGGCCGTCGAGGCTGCCGGTCGCGCGCGCGGCATCGATCCGGCCGGCTCGGCCACCTACGATCGCTTCGCCAACCAGGTGTGGGAGGCGTTGGTCGAGCCGCATCTCGTCCAACCGACCTTCATCACCGACCAGCCCTCGTGGCTGACGCCGCTGTGCAAGGCGCACCCCGACGATCCAAGCAAGACCCTGCGCTTCGAACTGTTCATGGCGCGCATGGAACTCGGCAACGCCTACACCGAGCTGAACGATCCTGATCTGCAGCGGCAGCGCTTCCGCGAGCAGGCCGCCGAGGCGGCCGCGGCCGAGGATGACGAGGCGGGCATCGTCAGCGGCATGGTCGATGAGGACTACTGCACGGCTCTCGACCATGGCCTCCCATCCTGCGGCGGGCAGGGCATCGGCATCGACCGCCTGGTGATGCTCTTCACCGGCGAATCCAACATCCGCGACGTCATCCTCTTCCCGACCATGCGGCCGGGCTGATAGTCGGGGGCTCCGCCCCCAAACCCCCACGGCCTTTGTCGTCCTTCTTTTTGTCCCTGCTGGCCAAAAAGTTTGCGTGATGGGCTGGGCCCATTATTCACGCAAACCAGGCCTCGGCGGCCGGTCGCTTCGCTCCGGCTTGAGCGGGGCTCCGCCCCCAACCC
>JBBRLJ010000088.1:0-2066 GCA_038231435.1 Planctomycetota bacterium
AGATCCTCGGGCCCTCCAGGGTCCCGCTACGCGAGATGGTCGCGATCGACTATCTCTACGTCGCGAACTGGTCGCTATGGACCGACATCAAGATCATCCTGCGCACCATCCCCCACGTCCTCGCACGCCGCGGCCTCTAAAACCAGCCAGCCCCCAACATCTCGCTTCAGGGGGTTGGCGATGCTCCGTCCAACTCGGCGAGCAGCACCGTGACGAGGCGCTGGATCTCATCGCGTGTCGCTCTGAGCACCTCGAGCGGGCGGCCCTTGGGGTCAGCGAGGTTCCAGTCGATATAGCGTTTGCCGGGGATGTACGGGCAGGCATCTCCACAACCCATGCTCACGACGACGTCGGCCTGCTCAGCAGCTCGATCTCGAGGAGCTCTCCGCCTGGCTGACCTGAGCGGGGCGGGGTCGCGGGCGTCGCGTCAGGAGCCGGCGACGCAGCGGCCCTGGCGGGTGCGCGTCGCGCGTCCGCGTGGGGCCCACGCGAGCGCTGCGCGCGATCCGGCCACGTAGGGCGTGTCCTGCCAGCGGGCTCGCCGGGACAGCGTCACGGCGGGGATCGGCGCGAGCTGCGCCGCGCGCTGCGGGGATGCCTGCGCGAGCGCGTCGTCGCTGCGTGCAGCCATGCGGCAGACCAGCACGACGAGGGCGGCGAGCGCGAACCAGGCGATGGGGATCAGGATCAGGAGCATTTTCTGTGGTGCCCGTGTCAATCGAGGTGACCGAGGCTTACTCCCCTCTTCGGACGCCGCTCGTCGGGGCTTGAGCGCCCTAGACACTCGGTCGAACGAGCGTCGAGCGCGCTACTCCATGTCGGGGCGCGGGGTGATGTCGGTCGTGGCGACATCTTCCAAGCGCGCGGCGCTGCTCCAGGGGCGCTTGTATACCAGCCAGCTGATCGCGCCGAGGAGCAGGGCGCTGCACAGGATCCATCCCAGCGCGGTGGTGCCGACGCCGACGTACTTCAGGCCGGAGGCGGTCACGACGAATGTGATCACGGGCCGGATGTAGCGATCGGGCGCGCTCGAGGACAGCAGCGAGCCGACGAGCACGGCCGGCACGCTGCCGAGGATCAGCGAGGTCGTGACACCGAATTCGATGTGACCGAAGGCGAAGGCGCCGAGCGCAGCTGCCATCGTCAGGGGGACGGCCTGGCTGAGGTCGGTGCCCACGAGTTGCTTGGCGCCTATCGTGGGGTACAGAAACAGCAGGAGGATGATCATCAGCGAACCCGAGCCAACCGACGTGATGCCGACGATGACACCCCCGATCATGCCGATCGCGACCGTGCGCGCGGGATGCGGGGTGATCTCGTGAACCACTGCGGCGCGGCTCTCTCCGGTGCGGCGGTCAAGGACGTAGCGCAGCACCATCGCCGCGGCCCCGACGAGCAGCGCGGCGCCGAGCGCCGTCTCGATGTTGTGCTGGGCGGAGGAGGAATTCCCCATCAGATGCAGCAGGTAGGCGCCGAAGAAGGCCATCGGCACCGAGCCGAGCACCATCCAGCCGACGAGGCGCCTGTTGACCGTGCCCCTGCGCAGGTGCACGGCGGCGCCGACCGGGCGCATCAGGACCGCGGCCACGAGGTCGCTGGAGATCGCCGAGGAGGGTTTGACACCGAACAGCAGGATCAGCATCGGCGTCATCAGCGCGCCGCCGCCGGCGCCGGTCATCCCGACGAGCAGGCCGACCACGGCGCTTCCCAGGACTATGTACGGATCGATGTGCATTGCTCCCGAGCTGGCCTGAGAGTCCTCGCCCCCCGGCCGGCGATATCTCCCCTCAGAGACGTCGACGAGGCCGACACCATAGAGCTATTCGGCGTTCGTGTGGGAACTTTTTCGAGCGTCCGCCAGAGGGCGGCTGGTTGCTCTTTCGGGGGGCTTGCTTTGGGGTTGGTGGGTGTTTATGATGCGGGTTGTTTGTTTGGGGTGGTCACGGGATCTCGACATGTGTTGGGGTTGTTGGGGTCAGGATGGGGGTCCGTGTTGCGAGCAAGGAGGCGGTAGTCGCTGTGAGTGTCGAGACTGGTGGTGGTGGGGAGAAGGGTGTGGCGTGGGG
>JBBRLJ010000089.1:0-1954 GCA_038231435.1 Planctomycetota bacterium
GCACCCTCGAAAACCTCCGCGTCAGACTACTCACCCGCTTCGCAGCACTCGCCGCCAGCATCGCCCTCAACCACCGCCTCGGCCGCCCCACCCGCTCCCTCGCCACCTACACAGCCTGACACCGTGGCACTACTCATCTAGGATGCATCCCCACTGCTCGGCCCGTGGTGTTCGCGCTCGGTAAGGGCAGCGATGTCGGCGAGGTCGACGGGGCGCCCAGCGGCGCGCTTCATGCGGATCAAATCGTCGCGTCCGGCGATTGGAATTGGGGTCCGATCGAGGGAGACCACGAGGGCACGGCCGCGCAGGTCCGGGTAGGGGGCGGCGCCGGGCGCATCGTGGAGGACGTCGATATCGCCATGGCGCGTGGCCAGCTGCCAGAGGGTCGCGCGTGGCAGCATGTGGGCGTCGATCGGCACCGCCTCGCTGCCCGGGTTCAGCACGCGGGCCTCGAGCGCGTTCAGCGCGTGCGCGAGCCGGGCGAGGTTCGCTGGATCGGGAGAAGGGATCAGATCTACGTCGTTGGTCATCCGCACGTGACCGTGCACCTGTACGGCGAGGCCCCCGACAACCACGTAGTCGACCTGGTGCTCGTGCAGCTCGGCGAAGATACGTCCCGCGTCGAGCGGAAGCGGATCAGCCATCGCCACGGGCGGCGCGTCCCGCCGCACGCAGGCGCCCGGCGGTCTTGTTCCAGGAGACGGCCAGCGCGAGTCGCTCCTCGGGACTTCTGGCAAGCGTGCTCGCCATGTGCGCAGTGTCCCAATCCGTCGGCAGCCGCCGGGCGCTCAGCTCGGGTTCCTCACCCATCGCGAGCAGCAGTTGGCGGAGTGTCGCGAACGTCGGCGAGACGAGGCCCCGCTCGATCCGGCTGACGGCGGCCTGGGTACTTCCGGCGCGCAAGGCAAGGGCACGCTGGCTGATGCCAAGCCGCTCGCGGGTCCTGCGGACAAGCATTGAGGGATCATCCATGACATCAGATATGATATCAGCGGGAGCGGGAGCGGGAGCGGGAGCGGGAGCGGGAGCGGCCGCGACCACGCCCGGCGACCTGCCGAGCCTTGGGGCAGGTCGGCGCGCCCGTGTCAGTGCGCGGGCCACCGCTCGGCTTGTGCCCCGAGCGCCTCTGGCGGGCAGGAGGCCTGAGGGTCGCTAGGGACACTGCTCGCCCAACTTCCAAGCGTCGCCCTCCTCCTCAGCCAGGCCGTGCGCGGCGAGCGCGCGCAGAATCCCTGTGGCCTGGGCTTCTGAGATATCGGCTCTAGCGCGTTGCCCGCGATGGCCGACGGGGGTGTGGGTCTAATCGGCTACGGCTCTGGTCGCTAGGATGCGCGCAAACCAGCCGAGGAGGCACTGTGAGCCAGGGATTGCGATTCGCCAAGAGCAACGCCATTGGGCTGCTGGCGCTGTTCGTAGCGCTGGGCGGCACCGGCTACGCCGCGACGGGCGGCTTTACGAGCAATGGGAAGCTGTCGGCGTGCGTAGGGGAAAGCGGCGGGCTGACCCTGTTGAAGACGGGCTAGCACTGCAAGAAAGGCCAGAAAACGGGCTCTCCGGGGGTGATCGTAGGTGAAGTCATGCGAGCGCTTGTTCGTGTGGAAGTGTGAGTGTGACTGGTCCGCAGGTGAGGTGAACGAGCGCGAGGGCGGCGTTGGCGGAGTGGAATCCGTAGGCGCGGCGGACGATCAGCTTGACGCGGTTGTTGAGCGCCTCCGCCCGGGCGTTGGATCGAACCGTCGACTGCGCGTGATGGCGTGGATCTGGGTGATGTACCGCGGGTGCGGGTGACGCATCCGTTTCATCCGTTGGCCGCTGGGGAGTTCGAGTTCGTCAAGCGCCGCAAGAATTGGCAGCTCGATCGCGTCTACCTGTATGACTGCGAGGGGGAGCTGGTGGTGTTGCCGGCGGAGTGGACCGACGCGGTCGTGGCGGATCCGTTCGTCGTGGTGTCAGC
>JBBRLJ010000090.1:0-1941 GCA_038231435.1 Planctomycetota bacterium
AGCACCTCCAGCGAGCCCAGCCACACCGCGAAGGACTGGATCTCCTCGGCGATGATCCCCTCCGCCTTGCGGGCCTCGGCCTGGCGGACCTTGCGGTTGCGATCGGCGACGGCCTCGAGGTCGTCGATATCGCGCAGCGTGATGCCCTCAAGGCCCGCGCAGGCGGAGTCGATGTCGCGCGGCACCGCGAGGTCGATCAGCAGCATCGCGCGGCCGGCGCGTTCGGTCATCACGGTGGCGAGCTCACGGGCCTCGAGCAAAAGATGGGGCGAGGTTGTCGCGGCCACGACGATGTCGGCGGCGAGCAGCGATTCGGGGAGCTCGTCAAAGCTGACCGACCGCCCGCCATAGCGTCTGGCCAGGCTGAGGGCACGATCGCGGCGACGGTTGGCCACGAACACCGTCCGCGTGCCGCTGACGGCCAGTGCGCGCGCGGTGAGTTCGGCCGTCTCGCCGGTTCCGACGATCACCACCTCGCGGCCGGTGATGTCCCCGAGCTGTTCGCGGGCCATCGCCACCGCGACGCTTGGCAGGCTGAGCTGGCGCTCGCCGATCGCGGTCTCGGCACGGACCCGCTTGCCGGTGCTCAGCGCAGCGCGGAAGAGGTGATTGGTCAGCGGGCCGGCGGTCTCGAGCCCGAGCGCGGACTCATAGGCGCGCTTGACCTGGCCCTGGATCTCGGCCTCGCCGATGATCATCGATTCCAGGCCCGAGACGACCCGGTAGAGGTGCCGGGCGGCGTCGCAGTTGCGGTGCGAGTAGATCGCAGTGGCCAGGCCCGTCGGTCGGATGCCCGCCTGGCGGGCGAGCATCGTCAGCACCGTGCTCTCGGCCTCAACCGGATCTCCGACGACGAGATACAGCTCGGTGCGATTGCAGGTCGAGACGGCGACGGCCTCGTGGACCTCGGTCTCGCCCCGCAGGTCGCGCAGGAAGTCAGCGGCACGACTGTCGGGTAGGGCGAGCCGCTCGCGAACCTCGACCGGTGCCGTCTTGTAGGAGGTGCCGATGGCGAGCAGCTCACTCATGCCCGGACCGCCTCGCGCTCGGCCTCGCCATCGCGCTCGCGCGCGGCCTCGACGTCGCGCTGCAGCTCGGCAAGCTCGCGCTCGGTGCGTTGCGCGCGCATGGCCATGATCGCCACGTAGACGAGGATCAGGACGACAAACACCAGGTAGGCCGCGGCGACGAACTTGCCCGACTTGCCCAGCGGCAGCGCGGGCGCAATCGCGAACACCACGCTCACGATGGCGCGGCGCTCCGCCCCGCGGGTCGCATCGTGTCCTCGCCGAGCAGCGTGCGCCGCAGCCGGCGGACCTGCATGCGTGTGTTCTTGCTCGTCATCTCGTATTTCCACAGCGTCATGTACAGCAGCGCGATGCCGAGCAGCGAGATGTAGAAGGTCAGCGCCATCGACCCGGGCAGATGGCCGCCCCCGAGGGTCAGCACGCGCGGATGCACGTACTGCTGGGCCAGACGAACGGCGATGAAGTTCAGCGGCACGAAGGCGGCCGCGGTCACCGAGAACACGCTGGCGTAGCGTGACTGGCGCTCGGGATCCTCGATCGAGAAGCGCAGCGGCTGATAGGTCGCGAACAGCAGGATCACGATCAGAAACGAGACGAGCGTCGGCTCGTTCCACACCCACCAATGCCCCCAGGACGCCTTGGCCCAGATCGCGCCGGTGAGCAGCGCTCCGATGCCGAAGATGAGCGCCATGTGGATGGCCACGTAGGAGCGCAGGTCCCACTTGCGATCGCCGGTGCGCAGGTGGATGGCCGCGAGCACACCCCCGGCGACGAAGCCGCACAGCGTCACGATGGCCAGCGGCACGTGGATGTAGAAGATCTTCTGGACAAAGCCCTGATCGGCGTCCAGCGGTGCGTAGAAGAAGACAAGCGCCAGCGCGACGCCGATCAGGGCGACGGTGGCGAGCGAGAG
>JBBRLJ010000091.1:0-1913 GCA_038231435.1 Planctomycetota bacterium
GTAGCAATTTCTGAGTGGCCACAGGCTTAGTCCGGACGCGTCCCAAAACCGCTGGCCAAGCGCCGTGGCCATAAAGCTCCGCACCTGCAGAATCTCTGCTGGCGCGAGCGCGCGTGCGACCCCTCTGGGGTCGGTTCCGGCTGAGGGCGAAATGACACCCTAAGCCTCGGTATCCTTGGGCCAGAGGTATTCGCCGGTGAGGAGGATATGCGCCCATCCGAGCGGTGAGATATGGGCGAGAAGATGGTCGGGCGTATCGAGCCCTTCGCGGCGTCGGGCTTCGACGGCACGGCCGAGATGCAGGGTGTTCCAGTAGACGATGATGGCGGTGAGCAGGTTAAGTCCCGCGATCCGGTAGTGCTGGCCCTCGGTGGTGCGGTCGCGGATCTCGCCCTGACGGCCGATGCGCAGGGCATTCTTGAGCGCATGGTGCGCCTCGCCCTTGTTGAGGCCGACCTGCGTACGACGCTGCATGCCGGCATCGAGGATCCATTCGATGATGAACAGCGTCCGCTCGATCCGGCCGACCTCGCGCAGTGCGGCTGCCAGATCGTTCTGGCGCGGATAGGCGGCAAGCTTGCGCAGGATGCGGCTCGGCGCGACCTGCCCCGCGCTCATGGTGGCCGCGCAGCGGAACAGGTCGGGCCAATTGGAGACGATCAACGCGTCGCGCGCCTTCCCGCCCACCAGCGGCCGCAGCTCGCTCGGCGTGGCGGCGGGATCGAACACGTAGAGCCGTTTGGACGGCAGGTCGCGGATGCGCAGCGCGAGGCGGTAGCCGAGCATGGCGCTGATCCCGAACAGATGATCGGTGAACCCGCCGGTGTCGGCGTATTGCTCCTCGATCCGCCGCCCGGCCTCGTTCATCGTCAGCCCGTCGAGCAGATAGGGTGCCTCGCTGACGGTCGCGGGGATGGTCCGCGACGCGAACGGTGCGAAGCGGTCATTGATGTGGGTATAGGCCTTGATGCCGGGATCGTTGCCGTAGCGAGCGTTGACCGTGTTCATCGCCTCGCCCTGCCGCGCGGCGGGGTAGAACTGGCCATCGGCCGATGCGGTGGTGCCCATGCCCCAGACCTGCGCCATCGGTAGGTTGCCCTGTGCGGCGACCACATGGGCCAGCGCCTGATCGATCGCCTCGCTTTCGACGTGCCAGCGCGCGAGGCGGGAAAGCTGCCAGTAATCGTGGGTGTTGGATGCTTCGGCCATCTTGCGCAGGCCCAGGTTCAGCCCCTCGGCGAGCAGAACGTTGAGCAGGCCGATCCGGTCGCCGCACGGTACGCCGGTGGGTGAAGGCGTCGGTGAACCCGAGCGCGGCGTCCACTTCGAGCAGCAGGTCGGTGATGCGGACGGGTGGCAGGCGACGATACAGGTCGAGCACCAGGTCATCAATCCCGTCCGGGGCATCTGCGGTCAGGCGGTCGATGCGCAACGTGCCGCCCTCGATGCTGCCTTTCGGGATGGTGCCGTTGCGCGCGGCGCGACCGAGCCGAGCAAGGCCATCGGCAAGTCGCGCCTTGCGGTCGGCGAGCCAGACATGCGGGTCGGGCGGGACCGCCAGCTTCGCGGCGCGCGCGAGCGCCATCGGCACGAGGACGTGGCGGAGGTCGCCATAACGATGCGAGCGGTCGAGCCATATGTCACCCGAGCGCAGCGCGTCGCGAAGGTGGAACATGACCGCGACTTCCCTGAGGCGCGCATCATCGTCGCCTTTCGCCCGCAACTGACGCCGCCATTTGGAATGCGGGCGCAGGAAATCGTCGGTCGCCGGAAGTGCGCCCTTGGTGGCGATGGCGGTCGCTGCGTCCAGCAAGAGCCGGGCGACCGGCGCGGCTTCGAGGTCGAGGCAGCGAAGCATGCGCGGGGCATAGCGACGGAAGCGGTGATAGCCCTGATCGACATGGGCCAGCGGA
>JBBRLJ010000092.1:0-1884 GCA_038231435.1 Planctomycetota bacterium
CCGGGAAATGAGGGCGCATCGCAATCGAATTGATGCCTAGACGCCGCCTCTGGACCACCAGATGGACGAGACCAAGTTGCTCTGCTGCATGCTCCCAGCCATGACCGCCCTACCTTCCCTCTACCAAGGACTGTGGAGACACCACACGTGGTCGCATACCTCCATCGCGTTGCAGCGCCTTGTCGCCCGTTACGAGGAGCAAGTCTGACCTGGCGGCGAGCAACCCCCACAGCAACTGGTCACCCGGACCGGGCGCTGGCGGAGCGGCGACAGGCGCCAGCACGATGGCATGCTGAGCGATATCGGTGAGCAGTGTCTCGACCTCCGCAACCGTCAATCCATGCAGCTTGCGCAGACCCGACCGCACGAGCACGGTGCGGTATTCGGCGAGCAAGGCCTCGGACACGACGAAAGAGAAAGGCCGCCACGAGCATGCCATCCAGAATGCGCGCCACTGGCGACGCATCGTTTCCGGTCAACAGACCGGCCACGACAACACTCGTGTCGACGATGACCGCCGGGCGGCTCACGCCTTGCGCCGCACCGCTCGTACGTGCTCTTGGGCCACGGCGACCGCCTGAGCCTCAGTCATCTTGCTGCGCGCCCATGCACGGACCACCAGGTGGCGCGCGTCTTCGCGCGACTTGATGCCGTAGAAATCCAGGCTCTCGTCGATCCGTTGTCCGATGGTCTTGTCGCGCTGCGCGGATGCTTCCTTGAGCGCGCGATAGCGGGCTTCAGAGAGGGTGATGGTCAGTCGGCTCATGCCAGCCTCATTGGTGCTTTGACACTGCGCCTGGCTACAGCAGCACGATGTCGTACTGCTCCGGCGAAGGAAACGGCTCGGCGCGCAGCGAGATCGGCTTGCCGATGAAGTCCGACAGGCCGGCCAGGTGCTGGCTCTCCTCGTCGAGCAGCATCTCGACCACCGCCGCCGATGCGACGATGCGGAACTCCTTCGGGTCGAACTGGCGCGCCTCGCGCAGGATCTCGCGCAGGATGTCGTGGCACACGCTGCGCGCCGTCTTCACCTCGCCGCGGCCCTGGCACGTGGGGCACGGCTCGCAGAGCATGTGGGCGAGCGACTCGCGGGTGCGCTTTCTCGTCATCTCGACAAGGCCGAGCTGGGTGAACCCGCTCACCGTGATCTTGGTGCGGTCGCGCGCGAGCTGCTTCTTCAGCTCGGCGAGCACCGCGGCCTGGTGATCCTCGCGCGTCATGTCGATGAAGTCGATGATGATGATGCCGCCGAGGTTGCGCAGGCGCAGCTGCCGCGCGATCGCCTGGCCGGCCTCGAGGTTGGTGCGAAAGATGGTGTCGTCGAAATTGCGCGCGCCGACGAAGCCGCCGGTGTTCACATCGACTGTCGTGAGCGCCTCGGTCTGGTCGATGATGAGATAACCGCCCGACTTAAGGTCAACGCGCCGCAGCAGTGCCTTCTGCACTTCGTCGTCGATCGCGAAGAGGTCGAAGATCGGCCGCTCGCCGGTGTAGTGCTGGAGCTTGCCGACGGCGCCCGGCGTGTATTCGCGGCCGAACTTCGAGAGCTGCTCGAACTGCATCTTCGAGTCGATGCGGATGGTCTGGGTGCGATCGTCGGCGAGGTCGCGCAGCACCCGCTCGGCGAGGCTCAGGTCCTGGTGCAGCAGGGTGCCGGCGGGCGACTTGAAGGAGCGCTCGCGGACCCGCTGCCAGGTCGTGCGCAGGTAGCTGATGTCGTCGGCAAGCTCTTCGTCGGTGGCCTCGGCGGCGTTGGTGCGCAGGATGAAGCCGCCGCCGGCCGCCGCCGAGGAATCGCCGGCGCGGCGAGCCTCGTCGTCGGCCTGCGCCAGCGCCGTCATGCGCGCTCGCAGCTGCTCGCGCAGGTCGTGCGAGCCGATCTTC
>JBBRLJ010000093.1:0-1740 GCA_038231435.1 Planctomycetota bacterium
GCGCTCGGTGTTGAGATGCATCGGCAATTCCTTGCCGTGATATTTCGTCAGCTCCGGCTTCGGGTCGAAGGTATCCACATGCGACGGCCCGCCATTCATGAAAAGATGAATGACCCGCTTCGCCTTCGCCGGAAAATGCGGCGCTTTCGGCGTCAGCGGATTCAGACTCGCGCCGCCGGCTGTCTCGATCCCGAGCGCGTCATTGATGACGCTGCCGAGCGCGAGGGCGCCGAGCCCCATGCCACAGCGGTTCAGGAAATCGCGGCGGGTGAAAAACGAATCTTCGAGACGAGGTGCGTGATGGGACATGCGGAGGTGTTGGCAGGTTACGCCAATCGTTACCTCGACGCCTCGGGAAAATTAGAGATTCGACCCGCTGCGGTTTGCGTTGGGCGTGCGTCGGGCGTGGGCCAGCGCAGCGATGAGCGCGGCGAGGCCGACCGCGAGCAGGCCGCGGCGGAAGGATGGGTCGGTGCCGAGGGGCATGCGGCTTTCGATGAAATCGACCCAGAGGACCCGGCCGAGGGCGACGAGCAGCAGTGCCCAGCCGAAGACGCGGTAGAGCTGTTCATGCAAGCGCCAGCCGGCGCAGATGACGATGGCGGCGACGCCCGCCCAGACGACGGTGATGGGCAGCGAGGGCGCGCACGCGTTCACCCAGAGCCAGACCCACTGGGTGAGCGCGGCCAACCCGACAATAATGCCGATGGCCTGGAGTTCATCGGGCAGCAATCGCTTGCGCCGCAGGATGCGGCCGAAGCCGAGGAGGAGGAGAAAGCCGAGCAGATCGCGCAGCCGAAAGCCGTGCGCGCCGAGCCAGCCCATCCAGAAGGCGAGGAGCGCGCCCGCCGAGCAGATGGAGGCGCCGAGGAGCAGCGCGCCGGGGCCGCGCTCGGTACGCTGGAGGACCAGCAGCACGGCGACGAGGGCGAGCACGGGGAAGCGGTTCGCCGGGGCGAGGTAGTGAAAAGTCCAGACCACGAACATGGCTGCGGCGAGCGCGCGATAGAGCTGGGTAAGCCAGTGCGCGGGCCTTTCCCACATGGTGCCGTGGAATGGGCTGCCGAGGCCGGGCGCGACGATGAGCAGCGCGGCGATGGGCGCGAACGCGGCGATGCTGCTGGGGAGCGGGGCGTGGGTGAGCTGACCGATGAATTCGCCGACGGCTGTGGCCATTACGAGTTGGCCGAAGCCGACGAGAAACCGGTCGCCGACCGCAGACGCGTAGTAGGGCAGGGCGACGGCGAGCAGACTGAGGATCAGCAGCCCCGCGCCGGTCATGCTGAAGCGGCTTTCGACTGAGAGCAGCACGATCGCCGTGGCCACGGCCGCGGCGATTCCTTGCGCCCAGCGGAGCGATCGCTGAGGCAGGAGCGCGCGCCCGCGGGTCTGCCACCAGTAGCTCAAGCCGAGGGTGCAGAGGAGGACGACAAAGGGATTCCACCACGGGCGCGAGTTGAAGCTGCCGACCTGTCGGAACCAAAGGAATTGCGCGAGCAGAATGACGGTGGTGGCGAGGGTGGGGAATTCGCAAATGGCGAGGAACGCGAAGGAGCCGGTGACGATGACGGCCTCGACCGCGAGGATGGGCGGGTGATGCTGCGGAGGCGTCTGCGCGAGGGTGGTGAGCATCCAAAGACCGAGGCCGAGCGCGCCGAAGAACAGGACCGCCCAGCGCCGCCACAGCTCGCGATGGCGGCTGATCCAGAGGGAATTGAAAACGAGCGGCGCACCGGTAAA
>JBBRLJ010000094.1:0-1731 GCA_038231435.1 Planctomycetota bacterium
ACGGTGAGCTGGTAGTCGTCGGACACGTACGAGATGCGGTAGTCGGCCTTGATCGGCCAGACGTACTGCTGCCCCCACACGGCATTGCCCTGGCCGAGCACGAAGCCGCGCGAACGCATCGCCTTGGCGTCGCCGTCGAACGAGCCGGCGCGGTAGGAGAAGGTGGTGGCGATCGTGCCGTCGGCGTCGAGCTGGTACGAGTCCTTGGGGCTGAAGGCGTTCTTCTCGAAGATCGTGGGGATGGCGGCGATCACGTACCAGTCGCCCATGAAGCGGGGCAGGTCGACCGCGGACGCCAGCGCCAGCGGTGGCCGCTCCTGCGACGTGACCATGCTCTGGCAGGCGACCAGGAGCGCCGCCGTGGCGCCAACGGCGACCGCAGCCGCGACCGGCCGCAACCTGTTTCTCTTGCTCATCGAATGCTCCGTGAAGGGCCTGGAAAAAATGCGTTGGTGCGGGCGATGTAGTCGCGGTAGGCCGGCCTGCGCTCGCCGATGTCCTTCTCGAGAAGGCCGACGCCCGAGACCTTCAGCAACAGCACGCTCATCACGATCGGCGACACGACGCTCCACCAGCCGAACGGCAGCACCATCACGAAGAAGCCCCACCAGACGCAGAACTCGCCGAAGTAGTTCGGGTGGCGCGTGTAACGCCAGACGCCGCGGTCCATGACCTTGCCCTTGTTCGCGCTGTCGGCCTTGAAGGTGGCGAGCTGCTGATCGGCGATGGCGGAGACGACGATGCCGAAGGCGACCATGGTGGCGCCGGTGCAGTCGATCCAGACGGACCATTCGCGCGGGTAGGCGAAGGCCGCGAGAAGCGGCGTCGACACCACCCAGGCCAGCACCGCCTGCAGCAGGAAGATGTAGACGAGGCTGGTGAGCGGAAAGTTCGGACCGTTGCGAGCGCGGATCGCCTGGTAGCGGCGGTCCTCGCCATGGCCCCAGTTGCGCCACGACACGTAAGCCGCAAGGCGTATCGCCCACAAGGCGAGCAGCACGGCGATGACTTCCGTTCGCAGCGTCCAGGGGGGAAGTGCCCAGCCATAGGCGAGGATCGGCGCAGCGATGAGCAGCGACCACATGCGGTCGACGAGGCTCACATCGCGCTGCACGAGGCTCGCCAGCCAGGTCAGGAACGCGAGCGCGACAGTGACGGCGAATCCAAACAGGGCCGCCTTGGCGAACGGACTCATCGCGCTCCGTCCCGCCGCTCGAACAGGTAGTGTCCGACCCACCAGCAGGCGCCGCCCTCGAACGCGAACAGCTCGGCGACCGAGATGAAGAAGAGCCGCCAGCGCATCCACCACACCGCGGCCTGCTCGCGGCCGTAGGTCGCTTCGAACAGCGGCCACAGATCGGCCTTGCTCGCATCCATGTTGGCCAACCAGGCCTCCGAGGTGCGCGCGTAGTGGGTGCCGCTCCAGCGCCAGCGCGACACGAGTTTCAACTCGGTCTGGAAGCGCAGCGGGAGGTCGTCGCTCGGCATCATGCCGCCGGAGAAGAAGTGGCGGCTCATCCAGTCGGTCTCGTCGCGCTCGACGAAGGGATACGGCGCGCCGCGATGCGCGAACACGTGCATGAAGAACTTGCCGCCGGGCGCGAGCCAGCCGGCGACGCGGTGAAAGGCCTCGCCCCAGTTGCGCAGATGCTCGAACATCTCGACCGAGACGACGCGATCGAAGCGCGTGCCTCCGGGCACCTCGAAGTCGTTGATGTCGCAGGTGACGAC
>JBBRLJ010000095.1:0-1687 GCA_038231435.1 Planctomycetota bacterium
AGCCGACCCATTGGCCGTTCTCGTCGTACTGCGTGAGCATCGGCTCGATCCGGTGGCTGCGCGGAATCACGCCGAGCGGTCCCTGCGCCATGCCGCAGTCGTAGAGATAGGTGCCGATCGTGAGCGGCGAGTAGTTGGTGTGCGGCCAGAACGAGATGTCGTAGTGCCACTTCACCTCCTCGCCGCCCTTGCTCCACTTGAAGTTGAGCTTGGAATGGTGGAACTTCACGTCGGGCCCGACGAGATCGGCAACGGCATCGGGCATCACCGAATGGTTGACGTACTCCCAGAACACCGGGTGGTGCTCGGTCGGGTTGCTCACCCGGCGCAGGCGCGGCGCGCTCGGCCGGTGGTCGGGCTCGAGATCGAAGGCGTGGTCGGATTTCGTGATCGAGCGGCTGCGCTCGACGAGCTCCTCGGTCGCCTGGCGCAGCCTGGCGATCCATTCGTCGCCGATGATCTTCTCGAGAAGGATGTAGCCCTCGCGAAAGTAGAACTCGCGCTGCGCCTGGGTCAGCACGCGCGGCGGAATGTCGAGGATCTGCTCGGGCGTCATGCGGTCTCCTCGAGTGGGCTCGCGCGCAGGCGCGCACTCAGGCGCGAAAGGCCTGCTTGTCGGTGCCCTGGTAAAGGGCCGCGACCTGCCGGCCGACTGCGTCTGCGTGCGCGGCGAGCGCCGCGGCATCGAGGTCAGCCTGCGGCCGCGGTTCCTCGTCGAAATGATGGAAGCGGTCGACGCCGCGCACCAGCATGCCCGAGTCGCGCACCTTCGTCTGCCGCACATGGGTGGGGATGTAGCGGATCGCCAGGCCGATGCGCCGGTCGGCGCCGCGATTCGGTTCCGAGCCGTGCACCAGCTTGATGTGGTGCAGCGACATCTCGCCCGCCTGCAGGCCGATGCCGACCGCCTTCGAGGTGTCGACCTCGACCGAAATCTCCTGCCCACGGGAGAGCAGGTTGTCGCGGTGGAAGGTGTCGAGATGCGGCAACTGCTCGACCTTGTGCGTCCCGGGCATGAACTGCATGTAGCCGTTCTCCGGCGTCGCGTCGGTGAACGCTACCCAGGCGGTGACGACGTCGTCGGGGTCGAGGCCCCAGTAGGTCGAGTCCTGGTGCCACGACACGAAGCCCGGGCTGCTCGCTTCCTTGATGAAGAAGTTCGTCGTCCAGCAGCGGATGTCGGGGCCGATGACGTCGGACACCGCGTCGAGGATTTCGGCGTTGTGGACGAGCTCGTCGGCCCAGCGAAAGAGCAGGTGTGTCTTGTGACGCAGGTTGCCTTGCAGCGGCTGGCCGGCGACTGCCTCGTGCTCCTCGAGGCAGCGGCGGTAGTGCGCCGCCTGTTCCGCGCTGAGTACGCGGAGCGGAAAGACGCAACCGTCGCGATGGAATTCAGCGACCTGTTGCTCGGTCAGGTGCATGGGCACTCTCCATGGGCTACTGTATTTATAATATGTTAGCGCGTCAAGGAAGCGCCTCGGACTGCCCGCTCGCCGCGCCTCAGAAGCCGCGCGTGATGATCCGCTTGGCAAACGCCTCGGCGTAATCGATCTGCCGGTCGCAGGAGGCAGCCGCCTCCTTCTCGTCGCCGGTGGCAACGGCGCGCAGCAGCTCGGCGTGCAGGCGGGCGACCTCGGGCAGGTTGTCGAGCTCCTTGTGGTGCATGAAGTAGAAGCGCCGCGACAGG
>JBBRLJ010000096.1:0-1624 GCA_038231435.1 Planctomycetota bacterium
AGGAAGAATTCGCCGAGGCCTTGTCGATAGAGCGAGGCGCGTGCCGATCCGCATTGATTGAGCTTGTGTACGACGCGCCAAGGTTTACCGGCACCTTCGCGATAGGCAAAGCCCAGGTGCGAATAGCGAAGGCCGTACTCGCTGAGGTTCTGTCCCGCGCGGGCGATCACCACGACCTTGGCCCCGCTCAGGTCGAGCCGATCCGCCGCCCGCTCGGCGAGCGCCATGGCGCGAACGATCGTTTGCGCCGTAGGTGGGCGCTGCTCGCAGGTGCGCCCGGCCTGGGCGTTGCCGCTGGCCAAGCAGAGCGAGACGGCCAACGCGGCAAGAAGGCTACGCAGGCGCTGGCATGACGTCGCTGCGCTCATCGCGTGATCCTCTCGTTGTAGAGCAGGGCGGCGCCAAGCTCGTTGGGGACGAAGGCGATCGCTTCGCTGGCGGTCGAGAGGACCCAGCCCGTGCTGATGGCGGTGACGGCGACGGCCGTGCCGGCCGCGACCGAGGCGCCGGCGATGCCGCGTCCGGCCAGCCGGATGCTGGCCCTTGCGCCGTCCGATGCGCGCTCCAGGACCCAGACTGCGCCGATCGCTGTCGCTTCAACCGAGACGACGGTGAGCGCGGCGCCGGCCGAGAGCACCATCACCGGCGCGGCGACCGAGACTGCGATTGGCAGCATGGAGACGGCGCTGGCGTCGGAGAGGGTCGACTGAGCGCGCGCTGCGGAGCAGAAGCCAAGAGCGATTGCCATCACGGCGGCGAGGCGACGAAGGGGAAGTGTTGTCATGATCTTTGCATCCTTGAGGAGGAAGGGAATCGAAGGGGACTCATTCGGTTTCGCATGCAGCGCATGCCGACATGCCGCCGCGTCTGGCCTCGGCCAGGAGGCCTTCATGCTGGTCGCGCAGCGTCTTGGCCAGGGTGAATGTTCCCGACAGAAGGAACAGCCAGCTCACGCCGAGAAAGGCCTTGTAGGTCGGGCTGATCTCCATTTGCACGAGGCCCCAGGCGGTGAGCCCGACCGCCAGGGCGAAGGCACCCCACACCACCACGCCCCAGAGCGGCGTGTCCACTTTCCGCTTCTCTTTGTCGCGAACGAACTTGGCAAGCGCGAACGCCGCCGAGACGCAGAAGACGTAGCCCATCATCATGAAGGCGCGATCCAGGTCACGTCCCGGCAGATAGGCGAGACCCGTGGCGCAGAGAGCGGCGGCGGTGAAGAAGGAGATCCAGACCTGGGCCTTCCAGGCCTTGGTGTCATGACGGATCGAGGTGGCTTGCATGGTGTCCTCTGGCGAGGTGGGTGGATGAACGAGGCTCATCTTCACAAGGCGCCGGTGCCTCCGCCATCGCCATGAGGAGCGTGGCGACGATGGCTGCCGCCGGTATCGGCGCGCGCTACCTGGGCGACGGCGCTCGGCGATACTGGAGGCGACATCGCGAAGCCCCATGAGCACGACCCAGGATCTCGTCGACGCACTCAAGGCCGAACTGCGCTCGGCCGGTATCACCTATGCCGATCTGGCCGACGGACTCGGCATGTCGGAGTCGAGCGTGAAGCGGGTGTTCGCGAAGTCGGACATGCCGCTGTCCCGCATCGACGCGATCCTGCGCGTGCTGAAGATGG
>JBBRLJ010000097.1:0-1611 GCA_038231435.1 Planctomycetota bacterium
CCCATCTTATGCACGATGTGGTGGATGATGGGCTGGCGGGCGTAGCTTAAGCGATTGATTTTGCGTATTGTTTGGGTGTCGAGACCAACCATTCGCGCATCGTCGCACCGGCCACGCCCGCCATGACCAACGTTACGATCCTGCCGTTCGTGTTTCCAGCCGTCCGCGGTCGGAAGATCACAGCCGATTTCGACGGCGGTCGGCTTACCTCGGACGGGGGCGTCATGCTGCTCGCCATGGCCGAGCGGCGCCTCGGCATCGCCGCGCGTCTGGCGCGCCTGGTCCCCGACCGCCGCGATCCGACGCGCGTCACGCACACGCTTGCCGACATGATCCGAGCCCGCGTCTTCGCCATCGCCATGGGCTACGAGGACGCCGACGATCTCGACCACCTGCGTCGCGATCCAGCGTTCAAGCTCGCCTGCGGGCGCCTGCCGGATACTGGCGACGACCTCTGCTCGCAGCCGACCTTGTCGCGGCTCGAGAACGCGCCGGGCTTGCGCGACGTGATACGCCTGACCTACGCCCTGGTGGATGCCTGGATGGACTCCTATCCGAGGCCGCCGCGTTCCATCACGCTCGATATCGATGACACCTGCGATGTGGTGCACGGCCACCAGCAGCTGTCGTTGTTCAACGCCCATTACGACGAACGCTGCTTCCTGCCGATCCACGTCTACGACACGGACCGGAGCCGCCCGGTCGCCGTCGTCCTGCGCCCCGGCAAGACGCCATCCGGCACCGAGGTGCGCGGCCATCTCCGGCGTCTCGTCCGGCGCATCCGGAGCCGCTGGCCGAAGACCCGCATCCTGTTCCGCGGCGACAGCCATTACGCGCGACCCGAGGCGATGGAATGGTGCGAGGCGAACGGCGTCGACTACGTCTTCGGCCTCGCCGGATCAAAGCCGCTGTCGGCGAAGGTCGAGGCGACGGCCGACGCGGTGCGCACCGAGCGCGCCGTCACCAGCAAGGTGATCCTACGCGACTATGCCGAGACGCGGCACAAGGCGAAGTCCTGGAGCCGCGAGCGCCGCGCCGTCGCGCGCATCGAGGCGACCCCGCTCGGCCTCGACATCCGCTTCATCGTCACCAACCTCACCTTCGGCTCGGCGGAGTGGCTCTACGACAGCCTCTATTGCGCGCGCGGGCAGGCCGAGAACCTGATCAAGCTGCACAAGACCCAGCTCGCCTCGGACCGGACCTCGTGCCGCTCGGCGCTGGCCAACCAGATGCGCCTCGTGCTCCACACCGCCGCCTACTGGCTAATGCTCACCGTGCGCGATGCAATCCCGAGGCCCCGCGAACTCGCCGCCGCCGAGTTCGCCACGCTGCGGCTTCGCCTGCTGAAGGTTGCCGCGCGCGTCATCGAGACCGCGAGCCGTGTCCGCATCGCCTTCGCCGCCGCCTGTCCCGAGGCCGACCTGTTCCGCTCGCTGCCGTGCGCGCTCTGGCCGTGCGCGCCATGACCAATGGGGCCGATGCCCCGTTCGCCCGCATCATCTCTCCAACGCGTTCCAACCCGTGCGATCTCCAGCTCCAACGAAAGGCCGATGACGCACGTCTCGACACAGACCCGCCTCCGCCAAGCCACGTCATGAATAGGAGCGGCTA
>JBBRLJ010000098.1:0-1525 GCA_038231435.1 Planctomycetota bacterium
CGCGCCTCGCGGCAGGCCTCCAAGAAGTCGTTCGTCGCCCGCACCAACGGCGGCTTGGTGGCGGCGCGGAGCGCGGGGATGGCGATCATCATCATCAGCGCGCCGATGGTGATGGCGACCATCAGCTCGATCAGGGTGAAGGCGGCGCGGCGCGGCGCGGACGCCGTGCATCGCCGGGGGGGCTGCTCCGCTCCTCTGATCGCGCCACGCGTCATCGCTGGATGCTCTGCGTGATGGCGAACATCGCCGACATCACGCTCATCAACAAGAAGCCGACGATGACGGCGATACCGACGATCATCAGGGGCTCGATCAGGTTCGTCATCGCGCGCAGCGCCAGCGTCAGCTCGCGCTCGTAGGTCTCGGCCACGTTCTCCAGCGAGCCGGGGATGTCGCCCGTCTCCTCGCCGATCTTCAGGAGGTCGATCATGAGCTGCGGGAAGAGGCCGCTCTTCGCGAGCGGTTGGGCGAGCGTCTTGCCGTCGGTGACGCCTTCGCGCGTCTTCGCGATGGCCTCGGCGAGCACGACGTTGGGGATGATCTGCTCGGTGATGCGCAGCGCCTGCAGCACGGGCACGCCGTTCTTGAGCAAGGTCCCGAGCGTGCGCGCGAACTGGCCGAACAAGTTCAGCTTCACCACGGCGCCGAAGATGGGGAGCTTCATCTTGAGGCGGTCGATGGACCGGCGTCCGTCCACGGTGGCATGGTATCGCTGGAACAGGATGGTCACCACGACGCCGACGATCGGGAACAGCCACCACCATGTCGTGATGAACCGGCTGGTGTCGATGAGCAGCTTGGTCGTCGCCGGCAGCTCGAGGCCCTGGATGCTCTCGAAGAGCGTCATGAACTTAGGGAGCATGACGGTCATGAAGAACACCACCAGCGCGACGCCCACGAGGCAGACGACGAGCGGATAGACCATCGCCGACTTGAACTTCGCCTGCACGTCCGCGAAACGCTCGAAGTGGGCCGCCTGCCGCCGGAGCACCTCCTCCAGGGCGCCGCTCTGCTCGCCTGCGCGGACCATGTTGATGACGATCGGCGGGAAGACATCGGGCTGCTTGGCCATCGCGTCGGAGAGCGAACGGCCCTCGGTGACGTCCTGCTTGAGCTGTCTCGGCACCTCGCCGGGGATGCCCTTGGAGGTGAGGCTGCTCATGCTCTGGAGCGCCATGGTCAGCGGCATGCCGGCCTTGAGCAGGTTGGCCAGCTGCTGGGTGAAGGTCGCCATCTCCTGCAGCTTGGGCTTGCGGCGCCGGTTGCTGAAGAAACGCAGCCCCGTGCCCGCCTTGGCGCCGGTATCGCCGCCGGCCTTCGCAGCCGCCGCGCGCGCGCTGCCCTTCGCCGCCTCGACCATCAGCGGGTACAGCCCGAGCTTCGCGATCTGACCGAGGGCGGCCGGCCGGTCGGCGACATCGAGGGAGCCCTCGATGAGTTCGCCGGAGCGGCGGCGGGCTTTGTAGGTGAACTGCGGCATGACGTTGCCGCGATGCATACCCGGAGGGCGGGGAAAGTTCCATCC
>JBBRLJ010000099.1:0-1444 GCA_038231435.1 Planctomycetota bacterium
CACCGCGATCTCGATGCGGTGGTCATGGACCAGCAGATCCCGTGCGGCCGGTGCGATGGTGCGCCCAGCGGGCACCACGGTGACGCGCAGCGCCTCCATCTCGGTCAGGTCGGCCAGCGGCAACCATGACCGTCCGGCCTGCACCGGGATCGGACCCGGCACCGAGGCGAGCACCGCCACCACGGCGTCGGCGATCTCAGCGGTCGTTGCCATGAATGGCTCCTTCCGTGACGGCGGTGATCCGGCGGCGGGTGGGCTCTTCGTTTGCCTCTAGCCAGGTGGCCATGCGCTCCATCGCGGTGGCGTTACGCTCCAGGGTCTTCACTAGCGTCTCGCGGATCCAGCGCTGCTGGGCGTCGATGGCGGTGGCCATGCGCTTCTCGCGCTGGTGGTCGCGCCACAGAACGTAGGCAACGACCACACCGGCGAGTCCCCACTGCGCCCACAGCGCAGGCTCGGGCGCATCCATCGGAACCGCTGCGGCGAGCAGCCCGATCATCGCGGTCTTGGCCAGGGTTTCGATCACAGGGTCTCCGTCTTCACGAGCTTGGTGTGGATGCGGTAGCAGGCGCGGTTCGGGTCTGACCACCGCCACACCGGTTCGTGGCCGGGAGCGATGACCTCGTAGTGATGGCGCGTCGTCGTGTCGTCTTCGATCACTCGGTCACCGCGCTGCGGCTGCTGGAAGGCAGGCAGTGCGGCGAGATCGGTGGCGGCGATGAGGAAGTCGCGCGCCTCGATCCGTTCGGTGATCCCCGGCCCGACATCGAGCCGGAATATGGTCGTACCCACCGTGGCGGAGGCAGGGACCTCCTGAGTGGCACGGCGGTAGCGGACTGGCTTGGTGAGGAACTGCTGGCGTTGCCGCTCCAGCCAGGCCAGGCCCTGTCCCAGGACATCAGCGAGAACGTCCATGCCGTCCTCAGTGGTTCAGCCGCACGCGCACCGTGGTCGCGGTGTCGAGGGCCTCGGCGGCGGCGATGCCGATCGGCAGCACGCCGATGAGCGCCCCGTCGATTCCCGCGCGCTGGCCAGCGGGATCCCAGAACAGGCGCCTGCCCTGGGCGATCAGCAGACCGGGCGCGCGCGGCACCTCGAACACGCCGCACATGGCCAGGCTGCCAAGGCTGCCGGCGGGAATGGCGCGGTGGGCGATGCCGATGGCATCGCCGATCACCACCACCGATCCCACCGGCAGATCGGCCGCCGGAATGTGATCGAGATACTCGCCGTCGTGGATGAAAGTCGCAGGCATGGATCAGCTCCGATTCAGGGAAGGTGTGGGGATAGACCGGGCCGAGACGTACGCCTCGCGTTTTCTTACGCTTCGCCCTTGGCCTTCAGGCCGGCGCGCGGCTCCTGCAGAGCGACGCCGAAGTCGTGGTAGCCGCGCATCTGCACGCCGAGGGTGGCGAAGTCCGCCTCGGCGGTCTCGATCACCGGC
>JBBRLJ010000100.1:0-1366 GCA_038231435.1 Planctomycetota bacterium
AAGCCGCAGCCATGCTCGATGTTCCCGAGGCGCCCGCAGCCATGGTGCGCATCGTCCAGGCCGCCGCCCTGCCAGAGTGGACCGTCCTCAACTTCACCCGTCTCGCCCGACGCAAGCTGGCTCTGCGCGGCGGCCCGCCGTCGGAGCCGTTCCTCCCTGCGCTCGGTCCGGCGCGCCTGGCTGGTCGCTCCAATCCCGGGCGCTACCCCGGCCCGGACTGGATTCATGCGCCGAGGCCATTGTGGGACGACCTGTGGCTGCTACAGTCGGCGCCGGTTGACGCGATTCCATGGTGGCGCACTGGCGACGCCCACTCGCATTGATGTGTGAAAGGATTCGATGACAAGCGAGCGCGAAGTTGTGGCGGAGCGCGCAGTGCGCGTCATGCTCGGGGCGGACCGCCCGCTTGATCTGTACACGCTGCTCCTGGGCGGATCCGCGCTGGCCTGGGCCGACGACGCGCCGCGAAGCTGGATATCGCCGTTGGTGGGTACGATCGCTAATTTCTTCAGGCTGCTCAAGCTAGGCGACACAGTGGCGGCGTTTGCATCACTCCACGCTCTCGCGATGCCGCTGCGCGTCCAAGTGTTGGAGCGTCTCGGTGGTGTGGTCACACCGGCATGGGCCTGCGCGTTGGCCGATGAGCTGCACGGCGCGGGGTTGGTCCCGGACTTCATGCGGTTGCCCCGCATTCTGGCGATGACCGATGCGGTCCGGTGTGATCAGCTCGTCGAAGACTTCTGGCGGCTCGGTCTTCGAGACCAATGCGCAGATGCAGTGGGCGAGGCCACCGTAGGCGCCGTCGACGCCGGTGTGCCTTCGCCACCCAGAGTCCACGAGCGCTGGCAAGCCTTGGATGCTGGCACCGCCTTTGACAGCGCGGTGTGGACGACCAGACTTCGCCTCGCTGCGCGGCGCGATCCGCGGGCCGCGCTGACCTTGGTCGACGAGGCGGTAAGAGCCTGTGAGTTCCAGTGGGTGGAGGACGGCATCGACGCCGTTTATGGGCGCTTGGCGCTGGTCGACCCGGCCACGCTCGAGCAAGACCTCGACGATCTGGTGCGGCTGCCGAGACATGCTGTTTCGTTCGCGGCGTCGCTCTGGGAGAAGGACATGGCGAGCGCCCCCCGCCGGCTCGAAGCACTGGTGGCGGAGCTCGAGAGCGAATGCAAAAGCTCAGACGAGGAGCCGGGCCGGCTGTGGGACGCAGCGGCCTCGTTGCTACAAGCCGCAGCCATGCTCGATGTTCCCGAGGCGCCCGCAGCCATGGTGCGCATCGTCCAGGCCGCCGCCCTGCCAGAGTGGACCGTCCTCAACTTCACCCGTCTCGCCCGACGCAAGCTGGCTCTGCGCGGCGGCCCGCCGT
>JBBRLJ010000101.1:0-1337 GCA_038231435.1 Planctomycetota bacterium
GGTGGCACGGGAATACGAGCTGGCGCTACCGGCCGAGCTGGACGCCGGTCAGCGCCGCGAGCTGGTTCGTGCTTTCGCGGAGGATCTTCGCGACCGCTACGGGGTGGCGGTCGATGCGGCGATCCATGGCCCGCATGATTATGGCGACGATCGCAACCACCATGCCCATGTCATGACGACGACGCGGGTGGTCGACGCGGACGGGCTTGGGGCGAAGACGCGCCAGCTCGACGTGCGTTCGTCGGCATCGATCGAAGTGGAGGCGATCCGCGAACGATGGGCGAGCCAAGTCAACGACGCGCTGGAGCTGGCCCAGGTGCCCGAGCGGGTCGATCATCGCAGCTATGCCCGCCAGGGGCTGGAAATCGAGCCGACGGTGAAGATGGGGCATGCGTCGGCCGCGATCGAGCGGCGCGCCGAACGCCAGCAGATCGCGGCAGGCGAGGAGCCGCGTGCGGTGACGCCGCGCGGGCAAATGAACGAGGTAATTCGCGAGGCGCGCGGGCTGGGGGTCTATATCGAGCGCGGTCGGGAATGGCTGCACGAGATGGGCGGGCGCGTGCGCGAGCGGGCCGAGCTGGCGGCGCAGGGCATGGCGAGCTTCGTCCAGGGCGCGGCGCGGACGATGCGGGCGGGGTTGCAGACCAGCACCGGCGACGGGTTCGACATGCTGCCAGCGCTCGACCCCTCACCCCGGCGCGAGCAAGCGCCGGGAATCGAGCTGGATCAGTCGGGGCAGGCGGAGCGCGATCGGCAGCAGGAGCGGGAACGCCAACGCGGGCGCGACGGGCCGGATACCGGCTTTGGCCGGTAGGTGGCCTAGTCGCGGGGAATCTCGGTGACGCGCCGCGCAGCGGCCAGTTCGAGGATGCGGCCGATGACGGTATCGTAGAGCTTGGGCGGGATGAAGCCGTAGGCGAAGCGATCCTTGCTCCCAGGCACGGGCCGAATGTCATAGCCGGGCCAGGCGAACTGGTTCACTTCATCGAACACGATCCAGGAGCGATCGTCATCGAGACCGAGCGCCTGTTTGACGCGAGGCGGCAGCTCGATGGCTTCCCCGTCCTTCGTGGGCGGGGTGTGTGTGATCGGTGCGACCGTGACGCGCGGGGCACTGCCCTTGGGGCTTTGCACCGCCAGCACGATGACGCTGGGGCGGACCTTGCGGCCTTCCTCCTGCCCTTTGCGATGTTCGTGCCGCCACAGATAGGCATAGGGGATGACCAAGCCCGGTTCCGGGGTAGGAAGCGACAAGGCTCAATCCATCAGCGCATTGAGATGGTCGTGGCGGGAATCCATCCGCGATGCCGCCAGCGCCTTCAACGTCTCGCCGTCCA
>JBBRLJ010000102.1:0-1224 GCA_038231435.1 Planctomycetota bacterium
CCTTACGCCGCGACCGCGACCCGGCTGAGTGCGCACATGCTCCAGATTTCGCTGAGCGCGGTGACGAGCTTGTCGATGTCGGCGTCGGAGTGGACGGGCGACGGCGTGATCCGCAGCCGCTCGGTGCCCTTGGGGACGGTCGGATAGTTGATCGGCTGGACGTAGATGCCGTGGTGGTCGAGCAGCCAGTCGCTGATCATCTTGCACTTCCTGGCGTCGCCGACCATCACCGGGATGATGTGGCTGGGGTTGTCCTGCACCGGGATGCCGATGGCGTTCAGCCGGCGGCGGACTTTGGCGACGCGCTCCTGGTGGCGGGTGCGCTCGGATGTGCTCGCCTTCAGGTGGCGGACGCTGGCCGCCGCCCCCGCGGCGATCGCGGGGGGGATCGCGGTGGTGAAGATGAAGCCGCTGGCGAAGCTGCGGACGAAGTCGACCATCGCGTGGCTGCCGGCGATATAGCCGCCCATCACCCCGAACGCCTTGCCGAGCGTGCCCTCGATCACGGTGATGCGGTCCATCAGCCCTTCGCGTTCGGCGACGCCGCCGCCGCGCGGGCCGTACAGCCCGACCGCATGGACCTCGTCGATATAGCTCATCGCATTGTGTTTCTCGCAGACGTCGAGGATCTCGGCGATCGGCGCAATGTCGCCGTCCATCGAATAGACGCTCTCGAAGGCGACGAGCTTGGGGCGCGCCGGATCGAGCGTGCCGAGCTTGCGGTCGAGGTCGGCGGGGTCGCTGTGCTTCCACACCATGCGGTCGGCGCGGCTGTGGCGGATGCCCTCGATCATCGAGGCGTGGTTCAGCGCATCCGACAGCACGATGCAGTCGGGCAGCCGCGCCGCGATCGTGCCCAGCGCCGCCCAGTTCGAGACGTAGCCGCTCGTGAAGATCAGCGCCGCCTGCTTGTGGTGCAGGTCCGCCAGCTCGGCCTCGAGCAGCACATGATGGTGGTTGGTGCCCGAGATATTGCGCGTGCCGCCCGCGCCGGCACCGCAAGCGTCGAGCGCGTCGTGCATCGCACCGATCACATCGGGGTGCTGGCCCATGCCGAGATAATCGTTCGAGCACCACACGGTAACCTCGTGGCGCTCACCCCCCGCATGCCGCACCGCCCGCGGAAAACTGCCCTGGCACCGCTCGAGATCCGCAAACACCCGGTAATTACCCGCATCATGCAAGCCGTCGAGCTGAGCCTGAAACAGCGCGTCGTAGTTCATC
>JBBRLJ010000103.1:0-1192 GCA_038231435.1 Planctomycetota bacterium
GGCGCATAGGTATTTCAAGCCATTTTTCCGTCGATGCCCCCTCCGGCGGGAGGGGTCCCAGACCTGTCGCGACTGCGGCTTCGAGGCTACGAGCCTCGCTCGATGGGGCCAGGGAGCGTCCCCGCGGAGAGCGACGGCGCGATGAACAGGAGCAGCGTCGCCCCGATCGACACCAGCGGCAGCGCGGCGAGCGCAGCAGGCACGCCGAGGACCCGGAGGAACGCCCGTTACGCGCGAAGCCCCTGTGACTTGCCTCCCTTCTCCGCGTAGAACGCGTGGACGGTCTCCACGAAGATGCGCGTCAGGGTGCCGAGCAGCGTGCCGTCCATCGCGAGCCGGCGCCGCACGGAAACGGGAACGTCAGCACCCACTGTCTCAGCGCGACCTGCTGGGGGAGCACATTTTCGATCAGGTTCGCGGCCGTCGCACACATCCGCCTCCCGCAGCACGAGGGGCAGAATCCGCGGCCTTTGCAGCTGAATCCGACGATCCGGCTCTCCTTGCAGTCTCCGCATTTCAGCCTCGCGAAGCCTCGGCAGAGCTGGCCACAGTCCAGGTACGACTCGAGCTCCTTCTTCGCGTGCTTCGGGATCTCACCTCGAGCGCGCCGTCGTCGATAGCGCCGTACAGCGTCTCGAGATTCTCACGTACGGTCTCGTACAGCGTCGACTTCTCCGGCGCTCGGCGGGCATAGATCCACAGCGGCCCGCCAAGCGAGAGCTGGGCCAGCGCGCACAGCGAGGAATCACTCGGTCTTCACATCGCTCGAGGTGGCTCGCCATGGCGGCGGCATGGCGCGCGCCAGCTGTCGCAGCAGCCGCTGTCGGCGTCCCTGGTCGTGCGCCCGTAGGCGCGATCAGCGGCGAGACCACCAGCGCGGTACCGGGCGAGATCACCAGCGCGGTACCGGGCGAGATCGTCGGCGGGCATTGGGAGGGTGTACGCCATCATGCCCGCCGCGTATCAACTTGCGTACCACCGGCCGGAGCGCATGGAAGCGGCTGCCGAACGGGTGGCGCAGGGTGGCGGCAGGTGGCGATGCCCTGGCGGCCGCCAGGCTCCCAGCCCGGTCATTCCTTCCAGGCGAACGGGGGAAAGCTGGTGGTCTGATCGTCGGGTGGGAACGCGACGAGCACCACGCCAGTGCGTTCCATCACGATCACGTTGTTGTCCGAGCGGGTCGATCCGGCGA
>JBBRLJ010000104.1:0-1176 GCA_038231435.1 Planctomycetota bacterium
CTCACTAGCATGGTAGCCTCTCGGAGGATGCCATGCCCTGGTTGGAGACTGCACCCATGCACCAGCGCGACCGCTTCATCACCGATCACCAGCACGGGCTCTTCTCGATGACGGAGCTGTGTGCCCGGTACGGCATCAGTCGCAAGACCGGCTACAAGTGGCTCGATCGCTTCAACGCGGGTGGCCGCCCCGCGCTTTGCGATCGCAGTCATGCGCCGCATTGGTGTCCACACCAGATCCCCGCCGCGACCGCCAAGTTGCTCTGCGACAAACGCCGAGCGCAGATGACGTGGGGACCGGTCAAGCTCCTCCACTGGCTCGCCGGTCATCGGCCGGCGCTCGCCCAACCGGCCGCGAGCACCGTAGGCGACCTCCTGGTCCGCGAGGGGCTGGTCCCTTCCCATCGCCGCCGTCGCTCCCACACGCCGCCGCCCTTGCCTCCCGGCGTGGGGTGCGCCACCGCGACGGAACCGAACGAACTCTGGACCATCGACTTCAAGGGGCAGTTTAAAACCGGCGACGGAGTGGTCTGCTATCCTCTGACACTCGCCGACCACTACGCGCGGTACTTCCCTGGCGTGCCACGGGCTGCGTTCGACCGAGGGCGGCCCCGCGCGCGCCGTGCTCGAGCGGGCGTTTCGCACTTACGGCTTGCCGCGTGCGATCCGGAGCGACAATGGAACGCCCTTCGCCAGCACCGGCATCCATGGACTCTCGCAGCTCAGTGTGTGGTGGCTCCGCCTCGGCATTCAGCACCAGCGCATCCGGCCCGGCCAGCCGCAGCAGAACGGCGCGCACGAACGCCTGCACCGGACGCTGAAGGCCGAGGCGATCCGGCCGGCCCGCGGATCGCTTGTGGCGCAGCAGCGCGCCTTCACCGCCTTTCGCCAGCTCTACAACGAGGAGCGGCCGCACGCCGCGTTGGATGGACAGACGCCCGCGAGTCGCTACGTCCCCTCCGCACGGCTGTACCCAGAGCGACTGCCGCCGCTCGACTACCCGGGCCATTTCCAAGTGCGGCATGTCACGACCGCCGGCACGTTCCGCTTTCAGGGCCGCGTCCTCTTTATCGCGACGGCCCTCGCGCAGCACCCCATCGGTCTCGACCAAACCGCCGATGGCGTTTGGTCGATCTATCTCGGCACTGTCCTGTTAGCTCGACTCAGTGAACGCGAC
>JBBRLJ010000105.1:0-1162 GCA_038231435.1 Planctomycetota bacterium
AAGAAGGTGTGGACCACGAAGACCCGGGCGTTCAACGGCGAGAGCACGGCGATCTCCCGGCCCCAATCGAAGGCGCGCCACAGGACGACGTGAAAGAGCGCGAGGCAGAGCAGGCTGGCCCCGCACAGGCGCAGAATGAAAACGAGCAGATCGGCGCTCATGGGGCCTTCTCGATGACCAGGACCCGCACAAAGGGCGTGATCCGCGATTCGCTCACCACCTGAAGCCCGGCGCTGGCCAGCGTGCGCAGCCATTCACCGTGAGCCAAGAAGTGAAAGAAGCCCGGCCCGAAGGCCAGGAAGTTGGCCAGGTCGCGCATGTGCTCTACCAAGATCGCTCGTCCCTGTGGGCGCAGCGCCCGGCGCACCTCGGCGAAGAGGCGGACACGGGCCAGGGGGTCGCGGACCTCGTGGGCGGTGAAGGCGATGATCACCGCGCAGCAGGCGCCGTCGGCCAGGCCCAGCTCGGTGGGGCTGCACGAGAGGGCGGGCCGCACCGTCGCGGTGCGTCGCCGGGCGCGGCGGATCGAGGGGGCGCTCATGTAGCGCGCATCGAAGATGTCGAGCCGGGCCACGCACGATCCCGGCATGACGGCGTCCAGATCGATCTCGGCATCGAGACCCGCGTGCAGGGTCGCCCAGGTGCGAGTCGAGGCGGGGAGCAGCGCCGGCAGGAAGGTGCCGCCCGAGAGCCGCGATCGGTCGTAGATGACATGCGAGATGAGGAGCGAGGTCAGAGAGAAGAGCAGGGCTCCGGCGGCCGGTAGCACCACGAAAGCCGTGTCAGGGCGCACGATCCACTGCAGCAAGGCGCGCATGATCGACTTCAGCGAAGTCCGGCGAGCTTTTCCTGTTGGTCCAATTGCGCTTTGAAGAAATCGGCATCCTCGTACTCGTGACAGCGGCTGGGGTGGGTGACGAAGGCCAGAGCCTTGCGGTACAAGTCGGCGGCAGCGGCGTGGTCCCCCATGGCGGCGTGGACCATGGCGGAGCGCTCTAATCCGTCGACCACATCAGGAAATTGTTCCAGCAGTCGGCGGCAAGCGCTCAATGCTTCCTCGAAGCGGCGCGCCTTGATGAGGACCAAGACGGAGTTGGACAGGTCATCCAGGCCGTCGTCCTGGAGCACCCAGGCGGCGGTGGCCGGCTTCGGTAGCGCAGGC
>JBBRLJ010000106.1:0-1156 GCA_038231435.1 Planctomycetota bacterium
CCTGCAGGGCGCGAATCGTCTCGCCGCCCTTGCCGATCAGCAGGCCGATCTTCTCCGGATCGATCTTGACCGAGGAGATTCCCGGTGAGTAGCGCGAGAGCTCGCCGCGCGGGGTGTCGATGACCTTCGTCATCTCGCCCAGGATGAACTCACGGGCGACCTTGGCCTGGGCCAGGGCGTCGCGCATGATCTCGACCGTGACGCCCGTGATCTTGATGTCCATCTGCAGAGCGGTGATCCCGTCCCGGGTCCCGGCGACCTTGAAGTCCATGTCACCGAGGTGGTCCTCGACGCCCGCGATGTCGGTGAGGATGATGTAGTCGTCACCCTCCTTGATCAGGCCCATCGCGATACCGGCGACCGGGGCCTTGATCGGCACGCCGGCGTCCATCAGGGACAGGGTCGATCCACACACCGAGGCCATCGAGCTCGAGCCGTTGGACTCGAGGATGTCCGAGACGACCCGAATCGTGTACGGGAAGTCCTCCTGGCTGGGGATCATCGGCACCAGGGCGCGCTCGGCGAGCGCACCGTGGCCGATGTCACGGCGCTTGGGGCCGCGCATGAAGCCCGCCTCCCCGACCGAGAAGGGCGGGAAGTTGTAGTGGTGGAAGTAGCGCTTGGTGGTCTCCAGGCCGAGCGTGTCCAGGCGCATCTCCTCGCGCGTGGTGCCCAGCGCGGCGACGCTGAACGCCTGAGTCTGACCCCGGGTGAACACCGCCGAACCGTGGGTGCGCGGCGCGACCGCGACGTCGATCGAGATCGGACGGATCTCCTCGGCGCTGCGGCCGTCGGGGCGCTTCTTGGCCACGGCGATCCGCTCGCGGATCATCGTCTTCTCGAGCTTGTCGAACGCCCGCTGGGCATTTGAGCGGTACTCGGCGTAGGTCTCGGATTCGGGACTGCCCGAGTACTTCTCGATGACCTGCGTTTCGACGGCCTTGGTGGCGTCCTGACGATCGAGCTTGTCCTCCACCTGGGTGGCCGCCTCCAGGGCGGATCCATGAGAGCCCTTGATCTGCTCGTAGAGCTCGTCGTGGACCGGCGGGAGCTCGACCTCGACCTTGGCCTTGCCGGCCTGGGCGGCGAGCTCGCGCTGCGCCTGACACAGCTTCTTGATGTTCTCGTGCGCGATGTCAAGCGCATCGAGGATCTC
>JBBRLJ010000107.1:0-1109 GCA_038231435.1 Planctomycetota bacterium
AGCGTTGCAGCAACCAGCACGCAGCTCTCCACTTCCGCCGAGCAGACCGGACGCGCCTCCGAAGACATCGCGCGCTCGATGCAGGATGTCGCAAGCGCCGCCGATCAGTCCGCAAGCACCAGCCAGGAGATGGCCAAAGCAAGCGAACAGCAGGCGCGCTCCGCTTCCGAAGCCGCCGCCGAGATGGAGCAGTTCCACGGCGCGGTCCGCAAGGCACAGGACGGAGGACGCCAGCAGCAGGAAGCCGCCCGCCAGGCAAACGCCGGTATGCAGCAGGCAGCGCGCGCCGTCGAAGAGGTCGCCCGCTCCTCCCAGCAGATGGCCGAAACCGCCCGCCAGGCCACCGAGGTCGCCCAAACCGGCGGCAAAGCCGTCGCACAGACGGCGGCGAGCATGGAGCGCATCAAAGACCAGGTACACACCTCCTCGCTCAAGGTCATCGAACTCGGACAGATGGGCCAGGCGATCGGCGCGATCGTGGTGACCATCGACCAGATCGCCGAACAGACGAATCTGCTCGCTCTCAATGCCGCCATCGAAGCCGCACGCGCCGGTGAGCATGGGCGTGGTTTTGCCGTGGTTGCCGATGAGGTGCGTAAGCTCGCCGAGCGGGCGACCAATGCGACCAATGAAGTCAGCGCGCTGATCGGCAAAGTGCGTCAGGGGGTCGAGGAGTCGGTGGCGGCGATGACGGCCAGCAGCGCCGAAGTGGCGCAGGGGGCGGCCAACAGCGAGGCGGCGGGCAAAGCGTTGGAGCAGATCCTGGCGGCGGCGCAGTCGGTGGCCACGCAGGTCGAAAACGTGTCTTCGATCGCCGAGGAGATGGCGGCGCAGGTGCAGGAGGTGACGGCAACGATGGACAGCGTGCGTGCGTCTGCGGAGGAGAACGGCGCGGTGGTGGCCTTGATGGCTTTGGGGGCGGACAAGGTATCGTCGGCGATCGCTTCGGTGGCGTCGATCAGTGAGGAGACGGCGGCGGGTTCGGAGGAGATGAGCGCGTCTGCCCAAGAGGTATCGGCGTCGGCGCAGAACGTGTCAGCGGCGGTGGAGGAGCAGACGGCGAGCGTTCAGGAGGTGAATGCGGCGGCGAGCGAGCTGAGCAGTATGGC
>JBBRLJ010000108.1:0-1038 GCA_038231435.1 Planctomycetota bacterium
GTTAGCGTCCACGATCGTGGTGGAAATTTGGTGGTGAGCGCGCGCCGGGCGGAATGCCCCAGAACTTGGAGCTCGGCGCGCGCGTGAGCGAAAGGTGGTCACCGGGAAGGTGCGTTACGGTGGATTTGCGAGAGCCACCAGCAACCACCGAGGACCCGATGACCGAAGAGAGAATGGCGCTTGTTGAGCTGCTGCAGAAGAGCGGCGATGGCGATTTCCTGCGATCCGTGGCGGAGAGCGTGCTGCAAATCCTGATGGAAACCGATGTCGAAGGGCTGCTCGGCGCCGGGCGGCACGAGCGCACCGGCGATCGGCTCAATTACCGCAACGGCTATCGCGACCGCAGTCTCGACACCCGGCTCGGCTCACTGAGCCTGCGCATCCCCAAGCTGCGCCAGGGTTCGTACTTCCCGCCCTTCCTGGAGCCGCGCAAGACCGCCGAGAAGGCGCTGGTCATGGTGATCCAGGAGGCCTGGATCGGCGGTGTGTCGACCCGGCGGGTCGACGAGCTGGTACAGGCGATGGGCCTCAGCGGCATCTCGAAGAGCCAGGTCTCCAAGCTGTGCAAGGACATCGACGAACGGGTCAACGCCTTCCTCGACCGGCCGATCGAGGGCGAGTGGCCCTATCTGTGGCTCGACGCCACCTACCTGAAGGTCCGCGATGGCGGCCGCATCACTCTCGGTGGCGGCGATAATCGCTGTGGCGGTGACGACCGACGGCCGACGCGAGATCATTGGCCTCGGCATCGGACCCTCGGAGGCCGAGCCGTTCTGGTCGGGCTTTATCAAGAGGCCTGGTGAAACGCGGCTTGCACGGCGTCAAGCTGGTGATCTCCGACGCCCATGACGGGCTGCGCCTGGCGATCACCCGTGTGCTCGGCGCGACCTGGCAACGCTGCCGCGTGCATTGGATGCGCAACGCCTTGGCGCACGTCCAAAAGGGCCAGCACACCATGGTCGCTGCGGCGATCCGCCAGGCCTTCCTGCAAACCGACGCCGACGCGGCGCATCAGACCTGGCGGCACGTCGCCGATCA